>JAFZQH010000020.1 GCA_017550165.1 Lachnospiraceae bacterium | reverse complement strand
TTACCCACATGCCCACAGCTTCGACTACTACGACTGATTCGATATATGTATATATGAAAAATGTGAAAGATTAAATTCTGCTTATGTAAGACTAAACTCTACTACAGTTCAAGGCGGTGGAATTTACTTTTGCAATTCGGGCAATAAGTTACAGTACCAAAATATGATAGTTTAGTGACGTATTATATGTTATAATCCACCTTAAGAACTCATTTTTCAGGCAGAAAGGACAGGTGGAAATGAAGTACGTATTAAGCGAAAGATATCGATTCAGGGGCTGGCAGAAGTCTGCTACGGGCCTGTATGATATGGCAAGAAAAGATGCCATTTTCATGGACAAGAAGAAATACCTTATGCTGTTGAAATGTGACGGAGCACATGACATCAATACAGAGGATCATACCGAAGATGAGAAGGCGATCTTCAACAGATTCCTGGAGATGGGGTTCATCCATCCTGCCGGTTTTGCGGAATATATCAGACCTGAACAGGAATACAAGTCCTATCCGGCCCGCTATAAGAAACAGGCCCACTGGTCCATTACAGGTGCCTGCAACCTGAAATGCCTTCACTGCTTTATGTCTGCACCTGATGCCAAGCACGGCGCGCCTACCCATGAGCAGATCATTTCCATCGCAGATCAATTGGCTGAATGCGGAGTATTTCAGGTTGGCCTTACGGGTGGAGAGCCTCTTGTAAGAAGTGATCTTTTGGAGATCATAGATGCACTTCTCCAGAGAGAGATAGGTATAGATGTCATCTACACCAACGGAGCGCTTTTAGATGAGACTTTTCTGGATGAGCTTGATAAAAGGAGGATACATCCCGCCTTTCAGCTAAGCTTCGACGGACTGGGACACCATGATTTCCTGCGGGGAGTCCCCGGGACCGAGGAGAAGACCATTAATGCATTGAAGCTTCTTCAGAAAAGAGATTACAGAGTTTCGGTATCCATGTGCATGCACAGGGGTAATCGTCAAGTGCTCAGGGAGACTATCAACTTCCTTGCATCCCTGGGCGTAAGGAGCATCAAATGCGGCTCCATGATGGAACTGGGAGAATGGGCGAGACCTGAGATGGCAGAGTATCAGATGACTCGCGAGGAGGAACTGCAGATGTTTGAGGAATACATTCCTCAGTACTTTGAAGACGATGCTCCCATGTCCATCATGATGGGCGGAGTATTCATGTATACGCCGGGAGATGATAAGTGGGAGATATTTTTCCATAGGGAGTGCTCTGCTGCAGACGAGGTGGTTATGCCTTCCTGCGGTATATTGAAGACCAATTTTTATATAGGTGCCGACGGCATGATCTGCCCCTGCATGGGCATGGCTGACTGCGGATATGCCGGGAATTTCCCCAATTTGTTCAAGACACCTCTCAGTGAGATCCTGGGAGAATCGGAATTTAATGATCTCTGCGATGCAACCGTGGGTCAGATCCGTGATCATAATCCCAAATGCAGGGAATGTAAGTACGTGGATCGTTGCACCGGAGGCTGCAGGAATTCGGCTCTTATGGCCGGTGATGATTATTACGGGATTGACGAGGGATTGTGCTGGTTCTTTGAGAATGACGGAGAGGAGCGGATAAGGAAGGCTGCGGAGGGACCCTTTGCAGAGTATATCAAGCGTAATCCGCCCAGAGAAAAAGAGAAAAAGGAAGACGGAGAGTCTGTACAGGAATGTCCGTAAGGATACATTTGGGGTCAAAGATAGATATCCCTGTAATCTCCCTCCATGATCCTGATCCTGTCGGAAGCGTTCACGCTGCTTATACGTCCTGAACGGTCATAATAGGTCAGCAGATCAGAGTTCTTGACAAGGTGTCCTCTGTTATCGTTGTTGAGCAGTTCCTGCAACCGCTCTTCTGCAGTCTTGAACCCGGAGGCGGCTGCATTCTTACGGAAATCGCCCTGAAGAAGTTCTTCGGGCACCTCGGGGGTTCCGTCGTTGCCGTTCCAGAGCTTCGAAGCGAATTCCCTGATCCCCTGGATGAGATCGAAGAAAAGCCTTTTCGCTTTGGCAATGAAATCCTCTTCGACGATGTCGCTTTCAGGAGCTGTTGCTGCGCTTGACAGATCCAGCCGAACACCGGATTCCGGCTCATCTTTCTTAGGTTCATTTGGTGCAGCGGACTCATATATGACCCCTTTGTCACCATAGGGGTCACTGACCAGACCCTGCCCATATTCTTTAGCAAAGTCAGATTCCTCTTCACCGCTGGCCGGGCCCTTGATCACGGGATAAGTATTATAATTGCCGATACCGTTAATCCTGTCAACCATGATACGTGTAAATCCTTTCTCAAAACTATAATACCACAACATATTGTAGTATAAAAGAAAAAAATATACAAGGTATCGGTCAAGTAAACGTTTACACTTTTTCCATAATTCAAATATTTTTCGTTCCTTTACTGAAATGGAGGCCTTTCGTCCGCTTCGCTCTCGAAAGCCTCTGATTCCAACCGGCATCCCTGCCGCCACTAATCCTTAGTCTGCTTGTTTATCATTTTATCTGCTACGGGATAGCGGTCAACCCCGTAGCCGCGGTGCGGTGCTTCGCAGGGTTGACAGCTATTCCGTCGCAGATATACTGTGATCAAGCAGGCTAAGTATTATCAGGCGCTTTGCGCCTCAGTCTGTCGAAAAGATTGAATATTACTCATTTCTTATCTTTTGATCATTTGTTTTTACCATAATGGTGACTAAATCCATCGTTTTTTGCGCTTTTAGTCATCAAATATGATGCTCTGGCACTCATCTGACCTCCGATTCGGTGACTAAATCCATCGTTTGATCCCTTTTAGTCACCATATATATCTTCTCGGTTGTTATCTGACCTCCATTTCGGTGACTTAATCCATCGTTTTTTCGTTTTTAGTCATCATTTACTACCTTTTGAAGACCTTTTGAAGACAGATGGATTTTTATCTACAGCCAGACGCGCTTTGGCCTTCTTCTTATCAAGGACATCGGCGTCAGCCGATGGCTTTCTTTTTTACCTGTATATCAATTCGGTATAACTCCTGTTATCAAAGCGCTTTAAGAAGGTCTTTCTGCTCAGTGTCATAGCTGCATCCCGGTATACTATGTGCCCTGTCTGTATGTTCCCGGTCTTGTTTCCCTTCCCGTCATATTTTGGAGCCTGGGCTGCGCTTAAGATCTCCCATGATAGCGTAAACATATTGTCAGTTGGAGAAGATCAGAGATACTCAAAAAGGGGTGACCGTCAGGTCACCCCAAGATATGTCTTGCCAATTGCCGCCTTCAATGGTAATATAGATGATGTTTCGGGGCATTGGCGCAGTTGGGAGCGCGCCACACTGGCAGTGTGGAGGTCACGGGTTCGAATCCCGTATGCTCCATAATGTCGTAAGCTGTCGTCGAAGACGACTGATCGCTTACGACACGGCGACATGCGCGCAAGCGCATGTTGGGAAATGTCGTAAGGAGGGACCCACGAACGAAGTGAAGTGGGAGGATCGCTTACGACACGGCGACATGTGCGAAAGCACATGTTGTGAAATGTGACACGGCGACATGTGTGAGCATGTTGTGAAATGTCTCGTAACCGGGGCATTTTTTATTTGTGTCACGGGCTTATGGGGGTATAAGGTTTTTTCGCCTCACTCCCACACTTTTCGCGATACGATGGTGCATGGCAGGGATCTCCCCAATCGTTTCTATGACATGTATATTCGGGATAATTGTTCCATACAATGTCACAACCGTCCTGCCACCAGCAGTTCTCCCCGTCGAGATAGGAATATGCACAGTCAGAGTGTTTATCTGCTCCGCCGGCCACCTGTCCAAGGGTCTCATCCGGAAGAGCCTCGATCTTATCCATGTTGGCTTCGGATCTCTTCTTCATGTCTTCGGTCAGTTTTTCAATATAACCTGTTATATCTGCCTCTGAAATGTCATAACCCAGCTTGGCAGCAACCTCTGCATAAACGGCCGCCTCTTTACCGTCTTCGGGCCGGTCATAGGACTTCAACAACTCCTGTGCCTTAGGATCAGCAGTCAGTTTATCTATTATTTCCTTGATCGCTTTTATATCCATAATTTATGTCCTTTCTATTAACCGAGGTTCTTCCTGTCACATACTATACTCCCATTCACACTCTAAAAATGTTTGTTGCGGTTTACCACACTTTTTTTCCGTTTCGGATTTATGGCAGGCATAATTCCAATCAGAGAGATGACAGATGTAGTCCGAATAATGGTTCCATACAAGGTCACAACCGTCGTGGGCCCAGCAGTTCTCCTTGTCGAGATAAGAATATGAACAGTTGGAATGCTTTTCTCCTCCGCCGGCCACCTGTCCCAGGTCCTCATCCGGAAGAGCCTCGATCTTGTCCATGTTAGCCTCGGATCTTTTTTTCATTGCTTCGGTTGATTTATCAATATAACCCGTTATATCTGCATCTGAAATGTCATAACCCAACTTGGAGGCAACCTCAGCATAAACAGCTGCCTCTTTACCGGGTTCGGGCTTGTCATAGGACTTTAACAGTTCCTGTGCCTTAGGATCATTGGCCAGTTTATCTAATACTTCTTTGATCGCTTTTCTATCCATGATTATCTCCTTTTATTTACCGGAGCCAAGGAAGGGCGAGATAGCACCAGCGAGTTCACTCTTGGACATGGTCTGGAGCCAGATCTTACCCGGGCCTGTCAATGTGGTAAGGAATAAGCCTTCGCCTCCGAAGAGGATGTTCTTGAAGCCCTTAACCGTCTGTGTGTCATATGTTACGGAAGCTTCCCAGGCTACAACGTTACCTGTATCGATGATCATCTTCTGTCCGGGTGCAAGATCCATCTCTCTGACGGAACCGTCTACTTCGCAGAATACTGTGCCGTTGCCGGTAAACTGCTGGAGAGCAAAGCCTTCTCCGCCGAAGAAGCCGGTCTTAGCCTTATTAACAAATGCGCTGAGCTCAACGCCGGGTGTTGCGCAAAGGAATGCCCCCTTCTGAGCTACGATCCTGTATGACGGATTGATCTCAAACTTTAAGATCTCGCCCGGAATGGTGCTGGCGATAGTGATCTCTTGTCCGGGAGCCTGTGATGTATAGGTTGCCATAAAAAGTGACTCTCCGGAGAACATCCTTCCGAGACCTTTGCCGAGACCGCCGGACATGTTGGTCTCCATGTTGATCCCTGATGTCATCCAGCTCATACCGCCTGACTGGGTGTAGATACTCTCACCCTGTTCAAGTTTCAATGTTACTGCGGGCATCATGCCTCCCCAAATTTCATACTGCATAACTGATCCTCCATTTCATTTTTTTTTAAATACCCATGCTGCAAAAACAGCGTAATCATTATACACCATTTTTCACGAGACGACAACTTATAGTTCGCCCATGAAGCTATAGAGATATGATAAGCAGTGTGGTATTATTACGATGATAGAAATACACCGGGAGGGTAGTGAATGTCATTACAACTCATTTCAGGCTCTTCGGGAAGCGGGAAGAGCTACAGGCTATATAAAAGCATAATAGAGGATTCCTTGAAAAAACCGGAGACCAATTACATCGTGGTGGTACCGGAGCAGTTTACCATGAGCACCCAGAAGGAACTGGTAAGGCTCCATCCTAAGCACATCATTTCCAACATAGATGTGGTCAGTTTCGCGCGCCTTGCTTACCGTGTTATGGAGGAGACAGGCCGGTCACGGGTCACGGTCCTCGATGATATAGGAAAAAGCCTTATTCTTCGCCGCATTGCCGGGGAGAAGGAAGAAGAACTGACGGTCCTGAAGGGCAATATGAAGCGGATAGGCTATATAAGCGAGATCAAGTCCGCCATATCGGAGTTTACCCAATACGGAATAGATGTGGAAGATCTGGAGTCCCTCATTAAAAATGAGGCAAAGTTCGGCTCCCTGAAGTATAAGCTTGAAGATATCCTGACCATATTCAGGGCCTTTAAGGAGGATATAAAGGGACGGGCCATTACCTCTGAAGAGGTGCTGCAGGTGCTGCCCGGATGCGCCGGAGATTCCCATATGCTTAAGGGTTCGGTGGTATCCTTTGACGGGTTTACGGGGTTTACACCTGTTCAATACAGCGTTATCCGTGAGCTTCTCAAGGTCTGCTCAAAAGTCCTGGTCACAGTGACCCTGGATGGGGAATATGAGCCGGGCAGGAAGCCGGAGGAGCATGAACTCTTTAAGCTGAGTAAGACCACTATAGGCAAGCTCATGGAGATCGCCGATGAAACGGGGGTTTCTGTTGAGGAGATAGAATATATAGAGGGTAATTACAGATTGAAGGATACTTCCGAGCTGGCCTTCCTGGAAAAAAATATCTTCAGGTATACCCATGAAACCTACCGGGGAGAATGCAGGAATATCCGGGTATTTCGGGCCCTTGATCCGAGGAAGGAACTGGAGTTTATCGCCGGAGAGATAAGCCGTCTGATACGCGAGGAGGGTTATAGATACAGGGATATTTCAATAGTGACGGGAGATGTTGCCACCTATTCCAGGCTGGCGGTCCCCATCATGGCTGAATGCGGCATTCCAAGTTTTATGGACTACAAGAGAGATGTCCTTCATAATCCTTTCATAGAGTGCATCAGGGCTGCCTTGGCTGTTGTCAATGAGAATTTCAGCTTCCCGGCCATGTTCCGTTATGTTAAATGCGGCATGAAGATAATCCCGGAGAACGATGCATTCCTGCTTGAGAATTACTGTATAGCCAGAGGAGTCAAAGGCCGCAGCAGATGGGGGAAGAAGTGGGGGAATTATAAGGACAGTCCCTTTGCGGAGGAGGAGATGGAACGTATCAACGCCGTCAGGGAGGAGCTCATTGCGCCCCTGGATGCTTTTGCAAAGGCTTTTAAAGGGAATTCTTCCGTAAGGGTTAAGACGGGGGCTCTCTACGATTTTCTGTGCGCCATTAATGCCCAGCAAAGGTTAAAGGACATGGAGAACGCCTTCGGAGAGGCCGGGGATGCTGACCGGGAAAAAGAATACAGCCAGATATATAAGACCATAATAGACCTTCTTGATGAATATGTGGAACTCTTAGGACCGGAGGAAATGTCTGCCGATGAATACATACAGATCCTTGACGCAGGCTTTAACGAAGTCCGGATCGGCCTCATCCCCGGGGGAATGGACATGGTGACCCTGGGGGATATTACAAGGACCAGGCTTGGTGATATAAAGGTATTATTCTTTGCCGGTGTAAATGAGGGCATCATCCCCGCAGCTGATGCGGGCGCCGGCATCATTTCCCAGACAGAGAGAGAGTACCTGTCGGAAAAGATCTCCCTTGCCCCCACAGTAAGGGAAAAGTCATATATTCAGCGTTTTTATCTCTACCTTAACATGACCAAACCGGCGGACAGATTATACATAAGCTATTCCGCCTTAAGCAGTGACGGGTCAGGGATCCTGCCTTCATACCTTATATCTGTCATGACCTCCATGTTCGGGGAGGATATCATAAAGAACAGCCGGGATCCCATAGATCAGATCATCACACCCGGGTCGTCCCTTACCTATCTTACGGAGCATTTTCAGGAGGCTCTGGAGGGGGAGACGGATATGCTCTGGCGTGATCTATACAGATGGTATGATTCAGACCCCGGGAAAAGAGAAAAACTGGAGCACCTGAAGGCAGCGGCAGGTTATTCCTACAATCCCGAAAGTGATAATCTGGGCGAGGATCTTGCAAAGAGGCTGTATGGTGATTTTCTTAAGAACTCCGTTACGAGACTGGAGCTATATTCAAGCTGCGCATTTGCCCATTTCCTTGAAAGAGGGTTAAAACTCTCGGAGAGGGAAGAGTTCGAGATATCTCCTCTTGAGATAGGAAACGTGATGCATGGGGCTCTTGAGGCCTTTACCCGGGATATGAGGGAGAAGGGCTTCGACTGGGCCGGCCTTCCGGAGGACCTGCTTGCTACAATGGCGGAACAGTGCGTGGATGATACAGCTCGTGACATGTTCCCTGAACTCTTTGCTGACTCTGCCCGTAACGGATATATGGTCAGCCGCCTTAAGCGCCTTATGAAACGTACGGTATGGGCCCTTCATAAGCAGATGGGGAAGGGTGATTTTGAACAGGTCTATGCTGAGCAGGTATTTAATTATACGACGAAAGGGGCTGACGGCCTCGATGTATGGCTGCGAGGCAAGATCGACCGGATGGATCTGTATACGGACGGGGATAAGGTATACGTTAAGATAATCGATTACAAGACGGGTAATTATGATTTCGATATCACGAAATTCGTTAACGGCCTC
The DNA here is from genome assembly GCA_017550165.1 of Lachnospiraceae bacterium. GTDB lineage: Bacteria > Bacillota > Clostridia > Lachnospirales > Lachnospiraceae > SIG280. The sequence continues at coordinate 156,664 of JAFZQH010000020.1, read as the reverse complement.
TCTTTGCAGCTGGGAGTATATCTGGAGGCTGCCATGAGGGAGATGGAGAAGGCATATCCCGGAAAGAAGGCCATTCCTGCGGGAGTATTCTATTACAATATCGATGATCCCATTGTACGGGAAAAGCCCGGCATATCAGATGAGGATCTGGAGAAAGAACTCTTTAAAGCCCAGAGGATGAAAGGATTGTGTAATGATGATCCCGACATCGTAAGGCTTATGGATAAAGACATAGATGGGGCATCCGAAATCCTTCCCGTGTCCGTCAATAAAGACGGAAGTATAAGGAATACCGGACCGGCGGTGTCCACAGAGAACTTTGCTGCCATGAGGGATTATATGCATAAGCTGATCTCCGATATGGCAGGCAGGATAATGTCCGGGGACGCCCGGATCGACCCCTATGAATTAAAGGAGCACACCGGATGCGAATATTGTGCTTACAAGTCTGTCTGCGGATTTGATCCGACGTTGGACGGCTTTGAGACCAGAAAATGCATTCCGGGATCATGGGATATGGTCAGGACTGATAAAGGGGAGGTGACCGGAGATGCCTAAGTGGACAGATGAGCAAAAAGCGGTCATAGACAGCAGAGACTGTAATCTCCTGGTATCTGCCGGCGCCGGATCGGGCAAGACGGCAGTTCTTGTTGAACGCATCATCCAAATGATAACCGATAAGGACAAACCCCTTGATGTAGATAAGCTTGTAGTGGTTACATTTACCAAGGCGGCTGCAGCAGAGATGAAGGGACGTATACGGACGGCCATTGCCAAAGCTCTTGAAGACGACCCTGATAATACGCATCTTATGAGGCAGCAGACCCTGATCCATAATGCAAGGATCACCACCATAGACAGCTTCTGCCTCGATATTGTGCGGAATTATTTCCACAGGATAGACCTCTCTCCCGATTTCCGGATCAGTGACGAGGGAGAACTGACCCTTCTTAAAGAGGATGTCATGGACGAAATGCTTGAGGAGATGTATGCAGAGGCCGATCCCGCGTTTATCAGGCTTGTAGAGTGCTATGCCCCCAAGAAGAAGGATGATGAGATCAGAAATATCATCATGAGGATCCACGATCGTTCCATGAGCTATCCTGACAGTGAAGAATGGATCCGGGAAATCTCTTCCAATTATGAGTTTAAGGAAGGGGCTTCTATAGATGACAATCCTGCTGTTATGGTGGCTGTGGCCCACGCAAGGGCAGTTCTTCGCGAAATGGTGGGACGGCTTAGTTATCTGGTGAACCTCACACAGGAGGTGGGAGGACCTTTCTATTGGGAGGAACTTGCACTATCCGAGAGGGATATGGTGGAAACCATAGCCCGCAGCAGGACCTACAGTGAGCTCTACAGAGCCCTGCAGGACAAGTCCTTTGGCAGAGCAAACAAGAAAAAGTCGGATGAGGTTGATGAGTCTAAGATCGAGCTTTTCAAGACGATCCGTGATGGTGTCAAGACGGAGGTCAACTCCCTCGGGGATAAGATCATCTCCATACCCCCGGAGGATGTCAGCAGGACCTTTTCCATCTGTCTCAGGGACATGGAGACCATTGTTAATCTGACCCTGTCCTTCAAGGAGCGTTACAGCAAGGCAAAGCGGGATAAGAAGATACTGGATTTCAGTGATATAGAGCATTTTGCCCTGAAGATCCTTACCAATGAAGACGGCAGCAGGAGTGATGTGGCCCGTCAGTTCGCTTCCTCGGTCCACGAGATATTCATAGACGAGTACCAGGATTCAAATGATGTGCAGGAGTCTATTCTTCAGGCTGTATCCGGAATGGAAGAGGGCAGGAACAATATTTTCATGGTGGGTGATGTGAAGCAGAGCATCTACCGGTTCAGGATGGCCAAGCCGGAGCTCTTCATGGACAAGTACGATAAATATACCACCGGGGAGGGCCCCAACAGGCGCATTGACCTTCATAATAATTTCAGGAGCAGGCGTCAGGTCATAGATTCCGTTAATTACGTCTTCCGTCAGCTTATGAAGCCGTATGTGGGCAAGGTTGATTACGACAAGGCAGCGGAGCTGGTATATGGAGCCGATTATCCCGAGGCACCGGAGGATACCTGTGATACGGAATTCCTCATAGCCGGGCCCGGAGAGGATGCTTCCCTGTCGGGATATGCCAAAAGAAGCACCGAGGCCAAAATGGTGGCCTTAAAGATAAAGCAGATGGTGGAATCGGGAGAATTCCGGGTTCGTGACGGAGAAGAGGGCCTTCGTCCTCTACGTTACGGAGACATTGCCATACTCTTCAGAAGCGCTAAGGGGATGAAGGACACTTTTGCGGCTGTCCTTGAAGAGGCAGGGGTGCCGGCTAAGGCAGCATCCACCACAGGATACTTTGACAATCCGGAAGTGGCAACAGTGCTGTCATTTCTGGAGCTTATAGATAATCCCATGCAGGATATCCCTCTGGCAGCGGTCTTAAGATCCCCCATGGTTGGAATGTCATCAAAGGAACTGGCCGGGATCCGGGCTGACAGGCCTGATGGGTCATTTTATAAGGCCGCCATGGAGTGTGAGGAGCTGGGAGGCTTCTTTGACATGCTGGAATCCTTCAGGAAACGTGCGGTCTTTCTTCCCGTAAATGAGCTTATTGAGGCGGTTGTGGCCGAGACGGGTTATCTGGACTATGTATCTTCAATGCCCGGCGGAAAAATGCGCCGCGAGAATCTCCTTATGCTGATAGAACGGGCATATGTTTATGAACAGACCAGTTACAAGGGACTCTTCAATTTTCTGAGATATATCTCAAAGATGAAGAAGTATGAGATAGATTTTGCTGAACCTGACTCCGGGGAGTCCCATGAGGATAAGGTCAGCATCATGACCATACACAAGAGCAAGGGCCTGGAGTTTCCCGTCGTCTTCCTCTGTGGTCTGGACAAAAGGTTTAATAAGAGGGACATGAGCGCTTCGGTTGTTATCCATCCGGAGCTGGGTGCGGGAATTGAATGCATTGATCCCGACAGGAGGATCAAGACACCCACCATAGCCCGTAATATCCTTGCCGTAAGAAGCGGAGTGGATGACATGGGGGAAGAACTTCGTGTCCTCTATGTAGCCATGACCAGGGCTAAAGAGAAACTGATCATGACCTGCTATACGGACAATGTGGATAATACCATGGCAAAATACGGCTATATCGCCACCTCGGGAGGGGAGGCTTTGGGCTTTTCAGATATCTGCGGTGCCGGATCATTTGCGGATATGCTTTATATGACCCTGATCAGGAATAAGGGGTTTAAAGGGATCAGGGAAAAGCACGGGATCCCGGAACCTTTTACGAATAAACTATATAACGGCTGTGACTGCATCAGGGTTAGGGACATAACTGCGGCCGAGGTGGAAGAGGAGTGGACTTCCCTTAAGACCCTTGCGGCGGTAACCGAGCATGGAAGAATGATCCTGATCGACCCGGAGCATGAGGATTATTATGAGGAGATAGAAAAAAGGTTCTCTTATGAGTATCCCTACCGTGGCGAGATCGGACTTAAGACCAAGATGTCCGTATCGGAATTAAAGAAAAGAGCTTATCTAGCCCTGGAGCCGGAGGAGGAAGAGACCAATATCTATAACGAGGAGACGGTCATCCCCTACGTGCCGGATTTTGTGGAAAAGAAAGAAGAACATCAGGGTGTGAGACGAGGCAACGCTTATCATGCGGTGATGGAACACTTTGATTTCACTGCGGAGGATCTTTGGGGAAGCTTCGATGGCCAGATCGAGGACATGATGAAAGCAGGATACCTGGATCCGGAGGACAGAGAGGTTCTTTACAGGAGATCATTTAAGATATTCCTGGAGTCGTCTCTGGCTGTGCGTATGGGCAGGGCACAGAGGATCGGGAAACTGTACCGCGAAAAACCCTTTGTAATGGGAGTCCCCGCAAGGGAACTTGTGCCGGAGAGCAGCGGGGAAGAGATGATAATAGTGCAGGGTATCATTGATGCCTACTTTATGGAGGATGACGGGATCGTCCTTATAGATTACAAGACGGACCGGGTGGAGGGACCGGAGGAATTGGTAAAGAGGTATAAGACCCAGCTGGACCTTTATGCGGAAGCCCTGGTAAAGTATACGGATCTGCCCGTTAAGGAGACCATCATTTACTCATTTGGCCTTGACAGGGAAATTACCTTGTAATTTAGGGCTTTTCATGGTAGATTATGAATTGGTGTAATGATGATAAAGAGGTGTTTTGCATGAAAAAATATGACGTTATTATAATAGGTGCAGGTCCTTCCGGGATTTTTTGCGCATATGAACTTGTTAAAGCGAAGAAGGACATTAAGGTTCTTATGATAGAGAAGGGGCGCAGGATCGAAAAAAGAAGCTGTCCCAAACGTAAGACCAACAAATGTGTCCACTGCAAGCCCTGTTCCATAACCACGGGCTTTGCGGGGGCAGGAGCGTTTTCGGATGGCAAGCTGTCTCTTTCTCCCGACGTGGGAGGCAATCTTCCGCAGATATTGGGGTATGACAAGACCATCGAACTCCTGAAGGAATCCGATGATATATACCTGAAGTTCGGTGCTGACAAGAATGTATACGGTGTTGATAAAGAAAAAGAGATCATGGAGATCCGCCGTAAGGCCATCAATGCCAACCTTAAGCTTATCGAGTGCCCTATAAGGCATTTGGGTACGGAGGAGGGCTATAAGATATACAGCAAGCTCCAGCAGCATCTGCTGGATTCCGGTATAGAGATCATCTTTGATACCATGGTAAAGGATATCATTATCGAAGAGGGTATCGCCAAGGCTGTGGTATGCGATAACGGCGAGACATATGAGGCTGATGAGATCGTATCCGCCGTGGGCCGTGAAGGAGCTGACTGGTTCTCTCATATCTGCCGTGAGCATGACATTGAGACCAGGCCCGGAACCGTGGATGTAGGCGTCCGTGTGGAAGTCCGTGATGAGATCATGGAGTTTTTGAACAAGAACCTTTATGAGGCCAAGCTTGTTTATCACACCCCCACATTTGACGATAAGGTAAGGACTTTTTGTACCAATCCTTCGGGAGAGGTGGCTACGGAGTATTATGAAAACGGTCTGGCTGTGGTTAACGGCCATGCATATAAGGCACAGGAATTCAAGACCAATAATACCAACTTTGCCATCCTTGTATCCAAGAATTTCACCAAGCCCTTTAATTCTCCCATAGAATACGGTAAGCAGATCGCTCAGCTGGGGAACATGCTCTGCGGAGGCAAGATCCTTGTCCAGACCTTCGGAGATTTCAGGAGGGGCAGAAGGACTACTGAGGAGAGGCTTTGCAGGATCAACCTTATCCCTACCCTGAAGGATGCCGTACCGGGAGATCTTTCCCTTGTATTCCCCCATCGTATCATGGTGGATATAGAGGAGATGATACTGGCTCTCGATAAGGTTACTCCGGGTATCGCCAGTGAGGAGACCCTGCTCTACGGTGTCGAGGTTAAGTTCTACTCCAATAAGGTAATCATCGACAAGGATTTTGAGACCAGCGTTAAGCACCTTCGCGCTATTGGCGACGGAGCCTCTGTTACCAGAGGATTGCAGCAGGCGTCAGCCAACGGTATCAGTGTTGCAAGGAGTATTCTTGAGAGAATGGGCGTGAAGAATTGATCAATAATAATACATTGAGGTTAAAGGGATAATATGACCGCAATAGAGATCACGGACGTCAAGGGCTTCATGGGCAAGCTCCTGGCGTCTGATACATTTGATGAATATTTAATATTGGAGGCCGTGATCACCAAGGCCAATACATTTACCATAGACGGCAGGCTCAGTGAGGAGTATCTGGCGGAAATGAACAATGAGGTTTTAGCGGCAGCAGGTGCTGAGAATGATGACAGCAGAAGTGGGGAAACCGCCGGAACGATGCGTTTACAGACCTGGGGTAACGTTCGGAATATATGCTATGATCTGGTTAAAGGTAAGACGCTACCCATATATATGAAGGTTGTGCTGCAGTCATCTGCTGCGGCTACAGCCGATATCATTTCACGTTCCGGCGCAGGGCTTTCTCCTGAAGACGTAGCCGGACTCTACATCAACATAACCTATGATCGCCGTGAGCTTCGCTGTGTCACCGGCACATCCATCCGGACATTTACGTTGGACAAGAGCCTGGAACATGAGTGGGATGGGTATGTTGCCCGGGTATTGAAGGAGTATTCATAAGATTTGCCTAATTCTTAAAAGCAGATGACTTTCCGGGGCAGGGGTAACCGATGGCGCCCACGGGACAGGTTTTTATACATTCGCCGCAGTGGATGCATTCCCGGTCACCTGCTTTTTTTATGTCCATTTTACATGTTCTGACACAGACCCCGCATCCGGTGCATTTATCATTTTTTACCTTAATGCCGAAAAAAGCGGTGGAATTGAAAAATGAATATATGGCGCCCAAGGGGCATATAAACCGGCAAAATGACCGGTAACAAAACATGCAGCCCAGAATGCACAGGGCAAGAACAAATACCTTCCAGGAGAACAGCAGACCGATCTGCGCCTGAAGATGTTCATCGGCAAGGACAAGGGGTATCCCGGCTTCAAGAGTCCCGGCAGGGCAGATATATTTGCAGAACCCGGGGACGAACCGGACCACCGGGACCGCCACCACGAAGAAAATAAGTATCCCGTATTTTAAATATGACAGCCCTCTTGTTAACCTGTTCTTTTTTATATCCGGGAGATGTAAGAGACGCCCCAGCTTATGGAGCAGTTCCTGGATCAGTCCGAAGGGACATAAAAAACCACAGACCAGACGCCCCAGTAATATGCCGAACAAGAGAAGGGTACCGATGACGTAAAAGGGAAAACGGAAGGCTGAATTTTGCAGGCTGTTCTGGAGGCTTCCCAGAGGACAGGCAAATGCCGCTCCGGGGCAGGAATAACAGTTAAGACCCGGAACACACAATCCCTTGCTGTTCCAGTTTCCGATCCTTCCGGAAAGAAATCCGCCCAAATTACAGTTGTACAAAACCGCCGTCATAAGCTGGATATACCTTCGGCGGTATTCTTTAAAATGCTCTCGAAGCCCTTTCATCATCCGATCCCCACACATTCCAGGCAAATGATGATGGCCTTTCCCATTACATCCCTAAACCCGTGGTCGATGATCCCGGCAGATATCATTATGACTGAGCCGGCAAGGATGACCCAAGGAAGGATTCTTTTAAGTAATGCCATAGCTGTATTCCTTTGCTTTTACCTTAATTAAACCAGATATCCCTCCAGCTTTCCGACAGTTTCCCGGAATCCGGCTCCGTTCCCCATACGTCCGAGCAAATGTCCATCCCTGTCCACAAAAAAGGAAGAGGGAAGGTATCGTATTTCCTTAAGGAAGCCGGCTATCTCCCTGTTGTTCAAAAGAGTGGGAAATCCTGCGCCGGTCCGGGTCAGGATGCTTTTGGCAGCTGATATCATGGCTGTATCCCCTTCACTGACATCCATGGCAACGGATATTATATTAATATTATCAGGAAGGTCTTTGTAAAGGGCTGCATAGTTGCCCATCTCGGCTATACACGTCTGACAGTAGGTTCCCCATACAAGGACCAGAGTAAGGTCATAATCCGAGAAGATATTCCGGTTCACCCTTTCCCCGTTCAGCAGGGATGTATTGAAATTAAAGACAGTATCTGATATCTCCGAAGGGGGAATATTTACTGCGGCCGTATTAGAGGAGGCTGCATTGCTGTTTTCATTGCTGCCTGACACATCTGGTGATACCGGGCCGGAGCCTTGTCCGTAAGGAGCGGCTACGGTTGCCGGTCCTGCTAAGGAGTCTTGTCCGGAAGGAGTGGTGTCTGACGAAGCTGATGGTCCGGAGGGAGCGGCGCTTGACGAAGCCGATGGTCCGGAGGGTTCGGCGCAGGAAGAAAGGATTAGGGAAAAAATGATCAAAACAGCGGCCAGGGCGGCAGCCTTTGCTCCGGGAATTGTCTTATGCAGCATATTAAACCTCTTTTCAAAAGGGATACATCATCAGTTCTTTATCCAATTTTATCTATTGCCGCCTGTTTATGCAATATGGGAAATGAAAAATGCTGTCATACCCGACTGAATATTATTTATAGAAATGGGCACAAAATGAAAATATTACAGAAATTGTGTTGACATTATTGTAAAATAATGTTAAAATCGTGACCGAGCTGGCGTTGCGGTGAGTGGGATTGCCCCGGCGCTGTAGCGGGCAAATAGGAGGTGTGGCTACGGGAGTGTGTAAATACTATGCCTGTGCTGTGACGGATGCGGGGCAGGTGGCGATCAATCAAGATTCCCTATTGGTGAAACACGCCGTATCAGGAGATATTGAGTGCGTAATGGCCATCATATGTGACGGCATGGGGGGCCTGGATAATGGAGAACTGGCAAGCTCGGAGGTGATCCGGGCCTTTGATATGTGGTTTAATGAGAAGGCAGAGGAACTGTTTAAAGGTAAGAGCATCCGGGAAGCTGAAACAGCCTGGTTGGATATCCTGACAAGAGAGAACCTGAAGCTTCGTAACTATTCCGCCGAAAATGGCATGGAAATGGGGACAACCTTTACGGGAATTATCATTCTCGGGGAATATCTGATCATCGTCCATGTTGGCGATTCCCGTATTTATCATATCAGTAATTCCATATCCGGATCGGATATCTGCATCACATCTGAAAAGGGATCATCTGCCGGGATCCGGCAACTAACCGAGGATCATACCTTTGTGGCAAGAGAAGTCAAGAGGGGGAAAATGACCTCTGAAGAAGCAAAAAAGGACCCCCGCCAAAGCCTCCTCCTTCAATGCGTAGGAGCCTCTGAGGAGGTCAGACCTCAGATAATACGGGGTAAAGCGGAACCGGGGACCTATCTGTTGTGCAGCGACGGATTTAGGCATGAGATGAGAGAAAGAGAGATGGCGGATATCTTTGATCCTCAATTCATTTCTGACAAGGAAGAATTGGGAAAGAGAGCGCAGGATGCTGTGGCAACCGTTAAGGAACGAGGCGAGAAAGATAACATTTCCCTTATCCTGATAAAATGTGACAAAGTCTCCTCTGAAAATGAAGGATCAAAAACGGAGATAATGTACAATGACCATCCGAATGAAAAAACCTGCGATCTGAGAGAAGGTGATTTGGTACGGGCATAGTTTTAGACAATAAATACGAGCTGCTTAAAGTCATTGGCAGGGGCGGAATGTCGGTGGTCTATCTGGCAAATGACTCCCGCCTCAACAGGAACTGGGCAGTCAAAGAAGTAAAGAAGTCCGGAAACGGTATAAAAGATGATATCGTGATAAACTCCATTCTGGCAGAAGCCAATCTGATCAAGTCCCTAGATCACCCGGGTATCCCCAGGATCGTTGATATCATTGACCATGAGGACATGATATATATAGTTATGGATTTTATCGAAGGAGAATCACTGGATAAGACCCTGAAGGAAAAGGGGCCGGCAACCGAGGATCAGGTCATAGACTGGGGATTGCAGGCGAGTGATATCTTATCCTATCTGCATTCTCACACTCCACCCATTGTTTACCGTGATATGAAACCTGCCAATCTGATGCTGAAACCCAACGGGAGGCTTTGCATCATTGACTTCGGAATAGCTGTAGAATACGGGGAAATGAATAAGGCGGATACATCGGTTTTGGGAACAAAGGGCTATGCGCCCCCTGAACAATACAGGGGCCGGACAGATCAAAGGTCTGATATATATGCCCTGGGAATGACCATGCACCAGCTTCTTACGGGAGCAGATCCCGGCAAAAGCGGGGAATATATCCCTGTCAGGGAACTGAACGGGTCTGTATCCGAGGGCATGGGGGCCATCATTGACAGGTGTACGAAAGCCGATCCGGATGAAAGGTATCAAAGCTGTGATGAACTGATGGAGGTCTTAAAGGATCCTTCCCGGATCACCCGGAGATGGCGGAGAAGGATCATAAGGAAGATCGCAGCATTTGCCGCTTCGGCGGCCATGTCTCTTATTAGCCTGAGCCTGGGAGTGGTGTGTAATGCAAGGGCTGTGGGGATATACGACAGTGAGTATTCATATAGGCTTAGCACCGGTCAGGCGGAGGGCCTATACGAGGCCATAGACATTTACCCTGAAAGGACGGAGGCCTACATGGGACTGGTGGACTACTACAGTGACCATTTTGTGGTCAACAGGGACCTAAACCTTCTGGCTAACACGGTTTTAAATAATGCGGATAAGATAGGTGATTCCTCGCAAGAGGCAGCAGGTCTTTACTACGATGTGGGAAGAATGCTCCTGACCCAGTGGAGCGGCTCATTTAAAACCCGGGCCTCCATGTCTGCAGCCTTCTTTCAAAAGGCGGCAGGAAGCAAATGCTTTGAGAAAGGAGAGCTTGCTCAGTGTTACGCCGGGCTTTGCAGCTTTATGACGGAGCAGAGCAGGGTATCGGAGCATTCTCCGGAGGAGTACCGGTCTCTCTTCAGGAAGATGGAGCAATGCATGGATACGGTGGAAAAGAGGACCGATCGGGAAAGTAATTATGATAAGGTCTCATTATACTATGTCATCAATCTGTTCCTGGACAGCCAGTCCATCAATATGGCAGCCCTCGATCTGGAGGGGGAAGAGATTGAAAGCCTGCGCCGGCGGGCGATATCCGGCATAGAGGGCATAAGTTCCACCCTGCCCTACGTTCTCAGGCTTCAGGAAAAAATGCGAAAAGGTGAATTGTTATGAGTGCGGAAGGCTTGTTTTTTGTATCACATATATGTTATGTCCTGGCTGCCTTTTCTCTTTTCATGGGGATATTTCTTTGGTATAAGGTCGATATCCCCCGGCTTGTAAGGGAGATTAAGGATAATAAGATGGTCTCCGTCAGGGAAGGGCCGGATCCGGAAAGCAAAAAAGAGGCCAAAGTCCTTAAAACAGAGGTTCTTTCCGACAAACCGGAGATAATAATGCTGGAAGATATAGTGGTAACCCACTGTGTTAGCACTCTTGACGATTGAGTGCTAAAAAGTCCTTGACATGTATATTGCAAGGGGTTAAGATATCTCGGTAAAGGAGTGATAGTTATGTCAGCAAAAAAAGGATCATTATCAATAAACAGTGAGAACATATTTCCCATTATAAAAAAGTGGTTGTATTCCGATCATGATATATTCATGAGGGAGCTTATTTCCAACGGATGTGATGCAGTTACCAAGCTTAAGAAGCTTGATATGATGGGAGAATATACCCTTCCTGATGATTATAAGGAAAAGATTGAAGTGGTGGTCAACCCTGAAGACAAGACCATCAAGGTTACTGATACGGGTCTGGGAATGACTGCAGAGGAAGTAGAGGAGTACATCACCCAGATCGCATTTTCAGGGGCTACGGACTTTCTTGAAAAATATAAGGATAAGACCAATGAAGACCAGATAATCGGGCATTTCGGCCTGGGATTCTATTCTGCATTTATGGTTGCGGACGAGGTGCACATCGATACCTTATCCTACAAGGAGGGCGCCGAGGCAGTTCATTGGGAGTGCGACGGCGGAACTGAGTATTCCATTGATAAAGGCGACCGCACGGAAGTAGGGACAACCATTACCCTCTTCTTAAGCGAGGAGTGCGTTGAATTCGCAAATGAATACCGCGCAAGAGAGGTATTGGAGAAATACTGCGGTTTCATGCCGGTTCCCATCTACCTGTCAAGGACCAATGCAGAGCCCGAGTATGAGACCATACTTCCGGAGGAGAAGCTTGATACGGATACCGTTATCGAGACTATAGTTGAGGAAGCCAAGACTGAAGAAAAAGAGAACGAGAAGGGTGAAAAAGAGATAGTAGAGGTTTCTCCGAAGACAGAGAAGCTTAAGATAGTTAAACGTCCGGTGGCGCTGAATGATACAACCCCCTTGTGGACCAAACATCCCAACGATTGTACCGAAGAAGAGTACAAGGAATTTTACCGCAAGGTTTTCATGGATTTTAAAGAGCCCCTTTTCTGGATACACCTTAACATGGATTATCCCTTCAATTTAAAGGGCATCCTGTATTTCCCCAAGATCAACATGGAGTACGAGTCCATAGAGGGGACCATCAAGCTCTTTAACAACCAGGTATTTATCGCTGATAACATCAAGGAGGTCATACCGGAATTCCTAATGCTTCTTAAGGGAGTCATCGACTGTCCGGATCTGCCCCTTAACGTGTCGAGATCAGCACTGCAGAATGACGGATTCGTCAATAAGATATCCGATTACATCACCAAGAAAGTGGCTGACAAGCTGGCGGGGATGTGCAAGACGGATAAGGAAAACTATGAGAAATACTGGGACGATATCAGCCCCTTTATCAAGTTCGGCTGCTTAAAAGACGACAAGTTCTGCGACAAGATGAACGACTACATCCTCTTTAAGAACCTGGATGACAAGTATCTTACCCTGCCTGAATTCTTAAAGCCCGTTGAGAAGCCTGAAGATGACAAGACCGAAGACGATGGGACCGAGAATAAAGATGAAAAGGCGCCCGAAGCAGACAAGATGCCGGATAAGATTGTGGTTTACTATGTCACTGATGTCAAGCAGCAGAGCCAGTATATCAATATGTTCAGGGAGCAGGGCAAGGATGCGGTTATACTTGACCATAACATCGATACCTCATTTATCACCCAGCTTGAACACAGGAATTCCGACTATACCTTCAGGAGGATAGATGCGGACGTTACCGATGACCTCAAGGGCGAAGCCATGGACGAGGATGAACTGAAGAAGCTGGAGGAGGGCCTTACAAAGACCTTTAAAGCAGCTCTCGGACGGGATAACCTCAAGGTTAAGGTGGAAAGCTTAAAGAACGAGAGCATTTCCTCCATGATCGTCAAAGATGAGGACTCCCGCCGTATGCAGGATATGATGAAGATGTACCGTATGAGCGGCATGGATTTCGGTATGATGGGCGGCAACGATGCCACACTGGTGCTGAATGCCAACAATAAACTGGTTAAGTACATTTTCGAAAATGAGACCGGAGAGAATGTCAATATGATGTGTCAGCAGTTATACGATCTTGCCATGCTTGCCAATGCACCGCTGGAGCCTCAGGAGATGACAGAGTTTGTGGCACGGAGCAATAAGATAATGGAACTTCTTTTTTAATTTTGTTCTTCCGTTTTGAAGGATTTTATGTATAATAGTGATGGACTATACAGAAAGGATTTTTTGAAATATGAGTCAGGCAAAAGTTGAGGCATATAAGAATGACAAGGTTAATCGCAAGGAGAACCTGAAGAAGGACAAGAGGATGAGGGGGCTTCGTACCGCCATAGTCACATGTCTTGTTGTGGCGCTCCTGGCATGGGCGGGAGTATCTCTCTACGGTAACATCACTAACCAGCAGAAAAACCAGGCTATAACCGTTAATTATACAGACATAACCAACTACATGCAGACTTTGGAACCCTCCGTTGCAGAGTAAATTATCTTTACCGTAGCATATTGCAAATATTCTGAATTTGTTGTATGATGTTTAGTGTGATTGACCACAGGGAGGATAAATATGGCAAGGATTCTTATAGTTGATGATGCTGCATTTATGCGTATGATGATCAAGGATGTTATATCCAAGAACGGTTTCGAAGTTGCGGGAGAAGCCGTTAACGGTATGGATGCCGTTGACAAGTACAACGAGCTTAAGCCCGACCTTGTTCTTATGGATATTACCATGCCTGAGATGGATGGCATACAGGCCCTGAAGAAGATCAAAGAGGGAGACGGTAATGCCAAGGTCATCATGTGTTCCGCCATGGGCCAGCAGGCTATGGTTATTGAGGCTATCCAGTCCGGAGCCAAGGACTTTATCGTTAAGCCCTTTCAGCCCGAGAGGATACTTGAGGCGGTTCAGAAGGTTTTAGGTTGATGATCGAGTAGTCATCAGCTTGTATAAATATTAAAAATCATAGTAGTAATTGTAAGGAGGAACAAAATATGTTGACACCACGTCAGAATTTCGATGAAGTTATCAAGGGAGGTAAGCCGGAGAGATTTGTTAAGCAGTATGAGTTTATCAAGATCTTAAGCCCCACACCTTTCCAGATGACTAACCCCAACCCGGCATACGGTGAGCACAACAAGGTTAATGCCTGGGGAATTACAAAGTCATGGCCGGAGGGAACACCGGGTGCGTTCCCCGTTCATACACCTGACAAGATCGTTATCAAGGATATGGAGCATTGGCAGGATTACGTTAAGTTCCCGGAAGTAGTATTCCCGGAGGAGAAGTGGAGAGTTCTTCTTGATCAGTCTGAGGCTGTTAACAGGGAAGATTACTATGTATCTCCTTTCGTAGTTCCCGGACTTTTCGAGCAGTGCCATTACCTTATGGAGATCCAGAACTGCCTGATCAACTTCTATGAGTATCCTGATGAGATGGCTGACCTCATCAAGGCTCTCGCCGAGTGGGAGATCAAGTATGCTACAGAAATCTGCAAGTACATGAAGCCTGATGCATTATTCCATCATGATGACTGGGGAAGCCAGATCTCTACATTCCTTAAGCCGGATATGTTTGAAGAGTTCTATCTGCAGGCTTACAAGGATGTATACGGATATTACAAGGAGAACGGCGTTAAACTTATCGTTCACCATTCAGATTCATATGCAGCTACACTTGTACCGTACATGATCGAGATGGGTATCGATGTATGGCAGGGTGTTATGAAGTCCAACAATATTCCTGAACTGATCAAGAAGTACGGCGGACAGATCTCCTTCATGGGTGGTATCGACTCCGCAGAAGTTGACTTCGAAGGCTGGACAGAGGACATTGTTAAGCAGAAGGTTCGTGAGGCTTGTACAGAGCAGGGCGGCAAGCTCTACTTCATCCCCAACGCTTCACAGGGACTGCCTGTATCTACATTCAAGGGCGTATACGAGTGCATCGATAAGTACATCGACGAGATGAGCAAAGAGATGTTTTAATTAGTTACTATTCACAGTAGAATATAAAAAGAAGCGGTTTGAGAGCTTGCTCGCAAAAACCGCTTCTTTTTTATATTCGTGCTGCGAAGCAGGAACTTTACATACATAAGTAATCGTAGTACGCGAAAGCGTACGGAGAAGCCCGCGAAGCGGGCGGATTACGCATGTATGTAAAGATATCTGTGAATAGTAACGAGCGGTAACCCTACAGTTCCGCCCCTATCATCAGTCCTCCCTGTTCCGCATAAAACCCGCACAACCCCTTAGACAGATAATACTGAATATCCGCGTCCTTGAACTCTTCCCTTACCCTCTTTATAAACTGCAGCGCTATGGACTCATTTTCAACATGACAGATCCTGATCTTACCGCCGTGATAACCGGCTTTTTTAATCTCTTCGTATATACGCTCTACGGTCTTTTTCTCACCACGTGCCTTGGCAATAGCTTTGATATCACCGATAATACTTGCCTTGGCAATTACACTTATGCCCAGCTTGCCCAGAGCCGAAGCCACCAGACGGTTGACCCTGCCGTTCTCCACCAGATTATGGAGTGAGGATAAGGCAAAGAAAAGACTGGTCTTCTTCATGTAAAGCCTCGTCTTTAATACTACCTCTTCAAATCCGCAGCCTGCCTTGATAAGCTCCGCCAGTTTCTCTACGATGAGATGCATCTCGGGACCGGTGCTTTTTGAATCAAAAACCTCGATCTTCGCATCAGGGTGTTCCTCGAGATACATATTACGGGCAGCAAGAGCGGCATTATATGTTCCCGAAAGAGTACTGGTAACCGTTACAATGTATATGATATCTCCGCCCTCAAAGGCCCTTACCCACTCGTCAATATTGGGACATGAAGTATATGAGCGCCCCTTGTAATTCTTAAGGTAATCCAGCATCTTACGTAAGTTAAGGGACCTGTCATCCTTATAGCTCTTCTCATCCGTGTAGATCGTCATGGGTACGGATTCGAATACAACATCATCAAGACCTTCCATGTTACTTGAAGAGTCAGCGATTATCTTGATCATATAAGTTTCTCCTTATCCCTCGGCATTAATATTGTTATCTATACCGCTCAATGTAGTATTGATAACTACATACAATGGTATTCAATATTCGAAAGAATTGCAATATACAATAAATACAAATATTTCAGTTGTTTTTGGTAGTTTGTCATATCATTTTTTCGAACATTTGTTCTTAAATCTATGGACAAAGGCCCTGAAAAATGTTATGCTACTTCCATATAATGTAGGTCTTTAAGAGGAACCGGATAATGGATTTTAAGCTTCATTCGGAATATAAGCCCACCGGTGATCAGCCCCGGGCCATCAAAGAACTGGTTGACGGTTTCAGGTCAGGTAACCAGTTTCAGACCCTGCTGGGAGTTACCGGATCAGGCAAGACATTTACCATGGCCAACGTCATAGAGGCGCTTAATAAGCCCACTCTTGTCATTGCCCATAATAAGACGCTGGCAGCCCAGCTCTACGGTGAATTCAAGGAGTTTTTCCCTGAGAATGCCGTGGAGTATTTTGTGTCCTATTATGATTATTATCAGCCGGAGGCGTATGTTCCCTCCACCGATACATACATAGCCAAGGATTCCTCTACCAATGATGAGATAGATAAGCTCCGCCTCTCTGCCACATCCTCTCTGACGGAGAGAAGGGATGTCATAGTGGTATCCAGTGTTTCCTGTATATACGGTCTGGGTAGCCCCACGGATTATATCAATCTTATGATCTCCCTGCGTCCCGGTATGGAGATAGGCCGTGATGAGGTGATCCGTCAGCTGGTGGGGATCCAGTATACCAGAAGTGAGATGGAGTTCAGGAGGGGGACCTTCAGGGCCAGGGGAGATGTTCTGGAGATCTTTCCGGCCAACTACGGTGAGAAGGCCATCCGGGTGGAATTCTTCGGGGACGAGATCGACCGCATTACCGAGGTGGATGTTCTTACGGGAGAGATACTCTGCCGTCTGACATATGCCGCCATTACACCGGCGTCCCATTATGTAGTGCCCCCCGAGAGGATAGAGATCGCCATAGCGGCTATAGAGGAGGAGCTGGAGGAGAGGATACGTTACTTTAAGAGCAATGATAAGCTGCTGGAGGCTCAGAGGATATCCGAGCGGACCAGGTTTGATATAGAGATGCTCCGGGAGACGGGCTTTTGTTCCGGGATAGAGAACTATTCCAGGCATATGGCAGGACTTGCCCCGGGGACGCCGCCCTATACCCTGATGGACTATTTTACGGATGATTACCTTATAATAGTGGACGAGTCCCATATCACCATCCCTCAGGTCAGGGGCATGTACAACGGGGACAGATCCAGGAAGACCACTTTGGTGGATTACGGCTTCAGGCTTCCCTCGGCCTTGGATAACAGACCCCTGAATTTTGAGGAGTTTGAGAGCAAGATAGACCAGATGATGTTCGTGTCGGCTACTCCTAATATATACGAGGAAGAACATGAACTGCTGCGTACCGAGCAGATCATACGGCCTACGGGGTTGCTGGATCCCGTTATTGACGTACGCCCCGTTGAGGGACAGATAGATGACCTTATATCCGAGATCAATAAGGAGACCAAGGGGGGCAACAAGGTCCTTATAACCACCCTTACCAAGAAGATGGCTGAAGACCTTACAACCTATCTGAGAGAGGTGGGGATAAGGGTCAAGTATATGCATGCCGATATCGATGCCCTGGAGAGGGCAGAGATCATAAGGGATATGCGTCTCGATGTATTTGATGTGCTGGTGGGGATCAATTTGCTCCGGGAAGGCCTTGATATTCCTGAGATAACCCTTGTGGCGGTCCTTGACGCGGACAAGGAGGGATTTCTGCGTTCTGCCACGGCTCTGATACAGACGGTGGGACGTGCTGCCCGTAACAGCGAGGGACATGTCATAATGTATGCCGATACGGTCACGGATTCCATGAAGATCGCCATTGATGAGACCAACAGAAGAAGAGCCCTTCAGGATGCCTATAATAAAGAACACGGTATCACACCGGAGACGGTGAAGAAGGCAGTAAGAGATCTGATCAGTATCTCCAAGAAGATAGAGAAGGAGAACTTCGAGTTCAGGAAAGATCCCGAATCCATGGATAAGAAGGAACTGGAGAAGCTTGTAGATAAGGTTACCAAGAAGATGAAGAGAGCAGCAGCCGATCTTGATTTTGAGACGGCAGCGGAGCTCAGGGATCGTTTGATAGAATTGAAGCAGAATCTGCTTTCGCTTGAGGATAAGTAAAGATGGGAAAGGCAATAGACTGGGAGAAGGAAAAAGAATTAATAAGGATAAGGGGAGCAGCGGAGCATAACTTAAAGCACCTGGATGTTGATATTCCCAGGAATAAGCTGGTGGTCCTGACGGGGCTTTCCGGATCGGGGAAGTCATCCCTTGCCTTTGATACCATATATGCTGAAGGACAGAGGAGATATATGGAGTCTCTGTCTTCTTATGCCCGTCAGTTCCTGGGACAGATGGAGAAGCCTAATGTGGAGAAGATAGAAGGACTGTCACCGGCCATTTCCATTGACCAGAAGTCTACTAACAGGAATCCCAGATCTACCGTGGGGACAGTTACTGAGGTTTATGATTATTTCAGGTTGCTTTATGCCCGTATAGGTATTCCGCACTGCCCGAATTGCGGCAAGGAGATCAAGCGCCAGACCATAGACCAGATGGTAGACCAGCTTCTGGAACTTCCCGAGAAGACCAGGCTGCAGCTCCTGGCACCTGTGGTAAGGGGGCGCAAGGGAACCCACGCCAAGGTCCTTGAACAGGCCAAGAGGAGCGGCTATGTCCGTGTCATGGTAGACGGGAATATGTACGAGCTTTCGGAAAATATTGAACTTGATAAGAATATAAAGCATAACATAGAGATAGTGGTGGACCGTATTTCGGTTAAAGAGGGGATTGAAAAGCGCCTTACGGATTCCATCGAGAATATCATGAAGCTCACGGACGGGATCATGCGTGTTGACATCGTAGACGGTGATTCCCTTAATTTCAGCATGAACTATGCCTGCAGCGACTGTGATATCAGCATGGATGAACTGGAGCCCAGGAGTTTTTCATTTAACAATCCCTTCGGAGCATGTCCCGTATGCTTCGGCCTGGGATATAAGATGGAGTTCGCGGAGGAGTTGATGATCCCGGATCCTTCTTTAAGCATTTCCCAAGGAGCCATCGTTGCTCCCGGCTGGCAGTCCAGTTCCAAGAAAGACAGTTTCTCTAATGCTCTTCTTTCAGCCATGGCAGAAGAGTATGGTTTTGACCTTGATACCCCCTTTGAGGATTATCCTGACAGGGTTAAGAGCCTTATAGTTAACGGTACCGGAGGATATAAGGTTAAGGTCCGCTATACCGGACAGAGAGGGCGTGGTGTTTATGACATAGCCTTCGAGGGGCTGGTTAAGAACGTTGAAAGGAGATACAGAGAGACTGCTTCAGAGACCTTAAAACAGGAATATGAAGAGTTCATGAGGATATCCCCCTGCCCGGAGTGTAACGGCCAACGCCTGAAGAAGACCTCCCTGGGTGTTACCGTATCCGGGAAGAACATTTATGAGATCACATCCATGTCAGTGAAGGATCTTAATGATTATCTTCAGAATATGGATTTGACAGAACGTCAGGAGAAGATCGGCCATCAGGTTTTAAAAGAGATAAGGGCAAGGATCCGTTTTCTTATTGACGTGGGGCTTGATTATCTTACTCTGTCCAGGGCTACGGCTACCCTTTCCGGCGGAGAGGCCCAGAGGATCCGGCTTGCAACACAGATAGGATCCGGACTTGTGGGAGTTGCCTACATCCTTGATGAGCCCAGCATAGGGCTTCATCAGAAGGATAATGATAAACTGCTCAACACCCTGAAATATCTGCGTGATCTGGGTAATACCCTTATAGTGGTGGAGCACGATGAAGACACCATGATGGCGGCAGATCATATAGTCGACATAGGTCCCGGCGCAGGAAGCCACGGCGGAGAAGTGGTGGCTCAGGGTACAGCGGAGGATATCATGGCATGCCCCGAATCCATCACCGGAGCCTACTTAAGTCACAGGATTACCATACCTGTTCCGGAGAAGAGACGGAAACCAAAGGGTTATATCACCGTCAGGGGAGCGGAAGAGAATAATCTTAAAGATATAGATGTTTCATTTCCCGTAGGCGTATTTACCTGTGTCACCGGGGTGTCCGGGTCAGGCAAGAGCTCCCTGGTCAATGAGATACTGTATAAGACTCTGGCCAGAAAGCTTAACAGGGCAAGGATAATTGCGGGAAAGCATAAGGGAATCGAAGGGATAGAGCAACTGGATAAGGTTATAGATATTGACCAGTCGCCTATAGGCCGAACCCCCAGATCCAATCCTGCTACATATACGGGTGTTTTTGACCATATCAGAGACCTGTTTGCATCTACCAATGATGCCAAGGAGAGAGGGTACACCAAGGGAAGATTCAGCTTCAATGTCAAGGGAGGAAGGTGTGAAGCCTGCAACGGAGACGGTATCATCAAGATCGAGATGCATTTTCTCCCGGATGTTTATGTACCCTGTGAAGTATGCGGAGGTAAGCGTTACAACAGAGAGACCCTTGAGGTGAGATACAAGGGTAAGAATATATATGATGTACTGGAGATGACGGTGGAGGAGGCTACGGAATTCTTTGAGAACGTGCCCTCCATATACAGGAAGATCTCCACCCTGAATGACGTGGGACTTTCCTATATCAAGCTGGGACAGCCCTCCACCACCCTGTCCGGGGGAGAAGCCCAGAGGATCAAACTTGCCACGGAATTATCCAAGAGGAGCACGGGCAAGACCATATACATCCTGGACGAGCCCACGACGGGACTCCATTTTGCCGACGTCCATAAGCTGGTGGATATCCTCCAGCGTTTTGCGGATGAGGGTAATACCGTAGTTGTCATAGAACATAACCTGGACGTTATCAAAACGGCTGATTACATCATAGACATGGGACCCGACGGAGGAGACGGGGGAGGAACGGTCATTGCCACAGGCACGCCGGAGAAGGTGGCAAAATGCAAACAATCCTACACCGGTGCCTACATTAAGAAGTACCTGAAATAAACCCGCCTCCCGGGTCTTTTGCCTTACGTTGTTGTTTTCCATCAAATATGTTACTATTTATAAATAGGGGGTATTATCTCAGGGGGATATTGATGGAAAGAAATGATGATCTTGTCAAAAGAAAGATATATCAGTATATGCTTACCGGGGTTATGACCACGGTTGCCCTTCAGCTGGGCAACGTTGTGGATGCCATGATAGTGGGTAACCTCATCGGAAGCATAGGCAACAGTGCGGTAAGCGCATCTACGCCCTATCTCTATGTCCTCCAGGCCGCGGCCATCCTGCTGGGTTCCGGAGGCGCCGTGACCATGGCTGTCCTTCTGGGAAGGAGAGATACAGATAATGCCGCCAGGGTCATGGGCTTTTGTATGGCAGGGAGCCTTGTCTACCCTATCATTTTCACCTTCATCTCACCCTTCCTGATCCCGTCATTTATCGGTCTGACGGGAGCCTCCGGTGAATTGGCGGATATGATCGGCAGTATAACCACCGTGTATTCGTATGGTATGCCTGTGATCTCATTCGTTCTGGTAATGGCATATCTCATCAATATAGATAATCATGCGGCCATGTCGGCAAGGATGCATATAACTTCCAATGCAGTCAATCTGGTCTTTGATTATATCCTTGTAAGATTCACCCCGCTGGGTATCACGGGGGCTGCTTTGTCCACTGTTCTGGGCTACATTGTCTCGGGACTCATTTTTCTTCCCATGTATTATAAGAGTAAGAACAGGATGGTACGTCCGAAACTGTCCGGGCTCATTGCCCACAAGGATCTGATCGGGCTTACCTGTAAGAACGGTTTTCCCAACCTGGCATATCTTATAATGACTGTTCTGAGCGTGGGTATCATCAATTCAAGCGTATTGAGAACTCTGGGAGGCGGGTATTTTTCCGCATATGCGGTGGCCAATAATACCCAGCTTATCGTCCAGATGTTTTTGAACGGTATATCCTCGGTTATTGCCGCCGTGGCGGGAGTACTCTTCGGTGAGAAGGATTACTACGGCATGAGGAGCGTCCTGTCCCGGGTATTAAAGATCGCCCTCTTGACCGGGGCTGTGATAATGGTGGTATTTATTGCCGTTCCGGGAGCTCTGGCGGCCATGTACGGATTTGATAATGAAGCGGTCAGACCGGACCTGCTTACGGGTCTTCGGATATTCTCCTTAAGCTTCGGCTTCTTTATCCTTAATGCCGTATCACAGAATTATTACAGGACTACCGGCCAAACCTTTCTGTCTACTGCAAGCAGCACCATGCAGCTTTTGATATTTAAAGTGCCCCTGATGCTGGTATTTATGAAAGTTTTCGGTTTTCTGGGGCTGTTTGCGGCTATCATAGCCAGCGAACTCCTGTCCTTTGCGGTCTTGAACCTTATCCGGCTCATCATGCAGAAGATGGGTAAAGTACCCCAAAAAGGCTTCATGGCCATCCCGGACCATAACAGCAGTGAAATATGCAGCCTGACCATACGGGGAAGCGATGAAACGGCTGTTAAGGTTTCACAGAAGGTGATCGACAGGTGCATTGAGGAGAATATACCCTCCGACAAGGCACAGTCACTGGGGATTGCCACAGAGGAGATCATATCCAATATCGGCCGCTACGGATATCCGGATTCGGATAATAAGACCATAGACGTGTGCCTTTCGGAGAACAAGGGCAAGTATTACCTAAGGTTCAGGGACGACGGGATCCCCTTCAATCCGGTGGAGTACGTTCCAAAAGAGCATGAGGAATATGATATAAGGGGACTTGAACTGATCCGGAAACTGGCTGTAAAGATGACCTATGTAAGGGCTATCAGCCTTAATAATACAGTAATCGAACTTGATCTTTGCATGGAGGATGAATAGATGAATGAGTATTTAAAATTGTTATGTGAGGCAAGCGAGAATTTTGGAGAGGAGCCGGCCATAGTTGACCATGGGGGCAGCAGGATCACTGATTATGCCACCTTTGGTGATCTCATGCGGCGTACTGCCACCTGGATCAATAACAAGCAGCTGGGTAAGAGGTCCTTTATCCCGGTCATGTTCGACTCTTCCATGGAATTCGCGGCGGCAGTCTGCGGTGTGTGGCTGTCAGGTCATATTGCGGTTCCCATGGGAACATCATTTCCTCCTGAGAGAGTTAAATTCATTTCGATGAACTGTGATGCACCCTTCATAGTTGATGGTAATGTCATAGATGAGATACGGGGGACAGACCTTTCGGAGGATGAGGTTTACCCCGATTCTGATGAGAAAGACACGGCACTGCTGCTTTATACATCGGGCTCTACGGGTATGCCCAAGGGAATACTCCATACCTTTGAAGGCCTCTACGCAAACAGGCAGCTGGGAAAGCCCGAAGTGTATTCCAAAGGCCAGAGATGGGCCATGGGAGCCCCCTTATATTTTGTGGCATCAGTTGCGGTCTATAAGGTTCTTACCTTCGGAGGCTGCGTTCATCTTATGGATGAGGAGACCATGCGGGATGTAAGGAAGCTGGAGGACTATTACGAAGAACAGAATATCACCGTAGGCTTTATAAGCCCCTCTGTACTGTCTAATTTCCACAACAGGGCCCAGTCTCTCAAGCTTGTCATGACCGGTAGCGAACGTCTTACAGGCCAGTGCAGCAGGGACGGTTATAAGCTCTTTAATAATTACGGAATGAGCGAGACCATGGGAACAGTATGTTCCTTCCTGGTTGAGCAGCCCTATGATACAACACCTGTAGGAATTCCTCCGGAGGGAACGGTATGGGCTCTTCTGGACGATGACATGAATCCCGTGCCGGATGGGGAAGAAGGCGAATACTGCACTAAGGGTCCCTACACCATAGGATATTACAAGAACCCCGAAGCTACGGAGAAGCTTTTCCGGGGAGGATGGCTCCATACCGGGGATATCCTTAAGAAGCTTCCCGACGGTAATCTCTTATACATCAACCGTAAGGACTGGATGGTGAAGATCAACGGACAGCGCGTTGAGCCGGGGGAGATTGAAAATGTACTGCGAGCTCTTCCCGGAATAGATATGGCTGTGGTCAAGGCTGTTAAAGGAGCCGAGGGTCAGGTTGCCCTCTGCGCTTACTATACCGGAGAAGTTCAGGAGGAGGCGACTTTAAGAGAAGGGCTGTCCAGGAAGCTTGCGGAATATATGGTTCCGTCATTCTTCATGCACTTGGATGAATTCCCGCTGAATGCTAATAATAAAATTGACAGAAAGAATCTTCCGGAGCCTGATCTCATGAGCAGAAGAAGTGAATATGCGGCTCCTGAGAATGAGACGGAGTCCATGATCTGCCGTGCCTTTGAAGAGGCTCTGGGAATGGACCGTGTCGGCATAGATGACGACTTCTTTGCCATGGGAGGGGACAGTATCAGAGTCATGAAGCTGGTTACTGCATGCCCCGAACTGGATCTCTCAAGTAAAATGATCTATTCGGGACGGACCCCCCGCAAGATAGCAGAGTCATGCATAGCGTCAGGCAGCGCAAGAGTACGTGAGAAAAAGGAGGTATATCCTCTGTCAGCATCCCAGATGGGAATATATATAGAGTCAATGAACAGGGACGGGGAAGCTCTCTATAACAATCCCATCCTTCTCAAACTGGGCAAGGATATTGACATGGAGAAGCTTAAGGCTGCCTGCGAGGCGGCGGTAGATGCCCATCCCTTTATCAAGGTCCGCCTTTCCGCAGACGAGGATGGCAACCCCCTGCAGCACAGGAATGATGCGGAAAGCTATTCTCAGACCATTGAAAAGATAAGCGATAAGGACTTAAAGGACCTTATGCCGAAGTTGATGCAGCCCTTCCGCCTGCTTAAGGACAGGCTGTTCAGGATAAGGCTTTTTGAGACAGAAGAGGACAAGTACCTATTTACGGACCTTCATCACATTATCTTTGACGGCGCTTCCATGCTGGTGCTCATGAAGGATATAGAAAGGGCATATATGGGCGAGGCTCTTGAGACTGAGACCTATAGCGGCTTTGAGGTGGCAGAGGATGAGAAGCTCCGTTCGGATGAAAGATATGACGAGGCAAAAGAATGGTACGAGAAGACCTTCGGAGGCCTTGAGGTTGACTCGTTGCCTGTGCCTAACCGCAAGCTTGGAGAGAGGGCCTTCCATAGCGTGACCATGGATCTTGCCCTGGAAGCGTCGGAGGTTGAGGCTTTATGCAGAAAATATGATATTACCGAGAACATTTTCGCCACGGCAGCGTTCGGAATATGCGCCGGATTATATGCCGGAAGTAATGAAGCATTATTTACCACTATATATAACGGCCGTGACTCCCTGCGTACCGCAAGGACCGTGGCCATGCTTGTAAAGACCCTGCCGGTATATTCTCATTTTGAAAAAGACCAGGAGATCCGGGATTATCTCGGCAAGGCAAAGGAGCAGATGATCGGCTGCATGAATAACGATATCTATCCCTTCTCCGAACTGGCAGTTTCCTACGGGATATCCAGTGACCTGCTCTTTGTCTATCAGGGAGATATACTAAAGCTTGGAGGATTTGCAGACCAGCCTGTGGAGAGGATCCCCTTAATGGATAATGCCACCGGTGAGCAGATCGCCATCCAGATGTATAAGCAGGGGGGCTTGTATAATGTCCGTGCAGAGTACAGAAGCGATCTCTATTCCGAGGAATTCATCCGGATCCTCCTTAAGAGTTACCAGAATGTACTGGACAGGATGCTTACCGCAGAAACCGTGGGAGAAGTGTCTCTTGCGGATTATGAAGTGGTGGAGCAGTTAAAGGAGTGGAACAGGACGGAGACTGATTACGACAGGACCCAGACTGTGGTATCTCTCTTTAAGAATGCGGCAGAGAAGTATCCCGGCAACATCGCCGTCATTTATGAGGAGGAGGCTCTTACATATAAAGAGGTTGACGCCAGATCGGATGCTATAGCCGCATATATCCAAAGATCCGGACTGGGAACCGGGGATGTGGTATCCATACTTATTCCCCGAGGTATATATCAGGTTGTTGCATCCCTGGGTGCCTTAAAGGCCGGCTGCGCATACCAGCCCCTGGACGGAACATATCCCACTGAGCGGCTTAATTTCATGGTAAATGATGCTTCCGCTAAGCTGCTCATTACCACCGAAGAGCTGGGAAGTATCATTACGGAGTATAACGGGGCCAGACTGACCCTTGACGAGATCGAAGCGCTTCCGGAAGGAAAGCCCACCGCAAAGGTTGCTCCCGAGGATCTGTTTATCCTTTTATATACATCAGGAAGTACCGGGGTTCCCAAGGGAGTCAAGCTGACCCACGGTAATCTTGTATGCTTCATCAACTGGTATCGGGATTATTATGACCTGACGGAGAATGACCGTGTGGGACAATATGCATCCTACGGTTTTGATGCCTGTATGATGGATATGTATCCTGCCCTTTCGTATGGTGCAGCTACCTGTATCGTTCCTGAGGATATGCGCCTTGATCTGGCATTCATGAACGAGTACTTCATAAAGAATAAGGTGTCCCTGGCATTTATGACTACCCAGGTAGGACGCCAGTATGCGGTGGAGATGAAGAATCCTTACATGCGGGCTGTTTCCGTAGGAGGAGAGAAGCTTGCATCCATGGATCCGCCCAAGGGAGTGGAGCTTCACAACGGCTACGGTCCTACGGAGTGTACCATCTTTTCAACAATATACCGGGTTACTGCCAGAGAAGATAATATCCCCATCGGTAAGCCCCTCTCAGACCTTAAATGCTATGTGATCGATGCCTTCGGCCACCTGGTTCCGCCGGGAGCATTGGGAGAACTCCTGATCGCAGGTCCCCATGTGGGAGTGGAGTATCTCGGCAGGCCCGATAAGACCGCAGAGGTGTTTGTAAGTAATCCCTTTGATGGGGGAGAATATGAAAAGGCATATAAGACCGGAGATGTGGTACGTTTCAGGACCGATGGGGAGATAGAGTTCATTGGTCGCCGTGACGGCCAGGTTAAGATCCACGGCTTCAGGATCGAGCTTAGTGAAGTTGAGGCTGTGATCCGGGATTATGAAGGTGTCCGGAATGCTGCAGTTGTGGCAAAGGATCTGGGAGCAGACGGCAAGGCTATCGCGGCATATTATGTGAGTGATGCCAAGATAGATCCGGCTGATATAGCGGCATTTATCAGGGAAAGGAAGCCGCCTTACATGGTTCCCGCATCCCTTATGCAGATCGATGTCATCCCCTTAAACCAGAACGGAAAGGTTAACAAGGCAAAGCTGCCTGAACCTGTATTTACCCCTGTGGAAGAGGACACGTCCCACGTCGATAATGTGCTTGAGACTGAGCTGAAGAAGGTTATAGGCGAGGCCATCAACATGGAGGAGCCTCCCCTTAATACACCCCTGGAGTATCTGGGACTGACAAGCCTCGGTACCATTCGTCTGTCCACCAAGCTGTTCAAACGGTTCGGGGTTAATATAAATGTCAAGGAATTTAAGGATATAACCATAACAGGCATAGAGAATATCATCCTGAATGAGTGGCTTAAGGGGGGAGTGACGGTCAAAGGCGATACTCCGGAAGAAGAGGATATGGACGCAGTACCCTTAAGTGCAGCCCAGATGGGAGTTTATCTTGACTGCATGAAGCAGCCTGACTCATCTGCCTACAATATCCCGTCCGTAATGGTATTTGACGCCGGAACGGATCCGGAGCGGCTGACCCGCGCAGTAGGGGAGATCCTAATGGCCCACCCCTCTGTTTTCGTGCATTTCGATATAGTCGATAATCAGGTAATGGCCGTGAAGGATGAAGCAGTGATACCTGAGATCCCCCTTCTGGAAATGACGGAGGATGAGGTCCTTGAGTATCAGCAGTCCTTTGTGAAACCCTTCCATCTCAACAGGGGGCCACTCTTTGAAGCATCAATTGTTAAGACTCCGGAGGCCGTAAGGCTTTATACTGATTTCCATCACCTGATCTTTGACGGATTTTCAATGAACATCTTCCTTAAGAACATGGAAACTGCCATGAAAGGTGAGGGCAAAGGACCGGAGAAGGAAAGCGCATCTTATTTCACCTACGCCAGGAACCAGAAAGAGATGCTCTCAGGAGAGAGGAGCGCTGAATATGAAGAGTATTTCGGAAAGCTGCTGGAGAACTTCGAATCCTCCACGGAGCTTCCGGGGCTTATCTCTTCAACCGATGCTGCGGGAGAAAAGGCCTTTCTATATCAAAGACTGGATGAAAGGACACTTAAAAAGGCCTGTGGGGATATAGGGACCACGGAGGCATCCTTCTGCCTGGCTGCTCTTGATTATACCCTCGCCAGACTCACTGCTTCGGATAATGTATATATATCCACCATTTCCAGCGGCAGGTCTGATGTACGTTTTTCCGATACCTTCGGAATGTTTGTCAATACCATACCCCTTGCGGCTGTTCTTTCCGACGGTACCACAGGTGAGTTCGTAAAGGAAGTAGCCGGGGGATTCGATAAGGCCCTTGAACATGAGAACTATCCCTTTGCGGAGATAGCCGGAAAATGGGGACTCTCGGTTAACGTGATGTATGAATATCAGCGTGGTGTGGTTGAAAAACCGGATATCCCGGGCCTGGTCAGGGTTCAGGGCTTTGAACCCGTGCAGACCAAATTCGGCATCACAGTAAGGATAGTTGACAGGGATAATGAGCCGGCGGTAGAGGTTGAGTATAACAACGCGGCATACACAAAGAAGACTGTTGAAGACTTTATCAGGTCATATTATATAGCCATTAATGAATTTGCAAAGCATATACGTGAAAAGGTAAGGAGCATTTCCCTTCTGGATGAAGAGCGGGCTGCCCTTCTTGACAGTTTCCGTGAAAGACCCGTGAAACCTGATATCCCTTCAGATGTATTGTTCCATTCGGGGATAGAGCGTTTCGCAAAGGAAAAGCCCGATCATCCGGCCATCAGGGCAGTTGATGGGGATTACACTTACAAAGAACTTGACGAGACTGCCAACAGAGTTGCCAATGCCCTTATAGGTCGTGGGGTTAAGAAGGGAGACAGGCTTGTTCTTCTCATGCCCAGGACTGCTGAGTTTTTCTTTGCCTTATACGGTGTACTGAAGGCAGGGGCCACTTACATTCCCTGTGATCCCAATTATCCCGTGGAGAGGATCAGGCATATCATCGATGATTCAAAGGCGGCATATATTATCACGACCCAGGAAAGAATAGGGCGTTTCAAGGACAGAAAGGCCCTTGATATCAGATCACTTGTTATAGAAGATAATGTCTCAAAACCCGATGTGGAGATATCACAGGATGATCTGGCCTACATGATCTATACCTCCGGATCTACCGGGAAGCCCAAAGGAGTCATGCTTAAGCACAGGGGTATCGTGAACTATGTGACCAATACTCCGGGCAACATCCTTGTCAACGGCATGGTGGGCAAGGGACATGTGCTCACTGCAGTAACTACCTTTTCCTTCGACTTCTCCATTAAAGAGTGGGGAATGCCTCTCTTTAACGGCCTGACCCTGTCGGTTGCGGGAGATGATGAGATCAATGATGCGTCAAAGCTTGCGGCAAGGATGAAGGCTACGGGCACCGATGTCTTCGGGTCCACTCCTTCAAGGATAATGACCCTGATGGAATCCGAAGAATTCAAGAGTGCTCTGGAGAACTGTAAGGTATTGATATGCGGCGGCGAAAAATATCCCGAAGCCCTCCTTAAGGCACTTAAAGAGGGAGGTAAGGGTGACCGGCTCATTTTCAACACCTATGGGCCTACCGAGACCACCGTATCCAGCAATACCCAGGAGCTTTCGGAGAGTGATACGGTCAATGCCGGCCCGCCGCTGCCGGGTGTAAGGGAATATATCGTGGACAATGACGGCAACAAGGTGCCGCCGGGAGTTATAGGAGAACTTTATATAGGCGGATTGGGTGTTGCCACGGGATATAACGAGCTTCCGGAGATGACCGCTGACAGATTCATAGATTACCACGGAGAGAGGGTATACAAGTCAGGGGATTATGCGAGATGGACAGCTGACGGCAATGTGGAGATCATCGGCAGAAGGGATAATCAGATCAAGCTGCGTGGTCTTCGTATAGAACTGGATGAGGTGGAATCCGTATTAAGCTCTGTATCAGGCATAGGAAGAGCGACTGTGCGGATAGAGAAGATCAACGGCATCGAACATCTCTGCGCATGGTTCACCGCCGACCATCCCGTGGACATAGGAGAACTCAAGAAGGAACTGGGAAGGACCCTGACCAATTATATGGTTCCTACTGCCTATATGCAGCTTGAAGAGATGCCGGTTACACCTAACGGTAAACTGGATATGAAGAGTCTTCCCATACCTGAACTGTACAGGTCGGGAGATGCGGCTAAGGCATCTACCCCGGCAGAGCAGGCATTTTGCGATATATTCTCAGAACTCCTTCATGTGGAGGATGTAGGTGTCAATGAGGATTTCTTTGACCTGGGCGGAACATCCCTTCTTGTAACCAATGTGGTTATAGAGGCCGGAACCCGCGGATATAATATTTCCTTCGGGGATGTATTTGATAATCCCACCCCGGGCAGCCTTGCAGCCCTTACGGGAGACGGACTTCCCGGAAATGCCGGTGGTGCCGGCAAGGCAGGGGAGAAGGATATAAGGGATTATGATTATGACCGGATAAATGGTCTGCTTAAGAAGAATACCCTTGAAGGGTTTAAGTCGGGAGCACTTCGTGAGACAGGAACCGTTCTTTTAACGGGAACTGTGGGATATCTGGGAATACATGTGCTTCATGAGCTGCTTTCGGAGACGGATGGAGTGATATACTGCCTCCATCGTTCCCAGGCTGATACAGATGCCACAGAGAGATTGAAAAGACTGTATTTCTACTATTTTGACACGGATATTTCCGGTCTTGTGGGAAAGAGGCTTATGATCACAGACGGCGATGTGACCGATCCCGGAACCTTTGAACAGTTGGCAGGATGCGGGATAGATACGGTCATCAACTGCGCTGCCGTTGTTAAGCATTTTGCAAGCGGAACCATTATTGAGGATGTTAATGTGGGAGGGGCAGTGAACCTGATAGATTTCTGCCTGAAAACCGGAGCGGCCATGATCCAGACATCTACCATGAGTGTTGTTACATCGGCTTACAAGGATAATCTTGAGCAGGGATTTGAACCGGATGAACAGTCACTGTATTTTGAGCAGGTTCTTGATAACAAGTATATACACTCCAAGTTCCTGGCAGAGAGGGCTGTTCTGGAGGCAGTGGCTGAAAAGGGACTTAAGGGAAAGATCCTGCGTTTCGGCAACCTGGCTGCACGGCACAGTGACGGGGAGTTCCAGATCAATTTCGACTCCAATTCGGCCATGGGAAGACTGAGGGCATTTTCAATGTTGGGATGCGCCACCTTTGACCAGCTTGACGGAACCATGGAGTTCTCCCCCATAGACGCAGTTGCCAAAGCCCTTGTCCTGCTTACCCGAACCCCGGATGACTGCACGGTATTCCACGTGTTCAACAATCAGAGTATTTCCATGGAGGGTATCTTCCATGAGCTGAGCCAACTGGGTTATCCCATCAGATATGTTGAACGTCCGGAGTTTGCCAAAGCCTTCTCCGAGGCCCAGAAGGACCCGGCGAAAGCAACGGAGCTCACAAGTATAATGGCTTATATGCAATCCCCCGGCGGCAGGGAACAGATAAGGCTCCAACGTAAATGTGAGTACACCATGCAGGTACTGTACCGTCTGGGCTTCCGCTGGCCTGTTACCACATGGGATTATATCCAGAGATTTGTGTCGGCGCTTAGCGGGCTGGGCTATTTTGATGAATGAAGGAATTTTTGCAAAAGAGGTTAAGTATTTATACAAAATAGCCGAAAAATATTACGTGCAGGATATGCATTTCTATATTTTTTGTGTGTGAAAAAATTAAAAAATGCTTTAAATTCCCAAAAGAATTGTATATAATGGTTTAGGTAAATGCGTAATAATGTGATACAGTTTATATACATGAAAGGGGATTTATATCCATGATGGCACCGGACATAGGAATCGATTTAGGTACAGCGAGTATTCTCGTTTACATAAAAGGCAGAGGCGTAGTATTAAAGGAGCCCTCTGTTGTAGCATTTGACAGAGATACCAATAAGATAATGGCTATCGGCGAAGACGCCAGAGCCATGCTGGGAAGGACTCCCGGTAATATAGTAGCTGTAAGGCCCTTAAGACAGGGAGTTATCTCTGATTACACAGTTACCGAGAAGATGCTCAAATATTTTATCCAGAAGGCACTCGGTAAGAAAAGTTTCAGAAAGCCCAGAGTCAGCGTATGTGTACCCAGCGGGGTTACCGAAGTTGAGAAGAAGGCAGTTGAAGACGCTACTTATCAGGCAGGAGCCAGAGAGGTCATGATCATAGAGGAGCCCATAGCGGCAGCTATCGGAGCGGGTATTGATATTGCCAGACCTTGTGGTAACATGATAGTAGATATAGGCGGAGGTACATCCGATATAGCAGTTATCTCCCTGGGAGGTACGGTAGTAAGCTCATCGATCAAGATAGCCGGCGATGATTTTGATGAAGCCATCGTCAGGTACATGCGTAAGAAACACAATCTCCTTATCGGTGAGAGAACGGCAGAAGACATTAAGGTTAAGATCGGAACTTGTTTCCCATTACCTGAGAACGATACATTAGATGTCAGAGGAAGGAACCTCGTTACGGGACTTCCTAAGACAGTGGCAGTCACATCGGAAGAGACAGAGGAGGCACTCCGAGAGCCTACCCTGCAGATAGTGGAAGCTGTACACAGTGTATTAGAGAAGACGCCGCCGGAGTTAGCGGCAGACGTGGCAGATCGTGGAATTGTTCTCACCGGTGGCGGATCTTTACTCCGCGGACTGGAGGATCTTATCTCCTCCAAGACCGGTATCAACACTATGACAGCCGAAGAACCTATGACAGCCGTAGCCATCGGCACAGGCAAATTCGTAGAGTTCATGGGCGGAAAGAGAGATGAATAATCCATGACAAAAGGCTTGTACACTGCTTACACGGGAATGATCAACCAGATGAACAGAATGGATGTTCTGACGAACAATCTGGCCAATTCGGCTACCAACGGTTTTAAGAAGGAGGGTTCAACATCCCAGGCCTTCAACGAGGTATTGGCCATCAAGCTCAAGGACTCTTCTGAATATGGTATTCCCAGAGGATTAGGCGGTGCAAGCCTTGGCGTTAAGATAGGCGAGACATATACGGATTATGCGCAAGGGCCATTCCGAGTAACTGATAACAAATATGACATGGCACTTGACGGTGACGGATTCTTTGCTATATCCTTCACCAACAAGGCCGGCGTCAGCTCCATTAAGTACACCAGAGACGGTGCATTTACTTTGACCAAGGAGGGTTATCTCGTTACGAAGGATGGCGATTTTGTTTTAAGCAAAGATGCGGCACTTGCATCCACTAACCAGGTGGCAGGAGGTATTCCCACCGGGGCTATCCAGATCAATCCATTGCTTGATTTCAAGGTAGATGAGGACGGAAGAGTCTACCAGAATAATGAAGAGATCGCTCAATTGGGTGTCGTGGATGTAGAAGACTATAATTATATCCGCAAATACGGAGAAAATATGTATGACCTCCAGCCCGGAGGAACCATAATCGACTCCGGAGCCAGAGTTCGTCAGGAAACATTGGAGATGTCCAATGTTAATGTAGTATACGAGATGGTGGAGATGATCACCACCACCAGAGCCTATGAGACGAACCAGAAGGTTATTCAGGCTATCGATGATTCACTTGGTAAAGCAGTTAATGATGTTGGAAGAGTTTAGGAGGTATAGCTTATGATGAGATCTCTCTGGTCTGCAGCATCGGGAATGGTTTCCCAGCAGACAAATGTTGATACCATTGCCAATAATCTGGCGAATGTTAACACCACAGGATATAAGACTGAAAAGGCAGAGTTTAAGACACTGCTGTATCAAACGATAAAGACAGAGACCACCACAGCCAATGGTGCGCAGAAGCCTATTCCCGCACAGGTGGGATTAGGTACCAGGCCTGCGGCTATCACCACCATGTTCTCACAGGGAGCGTTCTTTGCATCGGATAACCCCACGGCATTTGCCATTGACGGCGCGGGATTCTTCGCAGTTCAGGGACCTAACGAAGAGGTTTATTACACCAGGAACGGTGATCTTAAACTGGCTCTTGGCGGAGAAGGGCTTGTCCTTACCAATAATGATGGTTATCCGGTACTGAATACGGAAGGAGAACCCGTTACCTTCAGCGGTGATATAGTATCTTCAAGGATAGTTGCCACCAATGACGGTCATTTTTACATCAGGAACGATGATTCATCACTCACGGACCTCAATATGCAGATCGGTCTCTTCCAGTTCAATAATCCTGCGGGACTTAACAAGCTGGCAGGCAGCATATATGCCGTATCCGACGCATCGGGAGAAGCCATTAACGAGAATGAGGGCGATGTACTGAAAAGCTCCATTAAGCAGGGATATGTAGAAGGATCCAATGTTCAGGTTGCGGATGAGATGGTCAATCTGATCGTTGCCCAGAGAGCATACGAGATGAACTCCAAGGCCATTCAGGCATCGGATGAGATGCTGGGCCAGGCTAATCAGCTTAAACGATAACATAAGCGTCTTCGCATAAGGAGGGTAACATATGGCAGTATCTATGGATGCATTGACCAATCAGTTATACTCGCAGATATCCGGTCAGCAGCTTAACAGTGCCGCGGCCAAGCTGGAATCCGGTCTGGACAGAGACTATTCCAAGGCTTCTGACGATGAGCTTATGGACGTCTGCAAGGAGTTTGAGAGTTATTTTATAGAGCAGATGTTTAAGACCATGGAGAAGATGGTCCCGAAGAACGAACTGGAGTCAAATTATGCGTCTTCCCTTACCGATTATTACAAGGAAGAACTGATCAAGGATTATTCTTCACAGGCGGTTCAGAACGGCCAGGGTCTGGGACTTGCCCAGAAGCTTTATGAACAAATGAAAAGGAATTATAATTTAGAGTAATATGGCACAGGAATGTAGTATCCGGGGCTATGTCGAAACCATAGTTTTTCGGAATGAAGAAAACGGATATACGGTTCTGAGATTATCAGATGATGAAAAAAAGTCGAGTGTAGTCGGCTTTTTTCATTATGTCAACCCGGGGCAGTATATAGAAGCGTGGGGGCATTACAGTGAGCATCCGGTCTATGGCAGTCAGTTTAATGCTGAGAGGTATGAGATAAAGACGCCTGCCGATGTGGAAGGATTTAAACGATACCTGGGATCCGGGATCATCAAGGGCATAGGTCCGGCATTGGCCTCCAGGATAGTGGATGAGTTCGGGGAGGATACATTCCGGATCATCGAGGAGGAACCGGAGTGCCTGGCAAAAGTTAAGGGAATAAGTCATAAGAAGGCGCAGGAGATAGGGGTTCTGTTTGAAGAAGAGAAGGATATGAGAGATGCCATGGTCTTCCTTCAGAAATACGGAATTACTATTAATCTGGCTGTTAAGATATATCAAAGGTACGGAGGCGGCCTCTATGACATGATCAATGATAATCCCTATGCCATGGCGGAGGAGATATCGGGAGTCGGTTTTAAGACTGCAGACGAGATAGCAGAGAAGGTCGGGATCCCGAAGGAATCCGACTGCCGTGTAAGGAGCGGGATACTCTATATCCTGTCCCAGGCAATGAGTGAGGGTCATACATATCTGCCGGAAGATATGCTGATACGTCGTGCGGCCGAGATCCTTCAGGTGCCGGAAGATATGGTATCCAAGGCGAGGATGGATCTTACCATCGAAAGAAAACTTATCGTAAAAGAATATAATGGCCTCTGTTGTTATGATGCAAGATTTTATTATATGGAGATGAATGTGGCATCCAAGCTTTATGAGCTGTCAGACCTATATCAGATTAAAGAAGATGTTCTGGACAGAAGGATAGCAGAGGTATCCGGGGAGGAAGGCATTACCCTTGATGATAAGCAGATCACCGCAGTAAGGGAGTCCTTTCGCAACGGTATCACTGTTATTACCGGAGGACCGGGAACCGGTAAGACCACTACCATCAATACCATTATCAAATGCTATGAAGCAGAGCAGTTTGACATAGTACTGGCTGCTCCCACCGGAAGGGCGGCAAAAAGGATGACCGAGGCCACCGGATATGAGGCCAAGACCATTCACCGCCTGCTGGAGGCAGGTGGCATAAGTGAAGAAGGAGGGGGATTTGCCAGAAATGAGGATTATCCTCTGGAGGCAGACCTTATCATCATAGATGAGATGTCCATGGTTGACATTTCCCTCATGAATTCCCTCCTTAAAGCTGTGGTTCCCGGGACCAGGATGGTGCTGGTGGGAGACGTTAACCAGCTGCCTTCCGTGGGGCCCGGAAATGTATTAAAAGATATCATTGAGTCAGGGCTGATCGCCACCGTTAAGCTGGACCATGTTTTCAGACAGGCCCGGCGCAGTGACATCGTAGTCAATGCCCATAAGATCAATGCCGGCGAGGTCCCGGAGGTTGACAACAAGAGCGAGGATTTTTTCATGCTTAAACGTTACACCCCCGATGTGGTGATAGAGGTAATGCGTATACTTATCAGCGAAAAACTCCCGGGGTATCTTGACTGCAAACCGGCAGATATACAGATCCTGACGCCTATGAGGAAGGGGAATCTGGGAGTAGAGCGCCTTAATGAGGTGTTTCAGCAATACATGAACCCGCCGGAATACGGAAAGAATGAAAAAGAACTGTTCGGACGGATATTCCGTGAGGGGGACAAGGTAATGCAGACGAAGAACAATTACCGTCTGGAGTGGGAGATCACCGGGCCCTATAATATTCCTGTGGACGCGGGAGTGGGAGTCTTCAACGGTGATATGGGCATCATTAAGACCGTAAACACATATGCAGAGCTTATAACTGTGGAGTTTGACGACGGCAGGTGTGTGGATTATACATATAAAGATGCCGAGGAATTAGAACATGCCTATGCCGTTACCATTCACAAGTCTCAGGGCAGCGAATACCCCGGCGTGGTGATCCCCCTGCTTTCCGGCCCCGAGATGCTGATGACGAGAAATCTCTTATATACAGCCGTTACACGTGCCAGGAGATGTGTGACCATTGTGGGAGATGAGAAGACATTTGAGAAAATGATATATAATGATACGGAAAGAGTCCGTTATACCGGGCTGTGCAGATCTATCAGGGATGTCATGACAGAGAGGAGAATGACCGATTAATATAAAAAAAATAAGCGACAGGCTGTTGGATATGGTTTATCCCCGGGTATGCCCGTTATGCAATGAATTACTATGGGAGGATGACAGGATCTGCGGTAAATGCCGTGACAGTATAGAGTATATCAGTGAGCCCTATTGCCTGAAATGTGGGAAAAGTATCGAGTATGCCGAGAAGGAGTATTGCCTGGACTGCATGAAAAGTGACCATCTTTTCACAGCAGGCAGGGCCGTTTTTCAATACAGGGATGATATAAAAAAATCAATATACAGATTTAAATACAAGAATAAACGTGAATATGCATCGTTTTACGGGGAGGAGATGGCTAAGTGTTGCGGGGCATGGATAAAAGCCGTGGCTCCCCAGGTGTTCATTCCGGTTCCGCTTTATCCGAAGAAGCAGGCTCAGAGAGGCTACAATCAGGCGGAGCTGATTGCCCGGGCTTTAAGCGATCATATCCCGATCCCCGTGGCAGATGATCTGGTATACAGGGTTAAAAGCACAGTTCCGCAGAAAGAATTGTCTGATGATTCAAGAAAAAAGAATATGAAAAAGGCTTTTAAAATGGCTGAAAATATAGTAAAATTAAACGTAGTTATGGTCATAGATGACATATACACAACCGGCTCGACCATGGATGCCATAAGTGAGGTATTGCTGTCGGCGGGTGTGAAAGAAATATATTGTCTAAGTTTGAGCATAGGCAGTGGATTTTAGGAGGAATTGTTATGGAAGTTATGAATTGCAAGACCTGTGGACGCCTCTTTAATTATTATAACGGACCGAAGGTATGTCCTGCATGCAAGGATGCCCTTGAAGAGAAGTTCAGGCAGGTAAAGGAATATCTCAGGGAGCACAAGGTTGCCAGCATCACAGAGGTATCCGAGGCCAATGAGGTATCCGTTAATCAGATCAAACAATGGGTCCGTGAGGAGAGACTGGCATTCCAGGAGGGTTCCGGTGTAGGTATAGAATGTGAGAATTGCGGTGCGGAGATATTAACAGGTCGTTTCTGCACGAAGTGTAAGAACGCAATGGTCAACGAACTGGGGAATGCCTTTGGTAAACCCAAGGCTCCGGTGGAGAAGAAACCTGCCAAAGATAAGGACAGGATGAGATTTCTGGACAAGCAGTAAGAGATCATTATGCTGAATGAAGATAAAGTTAGACTGATGTCCAAGATGGCCGTTTTTGAGGTCACACAGGGCAGGAAAGTCATGGAAATCGACAGATATTCAAAACGTGATTTTATTTTTGTACAGGTGATTAAGGCATGGGTACTCTCAACCATTGGGTTTGGTATGGTGTTCTTACTCACCTTGTTCTTGTGTGTAGATGCGGTTGCCGTCATTCTTACGGCTGTAAGCTTGACATTCGTCATTGCGCTGATCGTGGCTCTTTATATAATCTGTATTGTTTTATCCTGGGTATTGGCCAGAAGGAAGGCGATCAATGATTATGAAGAGGCCAAGAGGACTATGGCCAGATACCGTAGTTATTTAAAAAAGCTCGGAGATATGTATGATTCTGAGCAGATTATGTAGAGAGGTATGATTTTGTGACAGGAATACTGATCCTCAGAGAGCGTCTCAGAGAGTTTTATAAAAAGAATGTCAAGTTTATTGCACCTATAGGGAAGTTTATCCTGGCATTTGCCGTATTGATGATCATTAACACCACGGTGCCCTTCTTTCCGCAGATCAATAATATCATCGTTGTATTGGTGATATCTGCAGTATGTGCTTTTCTTCACATTAACTTCACATGTGTTTGCGCAGGGATAGTTCTGCTCCTGAATACCTACAAAGCTTCGGTAGAACTGGCAGTAGTTATTGCCTTGCTATTCATGATAATGATCATTTTTTATTTCAGGTTTTCTTCAAGAGAGGCTGTTATTCTCCTGTTTATGCCTATAGCTTTTGTGTTGAAGATACCCTTTTGCATTCCGATAATCATGGGCCTTACAGGAGGGCTCTTATCAATAATTCCGGTATGCTTCGCCGGGCTTCTGTGCTATATTGCGGGATTTGCAGGGGCGAATGCGGCGGCCCTTACCAAAGCCCACAGCCTCACTACGATTGAGAAATTTCAGTTTATCTCCCAGAGGATATTCGTAAGACCGGAGATGAGCATTACATTGCTGGCTTTTGCTGCTACCATTATCGTGGTATATTTCGTCAGACGGCTGGACATTGATTATGCATGGCTCATCAGCGTTCTTTCGGGATCCCTTGTAAGCGTTGTGGTGGTTCTTCTGGGGTATATGCTTATCAATAATTATGATGATACCATGTGGCTTGTTTTCGGAGAGGTTGTATCGGCATGTATAGGAGTCTTTGCCCAGTTTATGTATTTTCCTCTGGATTACAGCCGTGTGGAGAGAATGCAGTTTGAAGATGATGAGTATTATTATTATCTGAAAGCCGTGCCGAAGATGTCTGTAATAGCTCCATCGGTTACTATCAAGCGATTTACCAAGGAAGGTGCTGTTTCCGAAAGGGGACGCGATGTGTCTGAGGATGCTTTTCTGGATGAATTTGAGAAGGAGTTTATCAAGGATACCGACAGTAAGATGCCTTCAACCCGCAAAAAGAGAAAGAGAAGATAATGGAATCTGTTACCTCATTCTTCAAAAGAATACAGCAATTGTTTGAGATACCGCGATTTACCTTTATTGATTTCGTGGAAGTACTTATTATTGCCTTTTTGGTGTATCAGATAGTCCGTTTTGTCAGAAGCACAAGAGCATGGAACCTGTTCAAGGGTATTGCTGTTGTATTGGTTTTCGCTCTTTTTGCGGCTATTTTCCGTATGAATACCATCCTCTGGCTCCTGGCCAAGGGATTTAACGTGGGTATCATTGCTCTGGTCATCGTTTTCCAGCCGG
Source organism: Lachnospiraceae bacterium (assembly GCA_017550165.1). Classification (GTDB taxonomy): domain Bacteria; phylum Bacillota; class Clostridia; order Lachnospirales; family Lachnospiraceae; genus SIG280. Next base: position 116,442 of record JAFZQH010000020.1, on the reverse strand, counting down.
AGCTCCGTAATGTACTGGAGCGTCTGGGACGTAAGAATTTTCTGGCCATTCTTACCAACATAGATTGGCAGAGAGGGACCACCAAGCGTTTCAGCGATAAGACTATCAATGAACTGGTCAGGGCGGTATTTGATATGGCTGAGGATAAGACCGGAGCCCTTATTGTTGTTGAGAGAGATACGCAGCTCGTGGAGTATACCAGAACGGGAATAGACATGGATTCCCTTATCTCCAGCCAGTTGCTCCTTAATATATTTGAACATAATACACCGCTTCACGACGGTGCCATTGTTGTACGAGGCGACAGGATAGTATCTGCTACATGCTATCTGCCTCTGTCAGACAATCTTAGCATCAATAAAGATCTCGGAACCAGGCACAGAGCTGCACTTGGTGTAAGCGAGGTATCAGATGCCCTTACTATCGTAGTTTCAGAGGAGACCGGCGTGGTCTCTGTTGCAGAGAACGGACGGCTCAGCCGTGAATTGACTCCCGAATCCCTGAAGGAGCTTCTTAAGGGTATGCAGAACAAAGGCACTGAGGACGATAAGATGTCTATATTCAAGGGAAGGAGAAAAAGCGTTGAAGAAAAAAACTAACAACATAGGCTTGAAGATCCTTTCCCTGATCGCAGCTGTGATCATATGGCTGGTAGTGGTTAATATCGATGATCCGATCACCTCCAGATCTTTCAGCAATATTCCCGTCACAATCCAGAATGAGGAGACTATAACCAGTGAAGGTAAGGTATTTAGCGTAATAGATAACAGCGACCTTATCACTGTTACAGTCAAAGGGAAGAGATCTGTCATTGATGATCTTACTTCTTCTGACATTCAGGCAACTGCGGATATGAAGGAGATAGATGTATCTCTGGGCCTTGTTCCTATTGAGATATCATCGACCAAAAATTCAAACAAGATTGAAGAAATTACTACGAGGACAAGGAATCTTAAGATTTCTATGGAGGATCTTGAGACTAAGCAGTTTGCCATTGCGTGCGTCATTAGCGGTAATCCCGCAGAAGGTTATGCAGTAGGCGATGTTTCTATTACACCTAACGTTTTAAAGGTATCCGGACCTGCCTCTCAGGTAAATAAGGTCAACAGAGTAGTAGTACGTATTGATGTTACGGGAATGGGGACAAAGCTTAATCTTAATCCGGCACCGGTTTTGCTTGACAGTGAAGGCAATACTATGACATCCTCACGTATTACCACGAACATTAGTGAGGTCAATGCGGAGGTTACTATGATCAATTCAAAGGAGATTCCGATAGTTATCAACACGATCGGAAGTCCCGCTGACGGGTATACCCTCACTAAGACGGATATCAGCCCGGAGAAGATCAAGGTGAAGGGTGATGCCGCTACACTGGCATCTTTGACGGAGATAAAGCTGCCTGATAATCTGCTAGATGTCTCGGGTGCTACCCAGTCCGTAGAGAAGACCATTGATCTGGAGGAATACCTGCCCGAAGGAGTGGAACCGGTGGATGAAGCAGATGCAACCGTTCTGGTAAGTGCGGTAATTGAACATCTGGAGAAGAAAACCCTGACTCTTCCTGCCTCGAGGATCAAGCAGGTTAATCTGACCATGGGTCTTCAGGCCACTGTTACTACAGGAAAGATCAGTGTTGATATAAGCGGTCTGTCGGAGAACATCAGGAAGATGAAGGAGTCTGATATTACATTGGAGATAGATTTAAGTGATTATACCAAACCGGGCAAGTATTCCTCGGTGCCTGTAAAGATAACAACGCCGGTAGGGATCAAGGCTGCCGACGGGGTTAAGGTGGATATACTTATAGCTCAGGATAATTGATGGTTATTACAAAGGAGTATGGCTGAATTGAGCAGATTATTTGGAACTGACGGAGTGCGGGGAGTTGCAAATGTGGAACTGACCGTAGATCTGGCGATGAAACTGGGTAAGGCGGGAGCTTATGTCCTTACAAAGGAGAATAAGCATAAACCTACCCTACTGGTAGGATGTGACACCAGAATATCAGGAGATATGCTTGCAAATGCGCTTATGGCCGGGATATGTTCCGTAGGAGCAAATGTTGTTTTTGCAGGAGTCCTGCCTACCCCGGCAGTGGCATACCTTACCAGAAGCGGTAAGTTTGATGCAGGCGTGGTTATCTCCGCATCCCATAATCCCATGGAATTTAACGGGATCAAATTCTTTAACGGAGAGGGATATAAGCTTTCCGATTCCCTGGAGGATGAGATCCAGCAGTATATAGAACGTGATATGGCCGGGATCCCCGTGGTATCCGGACCGGATGTGGGCAAGACGGTATATGACTTTGAGTTGGAGAGAGAATATATTGATTTTGTTAAAAATACTGTTCCCGTGAACCTTAAGGGGCTCAAGATCGTTCTTGATTGTGCGGAGGGAGCCTCCTATCGCACCTCGGTAAAGGCCATTACAGAGTTGGGTGCAGATGTCATCCCGACGCATGTTGACCCCACGGGCATCAACATTAATGACGGATGCGGTTCTACGCATCTCGAGGATCTTTCCCGTAATGTAGTTAAGCATGGTGCGGATGTGGGGCTGGCATTTGACGGCGATGCTGACAGACTCCTTGCTGTAGATGAGACGGGCAAGGTCATTGACGGTGACAAGCTGATGGCTATATGCGGTATTCATCTTAAAAGCCTGGGTCGCCTGAAAAAGAATACCATAGTAGCCACGGTCATGAGTAATATGGGATTCTTCATAATGGGGAAGGAGCAGGGAATAACTATAGAACAGACCAAGGTGGGCGACAGATATGTACTGGAGAGGATGAGAGAGATCGATGCCAGCATCGGCGGAGAGCAGTCCGGACATATCATCTTCCTGGATGAGAACACTACGGGGGACGGACTTTTAAGTGCATTGCACTTTCTTGAAACCATGGTATCATCAGGGAAGAAGGCATCGGAGTTGGCTGCCGTCATGAATGTGCTCCCTCAGGCGCTGGTCAATGCCAAGGTTTCCAATGATATGAAGAACAAATATACGGAATATCCCGTTATAGTAGAAGCGATAGAAGAACTTGAGAAGAGATTTGACGGTGAGGGACGCGTTCTGATACGCCCGTCAGGTACTGAGCCTCTGGTAAGAGTCATGATCGAGGGTAAGGACCAGAAGGAGATCGATGCAGAGGCTAAGAAGCTTGCGAGACTTATAGTTGATACTTTAAATGAAAAAACATCTTGAAGCATCTTCGCATAATGGAGGAGCAGACAATGGTTAGTCAGAAAGTTATGATAACGAATCCTACGGGGCTGCATCTTCGCCCTGCAGGAGTTTTATGTAATAAAGCCATGGAGTTTCAGGCAAAGATTACATTTAGATTTAATGATTACCACGCAAATGCCAAGAGCATGTTAAGCGTATTGGGTGCGTGTGTAAAAAGCGGTGATGAGATAGAGATCAGTTGTGACGGTGAGGATGAAGAGATCGCATTGCGGGAGTTGGTCTCCGCCATCACTTCGGGACTGGGAGAGTAGCTCCCGGGGGGTTTTATCATGAAGATACTTGTTACGGGTTGTAACGGACAGCTTGGACGGGCTGTAAATGAGAGATTTACAGACTCGAAGTATGAGCTTGTCAATACGGATGTGGGAGACCTTGATATAACAGATGTTGATAAAGTCATTTCTTTTATCAGGGATATCAGGCCTGATGCTATTATCAATTGCGCAGCATATACATCCGTCGACAAAAGTGAGTCGGATTGGGATACGGCATACAGGATTAACGCTATTGGTCCGCGGAATTTAAGCATAGCAGCCACAGATACAGGCGCAAGGCTTATGCATATTTCCACGGATTATGTATTTGACGGTAATTCATCCAGACCATATACGGAGTTTGATGATACTGATCCACAGGGAGCATATGGCAAGACCAAACTTGAGGGAGAACGATTTGTCAGGCAGTTTGCCGACAGGTTTTATATCATAAGGACTGCATGGCTCTACGGAGATGGCAGGAATTTTGTGAAAACCATGCTTCGCCTGTCGGAAGAACACGATGAAGTCAGGGTTGTGTCTGACCAGTTTGGTACCCCCACCGGGGCCGCAGAACTGGCCGGAGCTGTTGAATTTCTCCTTAATACCGATAACTACGGGATTTTCCATGGTACCTGTGAGGGAAGTTGCTCCTGGGCGGATTTCACGGAGGAGATATTCAGGATCAGGAAGGTTAATACCCGGGTTATCAGGATAGGAACTGACGAGTATCCAACCCCGGCTAAAAGACCGGCCTACTCTGTACTTGATAATTACATGTTCCGGCTTACCTCGGATTACTGCTTCCCGGATTGGCATGATGCCATAAGAAGGTATCTTGAAAAGAATGAGTAAAAGAGAAATAATTAAAAAAGGAATTGATTATTTAAAATACTACGGTGTTAAGGAACTGGCAAGAAAGACAGAGGAAAGGCTTATTCCGGAGATTCATCCCTACAGTGACTGGTATCCGTCGCATCTTATGTCACAGGGAAAAAAGAGTCAATCCCCGGGAGAACTCAGCAGCAATCCGCTTGTCAGTATAATAGTTCCGACGTATGAGACTCCCAGAGATCAGTTTCTCAGTATGGTGGAGTCGGTGAAGAAGCAGATATATACCAACTTTCAGCTATGTATAGCTGACGGGAGCATAAGCGGAGATGTGGAGGAGTGCGTATCCGCGCTTTTATCCGATCCAAGGATATGTTACAAAAGGCTGGATAACAATCTGGGAATAGCAGGCAATACCAATGCTGCGGTATCCATGGCGGGGGGAGAGTATCTTGCTTTTCTTGATCATGATGATATACTGGAACCCGATGCTCTGTATGAGATGGTCCTGGCTGCGACCAAAGATCCGGAGGCCGGGATGATATACTCGGATGAGGATAAATGCAGTAGTGACGGCCGGGATTATTTTTGCCCGCATTTTAAATCCGGATACAATATCGATCTTCTGAGATCATGCAATTATATATGCCACTTTCTGATGGTCAAACGTGAATTGTATGACGTTGTCGGTGGATTTGACGGAAGCTTTGACGGTGCCCAGGATTACGATTTTGTACTAAAGTGTACCGAGCATACCGATCATGTAGTTCATGTCCCCAAGATACTTTACCATTGGCGTTGCAGTGATAATTCCACGGCAGGTAATGCCACCGGCAAGATGTATGCATTTGAGGCAGGCAGACGGGCTCTGGCTGCTCATTTATCCAGATTGGGGATAGATGCTTCTGTTCATCACGGGCAGGATCTGGGTTATTACAGAGTTCAATATGATCTGATGCATGAACCAAGGGTGTCCGTTATCATCACAACTGACGGAGATAACAAAAGTCTTGTCAGGTGTGTTAAGGCTCTGCGGAAGAGCCGGTATGAGAATTATGATTTCTATATCATCAAGGACAATTCCCGAGATATCAACAGTTGTGTTAAAAACGATGCCGATGGCGATTTTATTATTATATTAAATGAAGAATTAATTGTTTCCGAAAAAGATGATTGGATGAGGGAACTCCTTTCCCAATGCGACAGGGATGAGATAGGAATAGTAGGGACAAAGCTTACGGCTCCTTCCGGAAGGCTTTTTAACAGACATTTTCCCATGAAATCCGTATATCACGCCGGAATGATATTGGGAATGAGCGGAATTGTGGGCAACGCCTTTAAGGGCCTGCCTGCCAATCTGACGGGATATATGCACCGGGCGTCCCTGTTAGCTGATTGCAGTGCAGTGTCTCCTCTGATGTATATCATCAGAAAGGAAACATTCATTCGTTACGGTGGTCTTGATGAGAGCATTGCACCGGGCCTTGCGGGACCGGATCTGTGCCTTCGTATTTTGCAGGATGGCAAAAGGATCCTCTATGATCCTTTTGTGACCGCTACATATTACGGAAAGGGAGCTAAGATCAATCCGGATGATATGAGGCTTATGCGGAGCAGATGGGCTGAAATGATGTCCTGCGGGGATAAGTATTATAACCCGAACTTTTCCCTGGAACCGCCGGGATATGTATTAAGAACAGATTAGAGGTTGTTTTGTCTTGATAAAGGATAACCAGAAGTACTTTAACAGGATGCATGTGGTAATAGACGGTCTCATTGTAGCGGGCTCCTATTATTCAGCGTGGTTTTTAAAGTTTAAAAGCGGTCTTCTTCCTGTGGGGGAGGCGTGGCTTTCTGATGAGTACTATTTTTTCCCGTTGATCTTTATAGTTCCGGGTTTTCTCATATTGTACCATGCCTTTAACCTGTATACACCTAAGAGAGTTCAGGGAAGGAGAGTTGAGGCTGCTAATCTGTTTAAAGCCAATACTACCGGCACCTTCCTTTTCATCTTCATACTTTATATGATCAATCAGCCCGATTTTTCCAGGCAGATGATCTTCATCTTTTATTTTATGAACATGTTTGTGGATGTGCTGGTCCGTAATATCATAAGAACGGCACTTCGCAAAGCGCGCCAAATGGGATATAATCAGAAATATATACTTCTGGTGGGATACAGCAGGTCTGCTGAAGAGTATATCAGCAGGATCATTGCCAATCCCGAATGGGGTTATATCATCAGGGGTGTCCTGGATGATGACATAGAGAGAGGAACTGTCTATAAGGGCGTCAAGATATTGGGGAAGATAGATAATCTCCCATATATCCTTCCCAATGCCAATCTGGATGAGATAGCCATTACCCTCAGTATCGACAAATACGGTGATCTCGAACGTATTGTGGGAATGTGTGAGAAGTCGGGAGTGCATACAAAATTTATTCCTGATTATAATAACATCATCCCCACAAGACCCTATACGGAGGATGTGCTGGGGCTTCCCGTGGTCAATATTAGGTATGTTCCCCTTACCAATACCTTTAATCAGGTGATCAAGCGGACCACGGATATTGTGGGTTCCCTGGTCTGCATTGTGCTCTTCTCGCCGGTTATGCTGGTAACGGCCATTGCCATAAAGACTACCTCCAAGGGTCCTCTGATTTTTAAGCAGGAGAGGGTAGGCAGGCATAATCGTCCCTTTAACATGTACAAGTTCAGGTCAATGGAGGAGCAGACGTCCGCAGAAGAGGAAAAGGGGTGGACCGTTAAGAATGACCCCAGGATCACCAATGTGGGGAGGTTTATCCGTAAAACCAGTATAGATGAACTGCCACAGCTTTTTAACGTCTTTAAGGGAGATATGAGCCTGGTAGGCCCCAGACCGGAAAGACCCCGGTTTGTTGAGCAGTTCAAGGATGAGATCCCCAGATATATGATCAAGCACCAGGTGCGCCCGGGTATGACGGGATGGGCTCAGATCAACGGGTACAGGGGCAACACATCCATAAGGAAGAGGATAGATTACGATCTGTATTATATTGAGAACTGGACTATAGGCCTTGATTTTAAAATATTGTTTTTAACCATTTTTAAAGGATTTATCAATAAGAATGCATATTGATCGAAAGAAGGGCAGGAACTGTATGAAGAATGATCCCCGGGTAGATGTGATAATCACGGTGTCACGACCCGACACATTGTTTTACAATTGCATTAAGAGGCTGCTTAAGCAGACGATCGCTGTAAGAAAGATCATTATAGTTTGCTTCGAAGAGTCAGGAGATGTAGAATGTATTTCAGACAAGATGGAAGTTCATTGCTACCTGGGACAAAACAGAGCTGTAAGTGAACTGAAGAATTACGGCGCATCCTTCTCCGATGGGGATATTCTTGTGTTTATAAACCCGGAGTCCAAGGCCTATAATAAATATACCCTGGAAAGGCTGACCAAGCCCTTGTTAAATGGTGATGGAATTTCAGCGTCATTTGCAAGGAGCCTGGCAAGAAGTGAGTGTAATGAGCCGGAGAGATATGAACTGATATACTATTATCCCAGAGAATCATTTGTTATAAGCCCGGATACCAAAGACAACGGACGGAGGCTTAGCCCCCTGGGATATGATTGCGCGGCATATATTAAAAGTGTATTTAATAAAGCTGAGGGTTATGACGAATCCTTTTACAGTGAAGACCTTCTTCTGGCTCTGGAATTGCTGGAGATGGGAGAGTCAGTTGCCTACTGTGGTGATTCGGTTGTGGTTTCTTCAAATAATTATTCACCCCTTGGACAGTTCAAGAGGTATTTTGATATAGGTGTTTTTCAGAAGAAGGCTCTTAAAAGATACGGTTACGGTCTTGACAGGAACGGAGAGGCAAGACTGGGTCTGAAGGGAGAACTTTATCTTCTGGATTATAAAGAATATCTGTGGATGGGATATGATGTTTTCTATAAAGGCGCTAAGTATTTGGGGTATCTGTTTGGCAGCTCCTTCGATGCCCTTCCGAAGGCCTTAAGATCATTAATGAGTTTCCATCCCGAGCAGTTTAAGTAATAAAGGAGAGTATTATGTGCGGAATAGTCGGATATATCGGATTGAGACAGGCGGCGCCGGTTCTTTTGGACGGCCTTACCAAGCTTGAATACAGGGGATATGATTCTGCCGGCATAGCTGTCTACGACGGTAAGGAGATCAATATAGTCAAGTCAAAGGGAAGACTTCAGGTTTTATGCGAGCTTACCCATGACGGTGAGACCCTTCCCGGGCATGTCGGGATTGGTCATACCAGATGGGCCACCCACGGAGAACCCAATGATGTTAATTCACATCCTCAGTTTAATGAAAGCAGATCCATAGTCATAGTCCATAACGGTATCATAGAGAATTACATGCACCTGAAGACCCGTCTTATGGATAAAGGATATAAGTTTATATCCGAAACCGATACAGAAGTGATCGCACATATGCTGGATTATTATTATAAAGGAGACCCGCTGGAGGCTATCCGCAAGGTTATGCACCGGGCTGAGGGCGCCTATGCCCTGGGTATCATTTTCAAGGATCATCCTGATAAGTTGTATGCAGTGCGCAAGGACAGTCCTCTTATAGTGGGCAAGGGTTCCGACGGCAATCTTATTGCATCAGATGTTCCGGCTGTTCTCAAATATACCAGGGATGTGTGCTTTATACTTAACGGAGAGATCGCTATCCTGTCCCGGGATGACATTGAGTTTTGCACCATTGATGAGGACCGGATAGATAAGGAATTCACCAAGATAGAGTGGGATGTCAATGCCGCAGATAAGGGCGGATATGAGCATTTTATGCTTAAGGAGATGTTTGAACAGCCTGTCGTCGTCAGAGATACTCTGGAAAGCTTTTTAGAAGACGGCAAGATAGTCATTCCCGATGTGAAAATGAGTGATGATGAGATCAAAAAGATAAGCAAGATCTACATTGTGGCCTGCGGAAGCGCTTATCATACAGGGGTGACGGCAAAGTATGTATATGAAGGGATGGCAAGGATCCCCGTGGAAGTAGACCTGGCCTCCGAATTCAGATACAGGGATCCCATCCTGGATAAGGATTCTATTGTGATCATTGTAAGCCAGTCGGGTGAGACAGCTGATTCAAAAGCCGCTTTGGAGGAGGCCAAGCGACGCGGGATCCGGACTCTGGGAATCGTTAATGCCATCGGAAGTTCCATTGCCAGAGATGCAGATTCAGTAGTCTACACTCTGGCGGGACCGGAGATAGCCGTTGCCACTACCAAGGCATACAGTGCACAGCTTATCGCTCACTATATGATCGCCCTGAAGTTCGGGATGGTAAGGGGACAGATATCAGATAAGGACTTTGATCTTTATCTTAAAGACCTCCGGAAGCTTCCGGAGCAGATAGAGATGCTGCTCAACAACCGTGAGAAGATCCAGCATTTTGCCACCAGATACGCAGCCGCCAAGGATGTATTCTTTATAGGAAGAGGAATAGATTATGCCATCTCCCTGGAGGCTTCCTTAAAGCTTAAAGAGATATCATATATCCATTCCGAGGCTTACGCGGCGGGAGAGTTAAAGCACGGGACCATATCCCTTATAGAGGATGGTACCCTGGTAGCAGCTGTCCTCACACAGGAGGATCTGTATAAGAAGACCATCAGTAACATAGTAGAGGTTAAGACCAGGGGAGCATTTGTGCTTTCCGTAACAAATGAGGGTAACACGGATATAGAGAAGTCTTCCGATTACAATATCTATATTCCCCAGACCAACAAGTACTTCACCAATTCCCTGGCCATCATTCCCCTGCAGCTTTTTGCATATTATGTATCCGTCGGCAAGGGATATGATGTGGATAAGCCCAGGAACCTGGCCAAATCTGTTACTGTAGAGTAAACTTTATAATGCATTAAACCCCGAACTGCCCTGTGGGCAGTTCTTTTTTTCGGATCTTTTTAACAAATGTTACACTCTTTGGTCACAGGATGGACACATTTTAAAAATATACTTGTTATCAGAAAGCAGGTTAAGATATTAAATGAAATGAGGTGAATGGATCTTATGGATTCAAATAATTATAACTCAGGAAGCAGTTACGGAAGCGGAAGCAGTTACGGAAGCGGAAGCAGTTACGGAAGCGGAGGCAGTTACGGAAGCGGAAGCAGCTACGGAAGCGGAAGCAGTTACGGAAGCGGTACCGGTTATGGCGGCGGAGGCGGCTACAGGACCGGGGGCTACAGTAACGGAGGCAGCACCACCGGAGGATACAGAAGCGGCGGATACAGTACCGGAAGCACCGGATACACTACCGGAAGTACCGGTGGATCAGGAAGTACGGGAAGCAATAATACTCCCGGGAAGAAGTCGGGATTCGGCAAGGTTGTTGCCTATGCCCTGGTGTTTGGCCTTATCTCGGGAGGCGTTTTTACAGGCATAACCCAGGCGACCAACTGGTTCGCATCCAGGAACAAAGCCGCGAACGCGGTTACCACAGCGGTTACACCTGTTGATCTTCCTCAGTCCAACGGAACCAACGTTGATGCCTCATCAGCGGAGATCACTGCTGTTGATGTATCAGCCGTCGTAGATGCCATCATGCCTTCAGTGGTATCGATCACCAACGCCAGTGTTACGGAGTACAGAGACTGGTTCGGCCGCAGAGGCCAGCAGCAAAGCACCAGCCTTGGCTCGGGATTTATAGTTCATCAGAGTGATAAGGAAGTGCTGGTTGCTACCAATTACCATGTTATTGATGGGGCTACCAAGCTTACGGTAGGTTTCTGCGATGGTGAGGGTGTTGAGGCTGTAGTTAAAGCCACTGACAGAGCAACGGATATGGCAGTCATAGCCGTTAACATTGCGGATATGAAGGAATCCACATTGAGTTCCATCCGTATCTCCAAACTGGGTGATTCTACAAAGCTGAAGGTAGGAGAGACCGCCATCGTCGTAGGTAACGCCCTGGGATATGGTCAGTCTGTCACCACCGGAGTTATCAGTGCTCTGGAGAGGACCATGACCAACGATGACGGAGAAACCTACAGAGTGCTTCAGACAGATGCAGCCATTAATCTGGGCAACAGCGGAGGAGCACTTCTCAATGCAAAAGGCGAAGTGGTGGGTATCAGTAACGCCAAGGCCATTGCCAATTACGCAGAGAGCATGTGTTATGCAATTCCTCTTGAGAGCGCACTGCCTGTTATCCAGGAGGCAATTAACGGTGAGCCGGTAGCTACCGGGAACTCTTCCGGTGATGAAGAATCCGAAGGAAATTCAGGAGTAAAACTGGGTATATCGGGTGTTAACATAGGGAATGAGGAAAAGATAAGATACAACATCCCCATGGGTGCCTATATATCCAAGGTGGAATCAGGCGGCCCGGCGTCAAAAGCGGGCCTTAAGGAAGAAGACATAATATTCAGGATAGACGGCAAGGACATTACCACTGTTCAGGAAATACAGGAGATCTGCAAGAGCCATAAGGAGGGTGATACCATTACCGTGGAATTTTACAGATCCAAGAACGGAAGCTATTCCAAAGAATCAACCAAGGTTACCTTCTAACTCCCCTTTAAGTATAAAGAAAACAGGCGGAACTGTCGCATTGGCAGTTCCGCCTGTTTGTATAATAAAGATTTAACAATGTCTTAATTTTCAAGTTTGCTGAAAAAGTAATCATGGGCTTCATGATACTCTTTGTTAAAGGTCTCATCCTTTCCCTGGTGAAGGCGGGAGATGTATTTGTGGGCTTCCTGGGCAAGCTCCGGCTCAACACGGGCAACTACGGCTATTCCGATATTGGAACATACATCTGATATACGCTCTATATTGCTTAATACATTTAAGAAGTTGTTATCTACCAAAATGTGGCACTGACCGCCGCGAAGACGCAGGATATGGTTTTCCTTCATGGCATATACCAGGTCGTCAACCACCTCTTCAAGAGGCTCTATATGCCTGGCTGCTTCCACATCCCTCTTTTCAAAGGCCAGCCTGGAATAATCCATGATCTTGTCGAGGATCTCCGTTGCAACGTCAATCTCTTTCAAAGCATACTCGGAAAGAGGATGATTCTTTTGGTATATCTCATATGATTCTTCAGCCAGGTTGTCCGCATGGTCACCCAGACGCTCGAATTCGGCTATAACCTTGTAATACTCATCCATAAGCTTGATGTGGTAGTCTTCATGGATATTACCGGATAACTGGACCAGATAATTACTGATGCGGTCGGCGAAGAGGTCGATGCTCTTCTCTTCCTCCTTGATATGATCATAATCCGCCTGATCATACCTGCGAAGGAGGGCCAGTCCCTTACGGACGTTTGTTATGGAACAGTCAAGCATGGTAAGGAGGGCGTCATAGCAGCTGTTAAATGCAAGGGCCGGTGTACTGAAGAAGACGGGATCCAGGGCCTTAAGCTTGACATCGTATTTGCTCACCGGAAGGGGATCATCCTTGACCATTATGTGACTTAATTTCTCAAATGTACCTATAAAGGGAAGGAGGATAACGGCACAGGCGAGATTAAATACGGTGTTGGCGTTGGCGATACCTCCTGAGTTAATGGGAGTATCCCAAATGGCGTTCAGGAGACCCAGCTGATGAGCCAGCAGAACGCCGATAAATACAAGAACCGATTTACAAAGGTTAAACACTATATTTACAAGACCTACCCGGCGGGAATCCGGCTTTGCGCCAATGGAGCATACGATAGCTGTAGTTACACAGTCGCCCAAGAATACACCTACGATAATGGCATATACCCCTCCGAAGGTGAACATTCCCGTCATGGAGAAGGACTGGAGGATGCCGATGGTGGCGGAAGAACTCTGGAGGATAAAAGCCACAACGGCACCTACCAGATAACCCAGGAAGGGATTGCTTCCGATACTTCTGAAAAGATTATCGAATACGCCGGTCTCACTTAAGCCCGTAACGGAGTCGGTCATGGCTATAAGACCGGTGAAAAGGATACCGAAGCCCATGGCAATATTACCGGCAAGGCGTGAATTCTTGAAGTTGCAGAACATTATAAAGAATATACCGATGATAAGTGCAATAGGTGCAAGGGTAGCAGGCTTGAAGAGTTGAAGCCAGGCTGTGGATGAGGAATTGATATCCATGAGGCGGATGATCTGTCCCGTAATGGTGGTCCCGACGTTGGCACCAATGATAATACCCAGAGACTGTTTTAAAGTGATGATCTCCGCAGCCACAAGACCTGATGTGATAACAATGGTGGCAGTGGATGATTGGATAAGGGCGGTAACTAAAAGACCCAGCACAAATGCTTTAACGGGGCTGTTGGTCATGCCCTCCATGATGGTCTTTAAGGCTCCGGATGAACTCTCTTTCAGGCTGCCTCCCATAAGCTTCATTCCGTAGAGGAACATGGCAAGACCGCCAAATAAACCAAGAATACTGAAAATGTCCATTATGATCTCCTAATCTCTTCCCTTCACTCCCAACAACAAGTTTAATTCCTATCCCGTTAAAATTCAAGTAGATTTCAAGTAGATAAATGGTACCGCCGTCACAAATTAATTATACATAATTGCCAAATCGGTATGATATGATACAATACCAGTAAAGTTTATGCTTAATGGGAGGAGTATATGAAGATGAAGAAGATGAAAGGGAAGATAAGGGATATAGGGAAGCGGATAGCCGGTTTTTCCATGACGGTTGCCTTGATCATGGGTCTCCTGCCCCTTATGGATGTGCCGGTGTATGCAGCGCCGCAGATCCCCGTGGCGGATATTACACGTGATCAGAATAATGATTGGGCAGGGACCTTGACGATCGATGAGAGTAAAACCGTGAAGATCAGCGGTATCACCCATGATAACGATAATACGGATTATAAATCTGCCATAAGGATTTGCAATAATGCAACCGTGAACCTGGTCTTTGAAGGGACAAATGTCCTGAAGGGAAATTCAGGGAAAGAATCGGCAGCAGGTATCGAGGTAGAGGATGGATCCACCCTGAACATTTACGGCATGGATGGTGCCGGACTTACCGTGACCGGAGGCATGTACGGGGCAGGTATCGGAGGGATTGGATATATTTCTCCGTCTACGGGGAATAAGCCGGCGGGGAATATAAATATATATTCCGGCAGGATCATTGCCATAGGCGGGAATGCAGGTGCCGGTATCGGTTCCGGATATCATTCTTCGGCTTCACAGATCAATATTTATGGTGGAGATATTACAGCCCTGGGAACAGGTGGTGGTGCCGGTATCGGTTCGGGATACGGAACAACGGGCGGCGCCGCACTCGCTGCAAAGGTAGGCTATTATAAGGGGGGCAGAATCACCATATCCGGAGGGAAAGTCCGTGCTGCTTCATGGCACATGGATTTTGAAAAGTTTGATAAGATTAATCCGGAGACCCTGTATTCGGAAAGCTATGAGAACACATTTGCGGCCGGAATAGGAGGCGGTCAGGGCGCTTCCTCCGGGACAATAGTGATAGAAGGGAATGCCGATGTAATAGCCCTTGGCAGCTGCGGTGGTGCCGGCATCGGAACGGGAAGAGGCATTTCAAACGTGAATCATTATGATTCGGATAATGCCGACTGCGACGTCACCATAGGAGGTGAGGCTCATGTTGTTTCCATGAGCACAAGGGAAAAAAGAGATCAGGTGACGGGCAAAACAGGCGGTGCCGGCATAGGGCTGGGCCGGGGTTGGAACTTGGAAGAACAGCCTAAAGGGAAGGTTGTCATTAGGGATAATGCCAAAGTCTATGCCTACGCCGATTCAGGAGCTAACGGTATAGGAGGAAGCTGTGTGGTTGGAAAGTTTTCGAAGGACACCGAGGAAAATGTGTCTTATCCCCAAAATGCCCACCTGGCTACTCTTTCCATCGGAGACGGTGCTGAAGTGACCGCTGTCTGCGGAGAACCTAATCCTTTAAGGAAAGGCTTTGATGAGAATTTCACGGCGACACTTTCCGCGGCAGAACTGTGCTTTAAGGAATCCTTTTTCCAAAATGCAGGCATAGGGGATAAAAAGCCTTTCTTCACTGATGGGATATATCCTGTCACGGTTGAAGCCCGGGCGGCCGGAGAGCCGGATCCGGTCACGACATTCGCCCTTTATAAAAAAGGAACAATAAGCGTAGGGGTACATTTCCCAAAGACCTTGGCATCCGGGGCCTACTTCAGGCTGAAGGACCATGAAATGTCAAAAGGAGCCGGGATCCTGCTGGCCCGGGGAGAGAAGAATGACAACTGGAAGTTCGGGACCGGCTCTTTTGATGTAACCGGTCTTACCTATGAGAAATACAGTATAAAATACAACACCAATGGAGGAACCAACCCCTCTTCCAATCCTGTGTCTTACGCCGTATATGACCCGGCTCATAGCCTGGCGGATCCCTTCATGGAGGGATACGATTTCGGAGGCTGGTATGACAATGCAGGACTTACAGGCAACAAGGTGACCGTCATACCTGCGGGAAGCACCGGAGATAAGGAATTTTGGCCCAAGTGGATCAAAAAATCCGGCCCGGAGCCTGACCCCACACCGTCGCCGGGACCCACCTTGGGCGGAAATCTGCTTGCCGGTATGAAGTCTTCAGGCAGGGACGGTATGATCTTCTCCTGGAATAAGATAAAGGGGGCCGAAGGCTATGACATCTTCCTTGAAAAGTGCACCGGAGGGGATGAAACAAAGGTTTCAGAGCTTGTAAAGACCGTAAAGGGTAACAGCAGGTTAACCTGGACAAAAAAGAAACTGGAGAAGAACAGGCTGTATAAGGCTGTTATTAAGGCATACGTAACCTATAGGGGCGTTAAGACCTATGTTAAGACAAGTCCTGTGATCCATGCCTATACATCAGGGGGAACAAGCAAATACACCAATGCTGCCGGTGTGTCGGTGGACAAGATAAAAGTATCACTATTGCCGGGCGAAAGTCACCATATCAAGGCTAAGGTCAATAAGCTAAACAGCGGCAGGAAGCTGGTTCCCTCTTCACACGTGGCGAAGCTGCGCTATTTTAGCAGTAATGAATCCATTGCAACAGTTGATGATAACGGCAAGATCACCGGTAAGGCCAAGGGTGTCTGTACCGTATATGCCTTTACCGCCAACGGCATGAGCAAGGCCATCAAGGTTATTGTTACACCTACTACGACCCGATTGACACTTTCCCGTACAAACGTAAGTCTTCAGCAAAAGGGGAGCAAGGCAACTGTCACGGTAACAGCCTTTCCCGATAAGAAGGTAACGGGAGAAAGCATCATCATTTCCAAGAACACTGACAAAAAGGTGGTAAGCGCATCCATAAAAAACGGCAAATTGACAATAAAGGCGTTAAAGAAGGGTACTGCCTCTATCACCGTCAAGGCCGGAACCATCAGGAAAGTGATCAGGGTCAGGGTCAGGAAGTAGGTTATGGAAGATGTAAGGTTTTTCTTTACGGGAGGGCGCATAAGAAGTATAATGTACCCTATCGGAAGGAGTATTTACCATGAGCTTAGATGATAATAAAGATATAATCGATATGGATGATAACGAGCAGGAGTACGAAGATATCTGCTATATCTGCCGCAGGCCCGAGAGCATAGCCGGGGCTATGATCAAGATCCCCGGGAATATATGCATATGCAAGGACTGTATGCAGAAGACCATAGATACCATGCAGAATTCAGGCTTTAATTATGACAGCCTGCTGGGCATGAATAATAATATCAATAATGTGCTGAATAACAATAAGCCGGCAGCCGGGTCCGGCAGCAGTGAAGAGGACGGGGAAGATTCCGAAGATGATGCGCAGGATAAGACAAGTCGCAGTCCCCTGCCCAATATCAGCATGATCAATCTGGCAGACCTGCAGGGCCTGATGCCCACCGCCAGACAGAAGGTCAAGAAGAAGAAGAAAGACAAGGTAAAGCCTCTTATAGATATCAAGGATATCCCCAAGCCTCATGTTATCAAGGAGAAGCTGGATGAATACGTGGTGGGACAGGAACAGGCCAAGAAGATCATGTCCGTGGCAGTGTACAACCACTACAAGCGTGTTGCCACCGATACCATGGATGAGATAGAGATAGAGAAGTCCAATATGCTCATGATAGGACCCACCGGATGTGGCAAGACATATCTGGTCAAGACTCTGGCAAGACTTTTGGATGTTCCCCTTGCCATTGCGGATGCCACTTCCCTTACTGAGGCAGGATATATCGGCGATGATATAGAGAGTGTGTTATCAAAGCTCCTGACAGCGGCTGATAATGACGTGGACAAGGCTGAGCAGGGAATAGTCTTTATCGACGAGATCGACAAGATTGCCAAGAAGCGTAACACCAACCAGAGAGATGTAAGTGGAGAGTCGGTTCAGCAGGGTATGTTAAAGCTCTTAGAGGGCAGCGAAGTGGAAGTTCCTGTGGGAGCCAATTCCAAGAATGCCATGGTCCCGCTGACCACGGTCAACACCAGGAATATCCTCTTTATATGCGGCGGAGCATTTCCGGAGCTTGACGAGATTATTAAAGAAAGACTTAATAAACAGTCATCCATGGGATTCAGGGCTGATCTTAAGGACAAGTATGATGAAGATGAGAATATCTTATCTAAGGTGACTGTGGAGGATATAAGGAAGTTTGGCATGATCCCGGAGTTTATCGGCAGGCTGCCGGTGATATGTACTCTGGAGGGCTTAAGCGAAGAGATGCTGGTCAAGATCCTCAAGGAGCCAAAGAACGCCATCCTGAAGCAGTATGCCAAGCTTCTGGCCCTTGACGAGGTTAAACTGGAGTTTGATGACGGTGCCCTGGAGGCCATAGCCAAGAAGGCTAAGGAGAAAAAGATGGGTGCCAGGGCTCTCCGCGCTATCATAGAGGAGCTTATGCTTGATATCATGTATGAGATCCCCAAGGATGATAATATCGGAAGTGTTACCATCACCAGGGAATATATAGAGAATACCGGAGGACCCGTTATCAAGATGCGGGGCGTGATGGAACTGGAAGATATATCCCTGCCCACCGGGGCGGCAGCAGGCAACTGATGATCGGTTGGAATTATTAATAATAGACAGTGCAAACGGGATGAGTTACCTCATCCCGTTTATTGTCTTATTAATGCTTAATTCATCTCAGATCATTCTTCCCATCGTTCAAACACCGGCGGGATCGCAGCTGAAGCAGCTGATGTGGAGGATGCCACGATAACCACCACGATGATAACAATAAGAACTACAAATATCATGAAGTAGATAAAGAAGCTCTCGCCTTCATTGGCAGGCGCTGCTGCAGTAGTATCAGCGGCAGCCTGTGTAGTGGTGGCCTGATTGGACTCTGCATGGGCATACGAACCGTATGATACAAATCCTATAAACAAACAAGCTAAAAGAATAAAAGCAAACCGCATAAGACGAGCCAATGTGCCTTCTCTGCGTGATAATGTTCCTTCCATAGCATAACCTCCTGTCAGATCGCTTTGTTCAACAATATATTATATCACAAAATAATCTATTTGCAATCCTGCAGATATTTCACAAGGAAATCATATACCCGGGAAGCCGATTCGATATCAAGTCTCTCATTGGGGGTATGGATATCAGGGATATCGGGACCTATGGATACTATATCCATATCCGGGCATTTGGAACTTATTATACCGCACTCCAGACCACCGTGGATGGCGGTGATCACCGGATCCCTGCCGAACATTTCCTTCCAGAGCTTTGCCATACTGTCCCTTAGAGGAGATTTCTTCTTGTACGCCCACTCGGGATATGAGCCCCCGGTCTCTACGGAGGCGCCGGCCGCCTCCAGGATAATGGTCATTCTTTCAAGAAGCTCTTTCTTACGGCTTGCAATGGAGCTTCTGAGGAGAAATGCACATTTAATGCTCCCGCTCTCTGTACTGATGATACCCAGGTTGGTGGATGTCTCGGGAAGGCCGTCAATATCCCGGCTCATGGCAACGACGCCGTTGGGAACGGAATAGGTCATAAGGAAAAGGGATCTCAATGCGGATTCATTCATTCCCATATGTTCCGCATCGCGTGGGGCTTCGAAGACCTCGATGCTGATACCCGGGTCGGTGGCAGCATATTCGTGCAATACGATCTTTTTAAACTGAACTGCCAGATCAGAGACCTTTGTGGGAGAAGAGGATACCACTATGGAGGCAGCAGCCTCTCTGGGGATAGCATTGTCCTTTTCGCCGCCGTTAATGGATATCAGATGATAATCTGTTCCTGAATCCTTGAGAAAATAAAGAAAACGGGAGAGAAGAAGAATGGCATTAGCTCTTCCTTTGACTATCTCATCGCCCGAATGGCCACCCAGAAGGCCTGATATCTTAATATCAGTCCGGAAGCCTGTGAATTTAGCGGAGGCATAGGGAAGATCCGCATGGACCTTAATACCTCCGGCACAGCCTGTAGTGAATACTCCCTCGTTCTCGGAGTCAAGGTTGATAAGCCGTTTGGCTCGGATCCTGGTAAGATCCAGAGCGTTCGCTCCGACCATACCGGTCTCCTCGTCAACCGTAAAAATACAGTCAATACGGGGCCCCACGTAGTCAGGGTCGGTAAGAAGGGCCAGCATATATGCGACACCGATGCCGTCATCACCGCCTAATGTAGTCCCCCTGGCCTTCAGGAATCCGTCTTCCGTATACAGATCCAGTGGATCATTTTCAAAATCATGGTTACTATCGGATGTCTTGGCACAAACCATGTCCATGTGGGATTGAAGCATAACGGGTATACCGGTGCTGTCTTCTGAAGAAGCATCCCTTACAACCACCACGTTGCCGCATGCATCGACAACATGATCCAGACCATGCTCTTTAGCTATGGACGCGATATAGTCTCTGATCCCGGAAATGTTGCCGGACCCACGTGGAATACGGGATATTTCCTGGAAAAATTTAAATACGATATAATTCTTGTGATCTGTAAGAAGCTCTGACATATATCCTCCTGTACCTTAAGATCCTGTAGGATCAGTCTGCGGTTACAACCCCGGTTGCTGCATCCATGGTTACAACGGCTCCGTCCTTCAATATCTGGGATGCATGGGATGCACCTATGATAACCGGCAGCCCCAGGGTAAGACCAACGATGGCTGCATGAGACTCTTCCGATTTGTCTTCCGTGATCAGACCGGAGGAGGATTTAATGAAGGGCAGGATCCTGTTGCTGGATTCCGGAATTACAATGATATCTCCGGCCTTGAAATTACGCTTCAGGGCATCCTCGTTCTCACAAACGCAAAGGGAACCCGTGGCTTTGGAACCTGATACGCCGATACCCTTTACAAGAACATGCCCGGCAACGTGAACCTTTATAAGATTGGTGGTTCCGGATATTCCAAGGGGAAGACCCGCCGTAATGACTGTCAGTTCTCCCACACGCACAGTACCGGACTTAAGAGCCTGGTCGATGGCATGATCAAAGAGTTCGTCCGTATCGGTCTTTTCTTCGATCAGTATGGGGGTGACACCCCAGGCCAGATTAAGCTTACGGCAAACATTTTCGTAAGTAGAACAGCCTATGATGGGACAACTGGGTCTGTATTTTGAGATCATCTTGGCTGTAAAGCCGGACTTGGTAACGGTAACAATAGCCGATGCCCCGAGGTCCTCTGCCGTGGTAACGGTGGCATGGCTTATGGCATTGGTGATATTTTTGTTACTTAATGATCTGCTCTCACTGAAACGTTTATGATAATTGATATCCTGCTCGGTTCTTACGGCGATCTTGACCATTGTCTTCAATGCTTCTATGGGATACTTGCCTGCAGCAGTCTCTCCTGACAGCATAATGGCACTTGTACCGTCATAGATCGCATTGGCAATATCGGTTGCTTCTGCTCTGGTAGGACGGGGGTTCTTTATCATGGACTCCAGCATCTGGGTTGCGGTGATAACCTGTTTGCCGGCAGTATATACCTCCTTGATGATCTTCTTCTGGATAATAGGCACATCCTCCAATGGAATCTCTACGCCCATATCGCCTCGGGCTACCATAACGCCGTCGGAGACTTTGACTATCTCGGAGATGTTCTCCACACCCTGATTGTTCTCGATCTTGGCTATAATATCAATGGTGTTGCAGTCGTACTCCCGGAGTATGGCCCTTATTTCTTCCACATCCCCCGCTGTACGGACAAAGGAAGCGGCAATGAAATCAAAACCATTATCAATTCCAAATTTAATATCATCGTAGTCTTGAGGGCTTATATAGGGCATTGACAGCTCAACGTTAGGAACATTGATCCCTTTTCTATCGGAAATGACCCCTCCGTTTATAACGCTGCATGCGATCTCTGTTCCTTCTACGGACGTAACCTTCATCTCGATTAGGCCGTCATCAATGAGGATCCTGGTCCCGGCAGAGACATCTTTCGGGAGATCCTTGTAGGTAACGGATGCCCTTGAGGACGAACCCGCACAGTCCTGTGTGGTGAGGATGAATTCCTGGCCTGCCTTAAGTTCAACAGAACCGTTCTCAAATGTTCCCAGCCGGATCTCAGGCCCCTTGGTATCCAGAAGAAGCGCAACGGGCTTGTGAAGTTCTCCCCGCACTCTTTTGACGATCTCTATGATCTTTAATTTGTCTTCATGGCTTCCGTGGGAGAAATTAAGCCTGGCGACATCCATACCCTCTATCATGAGGTTGCGGATAACTTCCTCTGTGTTGGAACTTGGACCCAGGGTACATACGATCTTTGTTTTTTTGATGCTCATAGGTTATCCCCCTTTTTCTATGAAAAAGCATTATTTCTTCTCTATTTTACACTGTTTCTGTATTGAACGGGAGTCATTTTGAATATTTTTTTAAACAATCTGTTAAAATGCTCCACATTCTGATATCCGACGGAGTAGGCGATATTCTCCACGGTCATGTTGCCGTTTTTCAGCAGTGTCCTGGCCTTCTTCATACGGATATGCTGTACTGTCTCTACAAAGGTCTTTCCGGACTTTTCTTTTATGTATTTGGAAATATATGGTTCAGAAAGGCTGAACTGTCTGGACATATCATCCAGAGTGACGGTCTGGTAGTTGGCCTGAATGAAATTGACCATATTAACCAGCCGCTCATCTGCTGAGACAGAACTGGTGGCTATCTCCGGTATCTGATTGACTGCAACGGTAAGGGCACTGATGGATGATCTGATGATGTCTTCGTCGATCCCGACTCCCCAGTACATTTTATCCTTGTAGGTAATACCTACGTAGGACATTGCTTTGGATGACGATCCCTTGGACAGGGCGTGCTCTTCATAGACCGAAAGCTCGTAGCTTATGTTAAAGTACTGTTTGATGGTGTTGCTTACGGCATCAAGACGGCCGTTACCGTTGGCATCTATGGTGTGGGTCCGGCCTTTGTGCAGGATTGTGGATTCGGCCATTATCCCGTCAACCTGTTTAAAATGTACTTCGGGTATCTCAAAATGAGTATGGGCATTAACATATTTATTCTCGAAGATCTCATATACAAGACGGGGAGAAAGCTCCTTGTGCTCAACATCCGATACATGCTTGACGGTGTATCCCACATCTTCCCGCATTTTCTCCGGAACCGAGATACCGAAATTCTGCTTGAGGATATAGCTGACCCCGCCCTTGCCGGACTGGCTGTTGATGCGGATGACATCTGAATCATATGTGCGCCCCACGTCCATGGGATCAATGGGAAGGTAGGGTACCGTCCACAGATCGCTCTTTCCTTCCTCTCTCCATGCCATCCCTTTGGCAATGGCATCCTGATGGGAACCTGAAAATGCAGTAAAGACCAGATCTCCCGCATAGGGCTGCCGCTCGCCTACCCGCATTCCCGTAAGCCTCTCATAGGTCTCCCTGATATAAGGCATATTAGAAAAATTAAGTTTCGGGTCTACTCCGTGAGAGAACATGTTCATGGCAAGAGTAATGATATCAACGTTGCCGGTACGTTCCCCGTTGCCGAACAGGGTGCCTTCTATACGGTCTGCCCCGGCCAGTATGCCCAGCTCAGCATCGCTGACCCCGCTTCCCCTGTCATTATGGGGATGAAGACAAAGAATAACTGCATCTCTGTACTTCAGGTTTTTGCTGATGTATTCGACCTGGGTTGCAAATACATGGGGCATTGCGTTCTCAACGGTTGTGGGGATGTTGATTATGGCCTTGTTTTTCTTGACGGGCTTCCATACGTCCAGAACAGCGTTACATACTTCTACGGCATAGTCTACCTCTGTTCCCGGGAAGCTTTCGGGACTGTATTGGAAGGAAAAGTTGCCATCGGTCTCGTCAGCCAGCTTCTTCAGAAGCTTGGCACCATCCACGGCAATCTTTTTTATCTCTTCCTT
The DNA here is from genome assembly GCA_017550165.1 of Lachnospiraceae bacterium. GTDB lineage: Bacteria > Bacillota > Clostridia > Lachnospirales > Lachnospiraceae > SIG280. The sequence goes on along the minus strand of JAFZQH010000020.1, from coordinate 92,779 downwards.
GGATTTCTTGAACACCTGCTCCCGCTGGGCAACGGAAGTGGAATTATACAGATGTATAACGGCATGGGGAGCACCCTTGACAGCCTCAAAAGTCTTCTTGATGATGTGTTCCCGGGCTTGGGTGAGAACCTGTACCGTAACATCTTTCGGGATCATATTGCGTTCGATAAGCGCCCTCAGGAAGTTGTATTCCGTCTCGGAAGCAGCGGGAAATCCCACTTCGATCTCCTTGAAGCCGATATCTGTCAGTAGTTTGAAGAATTCGATCTTCTCCTCCAGGCTCATGGGTTCGATCAAAGCCTGATTGCCATCGCGGAGGTCAACGGAACACCAGATCGGCGGTTTGTCTACATAATCCTTCTTAACCCAGTCATATGTGCATACAGGGGGCATGAAATATGCTCTCTTATACTTCTTGTAATTATTCATATGATCAAATCTCCTTAATAAAAAACTTGAAATCAGCCTTATCAGCGGCATAAAAAAATACTATCACAGCCCCTTGCAAAATGATAGGATTAAAATCAATCAAATTCATTGATAATTATTAAGAAAAATTGTGAAAATTGTTTAAATGAGATGCGAATACATTGATTTATTTTATGCCAAGAGCTTCTTTGGCCAGTTGATCAGCCAGCTCATTAAAGGTGACACCCGAGTGTCCCTTTACCTTTTGAAAAGTAATATCGACCGAAGCTGAGATGCTTCGATAGAACTCCCTGTAAGATATGGTGCCTTCCTTGTTGGCCTTCCAATCCCCCGTACACCATTTGGCTATGCCTTCATAGTCATGATATATGGTCAGCCTTTTTATTCCGTTGTTAATGGCATATCTCATGGAAGCCTCCGCCCCCTTGATCTCTCCTGCAACATTACGCATGTCAGCAAGAGCAGGATCGGAAGACTTGTCGGAAAGACGGATCTCCTGTCCTTTGTGAAATATGACGGCTCCGTAAGAAAACTCAGATGTGTCATCGCGGTAACTGCCATCAACATAGGCCACTGCTTCATCTGCGGGCAGGGCAAGATGATCCTCCCTGCCTGAGGAGGGTAGGGAAGAACCTGAAAGATAGGCCTGCGCTTCTTCCATTTTGGAAAAACTCTTGTATTCTGCGCCGGAATAACCTGAAACCTGCGCTTTGCATTCTTCCCAGCTTTTATAAATGCCCGGTGTAAGTCCTTTGCGTACAGCATAGATTTTCATTGACATTGGCATATCCTCGGTATTATAATGAATTACTGTTTCCAGCATTAGATTCAGTATATTTAAGATAATGGTTTCACAACCCTTTATCTTTGTCAAGGATAATAACAGGTGGCCCATATGTCATTTGATGATGATTCCGCTTTTCCTTTTAAAAAGGGACAAGGCGGCAGTGCAGACAATCAGGATAACGTGAACAATAAGCCGGGTTTCGACGATAACGGAAAGCCGGCACAACGTTTTACCTTCAGACAGGCTGCGGAAGCCAAAGATAATAATTATGCGCCGGATAAGAAGGCTGAAGTGGAGACGGAGCCGACCAAAGCGGAGCCGGCCAAAGCGGAGCCGACCAAAACAGAGTCGACCAAAACAGAGACTCCCAAGGCAGAAGCCCCCAAGGTGGAGTCAAAGGCAGAGAAGCCTGAGACGGAAAAGCCTAAGACGGTGACTCCGGAGAATGTGGCTCCCAAGGCAAAACCGAAGATGACTCCCGAGGAAAGAGAGAAGCTCATGAAGAAGAAACGAGCCAGCCGAAGTGAATTCTATGAGTCGAGCCCTATTCCCGAAGTGCCTGAAAAGAAAGGGAAGAAGGGTCTTATTGCTTTGGTGGCCGTTGTTACCACTCTTGCCATAGCTTACGTGGTCATGTCCGTACTCTTCAGGTCCAGGATAATGTTCAGGACTTCCATTGACGGTATAGACTGCTCTTTTAAGAGCATCGATGAGATCGAAGAACTTGTTACGGAAAGAGTAGATGGATACGAACTGAACATCAGGACTATTGAAGGCATTTTTTACAAGATCAAGTCTTCTGATATCGATCTCAAATGTGATATTAAGTCGGAACTGAAGTCTTTATGCGAGAGGCAGCCTATATTTACCTGGCCGGCGAGCCTCTTTAAAGACACCGATCTTTCCGTGGGGCTCAAACTGGATTATGATGAGAGTAAACTTCAGCAGCGCCTGGATTCTTTCGGCTTTTTAAACCCGAGTAACATGACGGCGCCGGTAGAGGCAAAGCTGGTGGATTATGTTCCCTCAAGGGGGTTTGTTGTTCAGGATTCCGTATTCGGCAATACCATTAATGAGAATGTATTTGTCACTCAACTGAAAAAGGCCATTACATCCCTTAACGGTGATCTTGACCTGAAGGCGGGGAACTGTTACGTTCAACCGCTTTATACCGAGGATTCGGATGATTTTAAACTTCTTGAAGCCCAAGCGGAGAAATGTGTGGGGAGCAAGATAACATATACATTCGGCGGAATGAATGAAACCCTTACCATCAAGGATTTCCTTCCCTGGCTGACGTTAAACGACAGTAAAGAACTTACCATAGATGACAATTCCATTTTGGATTACGTAAAAGGTATTGCCGGCAAGTATACATCCACCAATGATTCAAGAGCGTTTAAAACGACTTATGGTGAGGTTGTAAATATACCGGCACGGACTTACGGATTCCAGGTTGATGTTAATAAGGAAGCGGAAAAGTTAAAAGAGGATATATTTTCCGGGCAGGAGGTCTCCCGCGCGCCGGTATTTGTAGATTCTGATGGTAACGGTGTTAAGGATTTCGGCAATTCGTATGTTGAGATCAATCTCGGAATGCAGCACCTCTTCCTTTATGTTGACGGTGTGAAGGTATTCGAATGCGATATCGTTTCGGGTCTGCCCAGCGCAGGATCCGCAACACCCGTGGGCATTTATGCCATCTATTATTGCGCAAGGGACAGGGTGCTCAGAGGACCGGGATATGCTTCCCCGGTGGCATACTGGATGCCCTTTAACGGAGGAATAGGTATTCATGATGCTACATGGCAGCCGAGATTCGGTTATGACAGATACCTGCGTAACGGATCCCACGGATGCATCAATGTATCCCTTGATTCGGCTGCAACCATATACAGTTATGTTTCCGCCGGCTTCCCGGTTATATGTTACCAGTACGGAACGGCAGCTCCGGAACCCGGAGTTGTACAGGGACAGACTGATCAGCAGGGAGTGGAGCAGCAGCAAGAGCAGCAGGATGAGCAGCGTCCATTGGTTGAACGCTTCGATCCCGAAACCAACACCTACTATTACGAGTAAAGCAACCATCGTTTGACACGTCATTGAATATATTAATGAGGGTAATGGTAAAATGAATCAGGATAATATCAGAAAATTTAAAAAGGTTATGGTGGCTAACAGAGGCGAGATCGCCATCCGCGTCTTCCGTGCCTGCACGGAACTGGGGATAACCACCGTAAGCGTATACTCCAAGGAAGACAGATACTCAGCCTTCCGCGCCAAGGCAGATGAATCATACCAGCTTAATCCCGAAAAGGGACCGCTGGACGCATATCTGGATATAGAGACCATTATCAAGATAGCCAAATCCAAGAATGTAGATGCCATACATCCCGGATATGGCTTTCTTTCGGAAAACCCCGAATTTGTCAAAGCTTGTGAGGACAATGGGATTGTATTCATCGGACCATCCAAGGAGATAATGAATGCCATGGGAGATAAGATCTCCTCAAAAAAGATGGCAATAGACGCAGAGGTCCCCATTATCCCGGGAGTTGATTATGCCTTAAAGGATCTGGACAGTGTTATCAGGATCGCTGATGAGATAGGCTATCCCGTTATGCTTAAAGCCTCCAACGGCGGCGGCGGAAGGGGAATGCGCATAGTCAACAAGAGAGAAGACATGCCCAGAGAGTTTGCAGAAGCCAGGGAAGAATCCAAGAAGGCTTTTGGAGACGACCTTATCTTTGTGGAAAAATACCTTAAAGGTCCCAAGCATATAGAAGTGCAGGTTCTGGGAGATAATTACGGGGATGTGGTGCACTTATTCGACCGAGACTGTTCGGTTCAGAGAAGGCATCAGAAAGTGGTGGAGTATGCCCCGGCCTTTTCAATACCGGACAAGACCAGAAAGATCATCTTTGACAGTGCCATCAGATTGTGCAAGGCTGTAGGATACAGGAATGCCGGAACTCTGGAATTCCTGGTGGACAGTGATTATAATCCTTACTTTATAGAGATGAACCCCAGGATCCAGGTTGAGCATACTGTTACGGAAGAAATAGTGGGTATCGATATCGTACGGGCCCAGATCCTCATTGCCGAAGGATATCGCCTGAGCTCCCCGGAGATCAATATCCAGGGACAGGATGATATACATGAGCACGGATATGCGATCCAGACCCGTGTAACCACTGAAGACCCCAGGAATAATTTCCTTCCCGACACCGGCAAGATCACGGTATACCGTTCCGGCGGCGGCAACGGCATACGTCTTGACGGTGGTAATGCATATACGGGAGCAGAGATACTGCCTTATTATGACAGCCTTCTGGTCAAGCTTATCGCTCACGACCGGACATTCCAGGGTGCCATAGATAAAGCCACAAGAGCATTAAAAGAGCTTCGTGTCCGCGGAGTTAAGACCAATATTCCCTTCCTGACCAACCTTATCCAGCATGAGACCTTCAGAAAAGGAATGTGCCACACCACATTTATTGAGGAAACTCCCAGCCTCTTCCAGTTTGACAGGATCGGGGACCGGGCTACCAAAGTTGCGGAGTTTATCGGTAACAGGATAGTAAATGACAATAAGGGACCCAAACCCGCATTTGAGGACCGGGTCCTTCCCAAATATGATGAATCAAAGAAGATATACGGGTCTAAGGATGAGTTTCTTAAATTGGGGGCAGAGGGCTTCTGTCAGAAGATCTTAAAGTCCGACAGGTTATATGTCACTGATACCACCATGCGTGATGCCCAGCAATCCTTGATGGCGACACGTATGCGCACAAAGGATCTTGCAGGCGCTGCAAGGGCCACCAATGCATTTCTCCAGAATGCCTTCTCAGTGGAGGCCTGGGGTGGCGCGACTTACGATACGGCCTACAGATTCCTGAAGGAATCTCCCTGGCGAAGGCTCGCTCTTCTCTCGGAGAGAATGCCCAATACACTGATACAGATGCTCCTTCGTGCATCAAATGCAGTGGGGTACAGCAACTATCCCGATAACGTGGTCAGGGAATTCATCAGATTATCCGGTGAACACGGCGTTGACGTGTTCAGGATATTCGACAGCCTCAACTGGGTTGAGAACATGAAAATGCCCATCGAAGAAGCATTGAAGACTGGTAAGATAGTTGAGGGATCCGTTTGCTATACAGGGGATATCTCCAATCCCGATGAGACCAAGTATACTCTTGACTATTACGTGGGCAAGGCTAAGGAGCTGGAGAGCCTGGGATGCCATGCATTTGCCATTAAGGATATGGCGGGTCTCTTAAAGCCCTATGCTGCTAAAGAACTGGTTAAGGCTCTTAAATCCGAGATCAATATCCCTGTTCATCTTCACACCCACGATTCTACGGGAAACGGTGTCGCCACCATACTCATGGCCGCCGAGGCAGGCCTTGATATAGCTGACCTGGCAGTTGAATCCATGAGTTCGCTGACCAGCCAGCCTTCCATGAATTCAGTCGTTGAGGCTTTGCAGGGCACTGCAAGAGATACAGGACTTGATATGGATGAATTGAACGAACTCAGTCAGTACTATGCAAGAGTTCGTAAGGTATATAAGAGCTTTGAATCCGATATGGATTCACCCAGGGCAGAGATTTATAAATACGAGATCCCCGGAGGACAGTATTCCAATCTTCTGGCGCAGGTTACAGCCATGGGATCGGCAGATGAGTTTGATGAGATCAAGAGTCTGTACAAACAGGCCAATGATCTTCTGGGCAATATCGTCAAGGTTACCCCTTCCTCCAAGGCGGTCGGTGATCTTGCCATATTCATGTATAAGAACGGCCTTAATAAGGATAATATACTTGAGGCGGGGGCAGATCTTTCGTATCCCGACTCAGTGGTGGAATACTTTAAAGGTATGATGGGACAGCCTGACGGAGGATTCCCGACAGAACTCCAAAGAATAGTTCTTAAGGGTCAGGAGGCTGTTACAGTCCGTCCCGGATCGCTTCTTCCCCCCGTGGATCTTAAGGCTCTCGAAGATAAACTTAAATCTGAATTTGATTTAAGCCATTCCAGCGACGTGGATATGGAGCGAAAGGTCATAAGTTATGCCATGTATCCCAAGGTTTATGAGGAATACTGCGAGCATCTGGAGAGCTACAACGATGTGTCTCATCTTGAGAGTCATGTTTATTTCTACGGTCTCAGGGAGGGAGAAGAAACCGTGCTCAATATGGCTGAGGGAAAGGATCTCATTATTAAGTATACCGGCAAAGGCCCCATCTCTCCCGAAGGCGTGCGAACCCTCCTCTTTGAGGTTAACGGCCAGATGCGAGAGATACAGGTGCTTGATAAGAGCCAGGAGGTCGTATCCGACAGGAAGCTTAAGGCCGATAAGAAGAATCCCGCTCATCTCGGCTCAGCCATCCCGGGAACCGTCGCAAAAGTATTTGTTAAGGAGGGCGACGAAGTATCCGTTAACATGCCGCTTATGACCGTGGAAGCCATGAAGATGGAAACTACTGTTGTATCCCGGGTTGCCGGCAAGGTTGACAAGATATATGTTGCCGAGGGAGACCGGGTAAGCCAGGACGATCTGCTGATATCTTTTGAAATAATGTCATAAGGGGGACCGTGCGAAGCATGGTGGATGCCTTATGACACGGCGACATGCCGCAGGCATGTTGGACTTATGTAAATAAACCGGCTGTCCCTTTGTGGATATGCTGGTTTATTTTTTGTGGAATGAGTGTGGATAAGGGGTGAATATCCCATAAATAAAGGAATGGGATGTTGATTAGTAAAATCCTGTTTTTCCACAACATCTAGTGTGTGAAGTAAAAAAATATCAAATATATTGTATTTAGTCCTTGACTGGGTACAGGTTATCTGATACACTTATCACAGTGACATACCGGCACTATATTTTTCTGCTGTTTTCTGCGTATGAGGGAACTGTGCAGAAACCGGCAAGCCCGACAGGAAGGGTCGGGGATTAATACTAAGAGGATGAAAGGGCGGTAGAGAATGTTTACAGTTGTTAAACGTGACGGTAAGAAGGCTGATTTTGACCTCAATAAGATCAGCAAGGCCATTGAACAGGCATTTGTGGCCACAGGGAATGAGTACACCAGCGAGATCATTGATCTTTTAGCGCTTCGTGTTACTGCGGATTTCCAGAAAAAGATCGAGAACAGTGAGATCCACGTGGAGACCATCCAGGACTCAGTGGAGACCGTATTAGAGCAGACCGGATACACGGAGGTTGCCAAGGCATATATCCTGTATCGTAAGCAGAGAGAGAAGATCCGTAACATGAAGTCCACTATACTGGACTATAAGGATCTTGTTAACTCCTACGTGAAGATCGAGGATTGGAGAGTTAAGGAGAATTCTACCGTTACCTATTCAGTTGGGGGACTGATCTTAAGTAATTCAGGAGCTATTACAGCCAACTACTGGCTGTCTGAGATATATGACGAGGAGATAGCAGAGGCTCACAGGAATGCCGATATCCATCTCCATGATTTGGCTATGCTTACAGGATACTGTGCAGGATGGTCATTAAAGCAGCTTATTCAGGAAGGCTTAGGCGGGATCAGCGGTAAGATCACATCTTCACCTGCCAAGCATTTATCCGTTCTCTGCAACCAGATGGTCAACTTCCTCGGTATTATGCAGAATGAATGGGCAGGAGCACAGGCCTTCTCATCATTTGATACATACCTTGCACCCTTCGCCAAGAAGGATAACCTCAGTTATGACGAGGTTAAGAAGTGCATAGAATCATTTGTATACGGTGTTAACACCCCCAGCCGCTGGGGAACACAGGCACCCTTCTCCAACATCACACTTGACTGGGTGGTTCCTGCCGACCTGGCAGACCTTCCGGCTATCGTAGGCGGCAAAGAGCAGGATTTCTATTATCGTGACTGCCAGAAAGAGATGGATATGATCAACAAGGCCTTCCTTGAGATCATGATCGAGGGCGATTCCAACGGAAGAGGATTCCAGTATCCCATTCCCACATACTCCATCACAGATGCGTTTGACTGGTCCGATACGGAGAACAACAGGCTTCTCTTTGAGATGACCGCCAAGTACGGAACACCTTATTTTTCAAATTATATCAACAGCGATATGGAACCTTCTGACGTGCGTAGTATGTGCTGCAGACTGCGTCTTGATCTTCGTGAGCTTCGCAAGAAATCCGGTGGATTCTTCGGAGCCGGTGAGAGCACAGGTTCCATCGGTGTTGTTACCATTAACCTTCCGAGGATTGCATATCTTGCAACAGATAAGGATGACTTCTATAAGAGACTGGGTCACATGATGGATATCTCCGCCCGTTCATTAAAGATCAAGAGAGAGATCATCACAAGACTTCTTGACGAGGGATTATATCCTTACACAAAACACTATCTCGGTGGATTTGATAATCATTTCTCAACCATAGGTCTTGTGGGCATGAACGAAGTAGGCCTTAACGCCAAGTGGCTGCAGATGGATCTTACACATCGTGAGACTCAGGAATTTGCCAAGGATGTACTTAATTTCATGAGGAACAGGCTTTCCGATTATCAGGAGCAGTATGGCGACCTTTATAACCTGGAGGCCACACCTGCCGAGTCTACATCCTATCGTCTGGCAAAGCATGACAAGAATAAATGGCCGGATATCAAGACTGCAGGTAATGAGGGAGATACCCCCTACTACACCAACAGTTCACATCTTCCGGTTGACTATACAACAGATATATTTGAGGCACTTGATATCCAGGATGACCTCCAGACTCTCTACACATCAGGAACAGTATTCCATGCCTTCCTGGGAGAGAAGCTTCCTGACTGGGAAGCAGCAAGCAAGCTGGTAAGAGTGGTCGCTGAGAACTATAAGCTGCCCTACTATACATTGTCACCTACATATTCCATCTGCGCAGAGCACGGATATATAACGGGTGAGCAGTATGAATGTCCCATCTGCGGCAAGAAGACCGAAGTATACAGCCGTATCACAGGATACTATCGCCCGGTTCAGAACTGGAATGACGGTAAGGCTCAGGAGTTCAAGAACAGGAAGCTTTACGACCTTAAGAATGTATTCGCAAAGGATAACAGAGTTAAGGCCAAGGTTGTTACCATCTCAAAGGATGATGTGACATTCGAGGATTCGGATGATGTGAGATACCTTTTCACCACCAAGACCTGCCCTAACTGCAGGATGATCAAGGAGAAGTTATCCAAGGAGAATATTCCCTACGTGATCATCGATGCTGAGGAGAATGCAGAGCTTCGTGACAAATACTCCATCATGCAGGCTCCGACACTGGTTGTTGTCGAGAACGGCACGGTTCAGAAATATGCCGGCGCCGCCAATGTACAGAAGTACATTGATTCACTGAAAGTTCAGGCATAGCCTCTACTTATAACAAAATAACAATTCCACAAGCAAACGGGATGAGGTAACTCATCCCGTTTGCACTTTACGGGATTGTTTTTTATGTTATAATCTTTAATGGAGCGTATTGACGGGCAATAGTTATGGTCTCACAATAGGGTTACTATATGAAGAGGATCAGTCGTACACATAAGTATTTGGTCATGGTATGCATGCTGCTTATCCTGATCAATGCTTTCCTTGGATTTATTCTTACCAGACAGTCTGCAGAATCCATGAAGAACCAGATACAGGCGCGCATGCTGGATATAACCAAAACAGCAGCTTCCATGATCGATGGTGATGCACTTTCCCGGATTGAAGCCAAGGACAAAGACACGCAGGATTATATAAAAGTTCAGAGCACTCTGGCTTATTTTCAGGATAACATCAAACTGGAATACATATACTGTGTCCGTGAGATAGGAGACGGCAGTTTCATTTTCACGGTTGACCCTACAGTAAAAGATCCGGCAGAGTTCGGACAGGCTGTGGTGTATACGGATGCACTTTATCAGGCGAGCAATGGAGAGTCTGCGGTTGACAATGAACCATACACTGATGATTGGGGAAGGTTCTACAGCGCATATTCGCCCGTGTTTGATTCTGCGGGGAAGGTATCAGGTATCGTCGCTGTCGATTTCAGTGCTGAATGGTATGAAAAAGAGATTTCAGGTTTGATATGGACGACGGTCATCATTATAGGAGTCGCATTTGTTTTCAGTGTTTTCATTGCGGTTGTTATCTCTTCAAGTTACAGAAATAGTTTTTCAAGGGTGTTCAGGGAAATGAACATACTGTCCGATGGTATTGAGACGCTTGTTCATGAAGTATCTCCGGCAATGGAGCCTATGGAAGATGAGGATCAGGACGAATATGTGAGGAAGGGCGGCGATGAGATCGATGCGCTGGGAGAGAATATACGGCTGATGCAGGACCGATTGGGTGAACGGATCGATGCTATAAGATCCCAGGCTTTTATAGACGGTCTTACGGGACTGAATAACAGAGCGGCATATGAAGAGGCAGTCAAACGCCTGGAAGAAAGCATCGCTCTTGGCCAGGCAGACTTTACCGTTGCCGTATTTGATATCAACCAGCTCAAGATGATAAACGATGATTACGGACATGATAACGGAGACCGCGTGATTACCAAGGTTGCAGGTTTGATCGGGCATATATTCGGGAGAGAGAATCTTTACCGGACGGGAGGAGACGAGTTCGTGGCGCTGCTGGATGGCCGGGATCCTGCCGAGGATTTCGTCCGGTTGACAAACCTGTTGGAAGAAACCTGTGAAAATACGGAGAAATTAAAAAAGCATAATCTCAAGATAACTGTTTCTACCGGTTATGCCATATATGATAAAACAAGAGACTCGGGATACAAGGATACCTTTGAGCGGGCCGATAAGGCTATGTATCTGAACAAGAAGGTCTTTTATGAGAATCACGAGGACAGAAGAAGAGCACATTATTAAGGATTATAACTTAGGGAAAGGATATGCTGATCATGAGCAAGGAACTGGAGAAAACATATGATCCGAAAAGGATTGAAGATCGGCTGTATAAGAAGTGGGAGGAGAAGAATTACTTCCACGCTGAGCCGAATAAGAATAAGAAACCCTTTACTATCGTAATGCCGCCCCCGAATATAACGGGACAGCTTCATATGGGTCATGCATTTGACAACACCCTGCAGGATATCCTGATCAGATTCAAACGTATGCAGGGATTCGAGGCCCTGTGGCAGCCGGGGACGGACCATGCCAGCATTGCTACCGAGGTCAAGATAATAGAGGCTCTCAAGAAGGAAGGCATTGACAAGGAAGAACTGGGCCGTGAGAAATTCCTGGAGAGGGCATGGCAGTGGCGTGACGAGTATGGGTCAAGGATCGTCACACAGCTTAAGAAAATGGGGGTTTCCGCTGACTGGGACAAGGAACGCTTTACGATGGATGAAGGGTGTTCTGCGGCTGTCCTGGAGGTTTTTGTTAAATTATATAATGAAGGTTATATTTATAAGGGCTCCAGGATAATCAACTGGTGTCCCGTTTGCGGAACATCTCTCTCGGATGCAGAGGTTGAGCATGCAGAGATGGAAGGCCATTTCTGGCATATCAATTATCCTGTTAAGGACAGCGACAGATTTGTGGAGATAGCCACCACCAGACCGGAGACTATGCTGGGAGATACCGCGCTGGCTGTTCATCCTGATGATGACAGATACAAGGATCTTGTCGGCAAGACCGCTATCCTGCCTCTGGTGGGCCGCGAGATACCTATTATAGCCGATGAGTATGTGGATAAGGAATTCGGGACCGGTGTAGTTAAGATAACCCCGGCCCATGACCCTAACGACTTCGAGGTGGGCAAGCGTCATAACCTACCGGAGATCAACATAATGAACGATGACGCCACCATTAACGAAAATGGCGGTAAATATGCGGGAATGGACAGATATGATGCCCGGAAAGCCATTGTAAAGGAACTGGAGGACCTCGGACTCCTTGTCAGGATAGAGACTCACGTACATAACGTTGGAACCCACGACCGCTGTAAGACCGTAGTAGAACCTCTTATAAAGCCCCAGTGGTTTGTTGCCATGGAGGAACTGGCAAAGCCTGCAATTAATGCCATAAAGACCGGGGAGCTTAAGTTCGTTCCGGAACGGTTCAATAAGATATATCTTCACTGGCTGGAAAGCATCAGGGACTGGTGCATCTCCAGACAGTTGTGGTGGGGCCACAGGATCCCTGCCTACTATTGCCGGGACTGCGGTGAGGTCATGGTCTCCAAGGAGGCGCCTCATAAATGCGCAAAATGCGGCAGCACTAATATAAAACAGGATGAAGATGTTCTGGATACCTGGTTCTCATCGGCATTATGGCCCTTCTCCACACTGGGCTGGCCGGAGAAGACTCCGGAGCTGGAATATTTCTATCCCACAGATGTGCTTGTTACGGGATATGACATCATCTTCTTCTGGGTGGTAAGGATGGTATTTTCGGGTTATGCCCATACGGGCAGGAGCCCCTTCCATACAGTTCTTATACATGGTCTTATAAGGGATTCCCAGGGCCGTAAAATGAGTAAGTCGCTGGGGAACGGGATCGATCCCCTGGAGGTAATAGATAAGTACGGAGCTGATGCCCTCAGGCTTACCATAATCACAGGCAACTCTCCGGGAAATGATATGCGTTTCTATTGGGAGAGGGTAGAGGCCAACAGGAATTTTGCCAATAAGATATGGAATGCATCCAGATTCATTATGATGAACCTGGGGGACCAAGCGCCCGAAAGGCCGGACCCGAAGGATCTTGCGCCGACAGACCGATGGATCATCTCCAGATTCAACACCGTTATACAGGAAGTAACGGATAATATGGAGAAATATGAACTGGGGATTGCCGTTCAGAAGATATATGACTTTATCTGGGATGAATTCTGTGACTGGTATATAGAGATTGTTAAACCTAGATTATACAAAAAAGAAGATAACCCGGCGGTTGCCAATGCTGCATTATGGACTTTAAGGTCTGTGCTTATCGGCGCATTAAAGCTTTTACATCCTTATATGCCTTTTATAACCGAGGAGATATTCTGTACACTTCAATCGGAGGAAGAATCCATAATGGTCTCAGCCTGGCCCCTATATTGCAGTGATGATTCTTACCCTGAGGATGAGGAAGCCTTCGGACATATTCAGGACGCAGTAAGAGCTATAAGGAATTCCAGAACGGAACTTAATGTTCCTCCGTCAAAAAAAGCCACGGTATATATTGTTTCCGAAGACGAGAAGGTTGCAAATACTTTCGAAAAAATGAAAGAGGATTATATTAACCTTGCTATGTCCAACAGGGTTGTCATTCAGAAAGACAAGACCGGCATTGATGATTCGGCGGTATCGGCTGTTATTCCCGGAGCAGTGATCTATATCCCCTTTGAGGAGCTTGTGGATCTTGATAAGGAAAAAGAAAGGCTGGCTAAAGAAAGAGACCGCCTGATGTCGGAGATAAACAGAGCAAAAGGAATGCTTGCCAATGAGAAGTTCGTCAGCAAGGCACCTGAAGCCAAGGTTAAAGAGGAAAAGGATAAGCTGGCCAAATACGAAGAGATGCTTTCTCAGGTGGAGCAGCGGATAAGCCAGTTGTCTTAATTGCACAAAGAGTATATGCGATCGAGTAGTGATATCACTACTCGATTGTTGATTGTCAGACAATTGTGTGGTAAAATATTCTGTGTATTTGTGTAATTTTTTAATGCATGTAGGGGGACTTTATGGGAGAATCGATCAACAATGCCATAAGAGATTCGATTATGGCCAAACTCGGGGATGATTATGAGGGTATAATGTACGTTACTCTCAAGAAGAATAAACTAGAAGACACAGCTGTGGTATACAGGATGAGTGAGGATGTTGCCCGTATTATCCCGGGCTGGGATAAGGCTGAAACATTCTCGCACAGGCTTGACATGATGGCTAATTATCTGATCCACCCGGCTGACCGGGAATCTTTCCTGGCCAGTACAAGGAGAGAGGTCCTTTTGGAGCGCCTTGAGAACAGCAAGTCTTATATTGTATCTTTCCGTGGTGTTGTGAACAGCAAGTTTCATGATTACCAGATGAAGTTTACTGCCGACAGGCAGGAGAACGGCAAGTTCAAAGGCTTTGTTGTGGGATTATATAACAATGATGCAGGCCTGAAGCTCCAGAGAGATGCCTATATATACCAGAAGGCCATTCTTTCCACTGCGCAGAGTTTTTTCCGGGTTGTGTTCACCAGAGACCTGGTGGTATATCCCATTATTGAAGTGGTTGACGGTAAACAGGTTAACTGTTCCAACCGGTTCGGAGAACAGCCCCTTTCCTTTACAGAGCTCATAAAGAGGGTAGCCGAGACGGCCATTCACGGTAATGACAGGAAGAAGTACATGGAGTTCTTTTCTCTTGATCATCTTAAATCCTGTTTTGAGAATGGAAATTCGACTCCCGAGATAGTCTGCCGGGCAAAGGATATCAAGGACAATTGGAGATACAGGCGTTTTACCTGCTTCATTACAAGTGATGAGTTCACGGATGATATTTACGGCATGTGTGTTACCTATGATGCCGATGAGGAGGTCATCCAGAAGAAGAAGCTGGAAGAGGCGAAAGAGGCTGCAGAGGCCGCTAACCGCGCCAAATCCTCATTCCTCTTTAACATGTCACATGACATAAGGACGCCTATGAATGCCATTATCGGTTTTACCGAGAAGGCCAGGAGGAATCTGGACAATCCCGAGATTGTGGAAGACTGTCTCAATAAGGTTCAGAGATCCAACACCTTTCTTTTGCAGCTCATCAATGATGTGCTGGATATGGCACGTATCGAGTCCGGTAAGATGGTCCTTGAGGAGGACGTGTGGTTTCTTCCTTCAAGATGCCAGGAACTGGCTGATATGCTCATGTCCTCCATGCAGGAAAAGGGGATCAAATTCTATTGTAATTTTGAGGATGTGGAGCATGAATTCGTATGGCAGGATGCTTTACGTGTAAGGCAGATACTGCTGAATATCCTGTCCAACGCTTTGAAATATACCAAATCCGGGGGCAAGATCTCATTTACCCTGCGGGAGATCGGCAGCGATAAACCCGATCATGCCACATATGAGTTTCGCATAGCGGATACAGGTGTAGGAATGTCCAAGGAGTTCCTGGCCCATATATTTGAGCAGTTCTCCAGGGAAAAGGATTCCACAGAGGATGCCTCCGCAGGTACAGGCCTTGGGATGGCAATTGTCAAGACTCTGGTAGACACTCTGGACGGTAAGGTTAATGTAGAGTCCGAATTGGGTAAGGGAACTACCGTTACCGTGACACTGTCCTTCAGGATAGCCCATCCTGCACAGACAGGTAAGGATGTGGAGACTGAAGAGGACGAAGAATTCCTTGTAGGTTTGAAGATCCTGGTTGTAGAGGACAATGAGCTTAACAGGGAGATAGCGGTGGACCTCCTGAAGGCATTTGGAGCCGTTGTGGATACGGCGGTGGATGGCATGGAGGCTGTCAAGAAGTTAAAGAGGGCATCGACGGGCCAGTATGATGTTGTGCTGATGGATATCCAGATGCCTAATATGAACGGATATGAGACGACCCATGTTATCCGTTCCCTCAATAAGACCGTAAGCTCCATTCCCATTATTGCCATGACGGCCAATGCTTTTGAGGAAGACAGGAAAAAAGCCCTGGAGTCGGGGATGAGCGGACATATTTCCAAGCCCATAGATGTACCGCAGTTATTAAAGACTATTCGAAAAGCTCTTGATTGATCATATGTTACTTAATTGTGAGCCCGGAGGAAGATGCTATGGCTGATCAAAGCAAAACTTACGTCAGAGTTTCAGGCGATCAGATGCAGGCGTATTTATACCTTATTGACCCCGGTGAAGGAGTCAATTATTCCAGAAGAGAGATAGATGCTCTTCTGGATAATAATGGCGTCGTTATGGGCATAAAGGATGATGTTATTAATGATATGATCGAGAGGGGCCTGTATTACAGAGAGGTAATTGTTGCCCAGGGAGAATTCCCCCAGGATGGTGTGGATGGATATTTCGAGTATAATTTCAACAGAGTCATAGATAAAAAGCCGGATGCCAAAGCGGACGGTACTATCGATTACTGGAGCATCAGTTCTATTGTTCATGTCAAGAAGGATCAGGTAATAGCTACATATATTCCGTCGGTGCAGGGTCTTTCCGGTTACACGGTTAAAGGAAAAAGCCTTATGCCCAAGCGGGCCAGGGAACTTCCTCCCCTGAAGGGAAGGGGCTTTGAAAGATTAGAAGACGATAAAACATATATTTCCCTGCTTGACGGCAAGATAGAGGTCCAGGGTGACAAGATAGTCATCTCTGAGATATATGAGATAACCGGAGATGCGGATCTGTCCACCG
The DNA here is from genome assembly GCA_017550165.1 of Lachnospiraceae bacterium. Classification (GTDB taxonomy): domain Bacteria; phylum Bacillota; class Clostridia; order Lachnospirales; family Lachnospiraceae; genus SIG280. The sequence goes on along the minus strand of JAFZQH010000020.1, from coordinate 76,224 downwards.
GTAATATCAATTTCCCCGGGGATGTGGTCATATACGGAAAGGTATGCACCGGCATCAGCATTAAAGCCGGAGGCAATCTTACCGTTAACGGTAATGTGGAGACAGCGGTCATTGATGTAGGTAAAGATATTATCTTCAGAAGCGGGATGCAAGGCGGATATAAGGCTAAAGTCAGTGCAGGCGGCAATATTACCGCCAAGTTTATAGAGAACACCAAGGTCAGGGCAGGAGGAACAATACATGCAGAGGTTCTGATGAATACAGAGGTGGTATCCTGCGAAAAACTGATCCTTGACGGTAAAAAGTCTGCCATAGTAGGAGGCAGTGTTAATGCCTTACAGGGAGTGTATGCCGGTACCATCGGCAACGAGGCCGAGATCCCCACGGAGGTCAGTGTAGGAGTCCCGCAGGAGACTTATGTCAGACGGGAGATCCTTCTTAAAAAAATAGAGAAAAATGAAATCAACATTAAACGAATTGAAGTAGGTATCAAGCAATTCGAAGAATTGATGGAGAAAGACCCCAGGATCAGAAAAGATGATCCCCGCAAGGCCCAGCTTATAAGGGCAAAGATCCAGGATAATGTTATTTTAAGCCAGGATCGTGCGGAACTGTCCAAGGTTGAAGCCATGATAGGCCGTGGCAAGGCTGCCTACGTTCGCGTGTCAGGTTACGTATACCCCAGAGTCACCGTTTCCATTGAGTCCAGAAAACTGGTAACAAAGGAAAAGGAGATGGCAGTGGAATTCATGAACCTGGACGATAATATCATAAAGCGTCCCTACTCATACAGTGAACCGACTTAGGTGGGGATGTCTTCAGTATTTTACGGAGGATAATAATGCTTAATTTTGAGGAAGAACTGAATAAGTTCAAGCCCAGTACGGATATTGATGAGGCCGAGGAGGCCATATACAATAGAGAAGTGGCGGATGTTACTGATTTTGTGAAAGAAATGCTGGATGAGATACAGAAGGATTCCCGCAGGATGAATCAGCAGTCGAAAGGCAGAAACGGAAATGAGATGTTATAATTGCGGACGAAAGCTGTCTTCTCTCAGTACCTGCGATTACTGTGGGGCAAATGTTCGGATGTACGGCAGGGCTGTGGCTCTGTCCAATGCCTTATACAATGAAGGATTATATCTGGCGGGGAACAGAGAACTTACAGGTGCGATAGATACTCTCAAGCTCAGCTTGAGATATAATAAGGAGAACATAGATGCACGAAACCTTTTGGGTTTGGTGTATTTTGAGGTTGGAGAGGTTGTGGATGCTCTCAGCGAATGGGTTATCAGTAAGAATATCCGGCCCGAAGATAATGCGGCGGATTATTATCTCTCGAAGATACAGAGCAATCCCAACAAGCTGGAGAACCTTAATCAGGCCATAAAGAAGTACAACCTGTCACTGATGTATTGCAAACAGGGGAGTGATGACCTGGCTGTGATCCAGCTCAAGAAGGTTGTCATCTCCAATCCTAACCTTGTTAAGGGTCATCAGCTCCTGGCTCTTTTGTACCTTAAGAATAAGGAATATGAAAGAGCGAAAAGAAGCCTAAATAAGGCATATAAAATAAACAAGACGGATCCGCTGACACTTCGGTACATGGGAGAACTGGACAGTGTATACAAGAAGGGTTCCAAGGAGCGGCTGGCCAAAGAAAGAGAACAGGAAAAAGAGGAACGATTAAAGGAAAAGCTGCTGGGTAGTAAGTCGAGTTTTGAAAGCACCGGATTCAACGGCCTTATCAACATCATATTCGGGCTTGTGCTGGGAGTCCTGGCTACGGTATTTCTCATAGTTCCGGCCGTTAAATACAACTCCGATTCCAATGCGAACAACTCGCTTGTTACAGCAAACGAGCAGCTGGCTGACAAATCCTCGGAGATAGGGAATCTTGAGAGAAAGATCAAGGAACTGGAGACTGAAAAGGACAAGCTTTCGGAAGAGGCGTCCCGTACAACGGAAGTCAGGGAGGCATACTCGGCATTATATAAGATACTTAATATGGACAGCAAAGACGCCATGGCCATATATGAGGCGTTGGAGGGTGTTAAGCCGGATCTTCTGGACGATACGGCCAAAGAATATTACACTCAGTTGAAGGAGTCATCTGACAGGGTTGTGGCAGTTACATTTTATAATAACGGAGATGAGGCGTTAAAGGCTGAGAATTTTGATGAGGCCATTAAGAATTTTGAGAAGGTTATCGGCATAGATGAAAGCTACCAGGGATGCAGTGCACTTCTGGAACTGGCCCGAAGCTACCAGGGGAAGAATGATAAAGACAAAGCGAAGGAAACCTACAACAAGATCATAGAGATAATGGGGGAAGACAGTGTTGTGGGAAAAGAATCAAAGAGAGCTTTGGAAGGGCTGAATTAATCAAGTCCAAGATTAATTTTTTAGGAGTAATATTATGAGATTAAGTATGTGGATCCTGGCAGACTGGCTGTGGAAGTATAACCCCATTATTTATATTAAGGACGGCGTACAGGCCTTACGCGGTGTCCGGCTTTATTCCGCGGAAATGGTTATGGAGAAGCAGAATGTTTATCTCGGCAGAGCCCAGGAATTCATTGGCAGCGGCGGAGATGGTGTTATCTGTGTTCATGAACATGACATGATGCTGCTGGATACCAATGATATAGAGCATGTTTTGAATGAAATTTTATCTGCATTTGATTTTTATAACAAATGGGCTGACAGCATGGTGGATTCCATCAATGAAGGATGCAGCCTTCAGAGACTTATCGATGATTCGCATGCCATTATCGATGAGCCTATTCTGGTCTACGATTCATCCTACAAGGTTCTTTCATATTCCAATCTGTATAAAAGAGAACTTGAAACCACATGGAAGAATATCTTTTCCGGCAGCAATATGCAGAGCAGGATGGTAAGCTTCAAGCCGGGACTTCAAAAGTACGACAAGGTGAAGTCGGCGTATATTGCTAATTTTCCCGATATGCCCAATCGGTCTGTCTGGGTTAATCTTTTCAGCTTTAAGAAATATCTGGGCCAGATCATTGTCATAGAGCATAAACACAAGATAACAGAGGGACGACTTCATTTGTGCGCTACTTTGGCGCATCTTATTGAATATTGGATAAGATTCAATGATGAACAGACGGAGCAGAAAGTCGAATCCGCCATCTTTACAAACCTTCTTGAAGATAAGCATCTGCTGAAGGAGGAGGTTGATAAACAGCTGGCTGTCCTTAACTGGAAAGATTCAGATATGAAGGTCATCATTAAGCTCTTCCTTTTCGATTCAAGTCCGGAGATCCATCAGAAGATAGTTGACGAGGTGGGAACCCACCTTCATGATTGTTATACCATTTTCCATGAGTTCTCAGCTGCCATTATCGGCAATACCTCGTTAATACCCATTGAGGATATTGAAAAGGAACTTGTTACCATCCTTCGGGAGAATTGCTGCTGCTGCGGCGTCAGCTTCCAGTTTACCAATATCATGAATCTCAAGCTTTATTACGAGCAGGCGGATATAGCACTCAAATTCGGCAATCCCGCAGCAGGAAGCATTAATTACTGCAGCGACTACATTATGAAGTATCTTCTCAATGTGATCAAAACCAATTCAAAAACTGCAATTATTCATCCTGCATTATATATTTTGAAAAGATATGATGAGACGAACAAGTCAGAATTATACAATACTCTGTACAGGTACCTTCTCAATGAGCGCAATCTGGTGAAGACCGCGGAGATACTCTCTATTCACAGGAATTCTCTGCTGTACAGGATCAAGAAGATCAAGGAACTGGTAGACCTGGATCTGGATAATCCTTCACTTAGGCAATACCTGGTGATATCCTTCCAGCTTCTGGGACGCTATTATGAGAATGAGTTTTCATAAAACTCCGGGGTATGAGGGAGGCATTAAGTGAGATACAAGTTGATCGGCTACAAGCTTATTCAAAGAGAGATAGCGTCTGTTATTGCCCGTACGCGTAATATCGTGGATGTTACCCTTATCAGGCAGGACTATCATCAGACCCCTGAGATACTGCGGGATGTTCTGCAGAAGGAGATAGATGATATTGATTCGAATAGCAGCAAATATACCAACGATCTGACCTTGAACGATATCGATGCCATCCTTATAGCCTACGGACTCTGTTCAAATGCGATCTGCGGTATCCGCAGCAGCAGGTACAGGATAGTGGTGCCAAAGGCCCACGATTGTTCAACCCTGCTTATGGGATCCAAGGAGGCCTACAGTGAGTACTTTGCCGAGAACGGCGGATCCTACATGTATTCAAGAGGCTGGATGGAACTGGGAATAAATGAGGATGAAATGAGGCTGGAGCGCCTACGGGCGGAATACATGGCTAAATTTGAGGATGAGGATACGGTGGAATACCTGTTGGACATGGAGCGGGAGATGCTGAAAAACTATGATACGGCTACATTCCTGAACTGGCCGGGGTTTACGCCGGAAGAATACGAAGACAGGGTGAAGGAGATCGCCGAATATCATAATTGGAAATACAAAAAGGTGGACGGAAATGATTCTCTGATAAGCGATCTTATAGAAGGCAACTGGGCTCCGGACAGGTTTGTGGTACTTGAACCCGGTCAGGAGATCGCCCCGTCTTATGATGAAGACGTTATCAAGGTTAAGATGGAACAAGGAGACGATCGGTCATGAACAAGGGAGACAATGATAGTGTTCTATCCCCCAACAATAATAGCAGTTTAAAGAAAAGGGCAGTTACGTATACTCTGGGCGTGATTGCCTCTTTATGTCTGATAGTGGCTTCAGTAGTGCTTTCCGTTGAATTCAACATTACTGACAACTCCTTCTTTATCAACGAATATATTAAATGCAGAGTTGATATTTCCCTTGATATGAATTTGGATGACATTGAAGTGGTTTCTAAGGAAATGATGAAGTATCTGTATGGCGAGAGGGATGATCTGGTGGTATATACAACCATGGGAGGGACTTATCGCGAATTCTTCAATGACCGGGAAAAGACACATATGATAGATGTTAAAGCCATGCTTGACACAGCCATTGCAGTCAGGACGGCCTGCCTGTTAGCTGCTGCGGTCATCATAGGAGTCCTGGCCTTTATATGGAGGCGGGGGGTGGCTGTTTTTCTTGCCCGGTCCTACCTTTTGGCCTGCGCAGCCACTGCGGCTTTTTTCGCTTTTATTGGCATATTTATCGCAGCCTTCGGTTTTACGGAGTTTTGGGAGCGCTTTCACGGAGTCTTTTTTACCAATGACCTTTGGCTCCTTAATCCGGCTACAGATATGATGATACGCCTTCTGCCGGAGCAGTTCTTCTCCGATCTTGTTGCAAGAAGTGTCCTTGTATTCGGGATCATATGCGGGGTCCTGATCATTATCTCGGCAGTAGTATTATTCCATTGCAAAAGAAGACGCTTTATCGTATGATAAAAGGTAGTAGGCTCAAGGAATACAGTAATTAAGCCCCGGAGGTTATTATGAGTGTCAGACGTATTTATGTTGAAAAAAAGAAGCCTTATGCCGTTGCAGCAGATAAGCTATTCAAGGAGATCAGGAATTACCTGGGGATCGACTGTGTAGAAGGAGTCAGGGTCCTTATCAGGTATGATATAGAGAACGTTTCGGATAATACATATGAAGCTGCAAAAAGAACGGTCTTCTCAGAGGCGCCGGTTGATGACATCTATGAGGAGAACTATGAGGCCGGAGAGGGCAGGGCGTTCACGGTGGAATATCTTCCCGGTCAGTTCGACCAGAGGGCGGATTCGGCGCAGCAGTGCCTCAAGCTTTTAAATGAAAATGAGGATCCGGTTATCAGAACGGCTATTACATACGTGATCGACGGCAAGATCGATGATGAGCAGCTGGAAGCCATAAAAGGACTGTGTGTTAATCCGGTGGATTCCAGATTTGCCTCGGAGACGAAGCCGGATACCCTTATAAGCGCTTATGATGAACCGGAAGATGTACATATATTCCGGGGATTCAGAGATGATAACGAAGAAGAATTTAAATCCTTATATAATTCTCTGGGCCTTGCCATGACCTACAATGATTTCTGCTTTATACGCGAATACTTCAGAAATGAAGAAAAACGCGATCCCTCCATGACCGAGATAAGGGTGCTTGATACTTATTGGTCGGATCATTGCCGCCATACAACCTTTTCTACGGAATTGAAGGATATTACTTTTGAGGACGGCAGATATAAAGAACAGATCGAGAAGTCTTTTAAGAGATATCTTGCCGACAGGGAGGACGTATATGCCGGCAGGGACGACAAATATATATGCCTGATGGATCTGGCTGTCATGCCTGCAAAAAAACTCAAAAAAGACGGTTTGCTGGATGATCAGGAAGAGACGGACGAGATCAATGCATGCAGTATAGTGTGTCCGGTTACCGTAGACGGCGTGACGTCAGAATGGCTTATAAGCTTCAAGAATGAGACACATAATCATCCTACCGAGATCGAACCCTTCGGTGGGGCCGCCACATGCCTGGGAGGGGCTATAAGAGATCCTCTGTCGGGCCGCTCCTACGTGTACCAGGCCATGCGCATTACCGGTGCGGCTGACCCCGGGACACCCATGAAGGATACGTTGAAGGGCAAGCTTCCCCAGAAGAAGATCGTAAGAGATGCTGCCGGCGGTTACAGTTCCTATGGCAACCAGATCGGACTTGCCACAGGCTATGTTAAGGAAATATATCATCCGGATTATGTGGCCAAGCGTATGGAGGTGGGCGCTGTTATGGGCGCTGCCCCCAGGGCCAATGTCATCAGAGAGACTTCCGATCCGGGAGATATCATCATACTTTTGGGCGGCCGCACGGGACGTGACGGCTGCGGTGGGGCCACGGGATCATCCAAGGTTCATACGGAGGAGTCCATAGAGACCTGCGGAGCAGAAGTCCAGAAGGGTAATCCCCCCACTGAACGTAAGATACAGAGGCTTTTCAAACGTCCGGAGGTCAGCAGGCTCATCAAGAAGTGTAATGACTTTGGCGCAGGAGGTGTATCCGTTGCCATCGGAGAACTGGCGGATGGCCTGGTGGTGAATCTGGATAAGGTACCTAAGAAATACGAAGGTCTTGACGGTACGGAGATAGCCATTTCGGAATCCCAGGAGAGGATGGCTGTGGTAGTGGCTCCGGAGACGGTGGAGGAGTTCCTCGGATATTCGGCCGAAGAGAACCTTGAAGCCACAGTTGTTGCGGAAGTTACGAAGGAACCCAGACTTGTGCTCAAATGGAGAGGCAAGGATATAGTTAATATCTCAAGGGCATTTCTTGATACCAACGGAGCTCATCAGGAGACATCCGTTACGGTAGAGATGCCGGATGAGAACGAGGATCCCTTTGCCAAGGAGGCACTTAGAGATGAAAGTACCAGGGGGGCGTTCTCAAGGATACTGGGAGACCTGAATGAGTGTTCACAGAAGGGCCTTGTGGAAATGTTCGATAGTTCCATAGGTGCCGGAACTGTGCTTATGCCATACGGTGGCCGGTACCAGATGACGGAGATCCAGTGTATGGTAGCCAAACTGCCCCTTGAATCAGGAGAGTCCGACACGGTGACCATGATGAGTTACGGCTTCGATCCCTATCTTTCCAAGTGGAGCCCATACCATGGCGCAATGTATGCTGTTGTCGAATCCGTTTCCAAGATAGTGGCAACAGGCGGAGATTATAAGAAAATAAGGTTCTCGTTCCAGGAATACTTCAGACGCATGTCGGAAGATCCGAAGAGGTGGAGCCAGCCCTTTGCTGCCCTGCTGGGAGCGTATGAAGCCCAGATGCAACTGGGATTACCATCCATCGGAGGTAAGGATTCCATGTCCGGAACCTTTAATGATATAGATGTTCCGCCTACACTTATATCCTTTGCGGTAGATGTGGCAAAGTCTGAGAACGTCGTTTCTCCCGAGTTTAAAAACGAAAATAGCAAAATTGTTAAATTTGTAATTAATAAAGATGATAATCTGGTGCCGGACTTTGAGGCTCTTAAGAGGAGCTACGAGCGGATCCATGAACTTATCGCCGAGGGTAATATATTCTCAACATATACTCTGGGACGGCATGGCATACTTCCTGCCATATGCAAGATGGCTATGGGTAACAGGCTGGGATGTCATATTTACGATTCTTTTGAGATCAACGACTTAACAAGAGCGGCATACGGTGAGATCATAGCCGAGGTTCCGGAGAGCGCACTGACGAGGATAGATATCCCCCATGTTGTGATAGGGGAGCTGATCGACACTCCTGCCATATTCTACAAGAATATGCTCTATAACATGGAGGAGATGGAATCTGACTGGACGGGCACATTGGAGAAAGTATTTCCCACCAGATCAGGAGTCAAACGGACCCAGGAGGTTCGCCCCAGATTGTATTATAAAAGCCAGGTTTATGTGTGCAGGAATAAGGTGGCCAAGCCTAATGTATTCATCCCGGTATTTCCCGGGACCAATTGCGAATACGACAGCCGGAGGGCCTTTGAGACTGCGGGAGCCGAGGTTACGACCAAGGTGTTTAAGAATCTTTCCGCAGATTCCATAAGGGAGTCCGTTGACGAATATGTATCCGCCATCAAAGCGGCACAGATAGTAATGTTCCCGGGAGGATTCAGCGCAGGAGATGAGCCCGAGGGTTCCGCCAAGTTCTTTGCAACGGCCTTCAGGAATGAAAAACTTAAGGAAGCGCTGGAAGACCTGCTTCAGAACAGGGACGGTCTTGTATTGGGCATATGTAATGGTTTTCAGGCCCTTATCAAGCTGGGGCTGGTTCCTTTTGGAAGGATCGTAGAGCAGCAGGAGGATGCGCCTACACTGACGTATAATACTGTGGGGCGGCATATTTCCAAGATCGTTAATACAAGAGTGGTCAGCAACAAGTCGCCCTGGCTTTCGGAAGCAAGGCTGGGGGCGGTATATGTTACGCCGGTCTCACATGGAGAAGGAAGATTTGTGGCACCTGCAGACGTGATAGAGAGGCTTTTCTCAAATGGGCAGGTGGCTACCCAGTATGTTGATTCCAAAGGACGTCCGGCTATGGACGAAGAATATAATGTTAACGGTTCATTTTTCTCGATCGAAGGTATCACAAGTCCTGACGGACGTGTTCTGGGGAAGATGGCTCACTGTGAGCGAAAGGGCAAAGGTGTAGCGGTCAATATCTATGGAGAGCAGGACATGAAGCTCTTTGAGTCGGGTGTGAACTATTTCAAATAATTCATTTGCACAGGGCAAATTATCCATAATAACGGGGGAAGAATATGAGATATGTTTCTTTGAGCGATGTCAAGGTGGGACAGCAGCTGGCTTTCGGCATATATGATTATCACGGTAAATGTCTAGCCGAACTTGGTGACTACATTGATAACAAGATCCAGTTTTATCTTGAAGACAACGGGTTTCGCGGTGTGTACATTGAAGACAAGGAGACTGAGGAAATAAGGGTCAATCCCATTGTCTTTCCGAAGAAGCGTGCGGTGATGATGAGGGATGTATTATTCTGCCATATCCCCGAATGTCAGGAGCACGCCGAGACCATTGTCCAGGAACTTAAGAAGTCGGGGGACATGCAGCTGGATTATCTTGATCCGAGAGGAGAAAAGGATTATATTTACGCTCATTCCGTTAATGTGGCTATCATAGCCGGTGTTATCGGCCTTAAGATGGGGATGCCGGCGAAAAGGGTAGAACAGCTGATCCTTGCGGCGCTTCTTCATGATGTAGGCAGACAACGCCTTCCTGACAACATAGGTGAGAACCGGGGAAGGCTCAGCCAGGAGGAGTACCTGACCATGAAGCTTCATCCCTCCATTTCGGTCCAGATGGTCAGGGAAAAAGGATATGTCACGGAGGAAGTACGGAATGCCATTCTCTATCATCATGAGAATGAGGACGGAAGCGGTTATCCGGACAGGCTCACAACAGAGAAGATCCCCGTATTTGCCAAGATCCTTCATGTGGCTGATGTATATGATGCCTTGACTTCCGTCAGGCCACACAAGGGGGCCTATCTTCCCATAGAGGCTCTTGAGTACCTTGAGGGCGGAGCCGGAATTTCTTTCTATGGTCCTGCAGTGTCGGCTCTTGAAGACTGTGTGCCTGAGTTTCCGAAAGGAACAGGAGTTTTTGCAAGTGACGGAATGTCCGGAACTGTTTTGAAGAACATTGCCGAAAGCAAGGGAAGACCCATGATAGTCACTGACAAAGGAGAGATAATAAACCTTTCCAAACAGGGATTTAACAACCTTCTTCTTACCAGCATTGTTGAACATGCAGAGTATACCATAGAGGAAAATGAGGTCCACAGACGAGAGATGATCTCCGGCAAACGCCATTTCCGCCTTATGATAGTCGATGATCAGAAGACCAATCTGCTTCTCTTAAAAGACATACTGGAGGAGTATTATGAACTGACTCTTTTGAAATCAGGTGAGCAGGCTATTGATTTTATCGATAACAATACATGTCCGGATCTTATATTGATGGATATCAATATGCCGGGGATGGACGGGATCCAGACAGCTACCATTATTCAGCAGAAGACCAGTTATATGGTGCCTATTCTGTTTGTTTCCTCAAATAATGATCTCAATACGGTGCTTGCATGCCGTAATCTTGGATGTGCAGGCTATATAGTAAGGCCCTATAACTCTGTATATATTAAATCGGCAATTAAGGAAATACTGACAGGGGAGAGCGGACAGATATGTTGATAGCGGTTGAGACTTTCTTTCTCATTCTGACAATGATCGTTGTATGGACATATATCCTGTCGGGGACATACTATCGTGTTCACCGGCTTCTTCCCCTTATCATGGGGCTTATAGTGGCTTTCCAGTTTTGCGAGCTGGCGAGGCTGATATTTGGTTTTAATTTTGTTTTCAGACGATTAAATGACCTTATCCTTATTCAGGCGTGTTATTTTGTCGCATGCTATTTTGAAGACTATCTTGAGGTCAAGATCCCCAGACCTGTTCATTTCATATGTTTTATCCTGATGCTGTCCACGGACGCCGTGGTATTCTCGCAGAGCGTCGATCATCCCCTTTACCGGATCTTTATGCTGGTATTTTTCCTTGTATGTGTCGTCCTGGTTGTTTCCCTGCAGGTTCGGGCAACCTTTGTCCAAAGCTACAGCCGGCGCGAAGGCAAGATCAACGCCCTTATAGGCATTGCTCTGGGAGTACCGGGGATCGTCGTGTTATATGATACCGTCTTTGGGGAGCCCAACGGTTTCCAGCTTGTGATCTGTTTGGAGGTTTCCCTCTTTATCATATGGTATCTTGTTGTTTCGGGGCAGATCATCGATACGCGATCTGTATTGAATGAAAGTGTATTTGATAGTTCCGAGATACCCACCATGCTTTTTGATACAGACTTTTACCTGATCACCGCAAATGATGTGGCAAAAAAAATGCTCGTTGAAAAAGGGTTCTTATCAGAGAACATGAGAAAGAAGGAGTACAGGAAACTGGCTGCAGCAGTAAGGGTTAAGATCGACGGCCAGGAAGAGGTGATCGGAGAAGGTACATACAGATGGCAGATAACCAATGTTGAATATAAGGGCAGGATCAGCGGTTATATAACCCAATTGCTCGATGTGTCTGCTCAGAAGGAAGAGACAAGGCAGATGGAGATGCTTAAGGACGCAGCCGAGGAACAATCCGTTCTGAAGGCAAAGTTTCTTGCAATGCAGAGTCATGAGCTCCGCAGTCCTCTGCAGGCTATTATAGGTATAAGCCAGATCCTTTCCGCTAAGAAGGAGATATCTCCCCAGGACCGGAGACTGGCACAGCATATCAACTCATCGGGCAACACACTCCTTAGAATTGTTAATTCTATATTAGATTTTTCCAAGCTTGAAGCCGGACATTTTGAGCTTACATCAAGACCCTATGACTTCATGGCGGTTCTTATGGAGCTTGCACAGATGTCTTTGGTGAACCTGGATAAGAAGCCGGTCCTTTTTTCCATTGAGGTTCAAAGCATGTATCCTTCTGTAGTTGTGGGAGATGAGATGTGCGTTAAGGAAATGATCCAGAATATCCTTTCCAACGCCATCAAATTTACCTCCGAGGGAGAGATACGATGCTATATTGAGTTTTCTGAGGTGCCTGACGGAGTGGTAATGACGTGTAAGGTAAAGGATACGGGAACAGGCATGACTCCGGAGCAACAGGAGCATATATTTGATGACTATGCCTCCTATGCATCACAGACAGCAAAAGAGGGTACAGGTCTCGGCCTTTCTCTTGTATCGAGAATGGCGAAAATGATGCATGGCGGTGCGTGGGCTGAAAGCGACGGTGTCACGGGAAGCACCATCGGATTCGCAATATTGCAGGGTGTTGCTGACAATGCAGAGAGAAAGCCCCCTACATCAATTGACCAGTTCAGCTTCAAGGGGAACAAGCTCAATTCTGCCAACAGAGTTCATCCCTCATATTGTTATCCCGATGCAAATGTACTCATTGTAGATGATATGCAGATCAACAGACATATACTGAAGGAGCTTACGGAACCGTGGAAATTCAAGGTTGATGAGGCGGATGACGGTACCACCGCAGTGGAAGCAGTTAAGAATAACCACTATGACCTTATAGTCCTGGATCTCAGGATGGAGAAGATGAACGGGGATGAGGCGGCACGCATAATAAGAGGAATGTGTGATACCCCTCTTATCCTTATGAGCGCCAACCTTTTTGATAATACAAGGGATGAGTATCTTACAAAGGGCTTTGATGCCATACTTTCCAAACCTCTGGAGATGCCTGAGATCAAAGGCGTATTGGAATCATTCCTACCGGAGGAAAAGAGGATTGCGGCTGAGGATGTAACGGAAGCGGCTGAAAGGGATTCTTTCCGCCAGATTGAGACAAAGAAGAAGACATTGCAGACTTTCAGAGGGGAGATCTACGAAGCCGGACTGGATATCCAGAAGACATATATGCTGGATATAAACCTGTTCCAGACCAGAGTTCACGGGATCAAGGGGGCTGCAAGACAGCTGGGATATGTATATGTGGCAGATAAGTCCGAAATAATGGAAATGGCGGCAAAGGCCGGACATACTTCATATATAGAGAGGTATATCAATGAATATGCGGACGACCTGTTTGCTACTGTTGATGAGTTGGATTCGGAGATCCAGCTGGTTGATATGGAGATCAACAGGAATCCGGGAAAGAGTACAGCCAAGATCTCTGCCTCCAGAGAGGAGATTGATAAGCTTTTCTCGGAGATGAAGGAAGGGTTCGAGTTGTATAATTATGATAAGATAGAGGAATGCGCCAATAAGCTGGATGCCCTGGCATTGGATGATTCCGAGCGGGCCTTCCTGGATGAAGCGGTCAAGGCCCTGGAAGATTTCGATTATGAGCTTGGTGTCAAACTGTTCGTGGACAGGCAGAGGCTCGCATAGAATAAATATAGTTCTTGACTTTTTTTATGTCGTGATAGTATAATATCAGATGCGATGTCGAATTTGACATATGGGATCATAGCTCAGCTGGGAGAGCACCTGCCTTACAAGCAGGGGGTCACAGGTTCGAGCCCTGTTGGTCCCATTATGTGCAACATTTGGACGAAGTCCAAATGTTGTGCCTAGTAACATGCGCAGCATGTTACAGAATGTTTGCAGTTTTCTGCAAGTTGTAGGCGGTCCAACATTCCGCTGCGCGGAATGTCGCCTGGTCGTAAGCGATCAGGCGCCTATGGCGCCAGCTTACGACATTAGGCGGAATAGCTCAGTTGGCGAGAGCACACGGTTCATACCCGTGGTGTCAGGGGTTCAAATCCCTTTTCCGCTACTATCAAACCAGGATAGATTGTCCTGGTTTTTGTTCTATTAAGAGAGGTTTCCATATGCGTATAGGAATGGGATATGATGTTCACAAACTGGTAGAGAAAAGGAAGCTTATCATAGGAGGAGTGGAGATCCCTTACGAAAAAGGCCTTCTCGGTCATTCAGATGCGGATGTCCTGATCCATGCGGTGATGGATGCCCTGCTTGGAGCGGCGGCCCTGGGGGATATCGGGAAACACTTCCCCGATAATGACGATACATACAAGGGCATATCCAGTATCAAACTCCTGTCTGAAGTGGTAAAGCTCATTGAGAATGAGAATTACTGCATTGAGAATATCGACTCCGTGATAGTCGCCCAAGCACCCAAGATGGCTCCTTACATAGAAGATATGCGAAAGAATATGGCGGAAGCCTTAGGGATCGATATAGGACGCGTAAGCGTCAAGGCTACAACAGAGGAAGGCCTGGGATTCACAGGCAGTGGTGAGGGCATTGCCGCCAAGGCCATCTGTCTCCTTCAGGGACTGGAGGATTATAAAGAGATAGTATATAATGTATCCGACTGCCCCGGGTGTCCGGGAAACGGTGATTGCAAAGGTTCTGACGAGAAAAGGGGTATCGATCGATGAAACTGTATAATACACTTACAAGAAAGAAAGAAGACTTCGTGCCTATAGAACCCGGAAAGGTCCGGATGTATGTATGCGGGCCCACGGTGTATAACTTTATTCATATAGGGAATGCAAGGCCCATGATCGTATTTGATACCGTGAGACGGTATATGGAGTACAAGGGTTATGACGTTAATTATGTATCCAACTTCACTGATGTGGATGACAAGATCATCAATAAAGCCAATGAAGAGGGGGTAAGTCCGGACGTTATAACCGCCAGATATATCGCCGAATGTGTCAAGGATATGCAGGGAATGAACGTAAAAGAGGCTACAGTTCATCCGAAGGCTACGGAGGAGATCTCCGGCATGATCGATATGATATCAACCCTTATCCAAAAGGGATATGCATATGTAACGGAGGACGGGACCGTGTACTTCAGGACCAGGAAGTTTACGGAATACGGCAAACTGTCCCATAAGAACCTTGATGATCTGGAAAGCGGTCACCGCAAGGAGAAGGAAGCCATTAAGGTTACGGGAGAGGATACAAAGGAAGATCCTCTGGATTTTGTGCTATGGAAACCCAAAAAAGAAGGGGAGATCTTCTGGGAGTCTCCCTGGTGTGACGGACGCCCGGGATGGCATATTGAGTGTTCTGTCATGTCCAAGAGGTATCTGGGAGATTCCATAGATATCCATGCAGGGGGAGAAGATCTTATATTCCCCCATCATGAGAATGAGATAGCCCAGTCTGAAGCTGCCAACGGTGTTGTATTCTCCAAGTACTGGCTCCATAATGCTTTCCTGAATATCGACAACAGAAAAATGAGTAAATCTCTCGGTAATTTCTTTACGGTAAGAGAGATAAGCGAGAAATACGATCTTCAGGTATTGAGGTTCTTTATGCTTTCGGCCCACTACAGAAGCCCCCTTAACTTCAGTTCGGAGCTTATGGAAGCGGCTAAGAACGGCCTGGACAGGATCAAGACGGCAGTTGACAATCTTGATCATCTTCTTGAGTCGGCGACCGATAAAACGGCTGAAAATGATGGAGCCATCAAAGAAGAAATTAATTCGTACATTAATAAATTTGAAGAAGCCATGGATGATGACTTCAACACTGCAGACGCTATTTCCGCAGTGTTCGAACTGGTTAAGTATGCCAACTCCAACATTACATCGGATAATTCAAGAGTCATAATATCCTACGTGGATGATACCATCGTAAAACTGTGTGATGTACTGGGTATCATTGCCCGCAGGGAAAAGGAGATGCTGGCGGAGGATATAGAGAAGCTTATCGCCGAGAGGCAGGAAGCCAGAAAGGCTAAGAATTTTGCCAGGGCTGACGAGATCAGGGACCAGCTTCTGGCTAAGGGCATCATTTTAGAGGATACCCGTGAAGGAGTAAAATGGAAAAAGGCTTAAGTTCAATAATTAGCGAGTCCTTCGGGATAGAGAAGAAAGATCTTAATACATACTCTCCCCTGACGCTGGCATATATCGGGGATGTGGTATTTGACATCGTTATCAGGACAGCGGTGGTATGCCACGGGAATACCAGGGCCAATCTTCTTCACCGCAGTACTGCAGCAGTGGTTAAAGCCACCAGCCAGTCTGAGATGATGGATATCATTCTGCCACATCTCACAGAGGAAGAAGAGGCAGTATACAGACGGGGAAGGAATGCCAAGTCCAAGACCACAGCCAAGAATGCGCCTGTGGTTGATTATCGCAAGGCCACCGGCCTTGAAGCTCTTATGGGATATCTTTATCTTGATGACAGGATGGAGCGCATACTCGAACTGATAAAGATCGGCCTTGAGGAGGTGGATGTTCCATGGAATACGAAGAATTGACCATAGAGGGCCGCAATCCGGTGATGGAGGCCTTCCGTTCAGGCAAGACCATTGACAGGCTCTTTATTCTTTCCGGCTGTAAGGACGGACCAATAATGTCCATTATCCGTGAAGCAAAGAAGCAGGATACTCTCATCGACTATGTCAGCAGGGAGAAGCTTGATGCCATGTCGGAATCAGGCAAGCACCAGGGGGTTATAGCCAAGGCTGCGGCCTTTGATTATGTCGAAGTTGAAGATATCCTCAAAGCCGCTGAGAAAAAGGGAGAAGAGCCCTTTATAATAGTTTTGGATCACATTGAAGATCCTCATAATCTTGGAGCTATTATCCGGACCGCTAATCAGGCCGGAGCACATGGCGTGATAGTTCCCAAACGGCGCGCTACCCACCTTACCGCCACGGCAGCCAAAGCATCGGCCGGAGCTATCTGCTATACTCCGGTTGCCAAAGTGAGTAATATAGCCAAGACCATAGAAGACCTTAAAAAACACGGGATCTGGTTTGTGTGCGCCGATATGACCGGTGAAAGGATGTATAATCTTGATTTAACAGGACCTATCGGGATCGTAGTGGGAAACGAGGGCGACGGAGTAAGCAGACTCGTCAGAGAGTCCTGCGATTTTGTAGCATCTATTCCCATGTACGGAGATGTGGATTCCCTTAATGTTTCCGTGGCAGCCTCTGTGCTTGCATATGAGGTTGTCAGACAGAGGATCGGCAAGGGATTGATGTGATATTAAATGCAATAAAAAAGGAATGAGTCGCCTCATTCCTTTTTTGTATTCTGTCTTGTAATTACTGTTTCTTCAATGTGGTTACGGTAGGTGACTCATAATACTTAATTACATCATCTACATGTACAAGTTCCTTCAGGTTGTTCGCGTCTGCTGTAATGGATGTAAGAGTCGATGTGATCTCCTCAACCGTGGCAGCCTGACTTGCAGCGATCTCGTTTGAACTCTGGATAAGGCTGTTGATACTCTTGATGGCGTCGAACATGCCGGATAATGTTTCCTGAATATCCTTGGATGTATCGCCGCTCAATGTAGCAAGCTTACCCATCTCATTGGCAACAACCGCAAATCCTCTGCCGGCTTCTCCTGCTCTGGCTGCTTCTATGGATGCGTTCAGGGCAAGGATGTTGGAACGTGAAGCATTAGACTGGATGTCTTTGATCAGCGTGGCAGCTGCATTGATATTCTCACTGACCTCTGTGGAGATATCCGTGATCTCCTTTATGGATCCTGCCAGTTCCTGTTCACCGTTGGCAATGGCAAGAACAGCTCCATCGGTCTGATTCAGATTGTCGCTTAATGATGATGTGGTTTCATAAATCTTTATCTTATCCGTTAAGAGAAGAGAAATACCAAAACCGCCGATAACTTCGTTATTCTCGTTCTTAATGGGAACGAAAGCAGTCTTAAGAGGCTCACCGAACACCTCCGGGGGATAGTAATTGATAACGGTCTCACCGCGGTCAAATACTTTACGGAACATCTCTCCCTTAGGATCATCGATACATCCCCTGTTACCTTCCTGAAGATTGATTGTAAATGTCTTTGCCTGAAGAACCTTGATTAGTTCGCACTCTCTCTGGTCATTTAAGATCATAAGGGTAACCTGGGCATCCTCCGGCATAATGTTCTGAATGGAGTACATTATATCCTTTACAGCGATAATGTCTTCTCTTGTCATAATATAAACCTCCTCACGGTATGTGATTCCTCACAGATAAAGTAATTTTACTAAAGTTTACAGAAAATTTCAAGTATATGGGCGAAATTTATTAATAAAAACTTTTGATCAAATGTATGCGTGGGTCCGGATAAATTTTAGTATCTCAGTAAGGCCCGCCTCGTTGGGATGGAGGCCGTCATCCCGCATGTATTCATTTTTGGCGTTGCCATCATCCCCTACTATGGCCGCAAATGTATCTATATAGTGGGTATGGGTATCTTCGGCTATCTTAAGGATATTACTGTTAGCCTTGGTGATGCTTGCATTGGTAATGCTTCCCCAATGCTTATACGCCTTAGTGATGGGATAAATGGAGGACAGGAGTATCTTGGTCTTGGGACTGATGAGTCGGATCTTGGTCACCAGGTCCGTGTATTCCTCAATAAAGGATTCCTCGCTCATAATGGCTATCCCGTTGATGCCCATGGCGATAACGATATATTCGGGCTGATGGGCTTTTACCACTTCTATAATGAGTTTTTCCTGACCGTCAAAGGGGTCCAGTATCTTATATGTGCTTTGATATGCCAGAGTCTGGGTACCTTCCGGCCCGGTCCAGATCTGCTTGGTGTCCTTGCCGCCGCCCAGGAGTCCGTAGGGCCACATCCAGTAGGTGGGAGAATCGCAAATGAAGTAGAGCTTGTCCCTGTATGCAGTACCTGCGTCCTCGGTAAGACCCAGAAGAGCGGGGGATTCATAATTAACGGGTGTAAGCTCCGGATTGTTCCTGTATACATACTCCTTGGTCCTGTCAGCAGTGGATTTTTTTTCGGCCGCTGATGATGAGGACTTAGCAGCGGAAGAGGGATTCTTTTTTGAAGCGGTGGTATTCTTAGCTGATGCAGCGGAAGAAGCCTTGCCTGCAGAACCGGTCTTCCCGGTGGAGGCGCTTTTTCTGGCGATCAGAGAGTATATGGTGAGCCCGAGGAATATACAGACACTCAGGGCAAGAAATGCTATCAGTGCTTTTTTACCGCCGGACATTTTGTTTCCTCCTTTCCGGACACTCGTCACTCTCATGGTACTATTACCGTACTGTCAGGTCAAGTTTTCTAATGACTTTGAAGATTATTTATGATATAATATTTTAACAGTGTTGTAAGGAGGTTCTTTTCTATGGAAAATGAATCATCCAGGAATTTTATAGAGCTGGAGATCGATAAAGATATCAAAGAAGGAAAATATGACAGGGTGTGTACCAGATTCCCGCCGGAACCCAACGGGTACCTGCATATCGGACATGCCAAGTCTATCCTCTTAAACTATGGCCTGGCCCGGGAGTACAAGGGTGAGTTTCATATGCGTTTTGATGATACGAATCCCACCAAAGAGAAGGAGGAGTTCGTAGACTCCATTAAGGAGGACATACAGTGGCTTGGAGCTGACTGGAAGGATCATCTGTATTTTGCATCGGATTATTTTGACAGGATGTATGAGGCGGCCGTGACTCTTATCAGGAAAGGCAAAGCATATGTATGTGACCTGACGGCAGAGCAGATAAGGGAATACCGGGGGACGCTGACTGAGCCCGGAAAGAACAGTCCCTATCGTGACAGGTCCATAGAGGAGAATCTGGAGCTTTTTGAAAATATGAAGAATGGCATGTACAAGGATGGAGAGAAGGTCCTGCGTGCCAAGATAGATATGGCCAGCCCCAATATCAACATGAGGGACCCGGTTATTTACCGTGTGGCTCATATGACCCATCACAACACAGGGGATAAGTGGTGCATATACCCCATGTATGATTTTGCCCATCCTCTTGAGGATGCCTTTGAAGGGATCACACATTCCATATGTACATTGGAATTTGAGGATCACAGACCCTTGTACGAATGGGTCGTTAATGAGGTGGGATTTGAAAAACCACCCAGACAGATAGAGTTTGCAAAGCTTTATCTTACCAATGTCATTACCGGCAAGCGTTACATTAAGAAGCTGGTCGAAGACGGTATTGTTGACGGATGGGATGACCCCAGGCTTGTATCCATAGCGGCCTTGAGGAGAAGAGGGTTTACCCCTGAGTCTATCAAGAATTTCGTAGAACTCTGCGGGGTCTCCAAGGCCAACAGCTCCGTAGATTATGCTATGCTGGAGTACTGTATAAGAGAAGACCTTAAATTAAAGAAGAGCAGGATGATGGCCATATTGGATCCTGTCAAGCTGATAATAGACAACTATGAAGAGGGTAAGAGCGAACTCCTGGAGGTACCGAACAACCTGGAGAATGAGAGCCTCGGCAAGAGGCAGGTACCCTTTTCAAGGGAATTGTACATAGAGAGAGAAGACTTCATGGAGGAACCTCCGAGGAAGTACTTCAGGCTTTTCCCGGGCAATGAAGTGCGGCTTATGAATGCATATTTCGTGCGTTGCGTCGATTTTAAAAAGGATGATTCCGGCCGAATTACGGAGATCCATTGCACCTATGATCCGGAGAGCAAGGGCGGTAACAGCCCCGACGGGCGTAAGGTCAAGGGAACCATCCACTGGGTTTCTGCGGCTGACGCATTTACAGCTGAGGTCAGACTCTATGAGAACCTTGTGGATGAAGAAAAAGGAAAGCTTTCCGAGGACGGCACCCTGAATCTGAATCCCAATTCCCTGACTGTCATGAAGGATTGCAAATTGGAGCCTGATCTGGGTAAAGCAATGGCGGGTGACAGCTTCCAATTCGTAAGGAACGGATTTTTCTGCGTGGATTCAAAGGATTCCGCACCCGGCAAGCCCGTATTTAACAGGATAGTTTCTCTTAAGAGTTCATTTAAACTGGATAACAAATAATTAAGAAAGGATCATACGTCTATGGGTGGTTTATTTTCTGACATGAGCAAGTTCGGCATTGAGCTGGACGATGACTTGGAAATATTTGAAGAAGAAAAGAAGGCGTCTCCCGGGGCCGCGGCGGCAGCCGGGCCTGTGGAACTTAAAGAGGAGGACTTCCTTCTGGACAAGAGTGTTACATGTCCCCTATGTGATGCCCCCTTCAAGGTTAAGGTGGTTAAGAACGGTAAAGTTAAGCAGATCGAGACAGACGATGTGCTGAGACCTGTGTTTAAGGAAATGGATGCCAATAAGTATAATGTTACCGTATGTACTGTCTGCGGTTACGCTACGCTTAATAATGCGTTCAAGCCTTTGCCGGCTGCTCAGGCGAAGCTTATCAAGGAGAAGATCTCCGCTAATTTCAACGGCAGTGTATTTCTGACAGACGATCCCACATACTCATATGATATGGCTATCGAGAGATACAAACTGGCCCTTATCAACAGCGTGGTCAAGAAGGGTAAGATAAGCGAGCGTGCCAATCTTTGCCTTCGTGCGGGATGGGTTGTAAGAGGCAAGAGACTCAGCCTGAAACCTGATAATCCCAAATTCAAAGCCATCGAGATGGACTGCCTGAAGCAGGAGGATGAGTTTTTCAAGAATGCTCTGGACGGTTTTGTTAAGGCTACCATGACTGAGGATTATCCCATGTGCGGTATGGATGACGCCACGGTTGATTTTCTGATCACTAATCTGGCAGTTCATTTTAAGAAATATGACCTGGCTTCCAAAACCATCGCCAGACTCCTTACATCCACTACCACTAACAGGCGTATAAAGGACAAATGCTATGATCTTAAGGAGCAGGTAGTTGCAGAGATCAAGAAACAGAAGAACCAGTAGTACAAGGTTTTGACAAAAGGTGATTAATGTTATACAATGAGAACAACATCGCGAAAGGAGAAGGCAGAAGTGAAGAAGATTTTTAAATTCTTATTTTTTCTTGCAGGAATAGCAGCGGCTGTAGCAGCAGGACTTCTTATCTATAAGAAATTCTTTGAGATCGATGAGGACTATGACGAGGAAGATTTCGACGAGTTTGATGATTATGATGATGAGGATTTCGAACCTGTCAAGAGAGAGTATGTTCCTATTACACTTGATAAAGAAGAGAAGAAAGAAGAAGAAGAAGCCTAGGGCTTCTTCTTTTCTATTGCACGTTCAATCCGTTCACGTATTTTTTTGATCTCAGGAGACTGCTTGACTATATCGAATGCCGGGTTATCAAGTATTGACAGCACGTCATCCGGGTGCAGCCTGGCACTTCTGGGGTTATCTGACTTAAGGTTATCGGATATCCACCGATCTATCCTGTCAAAGTATTTGTCTCCTGAAAAAGTGATCCCGTCGTAAAAGAGCATATCCACTGATTCAGAATAAAGATCCAAAAATCTTAATGTCTCCGTTGCATTATTCACGCTGGCGTAGAACAGTGCTGCAACACAGAAGAATCTGGCCGTAAGGTCAGGGTTAAGAGCTGACACATGATATACTTTGATAAGATCGGCTGTCCGAATGATAGTCTCCTTGGCAACCGGGGCATTACCCAGGTTGACAGAAAGATATCCGATGGCTGTGCTTACCTGGTTCATAAGATTGGTAAACATACATACCTGGGCAAAGGAGTTGGCGTCCTCGGATCTGCCGGCATCCTGATATGCCTGTATCAGCAGGTCGGTATCAGGGTAAAGCATTCCGTCGGCATCATAGAGAGGAGCAAGAGTGTCGATGACATGGTCAGGCTTGCTCAAAAGAAGATCGGCCATACACATAACCGACAGAGCTGTGCGGCGGTCTTTCTGTGACACTGATTCCGACAGGACGGACAGGCACATTTTTTTGGTCTGATCCAGGATCGCATTACGCTCTTCCCTGGTTTCCAGGAAATTGATATGGGTTATGAAAAGCCCGGCCATCCTTGTAAGGAACCTGTGACATGAATAATGGTTTCTTATATAAGCGTTGGCAAGGACGAAGGTGTCCTTAACGTCTCCGGAATTAAAACCGGCCATTAATTCATTGTAGATTATCTCGATCTGATTATCAGTCAGTTGTGATTCATATCCCAGAAGCTCGTCAACGGTAACACCGAAAAAGGCAGCAAGCTGGGGAAGCAGCATGACATCAGGGATGCTCTGTGCATTCTCCCATTTTGAAACAGAGGCCTTGGTCACGCCCAGATACTTTGCAACCTCCTCTTGAGTGATCCTTTTACCATGCCTGAGTTTAAGGATATTCTCAGCGATATGCAGTGTATTCATTTCAAACTTTTCTCCTATGCAATAACTATACAAACAAAACGGTAATGACATCTTACACGCTGAAGTAAATTTTGTCAACTAATACGCAATCATAGATTGGTGGTTTTTTTTCATCTACAGATAGGGTTTTACGTTTACTTCATACCCGATTTCCACCTCCAGGGCACCGCCGGAAGGAGTGGAGTATATTTTGCAACCGGCAGCGGCAAGACGGTCCAGGGTTTCTTTATGAGGATGTCCGTAGGAGTTTTTCTTTCCGCAACTGATTATGGCGATCTCGGGAGTGATATTCCTTAGAAACTCTTCGGTTGTAGAGTATTTGGAGCCGTGATGGGCCACCTTCAGAATGTCAACATCTTCCAATAATCCTGAATTGATCAGAATTGTTTCTCCCTCTTTTTCAAGATCACCTGTAAAAAGTGCCCGGGTATCTCCTTCGGTCATTTCTATCACTATTGACGTGGTATTACGGTCATTTTCAGTCTGAAGATCGATATCGCGATCTGATACAGAATTAATATCACTGTTACTTTCTCCTTGGGGATAAAGTACATTAAAAGATGTATTTCCCTCAAAGAACATATCCCCCCTTTGAATATAGCGTATATTTATCTTGTTAATGGAATATTCATTGTGTGATGATACTTTGTCGTGCAATTTTATAATTGCTTCGTCATTTGAATGTACTTCTGCAATCAATATTTCTCCCACTTCAATATTTGAATCCAATACTTCATCCACCGCATTGATATGGTCCGAATCCGGATGAGTCAGGATCAGTCTGTCAATATTTGCCACACCGTAGGATCTGAGACAGGGAAGTATACGATTTTTTCCGGGAGCGGATACATTTCCGGAGCCGGCATCTATCATTATGTTGGATCCGTTTGCACAGCGTATAAGGATGGAATCTCCCTGACCTACATCGAGAAAAGTGATGCAGGTATCCCTTCGGGGATGGATCAGGATTAAGGCAAGCATGGCAGATGTTATAAGGATTCTTAAGCCTGTGAAACGAAGGGCTACGCTTCGATTTGTTATCTCGTCATTTAATTTTACCACTTCTCTTTTTTTCAGGAACAAAAGGGCAGCTATGCCGAGATAGTACAGGATCACAGTGATAACACCGGGACTTCCGGCCACTATTACAGAGCAGGGAAGAACCGATGATACATGAGTCAGGGTATCGTTCAGCCTTATTATCGACCCGGAAATTAAAAAGAATACATCTCCTGCCGCGGGAATGACCATTCCCGTAAATGCCCCTGCAAGCCCTGAGACAAGAAGCAGGGGAGAGAGGGTTACGGCGATCAGATTGAACAATACCGAATATAACGGGAATTCATAGTATACCGACAAAATAACCGGCAGCGTAAAAAGCCACAGGCCGAAGCCGGCTCGCAGGGCAGCCGCCAGCCGTGCGGGTCCTGAGCGTGGATCCTGAGGGGATATGAAGAGGGATATGCCCAGCACAGAGGCAAAGGAAAGCCGAAATCCCGTATTAAGCAGAAGCCCGGGGTCTGACAGCAGGAGAACAGATGCTGCCAGAGAAAGGGTATTAAGGGGATCGCCGGTTCGGCCGGTTATCTCGGCCCCCAAAAGGATAAGGAAAGAAATGATGGCCCTTATCGATGATACAGAGGCTCCCGTCATGATAACATAAGCTGTCATGATCAAGGCTGAAATGGCTGCCCCTCGGACGAAGCTGCATCCAAATCTCCGGATCAGCCGGTATAATCCCATTCCTATGATGGTTATATGCAGGCCGGATATGCTTATAAGATGGATTATCCCGGCATTTTTATATAATTCCTTCAGATCGGTTGTCAACTCTGATCTGTCACCGAGTATCATAGCTTTTAATACGGCTTTTTCTTCTTCGCCCATAAGAGAGCCGTCTATTGACCCGGATAATGAACGCCGGAGGGATGAAAGGAAGGTTTTGAAGTGAGAAGCGTCGGTGTTATCAGTGTAAAGGACTGATCCCGTTATCTTTCCGTCAACCCCTATGCTCTTATAGTAGTCGTACTCGTCAAACTGGCCGGGATTAGTGGCATGAGTGAATTCGTTCCATTTACCTTCTCCCCGGATCCATCCGCCTATTTCGAAGTCCGAAGCAGGAGTCTCATCAGGGATCTTTAAGATGACGGTACCTGCCGAATACTCATGTGAGTCGGAAGACACTGTGGAATCCGAGAGAAACAGAAGGACCATATCGTTGGAATATTCAATCTTGTTTAAATAACCCGCGAGAGAAACCGCCGATCCCCCGGCAAGGTGGGATTCGGAGGGATAATGTCTGTATGGGCTATATCCCAGGGAATTGAGGAGGGTCAGAATTGTTATGACAAATACGGCAAGAACCGTAAAGGGTCTTACCGCAATACGTTTAATAAGTTGTTTAATGGTATTACTCCTTCTTTACCAGATCCAGGTTCCGGCTGAAGGCTTGATTGAGTGAAATGGTTTCCATGTATTTTACGTTGGAATCCGCCTCTACGGATATCTGTACTTTGCTTATGTTATTAAGCTCTGCCAGAGAATTGACGATGGCATATACCGTCACCTCGGGCGAGATGGCAGTTGCCCCCTTTGAGAAGGTGGAATCAAGGTTAACATAGCAGGTTCCCTCCTTAACAGAGATGTCAAGAAGCTTTGTCCCGGCGGAAGCTATGGCTTTATGAGAACCCTCGCTCGGTCCGGCAAGGAGCTGTTCCATAACAACACGTTCCGGGGATAAGGCGTTTTTGTAGTAGAGACTTCTTTCCTCTACCACCAGATAATCGCCTGATTCATCAGAAAAATACAGTTTCAGCTTGGCTGCCTTTGTACTGGAGAAGGCATCTGCAGAGATATCCGCAAAAGATTCTGCCTTCATTCCACCCACGGGGGAGTTGTTTGCATCAGCCAGCTGCTCACCGTTGACAGTGAAGAAAACCGTGTCAACATCATCGAGTTGGACCAGGGTCTTTACAATGGCAGCCCGGATGGATATCTCCTCGTACTGTCCCAGTTTGAGATAATCCTGGCCGAAATCCAGTGTAAGGGCATTACCCTCATATGACATACTGTTGAGCTGAACTCCGCCCATGGGAGGCACACATGACCTGGCTCCGCTGACGGAATCGGTTAATGCTTCGATGAGTTCGTTTATCTGATCATTTACATCGGAAGAGGCCGGACGTTTATAATCAACAGGAACAATGGCTATGCTGTCGGTTCCCACGTAATAAAGCACAAAGTCCGGACCGGATGTGGTGTTACTGCACCCGCAGGTAAAGATCGTAAGGAAACATATTAAGCTTATAAGAAGTCTGCATACTTTCTTCATTTTCGGCTCCTGTTTATATCTATTGAGATACATATGTAAGAGGGATCCTTACCGTAAATGTCGTTCCCTCACCCTCTACGGACTGCATCTGAATGGATCCGCGGTGTTTTAAGATGGAACTTCTGGCGATGGCAAGCCCAAGGCCTGTGCCACCGATCTCTCTTGAATGGGATTTATCTACCCGGTAAAATCTCTCGAATATGTTTTCCTGAGCATCTTCCGGGATCCCTATACCGGAGTCTGCTACTTTAACGTAAAAATACTGATGGTCGGCGTTAAGGGATACATGGACCCATCCGCCTTCCACATTATATTTAATGGCATTTTCAATAAGATTGGACAATGCCAGGGTCAATTTCACTTCATCAGCCTCAGCGGTAACCGGTCTGAAGCTTTCAAATACTAGTTCAATGTTGTTCTTGGCTGCGATGGGACGCAGCCTTTTGAGGATAAGCTCTATTACATCGCTTATCACAAGTGGTTCAATATTGAGGTCGGGAGATGATTTGTCCATCTTCACAAGTGATAACAGGTCGTTGATTATCTTATCTTCCCTGTCTATCTCCGCCGTGATGTCTACCATGAACTCACGGTACATTTCGACAGGGGCATCCTCCTGAACAAGAAGGGAATCCGCCAGTACCTTCATTGAGGTGATGGGGGTCCGAAGCTCGTGAGACACATTAGAAACGAATTCCTGCCTCGAATTATCAAGAGTCTCCATCTTGCCTACAAGAGTATTCATGGAGTCCGTCATTTTTTCTATCTCTGAGTATCCCTTGAAAGAAATCCTCTCACCGCTGTATCCTTCTGATATCTTATCGATATTTTCGGAAATGAGGCCAAAGGGTTTGACAAGGCGCTTGGAAAGTAGAAAGGATACGGCTGCGATCAACAATACGCACACTATCTCAAGCATCAGGATACGGCCTGATACCTGGTTGGAACGTATCATCTCGGCAGCGGTGGTACCTGCGACAATAAGTGCACCCTTGACGTTGACCCTGCTTGCATCGTAGATGGGGCAGGAGAAGGTGATATAACCGCCGTTCGTCTGGGTAAGCCCTGATTCGCCGTTTCGGAGGCAGGCTACAACTTCAGGGGAAACGATTATCTTGCCCTCATCAAGATTATAGGAATCCTTTAGGACCTTACAGCTTACGTCCACAAGGACGATACGTCCGCTTAAAGTGTTGGAGAGCTGCATTAATCCTTCGTCAACGGATTCCGGCATGGTTCCCGCAGAATATGATTTGGTGGCAAGCTGGGTTGCTAGGATCTGGGCCTGACTTTTGATGGCGCTGACTCTGGCGTTCACCAGATCTTCCTTTTCGGTGAACTTGAACATTTCCGACACACAAAGAACCGGTATGATACCGGTTAAAAATGTGATCAATAGAATTCTGAATCTGAGACTATGAAAAAAATTATATTTTGATTTAACTCTAGCACTAAACGCGGAAATAATAACCCACTCCCCATTTTGTATGAACGAATCTGGGCTCGCTGGGGTTAGCTTCTATCTTCTCGCGAAGTCTCCTGATGTGAACATCAACGGTTCTGGCATCTCCCGGATACTCGTAGCCCCACACCGTGTTAAGAAGGTTCTCTCTGCTGTATACTTTATTGGGATTAAGAGCCAAAAGCTCCAGCATGTCAAATTCTTTGGCAGTCAGGTTGATCTCCTTATCTGCCACATATACACGTCGTCCGTCACAGTCGATCTTAAGAGTCCCTTTTTCAATTATCTTATTCTCCGAAACAGGAGGCTCATGGTGCTCGGTCCTTCTCATGATCACTTTGATACGAGCTTTGACCTCAAGTATGTTAAAGGGCTTGGTTATATAGTCGTCTGCACCGTACTCGAGTCCCAGGATCTTATCCATATCATCGCTCTTTGCGGTAAGCATAACGATGGGTACCTGAGAAAACTCTCTTATCATGCGGCATACCTCGAATCCGTCTATCTTAGGCAGCATAAGATCAAGGAGGATAATATCGTAATTACCCGTCTTGGCCTTCTCCAATGCTTCCTCTCCGTCATATGCGCAATCAACCTCCATGCCGTCCTGCATGAGGGAAAATCGTATGCCTTTAACGATAAGCTTTTCATCATCAACTACAAGTACCTTTTTTGCCATTACCGTACCTCAACCAACCGAAATGCTGTCTTTTATCTTATTAAATACACCGGATTTGATCCCTTCGATCTTCTGGATCTCCTCGATAGACTTGAATCCTCCGGTCTTTTCTCTGTAAGAAATGATGGCCAGAGCCTTGGATTCACCGATTCCCGGTAAGGCCATAAGCTGTTCCTTGGTAGCCCGGTTGATGTCCAGAAGCCCGCTGCCGGTCCCGGAAGCACCGGAGACACCGGAATTCCTGGCCGGGACCACTATCTTATCCTGATCTTTTACCCGGGATGCCTGATTGATGCCGGCCATATCAGCATCGGAGGACAGCCCTCCTGCCAGATCTATGGCATCCTTGACCCGACTTCCCGATACCAGTTCATATACCCCGGGCCGGATGACCTCGCCGCATACATACACGAACACCTTGCCGGACTCGGCAGGGGTCTCTGAAGGCGCCCGGGAAGCTGCCGATGAACCGGTAGAAGCCTCAGCTTGAAAATGGTCACTCCTTCGGGAAGATGCACAACCCGGGAGGGCCAGAATAAGGATCATAATTATTAAGGTTATTAATTTCTTCATTGTTACCTCTCTTTCAACTATATTAGGCAACAACGAAACAGGATAACCACATTCTAACTTCTTTTTGTAATAATTACAAGGCTGAATTTAACAAAATTGAAATATTTTTAGAAAATATTCCTAGAGGCATTTTTTCAGGATTGTTATCATTTCGTCCACATGGTCCTTTGTGATAACAAGAGGAGGCAGCATTCGGAGCACATCGGTCCCTGCAGATATTACTACCAGCCCGGCCTCTAATGCCTTGTTGATAACTTCGGAAGGAGGGCATTTGAGAACCAGACCCTGCATAAAGCCCTTACCACGGCGGGATATTACTATGTCGGATTCGGAAACCAGGCTATCCAGCCGGCTTTCCAGGTATGCGCCTGTACTTCTCACATTTTCAATGATATTTTGGTTCACGAATTCATCAAGAACCGCATTAATGGCGGCACAGACAAAGGGATTGCCGCCATAGGTTGTCCCGTGGTCTCCGGGTTTTAATGACTTTTCCGCAACTGCGGAGGTCATAAGGAAGGCTCCCACCGGAACACCGGCTCCAAGGCCTTTGGCTGTGACCATTATATCAGGCTTGATATCGTATTCCTGCCATGCAAACATGTATCCCGTGCGGCCCATCCCACATTGAACCTCATCTAATATAAGTAAAATGTCGTGTTTATCACATAAATCCCGTATTCCCTTGAGAAAATCTTTTTGGGCAGGATAAATCCCGCCTTCGCCCTGGACTGTTTCCAGGATGATGGCGCAGGTTCTGTCATTTATCTGTGCTTTTACACTATCAAGGTCATTAAAATCGGCAAATTTTATCCCGCCTATCAAAGGAAGGAAGGGCTCCTGGTAATGGGAGTTGCCGGTAACGGCCAGCGCTCCCATGGACCTGCCGTGAAAGGAGTGGTTCATGGCTATGATCTCGTGATCATGCCTGCCGTCCTTTTCAAATGCGTATTTTCTGGCAGCCTTGATAGCTCCCTCAATCCCCTCGGTACCGCTGTTTGTAAAGAAAACGCGATCCATTCCGGATACGGTGCATATTTTTTCGGCGGCCTTTGCCAGTGGTTCGGTGTAATAGAGGTTAGAGACATGGGTGATCTTGTCTATCTGGTCTTTGAGGGCTTTTTTGTATGCCTCATTACCATACCCCAACGCCATGACGCCGATACCTGAAGCAAAGTCCAGATACTTCTTCCCGTTGGTGTCATAGAGGTAGACCCCCTCTCCCCGGTCAAATACTACTTTAAAACGATTATATGTATGGAGGATATTATCCTCCGCAATGTTCATAATGTTTTCCATCTTATCCTCCTATAGAGCCTGCCCGGAATATCCTGCCTCGGAATCGTCCAGTATGGCGGTCCCGATCCCTTTGTTGGTGAAAATCTCCAGAAGGAGGCAATGGGGGATCCTGCCGTCTAATATATGGACTCTGGATACTCCGGCCTCGATGGCATCAATGCAATTTTGGATCTTCGGGAGCATTCCTCCGCCGATATTGCCGTCCTTTATGAGCTGACGGGCGGTAGATGTCCGAAGCTCAGAGAAGAGAGATGACCTGTCATTCATATCTGCGTAAATACCCTCAATATCAGTGAGGAAAGCCAGCTTCTCCACCTTCATTGCTTTAGCTATGGCACAGGCGGCATCATCTGCATTGATATTGTAGGTCTGATAATTCTTATCCATTCCTATGGGGCAGATAACGGGAAGAAAATCCTTTTCCAAAAGGTCATACAGGATCTTGGGATTGACCTCCGTGATCTCTCCCACGTATCCGATGT
The DNA here is from genome assembly GCA_017550165.1 of Lachnospiraceae bacterium. Lineage (GTDB taxonomy): Bacteria > Bacillota > Clostridia > Lachnospirales > Lachnospiraceae > SIG280. Next base: position 45,273 of record JAFZQH010000020.1, on the reverse strand, counting down.
CCCTGCCGTCGGAAAACTTCTTTTCCACCTTGAGAAGACCGCCGTCCTTGCCGCTGATCCCGATAGCATTGATCTGCAATTCCTCTATCATGCGTACAAGATCCTTATTGACCTTACCCAGGACCATTTCGGCGATCTCCATGGTTGGTTCATCGGTGACACGAAGGCCGTTATAAAATTCAGGTTTAATATCTACCTTCTCCAGCCATTTGCTGATCTCTTTTCCTCCCCCATGAACGATAATGGGTTTGAAGCCAACCAGCTTAAGTAACGTCACGTCCTGAATGACATTTTTCTTCAGGCTGTCGTCTATCATGGCGCTTCCGCCGTATTTTACAACTATGACCTTTCTGTTGAACCTTCGGATGTAGGGCAGGGCCTCGATAAGAACCTCTGCTTTTTCTAAAAATGACTGCATATCACGTTCCATCTTGTGTATCCTCCTAAGACCGGTAATCGGCATTTATCTTAACATAATCGTATGTGAGGTCGCATCCCCAGGCAGTGGCTGAGGCACTTCCCGCATGCATGTCTGCTGTAACGGTAACAGCCTCCTCCGACAGGATCTTCGTGGCTTCTTCCTCGCTGTAATCACAGCCCACTCCGTTCTTGACTATCTGGATCCGTCCTGCGGCGCTTTCAAAAAAGAGGTCAACCTTTTCCGGGTCAAAAGATACCCCCGAATACCCCAGGGCACACAAAATCCTGCCCCAGTTGGCATCATGTCCGAAGATGGCAGCCTTTGTAAGACTGGAAGTGATAACGGATTTTGACAAGGTCACGGCATCCTCTTTTGCAGGTGCATTTATGACCTTGACTTCAAACAGGGCCGTGGCACCTTCTCCGTCACCTGCTATCATTTTGGCCAGCCGGATGTTGATGTAGTCAAGAGCCTCGCAAAAGGCCCTGTAATCTTCGTTTTCCGAATCAATGATCCTGTTGCCTGCGGCACCGTTGGCCAGAAGCAGAACAGTGTCATTGGTTGATGTATCACCGTCAACGGATACCATGTTGTAACTGTCTTTAACGCTTTTGGATAAGGCCTTTTGCAGCATTTCTTTTGTAATACAACAGTCAGTGGTCACAAAACCCAGCATGGTGCACATATCGGGATGGATCATACCTGATCCCTTGCACATTCCTCCTATGGTTACACATATGCCGCCTATGTCGATAGTGACTGCCGCTTCCTTATGCTTGGTATCAGTGGTCATGATGGCTTTGGCAGCTTCTGTCCCGGCCTCGATATCGTCACTGAAATGCCCCTTCATCTTGCCTATGCCTGCGGACAGACGGTCGATGGGAAGCTGCATTCCGATAACTCCGGTGGAAGCTGTGAATACCTGATCTGCCGGTACTCCAAGCTCTGCTTCCGCCGCCCGGCAGGTCTTTTGGCAGTATTCCATTCCCTGTGTTCCCGTACAGGCATTGGCAATCCCGGAATTGATGATAACAGCCCTTGCTGTATTGCTGCCGTATACCAGGTCGCGATCCCATACTACCGGCGCTGCTTTGACAACATTTTTGGTAAATGTCCCGGCGCTTACACAGTCCCTGTCTGAAATAATGGCAGCCATATCAGTCCGGTCCTTATACTTGATATTGGCTGCACATACAGCCGCTGAAAAACCCTTAGCTGCGGTTACTCCGCCTTCTATAATCTTCATATCCTGAATTTACTCCTTATTCTCCGTTCGGATGTTCTCCTTATTGATACGTATCTCATATGAATTGATATTATCCTGCATTTCCCATCCCAGCTTGTTCCAGAAGAGATTACCCACGTCGTTTTTTGAAAATGCTATGATGGATACATCGTTGATCTTTTCTTCCTTAAGCTTCTCCAGGGCAAATGATACCATGGATTTGCCGATGCCTCTTCGCCTGTGATCGGGAGAGACGCATACATGGTACATACAGCCTTTTCTGCCGTCATGGCCGCAAAGAATGCTCCCCACGATACGTCCTGATTCTTCGGCTACAACGCAGGTGTCGGGGTTGCGCCTGATAAAGCGTTCTACGCCTTCTCTGGAATCATCAATGCTACGAAGGACAAAGCCTTTGATGGAGTGCCAGAGATCATTGACATCATCGTAGTCTTCACATGTCATTTTTCTTATCTGAATATTGTCGTTCATTTTCGTCTACCTTGCTGCAGTACAATGGTCTGCAGGATCCTACGGAAACATGGGTGCCGCCGAAAGCCCTTCCGACTCGGGCAGGCCGAACATGATATTCATATTCTGAACAGCCTGTCCTGCAGCTCCCTTTACTACATTATCCAATGCACCCATCATGATGACTCTGCCGGTTCTCTCGTCAACCTTAAAATTAACGTCAACGAAGTTGCTTCCCTCGACCCATTTGGTCTGGGGGCATACATCCATGTCAAGGACCCTTACAAAGAACTCATTGTCGTAGTATTTATCATATATGGATTTAATTTCATCATATCCGGCTTTCCTTAACATATTGGCGTAAGCCGTGACAAGTATGCCGCGATTCATGGGTACCAGATGGGGAGTAAAGCTGATGGTGACCTTCTTTCCCGCAGCGTATCCGATCTGTTCCTCGATCTCAGGAGTGTGTCTGTGGGTGGCAACGCCGTATGCCTTGATACTTTCATTTACTTCGCAGAATAGATTATCGGTCTTGGCACCTCTTCCTGCCCCTGAAGTACCTGACTTGGCATCAATGATAATGGTATCGGGATCTATGATCCCTTCCTTTACAAGAGGGTATACCGACAGGAAGCTGCATGTGGGATAGCATCCGGGATTTGCCACAAGCCTTGCATTCTTTACCTTGTCCCTGTTGATCTCACACAGGCCGTATACGGCTTCGGGAATGAATCCGGGTGAGCCGTGGGTTATGCCGTACCACTTCTCATATGTGGGCAGGTCCTTTATTCGGTAATCAGCACTGAGGTCTATAACCTTTGCGCGGGAGAGGATATCTTCAGTGAGGATGCCTGCCAGATAGCCCTGAGGTGTGGCAGTGAATATAACATCAGCATTATCTGCAAGTTCTGAAATGTTATCGTCTCTGCAAACATCATCTATTATCCTGAACATATTCTGATAAACACTTGAATAGGGCTTATCCACATAACTTCTGGAACCCAGCCATACTATCTCGGCATCCTTATGTCCCATGAGGATCCTAACCAGCTCATTGCCCGCATAACCCGTGGCACCTATAATACCAACCTTGATCATAAATAACCATCCCTTCTTTGCCGGAAATCATTTCAACCATTATAACATATTTCGCTTAGACTGTTCTGTGAATAAATATACAACAATTATGAATATTATGCAAGATTTTGCATAATTATTCTATTGCGGATTTGCCGGAACGGTAGTATATTATACGTGTTAACGTTTAATAGCGAACATATTGACAGGAGGTTTTTATATATGAAGGAAAAGGTTGTACTTGCATATTCAGGCGGATTGGATACTACGGCAATAATACCCTGGCTTAAGGAGAATTATGATTATGATGTAATATGCTGCTGCATTAATCTGGGTCAGGCAGAAGAACTTGACGGGCTCGAGGAGAGGGCAAAGCTCTCAGGCGCTGAGAAGCTTTACTGCCTGGATGTCATAGACGAATTCTGTGATGAATACATTATGCCCTGCGTTCAGGCCAATGCAGTATATGAGAACAAATACAGGCTGGGAACTTCAATGGCAAGACCTCTTATCGCAAAAAAACTGGTGGAGATCGCCCGAAAGGAGAATGCGGTTGCCATATGTCACGGCGCTACAGGCAAGGGTAATGACCAGGTTCGTTTCGAGCTGGGTATCAAGGCTCTTGCACCGGATATCAGGATAATCGCACCGTGGCGCTGTAATGAAACCTGGAACATGCAGTCCAGGGAAGATGAGATAGAGTATTGCAAGAAACACGGGATCAATCTTCCTTTCTCCGCTGATTCAAGCTACAGCCGTGATCGTAACCTGTGGCACATAAGCCATGAAGGCCTGGAACTGGAGGACCCCGCAAATGAGCCCAACTACGAGCATCTCCTTGTTCTTGGTGTTACGCCGGAGAAGGCGCCCGATAAGGACGAATATGTTACCATGACCTTTGAAAAAGGAATACCTACCTCTCTTAACGGGAAGAAGATGAAGGTTTCCGAGATCATCACGGAGCTTAATGCTCTGGGAGGAAAACATGGTATCGGTATAGTTGATATTGTTGAGAACCGTGTGGTAGGCATGAAATCCAGAGGGGTCTATGAGACACCGGGGGGAACCATTCTCATGGAAGCTCATCAGCAACTGGAGGAATTGATACTTGACCGTGCTACTTATACGGTGAAAAAGGAAATGGCCAATAAGTTTGCGGACATAGTCTACGAGGGTAAGTGGTTCACTCCCCTGAGAGAAGCTATTCAGGCCTTTATCGAGTCTACGCAGCAGTACGTGACGGGAGAAGTTAAATTTAAACTTTATAAAGGCAATATTATAAAAGCCGGGACAACCTCTCCCTATTCGCTTTACAGTGAGTCGCTGGCAAGCTTTACTACAGGTGAACTCTACGATCATCATGATGCAGAGGGCTTTATCAACCTCTTCGGGCTTCCTCTCAAGGTTCGTGCAATGAAGATGGCTGAAGTGGACAAGCAATAGATTAACGGTTATTCTGATTCAAAGGGGTGAAGGTAAATGAGGATCAGTATGTGGATGCTGGCAAATCAATTGCATAACTTTGAACCGGAGTTATATATCCAGAATAATGCACCCATTTCGTTGAAGAGTGCCAGGCGGGCCTATGCCACCAATTGCGTACACGTATATCAGCAGGGTGCGGACGTGGTATGTGATGGCGAGGGCGACCGCATCATCCTCCGCGATATGGATGTTGATGTAGGATTTGAAATAGTGCAGTCCATCTTTGACTATTATGATGATTGGAGAACATCTGTCGTAAACGTAGCCGCACAGAATGACTACAAGATGCTTCTTAACGTATCACAGCAGATTTTCCATAATCCCCTTCTTATCATCAGCCCGAGTCATAAGGTTATAGCCATGAGCAATTATGACTTGAGTGAAAACGATGATGACGAATGGAATTATCTCCAGAAATACGGTTTTACATCATATGATACTGCTCAAATGTTTTACGATAATCCGGTGCAGCGCAGACAGTGCCTGGCCAATACTCCTCAGATAATGAAGTTTCCCAAGGATGCCCATAAGAGCAACTGTCTGTCCACCAACATTTTCTACGATAATATGAACTGTGGGCGGCTGACTATCCTGGAAGTAAAGAGAAAGCTTAATGTAGGAGACATACAGCTTACATCAATACTTACGTCTCTTATCGCCCCCTATCTGTATCATTATGTTTCCAATAATGTGATACAGTCCATTGACAATCCCATATTTAACCTTATAAAGGGTATCCGGGTTAAGGATGCCGAGGTGGAGCGGTGGCTTAAATACAGACGCTGGTCCCGGAGTGACACCTATCATATAGTGGTATTGTCACAGGGGGAGGATGACAGCAATACCACGCTGCCCCTTCTTAATAATATGATAGAGCAGAATGTTCTCGCCTCTGAGACATATATTGTCAATAATGCTCTGGTAATACTTGTTAATGAATCCCATACGGACTACGATGAAGCCCTTCGTTTCATTACGGGGATCTGCAACAATAAAAGCATCAGTATAGGAGTGAGTCTTCCTTTTGATGAGCTGACTAAGGTTTCGGATTACTATTCACAGGCTGTTTCCGCCATTGAATACGGATCCCTTCTCGGAGATTCAAAGCAGGTTTACCTGTTTTATGACTACGCAGTGGATTATCTCATTGAGCAGTCGGATATCAGTCTTCAGATCAGCGCCATTCACCCTGATATAAGGAAGATATGGTGTAATTCCGAAGACAGCCATGCCAGGGATAAGCTGAATACCTTATCTTCATACATCAAGAACGAAAGGTCTCTGGTGAAGACTGCACAGGATCTCTACGTTCACCGTAACACTCTGATCTATCGTTTAAAGAAGGTTATATCCGAAATGGATTACAGTGTGGAGGATGCATATACCCGCACATATTTCACGTATTCCATTGACGTGCTCAATCTGTATCTTCGCAAATACAGTGCTGCCTCTAACGGTATAAAGGAAAGCACGCTTTATTATTTCTCGGAAGAAGCAAAATAAACAATGAAATCGGTATAAGGGAGTAGTGACATGAAGATCCTTATTGCAGAAGACGATCCCAGACTGCTTAAGACCCTTGTTCATCTGTTTGAAAGCAATAATTTCTCGGCGGACGGGGTAGATAACGGCGAGGATGCCCTTGATTATGCATCCACCGGAGAATATGACGGCCTTGTGTTTGATATTATGATGCCGGGTATGGATGGCATAGAGGTTTTGAAAGAATTGCGCGGAAAGGGCATTTCCACTCCGGCGCTTTTTCTGACGGCCCGTACTGAGATAGAGCAGCGGGTGGAGGGGCTTGATGCCGGAGCGGATGATTACCTGCCCAAGCCCTTTGCCACTTCGGAGCTCATTGCAAGAGTAAGGGCAATGCTCAGACGTAAAGATACTTTTACACCGGACCTGCTTGAGGCAGGTTCCATAACACTGAACAGGTCTACATACCAGGCAATCTACGGGGAGAAAAGCATATCCCTCTCAGGCAAGGAGTTTCAACTGATGGAAATGCTCATGCAGCGCCCCGGCGTTGTTATTACTACGGAACAGATCATGACACATATATGGGGTTGGGAGACTGATGTTGACACGAGCGTGGTCTGGGTCCACATTTCGAATCTTCGGAAAAAGATCGACAGCATCGGAGCTCCCGTTCAGATAAGATTCCAGCGGGGAGCCGGATATGTTCTGGAGGACAAGGGATGATCTATAAACTGCGCAACAGATTTATCCGCATCAGTGCGCTTTCGTTGATAGCCGTGCTTGTATGCATTTATCTGGCAATTTTCATTATCAATACCAGGCAGCTTGATGAGAACATGGATGCCCTGACGGATATGATCATGTTTGAGCAGGGGCGTCCCCCCGGATTTGCAGACTTTCTCCCCGATGAACCGGATTTCGGAGGAGAGGAGCGAAGGAGCCGCAGGGGCGGTTTTATCAACAGAGAGACCCGGTTTTCCACCAGATATTTTACGGTGGAATATGATGAAGACGGAGATGTGAAAGAAGTTAACATAGACAGGATAGCATCCGTTGATTCCGACGAAGCAGAAGCTATGGCAGACAGTCTCATGGAAGGCGCCGGTGACAGAGGCTGGCTGTCCGACTACAGATACAAGATCATAAGAGACCCGGACGGAAATAAGGCCATATTTGTAGACGGTGCCGTTAACAGGGAGATCACCTATTCCTTTCTTGTAACGGCGGCGCTTGTCCTTTTCGGCAGCGGAGCCGTGGTATTCCTGCTTATCTTGTTTTTCTCCAATAAGGCTGTAAAGCCGGTTGCGGAGAGCTATGAAAAGCAGAAACAGTTCGTCACGGATGCCAATCATGAGTTGAAGACACCCCTTACGCTGATCCTTGCAAATCTTGATATTGCCGAGTCGGAACTGGGAAAGAACGAGTGGCTTGATGATATCAGGGTCGAGGGTGAACAGATGGCTCTCCTGGTGGAGCGTCTGGTGTCTCTTTCAAGAATGGACGAAGAGGGCACGGTTCTTACAAAGGAAAGATTTAACCTTTCGGAGATGCTTCTTGACGTGACATCGGAGTTCCAGACGGCTGCGGAGGCTTCGGGAAGGTCATTTGAGACGGATATCCTTCCGGACGTGTTCATTGACGGAGATGAAGCTGCCTTAAGACAGGTAACTTCCGTTCTTTTGGACAATGCTCTTAAGTATTGCGATAAGAACGGCTTTATACGCTGCGATCTCATTTGCGGCAGACATAAGGAGTTTTCTGTTACCAATTCTTTCAGGGAAGTGGATAATACCGATCTGGGCAGGCTCTTTGACAGGTTTTACAGAAGTGACAGAGCGAGGACTTCGGGAACGGGCTTCGGGATAGGTCTTTCCATTGCAAAAGCGGTCATCGAAAAACATGGGGGAAATATAAGCGCATTCAAGGCCGGAAGCGGCCTGATAGGATTCAGGGTAGTGCTTTGAAAAAATTTTTTTAACCTTAAGGCTGGCTTTAGGCTGGTCATGTAATATAGCCTCATAAAGATAAACAATCAATGAGGCAATTAGGGATCAACCCCTTTTGCATAAATGTAAACTTTTTCATACACTCCCCTTGTTTCGCAGGCCTTCGGCCTGCGAAATTGCTTTTGCCGCAAAGGTCATTCTTTGGCTTCCCTGATTATGAAATCCACCAGTTTTTCCGGCTGATACTTGTAAAAAAAATGTTTTCCGTGAAATTCGCCGTAGTTGACCGGTCCCGTAAAATAGTTTTCCCAATTGGTAACCCCCGAGGCTGTTACAACATCATCATCTGCGTACATAACGGAGGCAGGTGCGTTAACCTTGCCCGTGTCTCTGTATCGGTAGTCGCTTGCCAGTTCCATATCCTCACGGGTATTATCTATCCGTTCAAGAAGAGCGTCCTTGTTGCCGGCACCGCTCATCTCCACAAGGATATCCAAGAGCTTCTCATCATTCAGAGGGCCGGTATCGGGGGTAACGAATTCTGCTGCAGGACGTACTGCCGATAAGAATACCCTTTTCGGAAGGGGATGACCTTCCGATTGTATCAGCCGCATAGCTTCATAGCAGATCAGGCCGCCGCAGCTGTATCCCCAGGCATAGTATTCCCGTCCTTTGTTGTGAGCTTTGACGTAATCGGCAAAAGCCCGGACTTCGTCATCAAATCTCTTATTTTTAGGTTGATCGGAATTGACGCCCTTTCCCGGGCCATCCCAGGCATGGACTTCGAAATCCTTTTCCAGCATGGGCAGGATATGTTTAAATGAATATGAACTCCCTCCGGCAAAGGGAACCAGATACAGTTGTGGTTTTGACATTGTTGACAGCCCTCCGAAATACTGACTTATAATCATATTATAATCGTAATTTAATAATTTACAAGACAATTTATATTTGACATAATCAACTTAAAAGTAACTTTTCATTTTAGAGGATAAGATATAGAATTAAATCATGAAAGATTTGGCCAATGATATCAAAACCTGTCAGTTTAAGAACGTTTATCTCTTCTACGGAGAGGAATCCTACCTGAAAAGATTCTATAAGAACAAGCTCAGGGAGAGTGTCATTCCACCGGGGGATTCCATGAATTTTGCCTCTTTTGACGGCAATTCCTTTGATGTCCGGGAGGTCATCGGCTTGTGTGATACCATGCCCTTCTTTGCCGACCACAGGCTTGTGGTGGTAGAGAATTCAGATGCATTCAGGAACGGAAATGAAGAGCTGATATCTTATATTGAGAACATCCCCGAGTCTACCATCCTTCTTTTTGTTGAGGACAACGTGGATAAGAGGGGCAGGATGTATAAGACTGTGGCCAAGTGCGGACGGGCGGTAGATATGGCCAGATTGAAGCCTGCCGACCTTGAGAAATGGGTCATGGCGGGATTGAAAAGAAACAACCGTCAGATATCAAGGCCGGCTTTTGAACTTTTCCTGTCAAAGGTGGGAGATTCTCTTGAGAATGTGGATAAGGAGCTGGAGAAGCTGGTGGATTATACATATGGCAGAGAATCAGTCACCGAGGCGGATGTGGAAGCTGTTTGTACGGTCCGGACTGAGAGCAGGGTATTTGACATGATAGATGCCATAGTGGCAGGGAATTTCAAGCAGGCCCTCGATCTTTATTATGATATGCTGACGCTGAAAGAGCCTCCTATGAGGATCCTTTTTCTCATCGCCAGACAATACAGCCTGCTCCTTAAGACCAGGCTTCTTCTTGATGAACATCTTCCAAAGGCTGAGATAGCCTCACGTATGGGAATTTCCGACTGGCTGGCCGGAAAATACATTCGTATGGCAGGGGGATTTTCCGCAGAATATCTGGAATCCTGTGTGCATCGCTGCGTTACTGCAGAGGAGGATGTCAAAACAGGACGTCTTAATGACAGATTAAGTGTTGAACTTGTTATATCCGGATTTTCCCACAAAAAATGAAAATATTGTTGACAAACTGCAAATAACGCTATATACTACCATTCGAGTAAAAAATATACTCTAATCGTGATATCTGTTCTGCATCAGGCCCTTTCGGGCGATTTATCCTCATTTATCTTACGAAAGAAAAGGAGAATAGATTTTGAATGCAATAAATTACATAAAGGAAAACTATAAGAAGATCATCGCCATTACAATACTGGCGATAGTTACTTCCGTATTGACCTGTTTTTTTCTCTGGCCGGAACCGACCGCAGTCAATGCGGATGATACTGACACTTACGGCCTTGTTCAGGAACTGGTGAGGGATGAAGTGGAGAAGTATATTTCCGAAAAGAATGAGATCCTCACCCGTGACGATGTGACTGAACTTCAGAAGCGGATAGATGAGATCCTGAAGGAGAACGGGCTTATCCTAAAGACCGTATACCAGTCGGAAGAATTGCAGAAGATAATAAAGGAATGCATCGAGAAGACCATAGTCGAGGACAGGGATGCGGCGGCAAAACTGGCAAAGGAAGTGGCAGACCTGTTAAAGCGGATCGATGCCAATGACAAGGCTTATCAGGAACTGGTCAGTTCCTATAATTCCTACCGCACGGAAATGAGCGGGATCATATCCCAGTTAAAAGCCGAAACGTCTAGGATGATGGAGAAAAAGGCAGATTCCGAAACCGTGGCAAAGGAGATGGATGATCTGGAAAAAAAGATAGAGTCATTGTCAGGCCTTACGGATAGATTCGAAAAGGAGACGGAAAGCCGCATCGCATCCCTTGATAAGGAAATTCTCACATACAGGACGGAATTTGATACATTTGTCAATATGTACAATGAATATAAGGCTTCCATCAGGGAGATACTGGAGACAAAGGCCTCAAAGGATGATCTTGAGAATCTCAGCGCCCAGGCGGATGCTCTGGAGGAAAACTTAAGGAAAAGCGAAGAGGAGTTCGAACTCATTAAAGCCGGCATTGAGGAGAATCAAAGGAACATAAGCGAGAACAGCAAAAGGCTGGATGAGAACGAGAAGAGCATTGAAGATCATGGTGAAGCCATCGATAAAAACACCAGTGATATAGCAGCGCTGACCGGCAGCCTGTCCGGGAAGAAACTGTGGGTGGGAACCCAGGATCAGTACAATGCCATAGGGACCAAAGATGCCAATACCCTGTATTTTATAAAATAGACGGAGGCCGGGCGGTCTTGTAAAATGACCCTTTTTTATGCTATAATCTCGGATGTGATTTTGTTAGCAGACCGGAGATTATTATGATAAAAAATGTAGTATTTGATATAGGCGGAGTCCTGCTGGAATACAGGTGGAGGGATCTGCTTAAAAGTTTCGGGGCGACAGACGAGGAGGCTGAAGCCGTAGCGGGCATTACCTTCTCAGACCCCGCCTGGCGCGCCATGGACAGGGGTGAGATGTCTCTGGATGAGACCAGGGAGTATTTCGTAAAGACTTATCCCGATCACGGGTATCTTTTAGACTGTTTTCTATCACATCCTGAAGGCATGCCCGTGGACAGGCCGGCAGTCTGGGAGAAAATGAGGCTTGTCAAGGAAGCGGGATACAGGATATACATCCTGTCCAATTACGGAGAAGAACTCTTCCGATGCCATGTGAGCGGCAAGGAGTTCATGTCTTATCCCGACGGGGTCCTTGTTTCCTACGAAGACCACGTATGCAAGCCGGACCGGCGCATTTATGAGATCCTTGTGGAGCGGTTCGGGCTCGTTAAGGAAGAATGTATTTTTTTTGATGATATGCTTGAGAATGTGGAGAGTGCCATCGGATTCGGTATGCAATCCGTGCAGATCCTCTCCCAGCAGGTTATTCTGGATGAACTGGACAGATTATTGGAGGGAAAGAGATGACATTACAGGATACTCTTGAAATGATCAAACCGTCGGATAAGGACTATGGTGCCAAGGCAGCCGCCAGGTGGGATGCCATTGCACATCCGCTTCACAGCCTCGGCAAACTTGAAGATGCCGTGGCGAAGCTGGCTTCCATCCAAAAAACGGACAGGGTCAGACTGGATAAGAAGGCCCTTGTCATAATGTGTTCGGATAACGGCGTTGTGGAGGAGGGAGTGACCCAGACCGACAACAGTGTTACTGCCATTGTTGCGGAGAATTTTCTTGATATGAAGACCTCTGTAGCCGTCATGGCGGATAAACTGGGGATAGACCTTTTTGCCTATGACGTGGGAATGGTCAGGGATACCAGAGTGGAAAAGAGAAAAACCGCATACGGAACGGCCAATCTTGCAAAGGGGCCGGCCATGACCAGGCAGCAATGCATTGAGACCATTGAGACCGGTATCAATATCGTGGCAGAATTGAAGGATAAGGGCTATGATATCATAACCACCGGAGAGATGGGGATCGGTAATACCACCACCAGCAGTGCAGTAGGAGCTGTTCTCCTGGGACAGCCGGTGGAGATAATGACAGGCAAAGGCTCAGGCCTTACGGACGAAGCCCTGGCTCATAAGAAGCAGGTGATCAAAAGCTCCATTGCGCTTAACAGGCCGGATCCCAAGGATCCCATAGATGTCCTGGCCAAAGAGGGAGGCTTTGATATATGCGGTCTTACAGGAGTATTCTTAGGAGGCGCTGCTCTGGGGATCCCTGTCGTGATCGACGGTTTCATTTCATCCGTTGCAGCACTTTCTGCCATAAGGTTATCCCGCAATGCCATAGATTATATTTTTCCCTCCCATGTGTCAAAGGAGCCGGCCGGCAAGTTCATGCTGGATGCCATGGGATTTGAACAGTTCCTGACATGCGACATGTGTCTGGGAGAAGGAACGGGAGCTGTCATGCTTATTCCTCTTTTAGAGTGCGGACTTGAAGTGTATAACAGAATGAGTACTTTTGAGGATATAGATATTGATGCATACATTCCTTTATAGTTCTTAAGAACTGAATGGATTGATTATTAATTATCAATGATTAATATTTCTAATTATTTGTTGTAATATTACGCATTTTATTATACAATACAGAGGAATAACCGTTGTTGAAAGGAAGGCTGACATGACGGAGGAGAGAAGGAAGTTTAAAAGGCTTGATCTGGATGTTGAGATCCAACTTCAGTGCATAAGCGAGGGGGATGTTACCACCGAAAAATATCTCAGGGTAGAGGTATTTAATGCCTCGGAAGGAGGACTGGCTTTCAGGACGCCTTATGAACTAAAAGTCGGGAGTTGTTATGACACCAAGCTTGTTATCTGGACCAAGGAAGAGATCAGGGCAATTATAAAGATAGTCCGGGTTACCGAGAAGGACGGACGATTTGAGTATGGATGCACCTTCGTAGGCCTTGCGTATTACGATGCTATGAAGATTAAGATATATCAGCTACTCAGAGAGAACGAGAACATCACAGAATAGGAGAAGATGGTATGGCAAAAGCAGTACTTATATGTGACGACGCAGCTTTCATGCGAATGATGATCAAGGACATTTTATCAAAGAACGGCTATATCGTAGCCGGAGAAGCAGCTAACGGACAGGAAGCTGTGGCAAAATATAAGGAGGTTAATCCGGATCTTGTGTTAATGGATATTACAATGCCGGAGGTAGACGGTATCCAGGCATTGAAGCAGATCAAGGCCGATGACCCCAATGCTTCAGTTATTATGTGTTCTGCCATGGGACAGCAGGCTATGGTTGTTGAGGCTATACAGTCAGGTGCAAAAGATTTTATCGTTAAGCCTTTCCAGGCTGACAGGGTTCTCGAGGCCGTTAAGAAGGTAATCGGATAAGGGGGAGACTTGTATGAGAATAACAGATGTAGGTGATATTACTCCTATGCACCTTGATGTGCTCAGTGAGGTAGGTAATATTGGTGCGGGTAATGCCGCAACTGCTTTATCTGATATGCTTCATTATATGGTTAAGGTTACTGTTCCGTCTGTACGTGTAGTTGATCTGGACAAGGCAGCAGCTGCCATAGGGGATCCCGAACAGCAGGTTGCCGCTATTCTTATCAATCTGGATCAGGATCTGATAGGGACCATGCTTTCAATATTTCAGGGCCCATTTGCAAATGAACTGGTAACTGCTTTTTTGGGGACTCAGCTCCCGGATATTACCATGTTCAAGGATAATGAGATGGGACGCTCTGTCCTTTGTGAGGTTGGCAATATTACGGTTGCTACCTATGTTAATGCGTTGTCGCAGCTTTCCAAGATGGTTATCAATATACTGCCGCCCCAGATCTCCATTGATTCTCTCAATAATGTGATCAGGGATCACAAGCAAAGAGAGTTTAAGGATTTCGGAAGGAAGGTTGTTGTTATTGACGAGAGCTTCATCATCAAGGATGAAGAGTACAAGAGCAGCATGATCCTTCTGTTGGAGATAGATTCTCTTAATAATCTCATTGAGAGTCTGGGAGTACAATAGAAGTACCGGAGTCCTGGTATGAATGACAAGAATTATTTAAATGATACTATTCTGGATGTAAGTGATTTCAGCAATTATTTTGATCTGGATAAGATGCAGGGGCTGCAGAATGCGGTCTCTAAGAGTCAGGATATTGCATCACTTATTCTGGACACAGAAGGTAATAATATCACTAAGCCCACCCGTTTCAGCGCTGGGCTTATTCGCATTGTAAAGAGGAACAAAAAGGTTGATGAATACTTCGATCAGGGCCTGATGAAACAGTACAGGCCAAGTGTCAGGACCCCTGCTGTTGTCCGCAACAAGACGGGGGAGATGATGAGCGGATGTATTCCCATTATAATAAATGACCAGAAGGTTGCCACCTGGATAGTAGGCGGTGTGTTTGATGTCGACATGATGCTCCCCAGGGAGCATTATGAGCAGCTGGCCAGGGATACCGGCGAGGATGTGGACAAGTTCATGGAGGCCATAGAGGATGTTCACGTCATGAGCAAGTCGGATTTTCTGGGTATTTTTGAGGTTGTAAGACTTGTCGCCGAACAGATGGCTGAGAACCTGGACAAGAATCTGGCTCAGAAGGTTGAGCTTATGTATAAGCAGGAGCTCATGACCGAGCTGGAGGAGACCAATGTTGCCCTGAAGGTACAGGCCGAGCGCTATCGGCTTCTTTCTGAATGTTCTGATGAGATTGTTTTTGATTATGACGTTGATACCGATACAGTCACGGTTCCCGTATCTTCCAGGTCAGGTGTGGCATCTGACTGGGTGCTTACGGACTTTATTTCGGAGAAGAAAGCCGAGATATATGTGCATCCGGATGACATCGGCATATACAGGGAAGCTTTCAGGGACATGTATACTAATCCCATAGATATCCAGTTTGAAGTGAGACTTAAGCTGAACGCAAAGGATTATACATGGAGCAGGTTCAACGTGGTGTTCTTCAAGGGTGACTCCGGTAAGCTTATACGTGTTATCGGACGTATCCAGAATATCGAGAAGGAAAAGGAAGAACTGATAGAGCTGGAATCACAGGTAAAGAAGGATCCCATGACGGGGCTTTTGAACAAGTCTGCCGTAGCATTGTCAGTGGAAAAATATCTTCGCAGTTCTGACCCGGGAGCGGGGCATGCGTTGATGATAATTGACATAGATGATTTTAAGAATGTGAATGATACCTTCGGACATCTTTTCGGAGATATGGTCATTGAAAATGTGGCCTCAGCCATATCTGCTACCTTCCGTAAATCAGACATCATAGGGCGTATCGGCGGTGACGAATTCCTGGTGCTTATGAAGAATACCGGGAGGAGGATCGCGGAGATCAAGGCAAGAGATCTTAATAAGTCTGTCAGACGTAAATATAATCATGACGGCAAAGAGATGGAGATCACCTGCAGCGTGGGTATGGCATTCTTTAACAGGGACGCCGATAACTACGAGGATCTCTTCGGCAAGGCGGATATTGCCATGTATAACGCCAAGCTGGAGGGAAAGAACAGGGTATCCGTATATGATGCGGCTAAAGAGCAGGTATTTGCCGAGATCACAAAGGAGGAAGGACGTTCCGCCAGGTTTGACACTGATTTTGATGCAGACCTTATAAGTATAGCCTTCGGACTTCTTTTTGAGTCAAGAGAGATAGATACTTCCATTAAGATACTTACAGAGCGTGTGGTTGACAGATACTCGATCCAGAAAGTCATTTATAATTATTCCGTA
This sequence comes from Lachnospiraceae bacterium, assembly GCA_017550165.1. Taxonomy (GTDB): domain Bacteria; phylum Bacillota; class Clostridia; order Lachnospirales; family Lachnospiraceae; genus SIG280. The sequence goes on along the minus strand of JAFZQH010000020.1, from coordinate 29,021 downwards.
GTGGACGAGAAGGACCATCTTTTGACGTGGGATCGGGAGCATAATAAGTTTGTTGCCATGTCTGAGGATGATTTTGAGGATTACACCGCAGGAGAAAAGATCCTCAGGAAAAAAGAATTTGTGGTCATCAATGACTGCAAGGCAGAGTCCAAGGGTGAGAACGGAGAGATAGCTGCTTTTGCTGCAAGCCGCGGAATGACGGCGCTTATAGGGGTAGGGTTTCCCGTTAAGGATGGGGTTACGGAGTATATTATATTTGCCAATACCGATGCCCCCAGATGCTGGACGGAATTTGAACGAAAGACCTTTAAGCAGGTTGCGGAGATATTTGTCCTTTTTGCGCGCATTTACCGGGAGAGAAGGAGCAACAGAGAGGAGATAACCAAGCTCTCGTCAATAGACGGAGTTACGGGCATCTATAACAGAAAGGGCTTTGAGAATACTGTTGCGGATATTATGGAGGAATACGGTGATTCCAGGGAGTACATAATGGAATACATCGATATTGATAATTTCTCTTATGTTAATGAGAACTTCGGGGTGGCTGCAGGCAACAAAACGCTGAATGATGTGGCAGATATTCTTAAGAGTTACAGGAATTGCTGCGTCTGCAGAGTATACGGAGATCATTTTCTCGCCTTCTATTATCCTGATAAGGAGTTCGATCCGGAGGTCACCTTCAGGGAGCAGGAGGAATTCTTCAGGATGCAGCAGAAGAGCCATATTACTGCCGGAAGGCTCAGGCTTACTGCGGGAATATACAGGCTGGATCACAAGGAAAGGAACATTTCTCTTGCCATAGACAATGCCAATATGGCCAGGAAGCTGGCTAAGAATAATGACGGAGCCTACTACGCCTTCTTTGATGAGGATATGAAGAAGCAGAAGGCGCATGAGCGGCTTATCACAAGCAGTTTTGAGCCGGCCATAGAAAAACAGGAGTTTGAAATGTTCCTTCAGCCTAAGATGAATCTGGCCACCAATACGGCTGTGGGGGCAGAGGGTCTTGTAAGGTGGAAGCAGCATGACGGAACCTACAGGATGCCTTCAGAGTTCATAGGGGTTCTCGAAAAGTACAACTTTATCCAGCAAATGGACCTTGCAATGCTGGAAATGGCCCTCAAGGCTATTGAAAAGTGGAGGAAAGACGGGGTGGAACCGGTTCCCGTATCCATCAACTTCTCAAAACAGAACAGTAACTCCCCGGATTTTGTTGAAAAGATAATGAATCTCTTTAATCAGTATGATGTCCCGAGACAGTTTATTGAGGTTGAGATCAACGAAAGTGCTTTGGGCGGCGACATAGATATACTCTATGATAATCTGAGAAGCCTGAAGAAAAAGGGATTTACCGTAGCAATAGATAATTTCGGAAGGGGCCTTGCTTCTCTGGGCAGTCTGATGAAGGCTCCCATTGATATGGTCAAGGTTGACAGGATGTTCCTTGAGGGCTTGGAGGATTCCCCCATTAAGCAGGACTATATCAGTAATATGTGCATGCTCATAAGCTCGGTCAAGAAGCAGATCATCTTTGAGGGCGTCGAATCACAGGAGCAGGCGGACTTTCTCTATTCATGCGGCATAGTTGTAGTACAGGGCTTTTTGTACGGACAACCTGTAAACGCCGATGAATTTGCAAAAAAATATTTGGAATATTAAATCATGGTTGTATTTGTTATTGGCGGCAGCGGGAGCGGAAAATCAGAATATGCTGAGGGTGTGATAATGGGCTTCGGCCGGTGTAAGCGTTACTATATCGCCACCATGCAGGCCTATGACGATGAGGCCCGCGCCAAGATAAGAAGGCACAGGGAGATGAGAAAGGATAAGGGTTTTGATACCATAGAGTGTCAAAAGGGCCTTCCGCTGGTAGATATCGAGCCCGGCAGCGATGTCCTTCTGGAGTGCATATCCAATCTCGCGGCTAACGAGATGTTTGATCCGGCAGGGGCGGGACCGGACACGGTTACATCGGTAATGGCAGGTGTAGATCGTCTGGCGGACATGTGCCGTAATCTTGTGATAGTCAGCAATAACATCTTCGGTGACGGAGCAGACTACAGTCCCGAGACTTCGGAGTATATCGGCAAAGTAGCCGAGATAAACGGAAAGATAGCGGAAAGGGCAGACAAGGTTGTGGAAGTGGTATACGGCATCCCCCTTGTGAATGAAAAGAGAGCAGGGCTATGAAAACGTTTTTTCAAAACTGGGCAGTTTCTTTTTCTATGTATTCTAAGATTCCCATGCCTCATTTTGAATGGAATAATGATAACATGAAATACAGCATGTGCTTCTTCCCGCTGGTGGGAGTAGTCATAGGCTTTGTTCAGATGTGGGCACGGTATTTTTGTGTACATTTTCATATGTCACAGGCATTTACCGGAGTGATACTGACACTTATCCCGGTGGTCATATCAGGGGGGATTCATTTGGACGGACTCCTTGATACGGCTGATGCATTAAGCTCCAACCAGCCTAAAGAGAGGAAGCTGGAGATATTGAAGGATTCCCATGCCGGAGCTTTCGCCATCATTACGGGAGTATGCTATTTTCTTCTGGATTTTGCATTCATGTCAGAGGTTTCATGGCTGACCGTTTATATTATCGCCGTGGGATATATGGTATCAAGAGGCTTAAGCGGCTTTGCGGTGGTGACCTTTAAATGTGCCAAGAACAGCGGCCTAGTGGCCACTTTTTCGGATATGAGCCAGCGTATGGTAGTCAGGGTTGTAAGCCTGATATATGTTATCATCGGCTACGGCCTTATGATCTTTATCAGCCCTCTTATAGGCGGGATAGCCATCCTGGCGTCATTGCTGGTTTTCTTATATTACAGGGTTATGTCTTACAGGCAGTTCGGCGGGATCAACGGCGACCTGGCAGGGTTTTTCCTGCAGATATGTGAACTTGCCATAGTGATGGCAGCAGTGGTGGGGGAAAAGATATGTTATTTGTCATAGGCGGAATGCGTCAGGGACAATTGGATGTGGCGAAGAAGCTTTTGAATTCGGATGATGCAGATGCAGCAGATTGCAGTTTCTGCTCTTTTGAGGAGCCTATGTCTGCCGAGATCATTGATGGTTATCACTTGCTTATAAAGAGAATGCTAAAGGACGGCAGGGATGCGTATGCCTATACGGAGAGTCTTCTGGAAGCAAATCCCGATGTATGCATAGTAATGGATGAGATAGGCTGCGGGGTTGTGCCGGCAGATCCTTTTGAGAGAGAATACAGGGAGACGGCGGGAAGGATCGGATGCGTCATTGCAGACCGGGCAGAGTCCGTATACAGAGTCTTTTGCGGGATTCCCACCAAACTGAAATAACTATGATAAGTGTTGCGTTGATAAGGCACTCCGTAACGGAGGGCAACAAGCTGAAAAGATATATAGGTGTTACCGATGAACCCCTGTGCATGGAAGGCATCAGGCTCATTGAGGGAAAGACCTACCCTGAAGCCCAGGCTGTTTATGTCAGTCCCATGAAAAGATGCAGGGAGACGGCTATGATCATTTATCCCGACAGACCTCATATCGTCATGGAGGACTTCCGGGAGATTGATTTCGGAGATTTTGAGAATAAGAATTATAAGGAATTGTCCGGTAATCCCGATTATCAGAAATGGATCGACAGCAACGGCACCTTGCCCTTTCCAAATGGTGAGTCCCAGGAGAGTTTTTCGGCCAGGTGCATGGATGCCTTTTTTAAAATGCTGGAAGATGCCCGGGGAGAGGACTACCGGCAGATCGCAGCAGTGGTTCACGGCGGGACCATCATGGTCATTATGGACCATTTTCTCAAGCCGGATGATTATTATAAATATATGGCAAAAAACGGCGAAGGGTACATCTTAAATCTGGATTTGAATTCCGGGGACGGGTGCCTTGTTCTTTCAAGCTTCTTACCTATAGGAGGGGAGGAATGCAGGGATGTTTCATAAGTATTCATTGCTGGCTCTTCTTATAGGATATTTACTGGATCTTATCATCGGGGATCCCCGGTGGATGTGGCATCCCATAAGGGCCATCGGTTGGCTTATCTCTGCCCTGGAGAAGCCCCTTAGAGGTCAGGGCCCGGCGGACAAGGCTCACGATGGGCCAAGGGGAGTGATCCTTGTGATCCTGGTGGTCCTTATATCAACCGCCATCCCGGCAGCCATACTGTTTGCAGCCTATTGGATTAATGTATACGCCGGACTGGCCATCGAGGCCTGGTTCTGTTACTGGATACTGGCTACGAAGTCCCTGAAAGTAGAGAGCATGAAGGTCTATACCGCCCTTAAGGATGAAGGCCCGGAGGCCGGGAGATACGCAGTCTCCATGATCGTGGGGAGAGATACGGCCAATCTTTCAGAAGAAGGGGTTGTTAAAGCCGCTGTGGAGACTGTTGCGGAGAACACGGCTGACGGGGTCATTGCCCCCATGTTCTATATGGCCATAGGAGGGGCAATCTTAGGATTCTTTTACAAGGCGGTCAATACCATGGATTCCATGGTGGGATATAAAAATGATAAGTATATGTATTTCGGGACGGCAGCAGCCATATTCGACGATGTGGTCAACTTCATTCCCGCCAGGCTGTCGGCCATATTTATGATAGCAGCCGCAAAAATAAGGGGAATGGATGCTAAGGGGGCTCTCCGGATCTTTAAGAGGGACCGTTTTAATCACGCCAGCCCTAATTCGGCCCAGACGGAGTCCGTCATGGCGGGGGCACTGGATGTTCAGTTGGCAGGACCTGCTTATTATTTCGGGGTCCTTCACGAGAAGAAGACCATCGGAGATGACATAAGGCCCATAGAGCGGGAGGATATCCCCAGGGCCAACGACCTGATGTGCATGACCTCCCTGGTGGGGATCGTCCTGCTGGGGGTAGTCAAGTTTATTACCACCATCCCCTTTGCCATGTGAGTGTCGCTGTATGGGAATGACAGATAATATAGGCTTAACGTAGTAAAAGTAGAAGTATAAAGAGGATAAAAGATCAGGAGGGAAATTAATGGGAAAGTTTATAAAAATGACAACAAGATCATTGCTTATGCTGGCGATGGTATTGGCTGCCCTGCTTTTATTCGGCAGACCGAGGTTTGCCCATGCGGCAGCCACCGGCAGCGGTACAGCAGGTGACCCTTATCTGGTGGATTCCTGGACTGACCTTAGAGCAAAGGTGACTGCCGGAGGATATATCAAACTGAATGGGGATATACTTACACCACAAGGCCTGACTGGCACCGATGAAGCTCAGCTGGTAGTTGACCCCGATAAAACTGTAAACCTGGACCTTAACGGTCATGTTATCGATCGGGGTTTGAATGCCGCTTCCATGGAAAGTCCCGGAAAGGTCATATTGGTAAAAGGTACCCTTAATCTGACAGATAGCAGCCCCGATAAGACCCATGATGGGAGATTTAAGTATACTCCGCTTGGAGCATCCACGGAGGTTGAAGTAAAAGGCGGTATTATCACCGGGGGTGCTGAAAACTACAAAGGCAGCGGTGGAGTATATGTATTCGAAGGATCCTTCAATATGTACGGCGGTTCGATCTTCAATAATCACTCAGCGACTTCGGCTAGCGGTGTTGGTGTGAGTGAAGATGGAAATTTCAATATGTACGACGGCAGCATAATAGGCAACGTTTTCGATGGTGTCAGCCCCGGCGGCGGCGTACATAACTCCGGCACGTTCTGTATGTATGGCGGTACTATAGAGGCAAACAAAGGAAAAACAACAGGTGGTGGTGTACGTAATTATGGTACTTTTAATATGTACGGCGGAACCATAAAAGGAAACAGCACCGAGAATGAGGATGGCACCGGAGGCTACAGCGGCGGCGGCGGTGTGTATAACGCCGGCACGTTCTGTATGTATGGTGGTTCTATAGAGGGAAACAAAGCATATAAAAATGGTGGCGGTGTGTTTATTAAGCTTGAGGGTAACAAAAACACTTCTTTTTCTATGTACGGCGGAACCATAAAAGGAAACTGCACTAAGGAAAGTGACGGTGCCGGCGGCGGTGTGTATAACCAAACTGAATTCAGGTTATTTGCCGGTGTTATAGAGAATAACATATCATCAAAAGGTGGGGGCATATATAGCCAGAAAAAGGCTGATATTCTTGGAGGAGTGATAGACTCTAATACTGCTTATGACGGAGCGAATATATATCATTACAATAATTCTGCCAATACGTCACCGACATGGCGCTCCGGTATCATAATAGGGACTCAGGATAGCTCTGCAATGAGAGGAGATGTGAAGGTTAAGGACGTAAAGGATGTTCTTGGTATATCCTCTTATAAAGACCTGCCCGAAGACTATAAGGTTCCCACAGGCGCATATATCTATTCTCCGAAAAAGGAATTAACAGGGGGAAGCGGAACAGACAGTTATTTCCAGCTCGCCGAAGATATTGTCCTTTCAGAACCCCTTATCATCAAGGGTAACATCTGGCTGGATCTTAACGGTCACATTCTCAAGGGACCGGCCGGTCAGGAGACCGTAAGGCTTGTGAATGCAAACCTGATGATAACGGACAGCCGGCCCGGCGCTACCCATACTCCTGACATAACCTATTTAGATCCCCTTTCCGGGAGAAGCGTCCCGGTCACCGGCGGCATCATTACCCATGCCGAGGGGGCATACGGCAGGGGGATCACATCGAATAGCAGTAACCTGATTATGTACGGTGGCGCTGTTTGCGGTAATAAGGACTCTAAAGGAAGCGGAGCAGCCGGGGTCTGCTTTAATGATCCGGGAACGATAGGTGTGTGCGGAAATGTACAGATCATCGGTAATAAGGCCATAGAAGGAAATGCTTCCTCAGACAGCAATCTGTATCTGCCCCAATATAATGGGAAGCAAACAATCGGTATCAAGGGATATCTGTCGCCATCTTCGAGGATAGGTGTAACCTTGGAGAAGCCCCCCACAGGACTCAACGTGAATGTGACCTTCACTGAAGGACTGAAGGGAAATGGTGAGATAAGCAGCTTTACCAGTGATAATAAAGGATATGCGATATTTAAGAACGGTACAACAGACGAAGCAGAGCTTAGAAGGCTCCTTGCCGTCATCACCCAGCCACAGGATCTTAACCTAAAAACCGGAGCAGGGTCGGGCAATGTGCTCACAGTTAAGACGGGGTCTGCTGTGGATTCCCCGTTGACTTATCGGTGGTATTCCTGTAAGGACAAGAACAAGACGGATAGCAAATTGGTGTATGAAAAGACCAATTCATCCGGAGACACCTCATCTTATACTGTCCCCACGGAAAGAGCCGGTACCTTTTATTACTATTGCAATGTATCCACTCCCCATAACCCGGCTACCCTGTCAGAGGATTCTTCAGTAGCTAAGGTGATCGTGACGGATTCCACACCGCCTACACCGCCCACACCGACACAGATAAAGGTATCAGGCATTAAGCTTAACAAGAGTTCCCTTACAATGGAGTGCGGCCGGACATTTGCACTTCAGGCGGACGTAACACCGAAGAATGCAACGAATAAGAGCCTGATCTGGGCCAGCAGCAATCCCAGGGCTGCTGCCGTATCCGGATCAGGGGTGGTTACAGCCAACAGCGGCGGGACCGCTATCATTACCGCCAGTGCCACAGACGGCAGTAATACCAAGGTTACCTGTAAGATCAAGGTAAAAGAATACAAGGATATTAAGCGAGTCTGCATTCTGCCTTCGAGGCTCATTTTAAAGAAAGGGAAAACCAAAACCTTGAGGGCAGTGATACTGCCCACCAGAGCCAAGAATAAAAGAGTAAGCTGGAAGAGCAGTGATACCGGGATCGCCACCGTAAGTGCCACCGGCAAGGTCAAGGCAGTGAATAAAGGAACTGCCTACATAAAAGTCACTACCGCAGACGGAAAGAAGACAAAGAGGATAAAAATAACGGTAAAATAGACTATGCTGGCAAACTATTCCATTCCGCCAAAAACATATTTTGAGATAGCATCACTCGGATACCTGCTTGTTTTGTGTCTGATCTCTTTTCGTGACAAAAACCGGAGAGGTTTTCGCTCATATAAGATATTCCGCCTTCTGGAGATCAATATGATCCTGGCCCTTGCGGTCAGTGTCCTTACCTATACCTTTGCCTATCCGGAGCTGGGGACGCCGCTTTCTGTATGTACTCTTCTTCGCACCATGGATTCCGTTATGTGCATTATGGCTTCCCGTATATTTGCCGTCTATGTGATGGAATATGTGGATTCGGAGGGGAGACAGAAAAGTGTTCAGATGGTGGGAAAAGTCATTCTGGGCATCTACCTGACTCTTATGATCTTAAACATTCCCTTTAAGTTTGTCCTCTGGTATACACCGGAAGGCTTATATATGCACGGGCCTTTCTTTGTTCCCATAGTCTTTGCCGCGCCGGTCTATTATCTGACCAGCGGGATCCTGATGCTGATCTTCCGATTGAAGAAACTGGGTCCCAGGGAAAAGGTGGCTCTGACCATTGCTTCCATCGTGACACTTCTGGGGATCATAATCCAGGCGGCCACAAACGGCATTGTATTACTGTCACTGCCCTTCGGGTCCATTGGCATATTTGTCCTGTATTTTTCCATAGAGACTTCGGATTACCACCAGCTTCTTAAGAACAACGAGCGATTGAAACTGGCCCAACAGGACGCCATCAAGGCCAACCGTGCCAAGAGCGATTTTCTAGCCAGCATGTCCCATGAGATACGGACTCCCCTGAACGCCGTTCTGGGAATGGATGAACTGATAATCCTGGAAGCCGAGAAACATAAAAACTCTGATCCGGAATTTGCCGGCTGCATCAAAGAATATGCAGATAATATCCGGGATGCAGGACAGGTACTTCTTTCCGTTATCAATGACATCCTTGACCTCACCAAGATCGAATCCGGCAAAATGGAGATCAAACCCGCTCCATACAGCCTTCAGAAGCTGGTAAACGATGTGGGTGTCATGGTCCGGGTAAGGGCCGAACAAAAGGGTTTGTCCTATATTCAAAAGGTCGATCCCGCCATTCCGGAATACCTTGTGGGTGACGAACTTCGTATTCGGCAGATCATGATCAATCTCCTCAATAACGCAGTTAAATACACGGATTCCGGAGAAGTCGTTATGGAAGTATCCATGAAGGATCTTACGGAGAACAGGTTGACATTGTGTATCCGGGTTTCCGACACCGGGATCGGTATCAGGGAAGAGAATCTTCCTCTCATATTCGGTGATTTCCAGAGGCTTGACGAAGATAAGAACCACAGGATCGAAGGAACCGGGCTGGGCCTTTCCATCGTTAAGCGTATGATAGGCATTATGGAGGGAGATATATCCGTTACCAGCGAATATGGGGTCGGCTCAGCATTTACGGCATCCATCCCCCAGGAGATCAGCAGTAAATCTCCGGAAAAGACAGCTGATAACGGGAAGGCCGGCAGCCCTGCCGAGATGATCATTTTCCAAACGCCGGACTGTCATTATCTTCTGGTGGATGATAACAAGATGAACCTTGTTGTGGCAAAACGTTTCCTTGATCGCCTGGGCGGAGAGACGGATACTGCCCGAAGCGGCCGGGAAGCCCTGCAAAAGATGAGAGAATCCAAATATGATCTGATATTTATGGACCATATGATGCCCGAGCTTGATGGTATACAGACCTACGAAATGTCTCTTAAGGATCCGGACAACATTAACCCGGAGACTCCGGTCATTATGATGACAGCCAATGCATTAAGCGGGGTCCGGGAAGAATACCTTGCCAAAGGATTTGCCGATTACATAAGTAAACCCGTGGAAATGAAGGAATTCCTGCGGGTCATAGAGTCTCATCTGCCGGTTGAAAAGATCCGTCATTTGGCTGAGTGTTGAAAGTGTTTTACGATATAATCTTCAAGAACAGCGGCAGAAGGATTCCCGAAAAAATCGTTTCGGAGAATGGAGACCCTTCTTTGGGGCAGCCGGTCAATTGATCTGACCTCAAAGACTAACCCTTCCTCAATAGCCGGAAGAGCCATATATTCGGGAATACACCCGAGTCCTATGTTGTTCTGAACAAAAGCCAATGCCTGATCATAGTTTGTTATTTCTATATTCACGTGATATACACATCCCTTTGACGCGCACACATAATCATACATGGAGAATGTTTCCGTAGTCTGTGCAAATCCGATTATGGGAAATCCGAGGATGTAGGAGAATGAAGCAGGTTTTTTGAAATCGTCCCGGAACTTATTGCCTGCGATAATGGTATCTGAAAATCTCAGGAGGACACGCTCTCGGGATTCTTCAGGATTATTGATGCCGGAAGAGGTTATTATAGCCATATCGATAAGCCCTTCCCTTACATCAGTGATCAGTTCCGGGGTTGGCTTATTTACAATAAGCAGGTGTGTGTCGGGATGAGCCTGGCTGAATACACCTATAGAAGGGATTATGCTGCTTTCGATTATGTAGTTGGGAATTGCAACGGATAATCCGATGGAAACGCTCCTTTTTGCCGAAACAGAATCGGCAGCTATCTCAGCCTCACCGGTGCTCAACAGCTTGTACGCTTCATTTACATATTTATAGAGAGATTTTCCCTGTCTGGTAAGGATAACGCCGGTATTTGTCCTGATAAACAGTTCACATTCAAGTTCCGTCTCAAGCTTCTTTATAGTCCTTGTAATATTCGGCTGACTGCTGTTCAAAAACCGCGCGGCTTTGCTTATACTGAGTAAACGCGCAACATGATAAAAGACTTTATAGTGTTCATATGAAATATCCATTTCGATATACCTTTTTGTTATGTCCTTATAAAAAAATGATATTATTTGTATACGCTTATATTCAGTATAATAAGAGTAAATACAGATTATTTCAATAAAAAATATGAGTAATCGTGTTTAAGTCTGTTTTAGGAGGGATCGGTCATGAATAAAAAAAGACTTTCACTGACAGCCGTGTTACTGATGATAGGATTCATACCCCTGATAGTGTCGGGCATTGTAATATGCATTATGACTGCCGGTACGGTAACGGCGAACCTGGAGAATTCAGTGTATGAGAAACTCTATGTGGCATCTGATGGCTTGCGTAAATACTATCAGTATGATCTTGATCAGGGCATATCGCCTGAGTATGAACACGATTACGTTGATATGCTTAAAGATCAGGACATAGAAATGACACTGTTCATGGGAGATACCCGTTTCTTCACATCGGCCCTTAACGACAAGGGAGAAAGAAATGAGGGAACCCAGATGGATTCCACCATATGGGGTAAGGTCCAAAAAGGTGAGGACGTTAAGGCATCGGGTGTAATGATCGGTGGAAAACCCTACTTTGTATATTACATGCCATTGTATGATAAGAGCGGCAGCGTGGTGGGCGCATCATGGGCCGGACAGCCTGAAGAGAAGGTCAGGGCATCGATCAATGGTGTAGTATTCACGCTTGTTATAGTTGTTGTAGCGGCCATCATTATCTTTGCATTCATTATATTCTTTGTTGCGAAAAAGGTTGTGAAGTCCATTACAACTGTAATAAAGAGTGTTGCTGCTTTGTCAGAGGGTGATCTCTCACAGAATGAACAGGCTTCGTCGGCTATCCGCGAGATCAATGATATCGGCGTCAATGTATTCGGTCTTTCAGGCAAACTGAAAGAGATAGTCGGAGAGGTAAAGGGCGCCTCCGCCATGTCAGGCAGCCAGGCCAGAAATCTGGCAGATACTTCTTCCCAGATAAGCGGCACTTCCGAAAATGTATCAACTGCAGTGCAGGAGATGGCAAAGGGAGCTACGGATCAGGCCTATACGGTTCAGACTGCGGCAGAGAATATCAGTCGACTGTCTGAAGCTATACAGACAGTATCGGATAATGCAGAACAGCTGGCAGCGGCAGCAGCCGAGATGAATGATGCTTCCATGAGAAGTGCTGAGGCACTTAAAGATCTTTCCTCGAACATGGAAACCATGGGTGCAGCAGTATCAGAGATATCTGAGACAATGGATGCCACATACCAGTCAGTAAAGAGCGTGAATGATAAAGTGGACGGTATCACATCCATATCTTCACAGACCAATCTGCTGGCCCTTAATGCATCCATAGAAGCAGCAAGAGCAGGGGAAGCAGGAAAAGGATTTGCGGTTGTTGCTGATGAGATCGGAAAGCTTGCTACCGAGTCCGCTCAGACAGCTCAGGAGATCAGGGACGAGATGGCAATGCTGCTCAGCCGCGCGAAGGAAGCTTCATTAAAGACAGGTGAGATCACCGAGATCAGGAATAATGTAGATGAAGTGCTGCAGGAGACAACGGGTACCATTAATGATCTCATTGCAAATGTCGGCGCCACAGTGGCCGGTGTAAGCACTATTTCCGGACTGACAGAGGAATGTAATGCATCTACGGATCAGATAGTGGACGCCATGAGTTCCCTTTCGGCGATATCCGAAGAGAATGCGGCTTCCACAGAGGAGACCGGAGCATCCATGCAGGAGCTTAACGATACGGTATACGGGCTTGCGGAAGCAGCTGATAATCTCAACAATGTTGCCGCCAAGCTGGATGATGAACTGGGATTCTTCAAACTTGAAAAGACTGAAGAGTAAATAATTAATGACAGGGGGACCGTCCCCCTGTCATTTTCAGGCTATCCGAGGATAGCCTTATCGCTTGTAAACTCTTCGCCGCTGGCGGCTTCAAATTTGTGGAGAAGATCCGCTACGGTAAGATTATTCTTTTCTTCACCCCGTATATCCAGGATGATCTGACCGTCTTTAAGCATGATCAGACGGTTGCCGTGAGCAATGGCGTCTTTCATATTATGGGTGATCATCAAGGTCGTGAGATTGTCTCTCTTAATGATGTATTCCGTAGTCTCAAGGACCTTACGGGCTGTCTTGGGGTCAAGAGCCGCTGTATGCTCATCCAAAAGCAGGAGCTTGGGCTTCTGCAGGGCGGCCATAAGAAGCGTCAGAGCCTGTCTTTGTCCGCCGGATAGAAGTCCTACCTTTGTCGTCAATCTGTCTTCAAGACCCAGATCCAGTATTTTAAGAAGCTCTTTGTATTCTTCGGATTCCTTACGGGTAATTCCCTGGGAAAGAAATCTGGTTTTCCCGCGGCGCTTTGCCAGCGCTAAGTTCTCTTCGATCCACATGGTGGCTGCAGTGCCTGTCCTGGGATCCTGGAAGACCCTGCCGAGGAACTTGGCCCGCTTATGTTCCGGAAGCTTGGTTATGTTAACCCCGTCAATTAAGATCTCCCCGGAGTCAACGAGCCAAACGCCTGCGATGGCATTCATCATGGAAGATTTGCCGGCGCCGTTGCTTCCTATCACGGTGACAAAATCGCCGTCCTCCAATGTCAGAGAAAAATCTTTCAGTGCAACATGTTCATTCACCGTACCGGGATTAAACACTTTGGTCACATGTCTCATTTCAAGCATTCTTGTCACCTCCGATCTTCAGGTTGGGTTTTGAAAAATACTTGCCTTTCCAGTAGGGCAATGCAAGGAATATTGCAACAACTATCGCAGACAGGAGCTTTAACATGTTGGTATCTACACCCAGCCAGATCACGATCTGCAATACCATGTAGTACAAAATGGATCCGATGGCAACCGCTATCAGTTTGAGGGCAAAGTTGTGAAAAATACGTGAAAAGATGGCTTCACCTATTATGATGGCAGCCAGGCCGATAACTATGGCGCCTCTTCCCATATTAATGTCTGAAAAGCCCTGATACTGAGAAAGAAGAGCTCCGGATAAGCCTACAAGCCCATTGGAGATCATCAGGCCCAGGACCTTGGAGGTATTGGTGTTGATACCCTGTGCTCTTGCCATGTTTCCGTTACATCCGGTAGCCCTTAAGGCACACCCCAGCTCAGTTCCGAAGAACCAATAAAGGATCGCAACCACGATTATAAGAAGGATGGAAACCACAAAGATGGGGTTCTTATAAAAGGGAACATCCTTGATAAACCGGAGGGAAACAAGCAGGTCATATTTATCAACATTGATAGCCTGATTGGCCTTACCCATGATCTTAAGGTTAACCGAGTATAATCCCAGCTGGGTAAGTATTCCGGAGAGGATAGGAGGTATTCCCATAAATGTATGAAGGAAACCCGTTGCCAGCCCCGCAAGCATGCCGGCAGCCGTAGCGGAGAGCATGGAAACAAGGATATTCTGACCTGAAAGCATCATCATAATGCAGACAGCGCCTCCTGTACACAAGGTGCCGTCAACGGTAAGGTCGGCAATATCCAGTATTTTAAATGTAATGTAAATGCCAATAGCCGTGATGCCCCAGATCAGACCCTGGGCAACAGCACCCGGCATGGCGGAAAACAGATTAAGTACATTCATTATCTTAATTGATACTCCTTACTGCTCGATTGCCTTATAATCGGAGGGAACATTGATCCCCAGCTTCTTGCATACGTCAGCATTGTATTTCTTGGTAAATGTCGGAGCATATTCGATCGGCATTGTCTTGATATCAGCTTCTCCGGAAAGGATCTTTGCGGCCATCTTACCTGTAGCAACACCGAGGTCATAATAGCTTATAGAAAGTGTAGCAACGCCGCAGCCTTTACATAAGCCTTCCTCACCGGCTACAACGGGCTTCTTTGCATTGCTGCAGATATTGTTGATAAGCTCTGCATTGGATGCAGCGGTGTTATCTGTGGGAATATAGATCACGTCAGAGGCATTAACGGCGTTGGTCAATACGGATGAGAGATCGTTTGAATCTGAGAAGGCATATAATTCACAGGTATAGCCTTTTTCCTCCAGGTACTTCTTAACTGTATCAACCTGGTATTTGGAATTAGCCTCTGCAGAGCAGTAGAAAAGACCTACCTTTTTAGCATCCGGGAATAATTCCTTGATCATATCAGCCTGTCCGTCTAAGGGAGCAAGATCTGATGTACCGGAGATGTTGCTGCCAACGGTACCCTTGAAATCCTTGATCTCTAATGCAACGCCGTACTCGGTTATGGATGTTCCGAGGATGGGTATATCTTTTGTCCCGGCAGCAGCTGCCTGCAGGGCCGGTGTAGCATTTGCAAGGATCAGGTCAACCTTGTTGGAAACAAAGCCGTTGATAATGGTTGAACAGGTGTTGGAATCACCCTGGGCATTCTGCTCATCAAAGCTTACCTTATCGCCGAGAGCCCGGGTAAGTGCTTCCTTAAAGCCCTTGGTAGCGGCATCTAAGGCTTCATGCTGAACAAGCTGGCAGATACCTACCTTGTAGGACCCGGACCCGGCTGCTGCAGATGAAGCTGCAGATGAAGCTGCGGATGAGGCAGCGGATGAAGCGGCGGATGCGGCAGCTGCAGATGAAGAACCGCCGGTGGAAGAAGAACCTCCACATGCGCTCAATGCCACGGCAGCACACGCGATCAGTACTGAAAGTATTTTTTTTCTCATTTTATTATCCTCCTAACTCATTTCATAAATCAACTTTAACACGTTGAAGTGAAAAAACGCTCATGGGATTGATTATACAAACTAATGGGTGAAACGTCAAATAAAAGTTTTGGGAAAGGGGAAAAATATCACTCTTTAACACCCGGTCTGCATTGAAATTGTCTGACAAATGGTGTATAATTTCTATGTTATATATGCAAAACAGGAGGGACTGTATCTGTGTTTCGCAGTGTAAAAAAAGCTTTTGCATTGATGATAATTATTTCTCTAACGTCGGTTATTGCGCTGCCGTGTATTGTTCATGCAGATAGCGCAGGGAAGACCGTGCGGGTGGGATGGTATGAATCTCCCTTTAACATAACGGGTGAATCCGGACGCAAATCCGGCTATGCCTATGAGTATCAGCAGAAGATCGCTGCCTATACCGGCTGGGACTACTATTATGTGACGGGAAGCTGGCCTGAGCTTATGCAGAAGCTCATAGACGGCGAGATAGATCTGATGAGTGATGTGTCCTACACTCCGGAGCGGACAGAGCAGATGCTCTTTTCCAACCTCTCAATGGGGGCCGAGGAGTACTATATATTTGCAATGCAGGGCAATACCGATATTCTTCAGGATGACCCCCAATCCCTTAACAATAAAAGGATCGGCGTTAACAAGGGCAGCGTTCAGGTGGGATATTACCGGGACTGGGCGAAGCAGCATGGTGTTAATGCAGAACTGGTGGAGCTTACCGGCGGAGAGGAGGAATCCATGGAATTGATGCGTGAGGGCAAGATCGATGCATATATTTCCCTGGATGTCTACAACGGCTGGGAAGACGCTACGCCTGTCTTCAAAGTCGGTTCTTCTGATTTCTTTTTTGCGGTAAACAAGGATAAGCCTGAGCTCCTTTCGGAACTGAATGCGGCCATGAACAAGATCCACAGTGAGAACCGCTATTATGAACAACAATTATCCCAGAAATATATAACCAGTACAGGCGCCAATCTTTTCCTTGGAAATGATGAGGCAAAATGGCTTTCCGAGCATAAGGTGATCCGTGTGGGTTATCAGGATGATTATCTGGCATTTTGCGACACAGACGCTAACGGTAATCTGACGGGAGCCTTAAAGGACTATCTGGAGGATGCAGCCTCCTGCTTTAAGAATGCCCGGCTGGACTTTGAACCTGTTGCATACCCATCGGCGGAAGAAGCCTTAGAGGCGCTCAAGAACGGTGAGATCGATTGTCTGTTCCCATCTAATCTTGATGCTTCGGACGGTGAAAACTACGGGATCATCATGACCCCGGCCACGGTATCCACAGAATTATGTGTGATCGTCAAGAACAGCAGGAAGGACTCATTTTCCACAAAAGACGAGATTACCGTTGCAATCCCGGCGAATGATCCGAACCGGGAGGCACTGGTGAGGGATAATTTCCCCGAATGGAAAATGGAAAGCTTCCCGGACAGGGATGCCTGCCTGAAGGCTGTATACGAAGGAAAGACAGACTGTATCCTGATCAGTAATTTTCAGTACAATTCATTGACGGATCTATGCGAAAAGTATAGTCTCACGATGCTGTCTACCGGCGATCTGGTTGATTACTATTTTGCCGTGAAAAGGGGCAGCAAAGAACTTTATTCAATCCTTACGAGGACCACCAATCTTGTTAACCGGGCCACTGTTAATGCGGCGCTTAATCATTACTCTGCCAGGGAAATAAAGATATCTTTTGCGGATTTTATCAAGCAGAATCCGGGATTCGTGATCGCAGTGGTCATTGCAGTGTTTGCAATTTTCATCTTTCTCTTTATCCAGCGCCGGCTGTTTAATGCCCAAAAGAATGCAAATGAGAACCGGCATAATGCGGAGGATCTGGAAAAACAGGTTTATGTGGATGCCCTTACCCATGCCCGGAACAAGGAGGGTTATGACAATTATATAACGCAGCTGCAGAAACGGATCGATGAGGGCGAAACCATAGAGGCCGCTATCGGCGTGTTTGACTGTGATAACTTAAAGGAGATCAATGATCAGCACGGAAAGGACAAGGGGAATGTTTATCTGCAGACCGCTTGTGACCTGATCTGCCGTACATTTGAGTACAGCCCGGTTTTCCGTACCGGTGGGGACGAGTTTATAGTTGTTCTTATGGATGAGGATCTTAAAAACAAAAACCGCCTGGTGCGAAAGTTTGAGGAAAGCCAGAAGGCAGCATCATTTGTGGCAAAGGAGCCGTGGGAGAAGATATGTGTTTCCTTCGCTATTGCCGTGTATGACCCGGAGGTGGATCAGTCACTGGAGGATCTGGGAAGGCGTGCGGATAAACTTATGTATGAGAATAAGCTCAGTCGAAAAGAGCGTTCAAAATAAAAGTGTTCAAAGATAGGGGATGTGCGTATGAGTGTTATCAGGGAGGCAGTATTTATACAGGACCGGAACAATTCCGTTCTTGATGTTTATTCCAACAAGGTTTTCAGGATCGTGGTGCTTTTGGTACCGCTATTCTTTTTATGCGGTAACGCAACCATGACATTTATGTACTACAACGGGATGTACCCGACGGTTAACGGTGCGGCCATGTGGTTTTCAAATGCCGTGGACATTCTTTATCTGCTGATCGCCATTTACCTGGTCAGGACCAGTTATGGTCCGGATGGGCTCCTGATCCCCAATAAGCTGGCTGCTGCAAAAATGGTCCTTATGATCATGGTGGTGGTACAGTGGAATTTAAACAGTTATATCTGCCCCTTCCGTGATTTCTGGGCATATGCACCGCTATTCGTCGTTGTGGAGGCATTTTTTTTTGATGTCAAACTTGTCAGCTGGTCTACGCTGCTGATATTAGTGTCCATGTTTATCTCCTGGTTGACCAACGGTGCTGCTCTTTTACCTGTAAGAGATGAATTCTACTATCTTAATCTTACCTTTCGGGAGATATGTCTCGCTTTCACCCTTTTGTCCATCAATTTCATAACCGGGTTTGGCAAGGTGTTTATAATAGAAATGATATCCACCCGTGATAAAGAACGGGAGATTATGGAGAAGAGCCTTGCATATGAAAGAGAAGCCAGAATGAAGTCTGACTTTCTGGCTAATATGTCCCATGAGATAAGAACCCCCATGAACGCTGTTATCGGTATGGCTGAGCTGGCAATGCGTGAGGAGATGACCTCCGCGGCAAAGGATTGTATCGTCCAGATACAGAAGTCGGGACGTAACCTTTTAAACATCATTAATGATATCCTGGATTATTCCAAGATAGAGTCCGGCAAGATGGAGATAGTTCCGGAGAGATACGAACCCTCCGTCGAGATAAATGATATCGCAAATGTTCTGGCCACCAGGGTTGGAGAGAAAGACCTGAATCTTTACTTTGTTGTAGATCCCTGTATCCCCCGGGTTCTGCTGGGAGATGCCATGCGTATCCGACAGGTGATCATCAATCTTGTTAACAATGCCATCAAATTCACTCAGAATGGTTCTGTGGGGGTAATCCTGCAGTGTAAAAATACTGATCCTGATGAGGTTAATATTACATATCATATCAGGGATACGGGTATCGGTATCAGGAAAGAGGACATGGACAAGCTTTTTGTCAGCTTCCAGCAGGTGGATTCCAGAAGAAACCGTACGGAAGAAGGAACCGGACTGGGACTTGCCATTTCCCAGAGCCTGGTGGAAGCCATGGGGGGCGTCATAGGTGTGGAGTCCGAATACGGCAGGGGATCTGATTTCTGGTTCTCTATCCCCCAGAAGGTCTTAGACTCTGCCCCTGGCTTTGCGGTTACAGACCCGGGATCAAAAAGGGCTGTCCTGATCTCCAATGATCATTTCGATATAAGTGTATTCCGGGATGATATGAATAGTCTGGGGGTTGGTTTTGCCGGCATTAACAGCACGGATGAGTATAAACCCCTGACAGGGATAAGGGACTATCTGTTCTTTGCCGCAGAACAGTATGATGACAAGATCGGGGAATTCCTTGATAGAAATCCGGATATAATGGGAATCGTGAATATCGGATACAATTCCGGCTTTAAGCCTGACCGCGGTAACCTTTATGTCTTAAGATGTCCTGTTTCGACTCCGGGGATCGTCAAATTGTTGAACAATGAAACATCCGGCCTGAGGGAAAGTGAAGAAGAAGGTGCTTATTCTGCCAATTTCTCCGCCCCCACGGCGAAGGTTCTTATAGTCGACGATAATGAGATCAACATTGCCATTACGGAGGGATTGCTTTCGGAAATGGACATGATCATCGATTCTGCCACAGGCGGAGCGGAAGCCGTAAGCAAGGCAGAGAAGGAGCATTACGATATCATTCTCATGGATCATATGATGCCGGAGGTGGACGGCGTTGACGCTACGAAGATGATCAGGGAGAACATCAAAGAAAATGAGCCGGTTATAATCGCATTATCTGCCAATGCCGTCGAAGAGGCGCGTAAACTCTTCTTCGAGGCAGGAATGAACGACTTTGTGGCCAAACCTGTAGATGTAAAGGATCTGGTAAGTAAGATCAGGAAATGGCTTCCGGAAGAGAAGATCGAAAAGAAATGAGAAATGCGACTGTAGTGGAGGGGTGTATATGATTCACGGGATCAGGAAACGATTGCTGGCATGCTTGATCAGCGTATCATTGATATTAGCTTTCACAGGCCCGGGCTATTCTGAAGTCGAGGCCTCCCAAGGCCGTGCTGACGTGGCTGCATCCTCTTCCGGAGTGTACTTAGGCCCAATAAAAGGCCCGGGCCCGATATGGTTCAATAACGGCATGGCCCAGCCCGTGATACGGGTGTCTAATGCCAAGGCGGAGAACTATACTAATGAGGGTAATACGATCCAGCGTTTCGTAGTGTACGTGGAGACGGACTATGACACTGACTTTGATGGCAAGGCAGACCTGGTCAAGGCTTTGGTTCAGGTTCCCAAGCAGGCAGTGGACGGTGATTACAAGGCCCCCGTTATCTATGAAGCCAGTCCGTATCTGTCAGGACTTGACCTTAAAAGGTATCCGCATGTTAAGGAGAACGTCATAGATGAGGCGACTCTCTATAGTAACCCGGTGGAGAAACGTACCCCGGTGGGGATTGCTACTACAGCGGAGCAGGCGGCGACAGCGGATTCCGGAGACTGGAACTATACTTTTGACATCGATCCGTCGAAAGAAAGCTTCATGTGGGGCGTTGATGGGTATAATGACTTCCTGTGCTTTGGATATGCGGTTGTATTATGCTCAGGTCTGGGGACTTACGGCAGTGAGGGATTCGAGTGCTGTGGTACCACATTGGAGAGAGATGCCTTTAAGAGCGTAGTGGAGTGGATCCATGGTGACAGGACAGCCTATACCGATAAAGAACATAATATTGCCATCAAGGCAGATGATTGGTCCAATGGTAAGACCGGAATGGCCGGAATATCCTATTCGGCTGCCATGGCTTATGAAGTGGCTGATACCGGAGTCGAGGGCTTAGAAGTCATTTCCATCGGGGACGGACCATTCAGCTGGTATGATTATGCCAATTCACAGGGGTTTTTGCGTAACGGACTGGAATTTGGCTATACGCGCTGGCTGTCGTCTTTTTGCGCCAGCAGGTTCTACCAGGATTACGACCCGGAGCAGTTGGATAAATATCTCAGATACTCGGGCTATGTCACTCAGGAGGCTAATAAGAGCCGGGGCAATTACTCGGATTTCTGGGCGACCCGGGACTTCCACTCGACTCCCACCAATTGTAAGGCCGCCGTTATTTTAACGCAGGGTCTAAATGACGAAAATGTTGTCTCCAAGCAGTGGGATCTGGCCAGAACCAGGCTCAAGAAGGCAGGATGCAAGGTTATGGAGATACTTCATCAGGGTAAACATCATGAACCCATGGCGGCCAATGATGGCGGTTACGAATTTTATGAAGAATATGGTTTTGAGGAAATTTTAAATGTCTGGTTTTCCCACTATCTCTTCGGGTTGGATAATCAGACGGATGATATGCCGGATATGCTGTGGCAGAGCAACATCACGGGAGAGTATCAGGAGATAAATGACTATGATACGGGAGATACTGTAAAGATCATTCCGGGCCGGAATGATAAGGAGACGCTTAATGCAGAGGATACATTTCTTACCAACAAAGAAATATATGCTAATACCCTTATAGGTGCAAAGACTACTTCAGCGATATATTGGTCATATGATATAAAAGAACCCATTACGATCAACGGAAAGATACCTGTCCACCTGCGGGTTAAGACCGATTTTCCGGAAGGTTATGATCTGCCTATATCGGTTTATCTGGTGGATCAGTGCGATACGACCTTCCGGGCCTTTTCGCCCGAGTGGAACTCGCAGGTTGACTTTGAGAGCTCGGCTTTTGCTGCCGGTTACTACGACATAAGTAAGGATAGGAAGGTTACCAATAAAAAGATGGTCACGGTAGGAATAATGAGTCTTCTGAATCCGGGTGCGGATTACGAGCCGACTACGGCCATTGCTCCCACAGAGCCTGTCAAGTCAGGGGAATACTATGATTATACGCTCTATCTCTATCCGACGTATTATACATTCGAGGCGGGACACAGGCTGGAACTCTATATCACGACCTTCGGGGATACCGGATCGGAATTGGAAGAGTCTTCCATAGGGGATTATGCTAAGCTGACCTATGATTATTCTATTACCGTCGATAACGGGGCCAGTTATTGTATGCTGCCGGTAACGGAAGGATCAGCGCCAAAGATGGAACTGAATGATGACAAACTGGTTGTCAGGACAAAGAAGACATCAAAAGCCATTAAGGCAACTTTACAAAATGACTCTATTTCAAGGGTTTCTATTAATAAGCCGGAAGTAGCAAAGGTTTCATTTTCCGGAGATACCATTATCGTAAAGGCCGGAAAAAAGAAGGGAAAGGCAGTTGTAACCGTAACATCCCTAAACGGTATCGTCAGGAAATTCAAATTAGAGACACAGACAGGTAAGGTCACTACAAAAAAGATCACCGGAATTCCCAAAAAGCTGACCCTTAAAGGGAGCGGACGGACCAAGACATACAGGGTAACAGCGGTTCCTGACAAGATATCGACAGGAGAAACGATCAAAGTAAAAAGCAACCGGAAGAAGGTGGCAAAGGCCACTTTCGATCAAGCTACAGGCATAGTTACTATCAAATCCGGTAAAAAAGGAACAGCACTTATTTATGTATCAGCCGGAAAGAAAAAAGCATATATAAGGGTGATCGTGAAATGATAAAGAAAGAATGAGCTAAATGACAAAATCAACACTGGCAGAAAGAATAATCAAGTCAATTGAAAATGATGAATGGAAGCATAGTGAAAAAATAGTGAAATATTAATGGATACTTTTTGTTCCTTGTGAAGCATTACAAAAGGGAATTCACTCCGATTGAAGTCAGCAGGGAATTTAATGTCACAAATAAAACAATAATAAACAGATTGTCAGCTCTTGTTAAGAATGAAAAACCTGGAAGAACTATAGCCGGTATCGCCCGGACTTTGCGAACTTCAGAAGAGATGGATATGACGAATTGACATTTAGGATAGAAATATATAAGATAATAAGCAAGATAATAAGCAAGAAAAAATGGAGCGATCAAGCATATGGGGAGTTATATTCCACCTTATACAATTTCAGAAAAAATGCTGGGGCAGGTTTCTTCTATATCAGAGAAAGTTGGAAAGATCACCAGTCACAGAGAGTTGGAATCCAAACCGCATCTTCGTAGAAATAACCGTATCAGCTCTATTCACTCATCACTAAAGATAGAAGCAAATTCTCTTTCTATAAACGAGGTTAGGGATGTCATAAACGGTCATTTAGTTATAGGGGATCAGAAGGAAATTCAGGAGGTAAAGAATGCTTACGCAGCTTACGAAAAAATCTCTGAGATTGATCCTTCGAGTGTAAAACAATTGAAAGAGATCCATGGAATAATGACGCATCTGACTGCCCCAGAATCAGGTGTTTTTCGCAAAGGCGATGAGGGAGTATTCTCCGGAGATAAGTGCATATTTGTTGCTCCCCCGCCCAATATGGTACCTGAACTTATGAAGGATTTGCTTTTATGGGTAAAAAAATACGAAGGGAAAGTTCACCCTCTTATAATGGCGGCGGTATTTCATTATGAGTTTGTGTTTATACATCCTTTTGCTGATGGAAACGGGCGTATGGCAAGACTCTGGCATACTGTTTTGTTATATCGTTGGAGGAGTGTATTTGAATGTATTCCATTAGAAAGCCGGATAGAGCGATTTCAGGAGCAATACTATGATGCAATTGCCAAGTGTAATAAATCAGGTAATTCCGACATCTTTATTGAATTTATGCTTGATATGATTGATCAGGTTTTAGATGATGTCATATTACAGGTTAATAAAGCAAATGCCGAAACCAGTGAATATGTGAAAAAGATGCTTGATCTGATGGAATATGATATTCCGTACACATCAAATGATATTATGGCCGGACTTGGGCTTAAGTCTAAAGAAACGCTTCGGAAGAACTATATCAATCCTGCGATAGAATTGGGGCTGATACATATGACGATACCTGATAAACCTAATAGCAGAAATCAGAGATATGTTAGAATGTAGGATTTTGTATTTAATCTTCTTGTAAAAAGCAATTATGAATAATGAAGATATGGAGGCCGTCTCATCACAATTGAGGATAATTCTTGGGCTTTAGACCTCCAGATGGCTGTAATTATTTGAGGGCTTCTTCGGAGGCCCTTTTCTTGTATCTGAGTATTTCAGGATGCTAATGTGCTGCGCTTTTGATGATTAATATGCGTATAATAGGATAATAAACCAGGTTTATACTTGCGAATAATCAAAAATTGCTTTATAATATGCGCATAATCTGATATTAGAGAATGATTGATATGGCGCATAATCATAAAAGCATAAATCAAAGGAGAGGTGTATTGTGATATTAAAGAGGAAAATATACGCAAAACTGCTTGAATGGAAAGAAGAGAGTGCCGGGACGAAGGCAATTATGGTCGAAGGAGCACGTCGTATAGGTAAATCCACTATAGTAGAAGAGTTTGCGAAAAACGAATATGAATCATATATTCTTATAGACTTTGCAAAAAAGAATAAAACCGTAGAAAGCTATTTTGAACAATATCTTGATAAACTTGATGATTTGTTTATGATGCTGGGCACCTATTACGGAGTAAAACTTATTCCGCGAAAGTCTGTAATTATATTTGATGAAGTCCAGATGTTTCCGCAAGCCAGGGCGGCTATCAAGTATCTGGTGGCTGATGGAAGGTATGATTATATCGAGACAGGATCATTAATCTCGATAAAGGACAACGTTAAGGACATTGTAATACCTTCCGAAGAGCGGAGTATAAATATGTATCCTTTGGATTTTGAGGAATTTGCTTGGGCATTTGGAGAAGACCAGCTTATTGAATATATAAAAAGTTGTTTTGGAAAAAAGGAATCCTTGGAAAGAGGATTGCATAATAAGGCGATGCTTTTGTTTAAGCAGTACATGCTGGTAGGAGGTATGCCTAAAGCAGTAACACTGTTTTTGGAAAATAACAAAGATTTTAGTAGTGCAGATGTCGAGAAACGAGATATTCTGAAACTGTATAGAAACGATATTATGAAGATCAAGGCTCAGTATAGGAGTAAGGTTCTTGCAATATACGACCAGATTCCCGGGCTTTTATCCAAACATGATAAGAGGGTCGTGTTTAAAGAAATAAAGGAAGGTAGTTATGCGGATCAATATAATGAGACTTTTTTTTGGTTGTCGGATTCGATGATCTCAAATGAATGTTTTTTATGCAACGATCCGAATGTTGGTTTATCGCTTAACGAGGATCGGACCTATGTGAAGTGTTACATGGGCGACACCGGATTGTTGGTTAGTCATGCATTTGATGAAAATGAATTGCTGGATAATGAGGTGTATAGCCAAATTCTGAATGATAAGCTTTCAATCAATGAAGGTATGTTATATGAAAATGCGATTGCACAAATGCTCGTTGCCAATGGTCACAAACTCTATTTTTACACACATTATTCAGAAGAAAAACACAGAAATGATATGGAGATAGATTTTATTCTATCAAATAATAGTAAAATGAAATATAAACTATATCCAATTGAAGTAAAGTCGGGCAAAAGATATTCTGTAAATTCATTGACCAGATTTCAGGAGAAGTATAAATCGCGGATTGGTGAATGCTATGTTATTCACCCCAAAAATTTATTAGTAAAGAATGGAATAATATGTATTCCCCCATATATGACAGGATGCTTATAATCCCTTATTTCTGTCGAAATTTTCGACAGAAGTAATAAAGCATTGAGACCACCTCAGTATTACAATCCGGATGAAGTAATCTCTGGCTGAATTGGACTTGGCATACGGTTGATAATTATAAATATGTGCGAAATGAAGTTTTATAGCGATGATTATGAAGTGGATTTGGATGATCATAAATCTCTGGAAAGAAGAAAAAAACTCCTACGGGAAATAATCCCCAAAAAGGCGGTTATTCATAGCACAAGTAAAAGCAGCAGCAAAGAGAGGTTTTCAGTGAGGCGAAAGATATTGACACTATGTGCCGTTCTCACCCTTTTTGCCGGGTGTGGGGGCGCTGGGAGCAGAGAATTTGATAATGGGGGGCCGATTAGGTCAGAAAGTGTCAATTCTTCAGTTGAATCGAAGGTATCGATTGTTAATCCTGCCGGAGAGGATCTGGAATCCCGGATCATGGCTCCGGAGGGATATATCAGGACTGCCGAAGAGAAGGGCAGTTTGGGAGACTTCCTAAGGAATTACAAAATGTTGCCGGACGGGAGTCCGGTAATGTTATACAATGGAAAGCCAAGGACTTATGATGCGTCAGTATGTGTATTTGACATGTATCTTGGTAACAAGGACCTTCAGCAGTGCGCCGATTCCATAATGAGAATCTACGCTGAGTATCTGAAAACGAGCGGACGGGAAGGTAATATTGCTTTTCATTTGGCGGATGGGTCGCTATGTGACTGGAATACGTACAAAAATGCCGGTTCTTCATTTGAGAGCTACCTGGAGAAAGTGTATACTTATGCGGGCACATTTACCATGCAGGATGAGTGCGTTAAAACAAGTATAGAAAAATTGCAGATCGGAGATGTATTTATTAAAGGGGGTTCTCCGGGGCATGTGGTTATGGTGGCTGATATGTGTGAGAAGGGTGGAAAGAAGGCATTTCTGCTGGCGCAGGGCTATATGCCGGCGCAGCAGTTTCATATCCTGAAAAACCCGCTCCATGATAACGACCCCTGGTACTATGAGGATGAGGTGCTATATCCTTTCACGACACCGGAATTCACGTTTCCGGAGGGAAGCTTGATGCATCCCACATACCTTGACTGAGCAGGGGTGATTGTAAGCGGCGGTGAAACCAAGTTGTATTTGATTGACCGCCGCTTATAATTACATTATTGTTGAATTGCTACATACAAATAATAATGATAAGATAGAAGCTATTATTGTTTTACCGCGTGAACTGTTCATTACTACGGATATAAGCGTAACACTTTGGATACTTAATCAGAATAAGAAGGGTGGGCAATATCACGGTAGAAAAGAACTGTAGAATAGATTTAAATCAAACTGCCGTCGAGGATCATCCCCGGCGGCATTCTTTTTTTCGCGGACATTTGTCCGACCGGTAACACATGAAGATACAGCACCAAAATCTCCCTGCGATCATAAACATTTCCTTGTTCCTCGCCCTGGTTTCGGATGCAGCCGTCAATAAAAAGTGCAGGGGTGTGCGGGGGTATAGTATGGATTTCTGCATTTTTTGATCATCAAAAATATAGAGGAAATGTAATGAGTCAATTAATGTTTTTATATTGCATAAAATAAAAGAAACGTTTATAATGTGGCTTATGAACACAATGATAAAAAAACAAAAGCGTGGAATTATACGACCCTCAGAATTGCAAGATTGGCTTACCGCACATGGTTTAACCACTGTAACGACAGAAGAGTGCGGACATTTATTAGGAGTTCCTGCCATTGAAGTCTCCCAAAGACTGGTGAGACTTCGTGCAAAAGGGCAGCTTGTTTCTGCCGCAAGGGGGCTCTGGATTGCCGTGCCTCCTGAATATCGTGAGATGGGTGCACCGGAGCCGATAAGGTATATTAACAACCTAATGGGATTCTACGAATGTGAATACTGCGTCGGATGGCTTTCGGCCGCATCCATACATGGCGCAAGTCATCAAGCCCCGCAAGTGTTCCAAGTGGCAGTTAATAAGTCTTTGAGAAAAAGAAACATCGGACGAAGCCAACTGCAATTCTTTTACAGGTCATATGTTCCGCTGATTAGCAAGAAAAGAATATCACTATCAAGTGGATCTGCCGTTGTAAGTACTCCCGGTGCAACCATGCTTATGGCTGCGGCAGACCCTATTTATTGTGCAGGAATAAACAATGCGGCTACAATAATATGTGAGCTTGCAGAGAATCATTCGAATTTTATGAAGGATGTGCTGAAAGATTTATCATTATTTCCTAAAGCTTCAGTTCAGCGATTGGGTTGGATACTTGATCATTTAGCAGGTGTGCCTGATTTAGATACACTGGCAGAGCGCTGTTTGAAATCATCAGAGCCGGCTGTACTCTCACCCGGGGGAGGGAGAACCGGTATTATCGATAAAAAGTGGAATGTTATAGAAAACAGGAGGATTGAAACAGACTTATATGGAACAGATACATTAGAGGATAATCTTAAAATAATTGCTGATGCACTCGGGGAAAATGGATCTTCTCGCGAAGTTATAAGAAGGCGTTAGATGCCATAACTGTTCCTGATTCTTCGGACTGAATCGGAGTATGATCCATGAAAGGTCAGACTGTTCGTTCTTTATGATCACAAAACGCCCGGAAAGGATAGCGGATAATCTTCCGTCTAACTGGGGAAAAGGGTGGGAGCATGTCATAATTGCAGTCACCTGTGAGAATCAGGAGATGGTTGAAAAGAGATTGCCGATTTATCTATCCATTCCACTGTTTCACCATTCAATTATGGTGGAGCCAATGTTAACGCCGGTAAATATCAAGGAATTCATTGATGAATACAGAGAATCTGATGGTAGCCCAATCATAAAGCATGTAACTGTAGTCGGTGAATCCGGAAATAACGCAAGGGTCTGTGATTTTGAATGGGTAAAACAGTTACAAAAACAATGTGTAGAAAACGGAATATCTTTCTATTATCATCAGACAGGTGCAAGGCTGAAAAAAGACGGAAAACTATATACGATTCCAAGACATCTGCAGCATTCACAAGCACATAAAGCAGGGCTTGATGTTGAGTTGAAATAGTTAATTTTTTAACTTTAAAAATTTAATGGACTAAACGAAATGGCTTTTGGAGGTGACATTTAGTGAAATGGTTTTGCAGGCATTGGTATGAAGTAGGGCTTTTTCCAGCGGGAGTAGCGTTTGTCTGCTTGATCGTTCGGTGGGCAGATTTTTCAGTTCTTCAAAGAATCAGTCTTGTCAATTTCACTGGCATTATGCTCCATCAGTTTGAGGAATATGGCTATCCCGGGGGAGCACCTGTGTTCCTTAACAAATATATGC
>JAFZQH010000019.1 GCA_017550165.1 Lachnospiraceae bacterium | reverse complement strand
AGCACAAGTGTATCTATAATTATTGTCGGAAAGCCAAATCTAAATTTTATTAACACCATATTATTGCCATGAATCACAAACAGTGATACATGGTTTTTTATTGTCTCTAAACCGGGGAGTACCCCGAAGAATATATACCAATACTTGAAGGGAGTAGTGTGAAAATGAAAAAAAGCAACATAGGAAAGAGACTGCTTACGGTAACCACCAAGGATGGCAACCACACCGCCAGCTGCACCGTAACTGTCACGGCAGGTAAGAAGAAAAAATAGAAATACCTATACAGAACAAGATATAGCATCCGCTCGTTCGGATGCTATATTTATGCGGAAGCCATGTTCCGTATATTGTGGTTTTGTGTTACTATTACAATTAGTTCATAAGGATAATTAAGACCAAAAGAGAAAAAATACAGTTAGGGGGATGAAAAATGAGGATCGCATGGTTTTGTATTCCGGCCCATGGTCACACCAACCCCACCCTCGGCCTGGTAAAAGCGCTGACGCAGGCCGGCCATGAGATATATTACTTTAGTTTTGAGATGTTCCGGGAAAAGATTGAAAATGCCGGAGCCACATTTATTTCCTGTGACGGTTATGATTTTGAGATGGAAGACAAGGAAAATGCGGACCGCGTCGGCAAAGACCAGGCATTTGCAGTGGAGATCCTGGTCTCATCGACCATCGCCCTTGACGGGATGGTAACAGAAAAGATCACAGAGTTAAAGCCGGATGTCATCGTGTCGGATTCCGTTGCATACTGGGGGAAGCTGGCGGCGCTAAAGCATGGAATACCCTACATTTCCTCCACGACAACCTTTGCCTTTAACCGGTTCTCATCAAAGTATATGAAGCATGGAATAGGGGAAACCTTGAAAATGCTCTTTTCCATGCCGAGGGTAAACAAACAGATCAAACGTCTGCAGGAATTGGGTTATCCGGTAAAAGGGCTTTTGGACATTGTTCAGAATGATAATGAAACCAACACCATAGTATATACATCAAAGTATTTCCAGCCCTGTTCGGATTCATTTTCGGAGAGATATCATTTCGTCGGTCCGTCCATTCGCCCAATGACGGAAAAGATGGAAAAGACCGCTGATAAAACGGTCTATGTTTCCCTGGGAACCGTTAATCGCAACAGGGAGTTTTACCGAAACTGCATTGAAACGCTGGGAAACACGGAATATCAGGTCATCATTTCCATGGGAGCGAACAAGGATCAATTTGACCGGGTTCCGGACAATATCAGGATATACGAGAGCGTTGACCAAATGGCGGTTCTGTCCATTTCGGATGCCTTCATCACCCACTGTGGCATGAATTCCGCATCGGAGGGGCTGTATTTCGGCGTTCCGCTGGTACTCTGCCCCCAGACCCCGGAGCAGGATGCGGTGGCTAAAAGGTCGGAGGAGCTGGGAGCGGGACTGAGGTTGCCTTCCTTAAGGGACGAGGATATCATGGAGGCGGTTACCCGGGTCCTGGAAGACAAAAGCTTTAAAGCTGCG
The DNA here is from genome assembly GCA_017550165.1 of Lachnospiraceae bacterium. Classification (GTDB taxonomy): domain Bacteria; phylum Bacillota; class Clostridia; order Lachnospirales; family Lachnospiraceae; genus SIG280. The sequence continues at coordinate 3,475 of JAFZQH010000019.1, read as the reverse complement.
GCAGACAAGGTGTCGGATAGTTTTAAGAAGTCCGGCGGGATAAATGAAGCCCTTACCTTTATAGAAGCCGTCGCCGGTGGACACTGATCCGGGGGAGCGGCAATATTTTAAAAGAAGAACGGAGAAAAGCAGATGAATACAGGAGATCGATTTGCCCTTGGATATAATGCCATTAAGGAAGGCCGTTGGGAAGGGACCTATTCTCTTATGGAGGCCGTGGCGGAGTTATACCTTATAGATGCCATAGACGACATAATATACGGCAACCTGATAGGTTATGTCGAGGCTATGGATGTGACTAAGCCCACGGAAGCCGACCAGTGGCTCAAACTCTTCCTGCTGGATGCCCGGTATGGCAGGCTGATGCTGGAGCCCGGGGATCTGCTGGAGAACATAAAAAAAGCTTTAAATGAATTGGATACGGTCCATGACGAGTATATTATACAGAATATGCTGGATGGCAGCATAGGCAAGATCAAATACGCAAAGGGGTCTTATTATACCATTCAGTTTGACCGGGAGAAGGGTCTGCAATATCTGGTCCGCATCACAGGCAATGAGATGGAGCCCATGGATTTTGACGTGGATGATTTCCGGATGAACCGGGCTGCCGACCGGGTGGAGTTCGTCTACACAAGAGGCAACAAGAAGGTAATGAGTGTGGGACTTGACGGGGGCGATAAGAGGGAGCTGGACCGCACCGCCCTATATCCGGAAGAAAGTGAATGAAAAAAGGAGAATACGACAGCATCCGCATAAGTGGGTGCTGTCTTTTCATATTATGGGATTGTAAGGGAATAACAAGCATGGTATTATGATAGTGTATGTATCATTAATGATGATATGTGTTACGCGCAGGTTTTGATCGGAGAGGAGTAGGTATATGTACAATATAAGGCTTAAGAAAAGGCTGTTTATCGGAATAGTGGCAATGCTTGCGTGGCTAGTGGTGGGGGCGCCGGTTTTTGCTGCGCAGTATAAAGATGATGGTGTGATGTGGGTCTATGAAGTAATATCGGACGAAGGCCAGTATACGGATAATGTAAAAATCAGTACGATATCTGTGGATAACTCTAACCTCAGCTCCATAGCTAATCTGAGTATTCCCAAGTATATTGTGGCAGGAGATAAGGCTTATACCGTAACAGAAATCGGAGATGGCGCATTTTCAAAACAAATGCTGCAAAATGCTGTTAACTCCATAAATTCAGTTATAATCCCAGACAGTGTAACAATAATTGGCTCACAAGCATTTAATGGTTGCACAGGTCTTACCAATGTCACAATCCGGGGAAACAGTTTGAAAACCATAGGCGCCAGTGCATTTTATAACTGCACAAACCTGTCATCCATTACTCTTCCCGAGGGTCTTGAGACAATAGGTAATTATGCATTTTTGGGCTGTAAAAGCCTGAACTCAGTTATTATCCCGGATAGAGTAACAACCTTTGGAAGTAATGTATTCAGAGGATGCGCAGGAACAGAAACGGGATTGACCACTATTGTAGTAGGAAAAAATGTCCCGGAGCTTAATGGTACTTTTATTGGTTGCAGTAATCTTGAGTCCGTAACTATTAAGAGAGCGGAGACATCATTCTCCGGGTATACGTTTTACGGGTGTAGTGGGCTTAGTAGTATTATAATTCCCTGTAATTTTGACAAAAAAAAATTCGGCCCCGACAACAGTTATATTATAGTGGATGGGGATAATTACACAGTTAAAAGCACATCAACAACCGGCACTTTCTCATACACCCATACCTACGGTGACCCATCATATTCCTGGAGCGCTGATCACAGCAAATGTACAGGGACCCGTTGTTGTACAGGATGTGAAACTGTTGAAACGGAGACGGCCGATTCCACAAGCGAGCTGATAAAAGCCCCCAACTGTACGGAAAAAGGAACTACGAGATACACAGCCGCCTTTACGAAGAAGGGGTTTTCAACTCAGACGGCGGATGTGGATAATATCCCCACTGACACCATCACGGGCCATGACTGGAAAGCTCCAACCTACACCTGGAAATCCGAAACAGGCAAGAACGGCACGGTTATATGGAAATGTACGGCACAGCGCATTTGCAAAAACGACAGAAAGCATATAGAGACGGAGACCGTAGAAGCAGTAGAGAAGGTAACGAAGGAAGCTACCACTACAGCCAAGGGACAAAAGACCTTTACCGCCACCTTCAAAAACAGCGCCTTCAAGCAGCAGATCAGGACGGAAGATATTCCTGTAAAAAGCCTTCCTGCCAAGGATGACAAGCCGAGCATTACCTTAAGTGAAACAAGCTGCAACATGTATATCAAGGATTCCAAGGTCATTACGGCAACCCTTGTGAAAGACTCGATAAAAAAGGTCACATCCAGCAAAACGGCAGTGGCATCGGTCAAATTCAAGGGAAACAGGATCACGATCAAGGCCGGAAGTAAAACAGGAAAGGCCAAGATCACAGTTACTACCAAGACTAAGCTGACCAAGACAATCACCGTTACAGTAAAGAAGCCGACCACAACAGAACTTAAGCTTTCGAAGCCGGCGGTAACCCTTGCTTATAAGGGAAAGAAGGATACGGTGAAAGTCACGGCCACACCGGCAAAATCCAAGACGGGAGAGGCTATCAAGGTCAAGTCAGAGAATAAAAAGATAGCCACGGCAACGATCAATTCAAAGGGCGTGATCACCATCAAGGCTGTCAAGAAGGGAACAACTGCCGTAACGGTAACGGCAGGCAAGATAAAGCAGACAATTGCCGTAACGGTAACGGCGACTAAGAAGAAATAACGAGATTATTTTAGTAAGAAACGATGGCAGATTTCGTAAGGAATCTGCCATTTTTCGTTGACAATGGGACAGGAGTAGGCTATAATAGAACACGCTTTTGACGTAGGAAAAGCACGAAAATATTGTATTATTGGTTTCGGACAAGTATGGAAAGAACATCGCACGATAAATCGTGCGACGTCCCTTAGTCGCAAGGAATCCGTCGCCTACGGCGACACCTTACGACATAAGACGCACTGCTGACGCAGATGCTGTCCACTCCCTGCTTCGCAGGCAATGGACATAAGGAGAAGTACTCAAGTGGCCGAAGAGGTGCCCCTGCTAAGGGTATAGGTCGTTAACGCGGCGCGAGGGTTCAAATCCCTCCTTCTCCGTAGTATTCTATCGAGAGACATTCGAGTTTGATCATACATATAATAAGAAGGATCACTTTTTTTAAAAAAATGCTTAAAAAGTGGTTGACAAGCTTGATTGTCTATGATAGAGTATGTAAGCTGTCTTTTGAAAGACGGCACTCCGGATTGTTTCACAATCCTTAGTCGAACGCAAAGCATTCGACATATTGGTCATTGATAACTGAAAAAGAATTTAAACCTTGAAAACCTTGAAATTCATTAATGAGTTTTGAGCAATTTACTCAATTAAATTGCCAGCAAATTATTAAGATGCTAAGCATCGAACATTTTT
>JAFZQH010000018.1 GCA_017550165.1 Lachnospiraceae bacterium | reverse complement strand
GGCATTATTACAGCGTGGATTCCGGGAGTATTGATGCTGCTTCGGTTATGGTAGATATTGATTTTAATTCCCCCGCAGTATATGCTGATTTTAGTGGCAGTACTGTGGGGGTACTGCGTGGGGTGATAAAAGAAGGGGTTACACAGTGATTCAGAAAATTCGCAACAGCCTGCTTTTGCAGCTTATCTGTATAATTCTTGCGGTTCTTTTTGTTTTATCGGGAACTCTCTATACGTCTTATTTGTATGTCAGACAAACCACTTTAAATTATGCGGAGACACTGGCCGACAGCCTACTTCGTCAGGCGGATAATGCCCTTAGTCTTTACGAAGAAAATTTGCGGTACAATGCCGAGGCACTCTGTCAGTTCCTTGTCATGGACGACATGAGTGACGAAAGAAGGGACATACAGGAGGCGAAGGTTTCTTCGTACTATTCCCAGATTGCGCTTAAAAATCGTGAAATTGTTTCCGCTGTTTTACTTGATGCGGATTTAAATACTATAATGTCTCTGGGCAAACCGGCGATTATTCCCGACAAGCAGATGTATATGAGAAAAGGCGAGGACTTAAACGCCGATTGCTATTTCGGGAACAAAGAAGAATTCAATTACGCTTTCTTTTACCCAATCTACAGCGGTACCGGCGGAAGCTCCCAGCAGCTTCTCGGAATGTGCGTGTTCATTCTGGAACCCTGGAGAATAGACGGTACGCTTCATAACATTTTCAACGACAGTGTGGCGGCGATGCTGCTTAGCGATTCAAATAAGCTGGATTTGTCATTCCGTTCTTTTGGCAATATTCCCGCAGATGCTACGATGGAAACCCTTAGAGCCGATGATGACTATGTATACAGGGAAGGAAACTGGCAGAACGGAATTCGCGTGGCGGTTGCGGTTTCTGTGTCCGGTAATACTTCGGGAAGCGATTCGGTCAGAAAACTTATTATGTTTGCGTCGCTCCTTATTGTATTTTTGCTGGCCGTTACCATTTTGTTTTCCTACTACCGAATGGCAAGGCCGATTCACGCAATTGACAGATTTATTGAAAAGTCCATAAAGCATCCGGAGCGGCGACTTAAGTTTAAACGAACCGACGAAATCGGAAAGGTGGCATCAAGACTTGACCATATGCTTGATGAGAACCAGCGGATGATTGAGGAGATAAAGGACAGTAAGATTCGCCTTTACGAAACGGAACTGGCTCAGCAGAAACTTGAGATTATGGCTTACCGCAACCAGATTAACCCGCATTTTCTTTATAACACCCTGTCGTGCATGCGCGATATGGCGCTGATTCATGATGAGGACGATATTGCGGAAATTGCCATGTGCCTTTCGGATATATTCAGGTATGCGGTCAAGGGCAGCAACATTGTGACCGTGGGCGATGAGGTCTCTTATATAGCCAAGTATGCGCGCATCATGGAGTACCGTTTTATGGGCAAAATAAAGATACAGACCTCCGTGGCTGAAGAAGTTATGGACAAGCCCATGATCAGATTCTTTTTACAGCCCCTTGTTGAGAACTCTGTGTTCCACGGACTGGAGAGCAAGATGGATGCGGGCTGCGTGGACGTTCACATTGAGGCGGTGGGCGACAGACTTGAGATGGAAGTAAGAGATGACGGCGTCGGAATGGATGAGGAAACACTTGATAAACTCAGGGATGAAATCAATAATCCCAGTGAGAACGGTGTGGGTGGCGGAATCGGTCTTTCCAATATTGTACAGCGCTTGCGTCTGTTCTACGGCGATGATTATACTATTACTGCGGACAGTGAAATTGATAAGGGTACTGTGATACGAATTTCTGTTCCGGACCATATGAGGGAACCGGGGTAAGGCTCTGTGGTCAAGGGGGTTAAGCAAATGATTAATGTTTACATTGCGGACGATGAAGTCTGGATTACGCTGGGGCTTAAGAAGCTTCTTGAAAAACTTGATATGGACGTTTACGTGGTAGGTACCGCCAATAACGGACTTACGGCCAAAGAAGAAATCGGCATGTTTAAGCCGGATGTTGTTTTTACGGACATCCGTATGCCCGGCCTTTCGGGACTGGAGCTTTTGCAGGCAATTCCGGATGTGTCGCCTGATACAAAAGTAGTTATAATCTCGGGCTATGCGGAGTTTGCTTATGCCAAAGAAGCTGTGCAGCATCATGCCTATGACTACCTCGTTAAGCCTATCAAAGAAGAAGAACTGGCGCGAGTTATGTCTTCCATCGTAAACGGGCGGGGCGAGGAAGAAGATGAGGGCGAAGAGGCGCCTTCTTTTGACCGGGTAATCGACAATGTGGTGTCGGAGATACGCGAGCACTACATGGAGGATATTTCCCTTACATCCTTAGCCGGCAAGTACAATATGAGCATGGGGCGCTTGAGCGAGATGATTAAAGAGCATTTAGGAGTTAATTTTTCCGATTACATAGCGTCGCTCAGGATACAGCGTGCCAAGGAACTGCTTCGGGATGAAAGCCTTTCCATTCAGGAAATCGCCGAGATTGTGGGTTACAACGATTATTTTTATTTCACCAAAGTGTTTAAAAAGGTGGAAGGAATCTCGCCGAGCAAGTATCGAAAATCAATTTAGAAAAGATTAAGGCCGCTTACGAACAGACTGACTGTTGAAAGAGCGGCCTTTTTTGTGAAAATATCGTTCTTGTTTTGGTAAAAATCACGTAAGAAAAACGTTTTTCCGGTAAAATACGAGAAAATTTTACCAATTCACCGAAATTTTTCCATGTTTCTTTATACATAATGAATATATCATGATGTCATTGGGAGTGCACACCATAACGAAAATGAGAAAAGAAAAAGAGAAAATGTAGTGTATTGTTTATTGGAGGTTAGAGTATGAAAAAGAAAATCGTCAGTCTGATTCTTTGCATGCTTCTGTTTGTTACCACTATTATGGGATGCGGTAACACGGCAGGCAGCAATTCAACATCTAATGTGGCTAAGAGTGAAACAAAGCCCGCAGCACAGTCAGCAACCGTTAAGACAGATGAGACCATTAAAATCGGTGTTTCCATCTGGAGTTCTACAGACGTTTTAGGTTCCCAGTGTAAGTTGATTCTTGATAAGGCAGCAGAAGCTCTCGGCGTACAGGTGCAGTACGTTGACCAGGGTCACGTTTCCGAGAAGGTTACAGCTTCCGTTGAGCAGCTTTGCGCAGCAGGATGCCAGGGTATTATAATTTGTAACTCATCCGATACGGAAATGGCTTCAGCCATCAAGACCTGTAATGATAACGGTGTTTACCTTGCACAGTTCTTCCGTATCATCAGCGAAGAAAAGAGTGCTGATATTTACCAGGCAGCAGTTAACTCCGAGTACTATGTAGGCGCAGTTCACGAGAACGAACCCGAGAACGGCGAAAAGCTTGTTAACATCCTTCTTGAGAAGGGCGACCGTAACATCGGCCTTATCGGTTGGGAACAGGGCGATGCTACATGGCTTGGCAGATGGGAAGGTTACAAGGCAGGCGTTGAAAAGTGGAACGCAGCCCATCCCGACGATCAGGCAGTTCTTTCCGAGCCCCAGTACGCAGGTACTTCTTCGGAAGGCGGCTCCAAGGCAGCAGAAGCTTTAATGAGCGCTAACCCCGATCTTGATGCTTTAATTCCCGCAGGCGGCGGCGGAGATCCTCTTCAGGGCGCAATCGCAGCTGTTGAGCGTGCAGGCAAGACCGCAGACATCGATATCGTATCCACAGACTTCCTTCCTGACCTTGGCGAAAGACTTGCCAACGGTTCCATGGCAGGCGAATCCGGCGGACACTATTGCGATCCCCTCTTTGCTTTCATGGCAGTTTATAACGCAATCAAAGGCAATTACAGCGACTTCGGCGGAAAGTTTGAAGACATTAAGTTCCCTTACCTTTATGTATCATCACCCGATGATTACGCAGATTATGAAAAGTACTTTGTAAATCAGCTCCCCTATACCGCAGAAGAACTTGTAGAAATGTCCAAGCTCGATATGGAAGGCTTAAAGGCTAAAGCAGCAGCTCTTTCAATCGAAGATGCGGCGGCTCGATCGGGCAAATAACAAAGGATAAACTTGCCAAAGGCAATCCATATTTTCAGCTGAGGCCGGTATCGCACGGCGGTACCGGCCTTTAGTTACAACAAGGTCTTGTATGCATACAAGTCTTAAGAGGTGAATGGTTATGAAGGCATCAAAAGAAACAGCGGGAAAGAAGCTGTCCGCGAAAACCAAAGGCTACCTGATGCTGATACTGATGGTGGTGGTTTCCTGGGGAATATTTAAAATAATAACTCCCGACAATTTCGGTTCGCCAAAGAACATGCTCAGCTATTTTGAAGCATCACTTCTTGCCGCAGTAGGTGCGGTGGGTTTTTATTTTGTCATGGTCATGGGAATGTTCGACTTTTCCATCGGCGCAAACATTATGCTTTCCGCAATAGTGGGCTGTGTTTTTGCGACCCGTTTCCATCTGGGCTATTTCGGCCTTATAGTCGGAGCAATCCTTACCGGAGCACTGGTAGGACTGTTAAACGGCTCTTTCTATGTTAAACTGAGAATTCCGTCCATGATAGTTACGACGGGTCTTGCACTAATTTATGAGTCGGTTGCCAACTACATCGCAGGCGGCGTGGAACAGACGCTTCCTTCGAACTTAAGGGCTTTCGGACAGATGCCCGGCAACCTAATCTTAGCGGTTATCGCATTTGCAATCGCATATTTGTTACTTAATTACACGAAAATAGGCACTTATACCTATGCAATCGGCAGCAACGAGTTTGTGGCAAAGAACATGGGTATTAAGGTAAACGGATATAAGATACTTGCTTTTGTCATAAGCGGTGCGTTCCTTGGAATCATGGCTGTTCTTACCATCAGCTACGGTTCTTCCATGGTGGCCGTTACCGGTATGGCATCCATGAGCAGAAACTTTGTACCCACCATGGGCTGTTTCTTTGGACTTGCGTTCAAAAAATACGGCATGCCGATTCCGGCAATTATCATCGGTGAGTTTGTGATTAACATCATTTTCTTTGGCTTCATCGCTCTCGGTGCGCCCACGGCCATTCAGGATGTTATCACAGGTTTTGCGCTTCTTATCATCGTTATGCTTACCACCAAAGTCGCCAAGGGCGAGATTGTTAAGTAGGAGGGCGTGACATGAGTGAGATAAGATTACAGGTTAAAGACGTAAGTAAACATTTCGGAATCACAAAGGCTTTGAAAGATGTTTCTTTTAACATTAACAAAGGCGAGATTCACGCGCTCATAGGCGAGAACGGTTCCGGCAAATCCACGCTTACAAACTCCCTTGCGGGCATTTATCAAAAGGACAGCGGTACCTTTATTCTAGACGGCAAAGAAGTTAATCCGGCCAACCAGGTGGAAGCTAATAACGAAGGCATTTCCATTATCGTGCAGGAACTTGGAACTCTGGACGGGCTTACGGTAGCCGAGAACATTTTCTTAGGCCATGAGCAGGAATTTGTGAAGTTTGGCATAAAGAACACGGCGGCCATGAACAAAAGAGCCGGCGAACTGTTAAAGCAGTACGGATTTGACCGTATTAAGCCCGGCGACATGATTGAAAATTACAATTTCGAAGACAGAAAACTGGTTGAGATAGTGAAGGCCACATATTTCAATCCGAAGATTCTGGTAATAGACGAGACCACCACGGCGCTTTCGGGTGAAGGACGTGAAGAGCTTTATAAGCATATGAAGAGGATAAAGAGTGAGGGCAATACGGTCATCTTTATTTCTCACGATTTACCCGAAGTGCTGCGCCTTTCCGATACCATTACGGTGTTAAGAGACGGTGTGTATATCGATACGGTTAAGAGTTCAGAGACAGATGAAGACGGCTTAAAGAAGCTGATGGTAGGCCGTGAAGTGTCAGGCGAGTATTATCGTGCAGATTACGGTGAGACGGTTTCGAATGAAGTCGTTATGTGGGTTAAGAATGTGACTGTGCCCGGACTTATTTCCAATGTAAGTTTTGAACTTCACAAGGGCGAAATCCTGGGCTTCGGAGGACTTTCGGAGTCGGGAATGCATGAGATAGGCAAGGCCTGCTTCGGGGCTTCTTTTGACAGAGAAGGTACCGTGGAACTGGCTGACGGAACGAAGATCAATGATATTCCCACGGCAATTGCCCACAGCATCGCTTATACATCAAAGGACAGAGACAATGAGTCGCTGGTTATGAACCAGAGTATCAGAGACAATATCTGCCTGCCTTCTTTGGACAAATTGTCAAATAAACTGAATCTGTTAAGCGACAGGAAGCTTAAGAAGTTTGCCAATACCTTTGCGGAGACCATGTCTACAAAGATGCAGAGTGTGGACCAGTTCGTATCGAATCTTTCGGGCGGTAACAAGCAGAAGGTGGTGCTGGCGCGCTGGATAGGCAAGGACTCAGACATTCTGGTGCTTGACAGCCCTACCCGAGGAATCGACGTAAAGGTTAAGCAGGATATCTACCATCTGATGGATAAGATGCGCAAAGAAGGCAAGTCCATCATCATGATATCCGAAGAGCTCATGGAACTAATCGGTATGTGCGACCGTATCATTATCATGAAAGACGGTGTGATAAATGGTGAGCTTAAGCGCGACAAAGATATGGATGAGAACGTTCTCATCGAAAAGATGGTATAAGGGGGTGCGGTCATGACAAGTGCTAAAGTAAAAGAAGTCTCTGCAGACAGAGAACTTAAAAGACAGTCAGCGATAAATATGGTCCGTTCGCTTCTTCCCATCATAGGCCTGATTGCGGTATACATAGTTTTCAATATTCTGACCAAAGGAAACATGTGGACCAGCAGGAAATTGATTCTGAATCAGGTTTATGTGGTGCTGATTTCGGCGGTGGGTGTTTTCTTTATCATGAGCATGGGCGGTCTGGACTTTTCTCAGGGCTCCATTCTGGGAATTGCATCCATAGTGGTGTGCAAACTGTCGGGCGTGAACATGATTCTGGCGGTAATAGGCGGTATTGTGGCCGGAGCCGCAATCGGTGCATTTAACGGATATTTCTACGTAAACCGTAAAATAAAGTCCTTCATCGTTACCATATGTACCATGTTCCTTTTCAGGGGATTTATTAAGTACATGGCTTCCAATTCCCCGGTGGCTGCCAGCATGAAGGTTTATGATTACGATACTACGAAGGTTAAGCTCGGTATAACCCTGACGGTGCTGATAATCAGCTTTATAGTATTCAGATTTACAAAGTTCGGTATTCACTTAAAAGCAATCGGTGCAGGCGAAAAAGCCACGAAGTTTGCGGGCGTTAAGACCGATAAGATGAAGTTTTTAATTTATGTTCTGGCGGGCGCCATTACAGGTCTTGCCGCATTTGTGAACATAGTTAAAAACGGTTCTGCGACAGCCAACGTAGGCAACCAGCTTGAGACTCAGATTCTTATTGCACTGGTACTCGGCGGCATGCCTATTTCCGGCGGTGCAAAGGTAAGATTTGAGAATATTATCGTGGGTTCCCTTCTTTATATAGTCCTCAACAACGGACTTATCATGATGGGACTTTCCACTCAGACCATGCAGCTGATCCAGGGGATTATTTTCCTGATTTTTGTGGCGATATTCGCGGACAGACAGAGTTTGTCGGTAATAAAATGATACAGATTGAGAAGGTAACTGATATAAAGCTTTGTAAGACAGGCGGTTTCTTTTGCGAAACTGTCTGTTTTACTTTGTAAATGCGGAGTATAATGGGTGTACGAAAAGCTTTACTGGGGGACGTATGAAAAGCAAAACAAAGTATAATGCAACGGAAGAAGAAATAAGACGTGAGTTTTTGAAAGTCGGCATCGGAGAAGCAACGGACATTGAGCCTCTCGGAGACGGTGAGTTTAATGCGGCTTTTAAGGTTCGTGTAAAGGATGCGGACTATGTTCTTAAGATTGCTCCGCCCAACGATGCGACCGTGGTAAATCACGAGCACAATATGATGAAGGCGGAAGTGTTCTGGTATAAGCAGATGTCAGAAAAGACGAGTATCTGCGTGCCGAAGATTTATTACGAAGACTTTTCACGGGATACCGTAGGGTCTGACTGTTTTATCATGGAAATGATGTATGGCGAACCGCTTTGGAAGGTAAACACCGACGAAGCTCTGAACGAATCAATTCAGGAAAAGAAGATAGCCATGCTGGCACAGATACATGCCATTCCCAATGACAAATACGGCTACATCCAGGTGCGTGAGTACGATAACTGGTATGAGGCGATTTACAACATGGCTTCGAATCTTGTGGCGGACTGCAAAAAGTTTGGTCACGAGACGCCTGACGGGGAAAAGTTCTTAGGCTTTATTGAGAAGCACAAAGAAATCCTCAAAAAAGCTCCGTGCCGAATGGTTAACTTCGACCTTTGGGACAGCAACGTTTTATACAACGATGGTACTCTTATCTGGATAGATCCCGAAAGAAGCTTCTGGGGCGACCCGGTAGCCGACTTTATTACCCTCGGAAAGGGTCAGAAGGCTCCTCTCACCGAGAAACTTCACGAAATAGAGATTTATAACAAATATGCCAAAGAGCCCATCACCGCCGGCCCAGAGGAATGTGTGCGATACGCTGTTGCCGTAGCATACCTTGCGCTTATCGAAGAAGTGGAAAAATACGTCCGCTACGAGCCCGACGAGCCCAACTACATCAGAAATACCGTGGATGCCCGTGATATGTACGATACGGCTTTTGAGGTTATGGAGAAAAACCTCTGGAATTAAAAACAGACCGAATCCCTTTGGAAACGGTCTGTTTCTTTTTAGATTATACATTAAGTTCTAATAATTTGTGGCACCTTTCTTTTTAAGGAAGGTAATTATGTGATTACCGAGATACTCGATGCCCTTGTCTGTCAGAAGGGTGCTTTCAACGTATTCGGTGATGTTGCTTTCGGTGATTCCGTAAGTGTAATTGTCCACAAAACTTGTGCAGTACTTGGTGGCTACGAAATAAACGTTCTCGTAATAGTACGAGGAATTAAGCAGGCCGTAATCTGTTGTGGAGGAGTATACCAGATTGCCGCTATCGTCCTTAAATACCGAAGGATAAGGTGAAACGATAATGATATTAATGTGCGGATAGTTATCGCGAAGGTATGTAAGACCCTGCTCATAAGAGCCGCGGAGTCCGCGCACATCGTCTTCTGTAATGGCTAGTGCGGCTTTTCCCGCATAATAGTCAGAAAGATTGTACATAATCATTATTGTGTCTATCTTGTTCAGGTCGACGGTCTTGAATGTTTTAAGGAATTCGTTGTACCTGTCTTCGCTTTCAAATAATTCGTACCAGTCGCTGTCTTCAATTGCTTTGCAGTTCTTTTTGCCTAACTGGGTTACCATGTGGTAAAAAGAAGCACTCTGGCGACCGACATCCACAATCGGCCCCTCACAGCTTACCATACTCTTATCTACCGAAAGGTCGATGATATTGGCATCCAGATTCTTCTTAAGCATGTTGACTATGGATTTCTTTTTACCATAGTTGCTTGCGTAGACGTTTCCGAGGATAAGCATGTCTTCTTTGTCATCAACAATGTGATTGGGGTATTCTTCCTCGCTGGGATATACGTACATATCCTGATATTCGAAGTCGAATTCACCTTCTTCTATGTCGTCCGTATTAAAGTCTATCGAGCGTGAATCCCAGTCAATAAGTCTGTATATGCAAAAGGCGGCGACGGCCAAAATGACTATTCCGAGAATCGCTACAATGCCGATTCGTTTTTTCTTTTCCTGTTCCATTAATAATGCTCCTTTCAAGGATGATGCTATTGTACTATCGCAATCGGAATAATTCTACCGAAATGTGTGATATTAAGAAATAATTCAAAAAAAAGAAAGGTTTAAAATTTGTAAATAGCGATTTAAAATGCTATAATCTAATAGATTATGGTATCTTGAAAGGACTGTGCATTTTTCGCACACAAAAGCGAAGTGCCATGCCGATATTAATGGATTTTAACATAGAGGAGATCTGTTATGGGTAATGATGAAAATATCAGGGACGACGAAGTCTACATACTGGTAGATGAGGATGGAAACGAGGTGTTTCTGGACGATGCCCTTGAGACGACTGAGCCTGAGAATTACGACTATGTCGTAAACGAACCAGGTGATACGGTAGTATATGACAAATACGATGTCGAGGAAGCTTTGGGTGAATCCACCGGCGAAGTGGTGCTTGAGGACGAATATGAACTTGAGGAGCCTTCTTATGATACCGGTTTGATTGACTTTGATGATGAAGGCGGTTCCGATGACGATGATGATTCGGACGACGGTGCCGGCAACAGACTTATTCTTTTGCTCGGAGCACTTATCATAGTTTTGGCGGTCGCTTTTCTCGGCATATTCTACTTTACAAAGAAAGCGCCCAAAGAAAAGGCTGTTGACTTTTCGTCCGTAGGATCGGAGATTGCAGCCATCGGAATTATCGGCGAGGAGAATATCGCCGCCATAACTTCGGCTGAAGGGCTTCGCCTTGATGCTCTTTACGAAGCACAGAAGAACTACGATTACGAAGAAGCAGATCAGGAAAACGGTGTTACCGGCGTAAATATTACGCTTACTTCCATCGTTAAAGATTTAAAGATTAAGATTGTCAATTCAAAAGGCAAGCTTATAGGAAATGTACCTTTTGTCGTGGAGGTTACGTCTCCCGACGGAAAGACTGAAAAGTGGGAAGATGACAATAAAGACGGTATTATTTATAAAACCGATCTTGCGGGCGGTATCTACAAGGTTAAACTGATTCCGCTAAACGGCTATGATTCCATGTATGATTTTTCATCCGCCAGCGTCCAGTCTCTTACCGTTAAGACTCAGATTGAGTATCAGAAGGTTGACGTTAAGAACGAAATTAAGAAATCCAGTCAGGTGGATGTATCTGAAGATGCCGCAGCCAAAGAAACAGAGGTTGAATCGACTCTTAAAGACACGGTTGCGTACGTGGTCAGTGCCAAGGTTGCAAGTTCCGAAGGATATAAGGCTATTTCAAAGGATAGTATAAAGGATCCCATGAAGGCTCTTGCCGAAAAGAACGAGGCATCCATCGGAAGGTTTAAGAGACTGTCTCAGACTGATACTTCCGGTGACGAACCTGCTCCTCATACACATACATGGGGCGAATGGGTTCCCGACGGACCGGAAAGTCATAAGAGGACCTGCACGGAGTGCGGCGAAACAGAAACCGGTAACTGTACCAATATCGGCGGAACCGGATTCTGCGACATATGCGGTCAGAAACTTCCGGTTGCTCATGCACATGCTTATGAATGGAAGTGTGATGAGGCTACCAAGACTCACTGGCAGGAATGTCTTTATAAAGACAGCAACTGCGATGCTCCCAAGATTGATGAGGGCAGCTGTACGGAATTTACATATACAAAGGATCCTGACAGTTTCAATAAACACAAAGCAACTTGTAAGACATGTAATCATACATATTCTTTGGACAATCCCATAAGCAACTGTGTGGATGACGGAACCGGAAAATGTAAGTTCTGCGGCGGCACGATGTCCAAGGAAGAGGTTGCGATTTCCTACACCGCCAGCACCACTGCTTTAACTCTCAGCAGTGAAAAGGACAGAGTCGGAACCGTTAAGGTTACAGTTACCAAGACTCCCAAGTCCGATGTTACCAAATATGTTTGGGAAGTTAAGGCAGAAGACAAAGACTTTGTTAAACTTGAGGATACGGACAAAGAAACAGTTAAGGTCACTGCTCTTAAAGTCGGCACGGCCAATATCAGATGCTCCGTTGAATTTCAAGACGGTACCAAGGCAACAGGTGCATGGCAACCTGTCACCGTTTCTTCCGGACTTACCATTACACTTGACAGAACAGCCAAGAAAGCCATTTTTGTAGACGGCGACAAATTTGCAATTGTTGCCACCGTCAGAGGCGCCAAGACCGGTAAGGTTACCTGGGAATCAAGCGATGTCAATGTCATGAAGGTTGAAAAGACTGAGATTACCGGCAAGGACGGAGATGCAGAAAGAAAGTCCACAGCCACAATTGCGGGACTAAAGCCCGGTACAGTGACTCTTACATGCACAAGTGATGACGATAAGAACATCAAACAGACCATTACCATCGTAGTACTTGCCAACCCCAAAACTGACAAGACTACAAAACTTGTAGACAATAACGGCAAGCAGGTTTACGTATATGACAAGTCGTCGAAGAAGTATGTTGAAGCAACATATGCAGATTACTATTCGGGAACGGATTTGTTCACACCTGTTGATGTAACATATATTTACACCGGATGGTGGACAATTGACGGAAAGACATATTATTTTGACGCCAACGGAAAGAAGGTTACCGGCGACCAGGTTATTCTGGGGGCCAAGTATTCTTTCGACTCGAACGGCGTACTTAAGGGCGGCACAGGACTCTTCGGTATTGACGTTTCTACTTGGAACGGAACAATCGATTGGAATCAGGTTGCTAAGTCCGGCGTATCCTATGCTATTATTCGTTGCGGATACAGAGGAACTACACTGGGCGGTCTTGTGGAAGATAATAAATTTGCTTCCAATATCAAGAATGCTCAGAGCGCAGGCATTAAGGTTGGCGTATATTTCTTTAGCCAGGCGATTTCAGAGGCTGAAGCGGTTGAAGAAGCTTCCATGTGCCTTTCCATGGTGGAAGGATATAAGATTTCTTATCCTATCTTCATAGACGTGGAAAGCGGTTCCGGCAACGCGCGTGCAAATGGTTTATCCAAAGAAGCCAGAACTGCAATTGTAAAGGCCTTCTGTAAGACCATTACCAACAGCGGATACAAGGCAGGCATTTACGCCAACAAAAACTGGCTTACCAACAAGATTAATACAAGCGAGCTTACGAGCTACAGCATCTGGCTTGCACAGTATTCTTCCGCACCCACATATACGGCTACCCGTTATGATTTGTGGCAGTATTCCAGTCAGGGCTCCATTAAGGGAGTAAGCGGTAATGTGGATTTGGATTTGAGTTATTTGGGATATTAATATTTTTTTAAAGGCATTCTTTTAGCGTGTTAATAATATACGCATAGAATATATATAACGTAATAAACAAAAGGAGAAATAATATGAGAACATACCTTGTTACAGGAGGCGCCGGCTTTATCGGTTCTAATTTCATTCACTATATGTTTAAAAAGTATGGGGAAGAGATAAGAATTATAAACGTTGATAAGCTTACTTATGCAGGTAACCTTGAAAATCTAAGAGATGTCGAGAATCTTCCAAACTACAGTTTCGTAAGAGCGGACATCTGCGACAGCGCTGCCATAGAGGAAATCTTTAAAAAGAATGATATTGATGTAGTAGTTCATTTTGCTGCAGAAAGCCATGTTGACAGAAGTATCCGTAACCCCGAAGTCTTTGTTAAGACTAACGTTCTCGGAACACTTGTAATGCTTAACAATGCCAAGGCTTCATGGGAACTTCCCGACGGAAGCTACATGGAAGGTAAGAGATTCCTTCATGTATCTACTGATGAAGTATATGGTTCATTGGAAGAGGACGGCGGTTATTTCTACGAGACCACACCTTACTCTCCTCACAGCCCTTACTCAGCCAGCAAGGCAAGTTCAGACCTTTTGGTTAAAGCTTATATGGACACTTACAAGTTCCCTGCAAACATTACCAACTGTTCGAACAACTACGGCCCTTACCAGTTCCCTGAGAAGCTTATTCCTCTTATCATCAACAACGCCCTTAACGGCAAGAAGCTTCCCGTATACGGCGACGGCAAGAACGTAAGAGACTGGCTCTATGTTATGGACCATGCAAAGGCTATTGATATGGTTATCAACAAAGGACGTCTCTTTGAGACCTACAATGTAGGCGGACACAATGAGAAGCAGAACATCGAGATCATCAACATTATTCTTGATACGCTTCAGGAGATGCTTCCTGATTCCGACCCCAGAAAGGCTCACATCAACAAGGATCTTATTACCTACGTTGAGGACAGGAAGGGTCACGACAGAAGATATGCCATCGCTCCCGATAAGATTAAGTCTGAAATCGGCTGGGAGCCCGAGACAATGTTCAAAGAAGGCATAAAGCTCACCATTCAGTGGTACTTTGAGCATGAAGACTGGATGAAGAACGTTACAAGCGGTGACTACGTAAATTATTATGCAGAAATGTATAAGAACAAATAAGAGTATATTAGGAGAATAATCGGAGATGAAAGGTATCATTTTGGCCGGAGGTTCCGGCACCAGACTTTACCCGCTTACTAAAGCCATATCTAAGCAGATTATGCCGGTTTACGACAAACCCATGATTTACTATCCGCTTTCCACACTTATGCTTGCGGGTATCAGGGAAGTACTTATTATTTCTACTCCCAGAGACCTTCCTGTATTTAAGGAATTATTCGGTGACGGCGGCCAGCTCGGAATGAGCTTTTCATACGCCGTGCAGGAATATCCCAGAGGTCTTGCGGATGCATTTATTATCGGAGATTCTTTTATTGGCAATGATGCCTGCGCACTTGTACTTGGTGATAACATTTTCTATGGTCAGAGTTTCTCAAAAGTATTACTTGAGGCTGCGTCCAGAACTGAATCCGAGCCCGGTGCCACTATCTTTGGTTACTATGTAAGAGACCCGAGAGAATACGGCGTTGTCGAATTTGATGAGAATAAAAAGGCTATTTCCATCGAAGAAAAGCCCGAGCATCCCAAGAGCAACTACGCTGTTCCCGGACTCTATTTCTACGACAACGATGTAGTGGAAATAGCAAAGAACGTTAAGCCCTCCGCAAGAGGCGAGATTGAAATCACCAGCATCAACAATGAGTACTTAAGCAGAGGTACACTTCGCGTTGAGACCATGGGCCGAGGCTTTGCATGGCTTGATACAGGTAACCATGATGCGTTACTTGATGCGGCTAACTTTGTAGCTACATTCCAGAAGAGACAGGGACTTTACATTTCCTGTATAGAAGAAATTGCTTACAAGAGAGGATTTATCGGAAGAGAAGAACTGTTAAAACTTGCCGAGCCTCTTATGAAGACTGCTTACGGCAAATATCTTGTAGAGGTTGCCGATGGACTCTAAGATTAAACGCATTGTAATTTTGCTTTGCGTTTTGACGGGAATCACAGTCATAGGCATTGTGGTTCTTAGCAATATGGATTCTTTGACACGGAAGAAAACGCCTTCGGTGAGTACCGTAACATCGGAGGTTGTTTCTGTGGAAAAAGAAGAAAGCCTGCAGTTAGGGAATGATCTGGACGCGTGGAAGAAAGATGCTTCTTTCTTTGACAAAGAAGCGGATACTCTGGCAGCGCGTATACTGGATGATATGTCGACTTTGTCCGTTAAGGCAGTCAGTGTGGAGAAGGATATCCGCGTAAGGATTCTGGATTACGAGGGCGAACTGCAGACGGGTGAGGCTTTTAAGATTGCGGTGGCCAATGAAAAGACTCCCAATATGTTTGAAAACTATACGGATTCAGACAAGGACGGAGTTATCACGATTGATAAACTCACACCCGGCACCTATGAAGTTACGCTTCAGCCCATTGAGGGATATACGATTCCGAGTAAGCCCACCGAAGTGGTGGTTAAGGCGAAGGTTGAATATTCTTTTATCGAAGACATAGCTCTGATGTTTAAAGAGAAGTCCGAGGCAGAAGTAAGACTTGAGGACACCATGACTGTTGGAGCCGATACATACGCGGACAAAAAGCAGAATGCTTCTTTTGCCAAGGATAATTACGTTTACGGAATCGATGTATCTGAAAAGAATACGGTGACGGACTGGAAGAGAGTATATGATTCCGGTATTCGTTTTGTAATGATTAGGGCAGGCTACAGAGGATCGATATCGGGTGATATTGTAGTCGATAAATTGTTCTTGCAGAATGCGACTTTGGCGAACCGAGCAGGACTTGATGTGGGAGTTTATTTTTTCTCCCAGGCTGTCAATGAAAAAGAGGCAGTCGAGGAAGCGTCGGCAGTATATGAGCTCTGCAAAGAAAAAAACATCTGTTATCCTATTTGCATCAGGATTGATCAGGCGGGTGGCCTGGGCAGGGCAGACGCTTTGGACAAAGAAACCCGGACGAAGGTCGCCGAGGCTTTTATGGAGACGATAAAAGGCTTTGGATACGACCCTTGCGTATATGCATCGTCCAACTGGCTTAAGACTAATATAGACATGAAAAAACTCTCAAGCTACAAAATCTGGATGGCGCAGTTCAATGCCAAGCCCGTTGATGATATCTACTACGATATGTGGCAGTATTCCTCAAAAGGAAAGGTTCCGGGGGTTGAAGGAGAGGTTTATCTTAGCAAATCATTCATAGAAAATTAAATTTAGATTATATAAATGGAGAGAAAAAGATGGGAAAATTAACAGTTGAAAAATGTGATATCGAAGGCGTTCTTATTATCACCCCCGAAGTCAGAGAAGACTCCAGAGGATACTTTATGGAGACTTATCAGAAGAAGGATTTTGAGGCAGCCGGTGTCAATGTAGACTTTGTACAGGACAACCAGTCCGCTTCCAGAAAGGGTGTATTGAGAGGGCTTCACTTCCAAAAGCAGTTCCCTCAGGACAAGCTTGTAAGAGTAATTAAGGGTGCTGTTTATGATGTATGCGTTGACCTTCGCGAAGGCTCAAAGACCTTTGGCAAATGGATGGGCGTTGAACTTTCCGAACAGAATAAGAAACAGTTCTTTATTCCCAAGGGATTTGCACACGGATTTTTAGTACTTTCCGACTATGCGGAATTTGTTTATAAGTGCTCCGATTTCTATCACCCCAACGATGAGGGAGGAATCATTTATAACGACCCCGACATCGCAGTTAAGTGGCCCATTGAAGAGGGCCTTGAACTTATCATGAGTGAGAAGGATACCAAATGGGGCGGATTAAAGGAATATGTCGCAGAAAGAAAATAAGAAAACTTTTAGTTTAATATGGAAGCTTGCGCGTAACGATTTTAAGAATCGTTACGCCGGCTCTTATCTTGGAGCGCTGTGGGCAATGGTTCAGCCTGTTGTCACAGTGCTTATGTACTATATAGTTTTTGATAAGCTTTTTAAGCAGAGAGCCACCGCTTTTGCGGGCGGGGCAGAGATTCCTTATGTTCTTTTTCTTACTGCCGGATTGGTGCCCTGGTTCTATTTTTCTGAGGGCATGTCCAATGGCGCCAATGCATTGATTCAGTACAGCTACCTGGTTAAAAAGGTAGTTTTTAAAATTGATATTCTGCCGGTTATAAAGGTTGTGGCAGCCTCCTTTATACACCTGTTCTTTATGGTAGTTCTTCTTATCGTTGCTGCGGTTTATAAGTATTATCCCAACCTTTACACTATACAGCTGCTTTACTACAGTTTTTGTATGTTTATGCTCCTTTTGGCGGTGTCTTATGCGACATCGGCTATAGTGGTGTTTTTCAGGGACTTGAATCAGATTATTTCAATATTTTTGCAAATCGGAATGTGGGCGACTCCCATTCTTTGGAATATAGCTTCCCTTTCTCCCAACTGGCAGATTGCCATGAAGATTATCAATCCGGTGGCTTATGTGGTATTAGGTTACAGGATGACAATTTGCGAGAGCAGGGGATTTTGGACAGAGCCTTTGTATACGGCATATTTCTGGGCGTTGGTAGCAGTGCTGTTCCTCATCGGAAGAGCGATATTTAAGAAGTTAAAGATCCATTTTGCGGATGTTTTATAGAGGTATTCATGGACAAAGAAACACTTGTTAATGAAAATTCAAAAGAGACGGCAATATCGGTTTCGGGACTTAAAAAGATGTATAAGCTTTATAACAAGCCCTCGGACCGTCTTCTTGATGCGTTTGGCCTTAAGAAGAAATGTTACTCGGTGAACTTTGCGCTTAAGGGTGTTGATATAGATATATACAAGGGTGAGACTGTGGGCATTATCGGTACCAACGGCTCCGGTAAATCTACCCTTTTGAAAATAATAACAGGTGTTCTTAATCCGACAGAGGGAGATGTTAACGTTAACGGACGCATTTCGGCGCTGTTGGAGCTCGGTGCAGGCTTCAACCAGGAATACAACGGAATTGAGAACGTTTATCTTAACGGCACCATGATGGGCTTTACGGAAAAAGAAATAGAGAAGCGTCTTCCTGAGATTCTTGAGTTTGCGGATATCGGGGATTACGTATACCAGCCGGTTAAGACTTATTCTTCGGGTATGTTTGTGAGACTTGCTTTTGCAGTTGCCATTAACATCGACCCTGAGATTCTGATAGTGGATGAGGCACTTTCTGTAGGTGACGTATTCTTCCAGTCCAAGTGTTATCACAAGTTTGAGGAGTTTAAAAAGTCGGGTAAGACAATTATTTTTGTCTCTCACGATTTAAGCTCGATTTCCAAGTACTGTGACAGAGTTCTGGTGCTTAACAAGGGCGATAAGGTTGCTGAAGGTAAGCCCAAAGAAATGATAGATGTCTACAAGCAGATTCTTGTGGGACAGTACGCTGAAGATAAGGGCGATATGTTTGCTCCCGACGGAGAGAACAAGGAACTGTTGGAGTATGGCTCCAAAGAAGCTGTTATTACGGAATATTATGTTACGGATTCGAAGGGTCTTAGGACAAATGCACTTATAAAGGGGGATTCTTTTACCATTCACATGAAGGTGCATTTTGAGAAGGATGTGGAGAAACCGATTTTCGCATATAAGTTTGTTAACCCGAAGGGAGTGGAGATTACCGGTACCAATACGATGTTTGAAAAGGCATTTCTTGAAAATGTCAGCGCCGGTACTGACCTTGAGATTACATTTACTCAGGATATGAATCTTCAGGGTGGAGAGTATCTGATTTCTTTTGGCTGTACGGGCTACAAGATGGATACTTTTACCGTATACCACAGAATGTATTATGCCATGAGCGTGGCCGTTATATCTGATAAGGATACAGTGGGCTACTATGATATGAACAGCAAGATTGAGGTTAAGAAGCTTTAGAACGGATAGAGAGTACAGGAGTTAACGATGGTTGGCAAGGTCCTTATTGGCAAGGTGACGGTTAACTTAATAGACTGTGAGTTTGAAAAGAACAAGACTTATCTTAAGGAGGATATCCTTAAGATTGTTCGTGATGCCAATAAAATTGAGTATCCCGGCATAATCGCAGAGAAAAATAAGTACGAGTACTTGTATCATCTCTCCGATATTCGAGGTAATATCGTTCGCTGGCTTCCTGTAAAGACTACGGACAAGGTGCTGGAGCTGGAGGCTGAATGTGGCGCAATAACGGGTGCACTTTTGGAATTGTCTGAAAACGTGACGGCCTATTGCGATTGTGCGACTGATGCAGAGATAATTGCGGAGAGATACTCGAATTGCAAGAATTTCGTCATATATGCGGGTAAGTCTTCGCTTTTAAAAGACGTAGAATCAACATTTGACTGGGTCATTGTTCACAATGCGCGTTTGTTGCCAGATGCGGAACGTTTGGCGGGAAAAAAAGGACGCGTGGTATTCATTACCGATAACAGAATGGGTATGAGAAACCTCGCCGGTGTAAAAGCAGCGGGTGAGTCTGAGTACTTCACGGGCGTGGAAGGAAGGAGCGATTCCGGATTTACGTTCTCCGGCCTTAGAAAGATTTTGGGCTCCACCGGTTTTTCCAAGGCGCAGATGTTTTATCCTTATCCCGACTATAGATTTATGAAATGTCTTTACTCAAATTCACGGCTACCCAAAGTCGGCGAACTAGTGGACAATCATTTCAATTTTGAATCGGATCGTCTGGAACTGTTTTCGGAAAAAGAAGCCTTTGATTCCTGCTGTGAGGACGGAAGTTTTCAGTATTATTCCAATTCATATCTCGTAGTACTGGGCGAGCCTGTTGATACCGAGTATGCAAGATTTTCGAATGACCGTGCACCTGAGTACGGAATCTTTACTACTATAGAAAATAGTACAGCGGGTAAGGTGGTCAGAAAGCGTCCGCTCAGCGAAGCGGCTTACGACCATATTCGTAATCTCGGCGAATGTTACATCAAACTTACGGACAGATATGCCGGCTCCGGTCTATTGGTGAACCGATGCACTCTCTCTGAGGAGAATGGCAAGCCTTCGGCTGATTTTGAATATGTAGATGGTGTGGAGCTCTCAAAAGTCTTTGACCGTTTGCTTAAGAAGGACGACCTTGATGACTTCTACACTCTTTTTGATAAATATGTTAAGCTCGTGGGCTTTAACGAGGATGCCGATATAGCCGATTTGGATGTTGTTTTTTCAAATATTCTTATTAATGGTGACGATTGGACTCTCATTGATTATGAATGGTGTAAAGAAGGTCGGGTTCCTGTGAAAGAGACCGCCTTTAGAGCAATCTACTGTTATTTATTGGAAGATAAAAGCAGAGAGAAAATAAATCAGGATTTAATCCTTGACAAACTTGTTCTTTCCCGTGAAGCTTCCGAAGACATTATCAATGATGAGGTTATCTTTCAAAAGCGCGTAACCGGGCGGAATCTTTCTCTCGGTGAGATTAGAGAGAGACTTGGTGTCAGGTCTGTTAACCCGATTCCTCTTGTTGGTAAGATAAAGGATGACTCAGGCATTTATAAAGTCATGATTTATCCGGGCAAAGGAGAGGGTGAATTCAGCGAAGAAACCGCTTATGAATGTAAAGATGCATACGAAGATGAACGTATTGCCAGAATTACCGCAACCGTTTACAAAGAAAACTCGATTATGCGTGTTGATCCTCTCGATGCCCCCTGCCTGGTTACCATTAGAGATGCTAAGCTTGGAGAGGAAGATTTTCCTGTCGATAGCAAAAAATATGTTTTGTCAAACGGGGTAAGAATAGGAAAGAATAATTTTGTGTTCAGTACGGCAGACCCTAATCTATTTTTTAATGTTGACGGGTTTATTCATGATGAAGATACTTTTCTTTATCTTGAACTTGAAGTTATTCCGCTTGCGGCAGATACAGCTGAGGCAGTTTCGAAGAATATTAAGAAGTTTTTTTGACACAGGTAGAATATGCTCATTAAAGATGCTATCAAAAATGTGGCAATTAAATATGGAGACAAAGCTTATAAAAAGTCTATAGACGGAGCTGTTCCTTCTTATGATAAATGGATCAGGGACAAAGAATCCGATCTGGAACGATTTGACATGTCGGTTCGCGGTCAAAGCAATGAGGCTGAAGAAGATGCAAAGGCCATGTCCAGGCTTTCGTATGTGACCACATATGAGGGCTCATCTTTCAGAATCATACCGTATTCCGCCATAGATTCTTCTTTTGATATAAAGAATTACATCGAGGACTTCATTATCTTTGCTAACGGTGAACTTACCGACAGAGCGATACCGCTTCTTTTTAAAGCATTTGCCGACAATCCCGATGTGGATATCTGCTACGGCGACGAGGACATTGCGACTCTTGATGCCGGCGACCTGCTTAAATACGGAAGAAGTGTTGTGGGAACAAGGAAGGACCCTTATTTCAAACCTGAGTGGTCACCAAACGCCTTTCTTCACAGGTTCTATTTCTGCAACGTGGCGGCCATCAGAAGAAGCTCATTCAGAGAAAAAGCAACGCCCGGCAATGCTTATGGGGCAAGGCTGATTTATGAGATGCTTCTTGAATATATTTTTAAAGATGAGAAGACTTTAAGAAGAAGTGTCGTTAATATCAGCGAGATTTTGATTCATGCAGCCAATTATAACTGCGCAGACATTAAGCTTGAAAAAGCCCGGGATTACGCTAAAAACCTGAGATGCCTTCAAGATGATGATATCAGAATATCGGTTGTTATTCCATCCAGGAATAATCCCGACCTGTTGGATAAGTGTCTTACGTCTCTTAAGAACGCTCTGCATACGGGAACTGAAACAGAGATAATAGTTGTTGATAACGGAAGCGATCCGGATAAAAAAGAGCAGATAGAAGAAGTACTTTCAAGGTACAATGCCACATATATTTATAATCCCATGGAGTTCAATTTCTCAGCTCAATGCAATGCGGGAGTGGCTGCTTCCAAGTATCCGATACTGCTTTTATTAAATGACGATATAACTTTTGACACAAATAATACCCTTGAAACCATGGCCGAAGAGCTTGCTTACAGCTTTACCGGTGCGGTGGGATTGAAATTATTGTATCCCGAGAGCAGCACAATTCAGCATGCCGGTGTCATTAATAATCGTATTGGACCGGTACATAAACTTCAGTTTTGCGATGACAGTAAAGAGTATTATCATGGATTTAACCGTAATGTCCAGAATGTATCTGCGGTCACTGCGGCCTGCCTTATGGTAAGGCGGGATGCCTACGACAAGATACATGGTCTGGATGAAAGCCTTAAGGTTGCTTTCAATGATGTGGACTTTTGCTTCAGACTTTTGGAGGCAGGCTATGTTAACGTGGTATGCAACAATGTAAGCGCTGTTCATGCCGAGTCTGTTACCAGAGGCCGGGATGATGATATTAAATCACTGGCAAGACTAAATGTGGAAAAAGAAAGATTATACGAGAATCATGGCTCGCTCAGAGGATACGACCCGTATTTTTCAAAATATCTTCTTACGGACTGCCTGGATTCCAGAATTGTGCCCGCAAGTGAGTATGAATATAAAAGAGCCGAAGAGGACTGCAAGAAGAAACTCATTCCAAATCTTGCGACTCGTGGCACAAGAGAAGATGCTTGTGTGATTCTTTCAGTGGAGTATGCCGGAGACAAGACTGAGTTTTCTTTTGAGGACCGGGATGCGGGAAAACTTCTTGTTCAGGGATTCGCATATGTGTCAGGAACAAATAACGCATGTTATCAGAAATCTCTGCTGTTAAAGGGCGAAGCAGGAATCTTCGAGTTTCCCTTTAAAGGGTGCGTCAGGACCGATGTTTCGTTGGCCTGCGCAGATCAGACCAACGTAGAAAAATCCGGTTTTTGTGTAAATATTCCTTCGACGGAACTGCCTTCGGGCAATTACAGAGTCGGTGTGCTTATGACTCATAAATACGCGCGGGAAAGGCTGTATGCTTTTTCCAATAAATATATGGTGGTGAAATAAATGGACTACAAAGAACTCTACGAGCAGGAATCGGAACGAAACGCAGTTTTGTCCGAGCGCCTTGCAGAGCTTGAAGCGGAAAAAGAAGAAATTTCATATAAACTGAAGCGCATCAAGGACAATCCCATCTGGAAGGCTTCCACTCCCGTCAGAATGTTTGGCCACAAAGTCGTAAACAATGTCAGACGTGTGAAGAACCTTGGCGGACCGAGAGGCATTGCGATGAAGATTAATTATAAGAAGCGCGAAGCAGAAGCCAAGAAGTTTTATGGGACCAAAAGCTTCCCTGATGCCGACAGACGCAAGTTTGAGGAAGAGTATTCTTTTGAATATCGTCCTCTTTTCAGCATTCTTGTTCCGCTTTACAACACCGACAAGACCATGCTCAAGGAAATGATTGATTCGGTTGTGTGGCAGACTTATTCAAATTGGGAACTTTGTCTTGCGGATGGCTCCGACGATGCTCATGCTTATGTGGGTGAGACTGTTGCGGAGTATAGGGATACCCGCATAAAATATATGAAGCTTGAGAAAAACGGAGGCATTTCCGCGAACACCAATGAGTGCCTTAAACTTGCCACCGGTGATTACATAGGTCTTTTTGATCACGATGACATTCTTCATCCCAGTGCACTTTTCGAATATGCCAAGGTTATCAATGAGCAGGGTGCGGATTATATATACTGTGATGAGACTACTTTCAAAAGCGGCAACATTGACCACATGCTTACCATGCATTTTAAACCTGACTATGCGGTTGATAACCTGAGAGCCAATAACTATATTTGTCACTTCAGCGTTTTCAAGAAGACGCTCCTTGAAGGAACCGAACTTTTCAGAACACGCTTCGACGGCAGCCAGGATCACGATATGATTTTAAGACTTACCGACAGGGCACAGAAAATCGTTCATGTTCCGAGACTCCTTTACTACTGGCGCTGTCATGCCGCAAGTGTTGCCAGTAACATCTCGGCCAAAGAATATGCCATCGACGCCGCCAAGGGTGCCGTAGCCGATCACTTAAGAAAACATGGCTACAAAGACTTTAAAATCACCAGTACCAGAGCTTTTGAGACCATTTTCAAGATAAGATACAAACTAAACGGCTCACCATTAATAACAATTGTTATTCCAAATAAGGACCACGCTTCGGACCTGAAACGCTGCGTAAATTCAATCCTTGAGAAGTCTACATATACTAACTATGAGATTATAATAGTGGAGAACAACAGCACCGAAAAAGCCACTTTCGATTTGTATGAGGAACTCGAAGAAGCCTCTGACAAGATTTCCGTGGTTACCTTCGAAGGCGAGTTCAATTACTCCGCGGTTAACAATTTTGGAGTATCCTTTGCAAAGGGTGAGTACATTCTTTTACTGAATAACGATACTGAGGTTATCACCCTTAACTGGCTTGAGGAGATGCTCATGTATGCTCAGCGTGAAGATGTGGGCGCTGTGGGAGCAAAGCTTTATTACGCAGACCGAACCATTCAGCATGCGGGCGTGGTAATCGGCCTCGGCGCTCACCGGACTGCCGGCCATACTCACTACAAGATGCCCAAAGAAAACTTAGGCTACATGGGTCGTCTTTGCTACACCCAGGACGTTTCAGCGGTAACGGGTGCCTGCCTTCTTGTCAAGAAATCCCTCTGGGATGAGGTGGGTGGTCTTGACACCGACTTTAAGATATCGTTAAATGATGTTGATTTTTGTCTGAAACTTCGCGAGAAAGGGTATTTGAACGTATTTACTCCTTTCGCCGAGCTGTATCATTATGAATCGGTTTCGAGGGGACTTGATGATAACGGCGAGAAAGCTAAGCGCTATAATAAAGAATCGGAACATTTCCGTACCAAGTGGAAAGAAATGCTTGAAAAAGGCGATCCTTATTACAACGCAAACTTTTCTTTGGACAGAAGCGATTTTTCAGTAAAAGTAGAATAAAGGAGATAATTCTATGACAGTAAAAGAACAATACGATTTCTGGTTAAGCGATTCTTACTTTGACGAGGCTACCAAGGCAGAACTTAAGGCCATTGCCTCTGACGAAAACGAGATTAATGAAAGATTCTACAAGAACCTTGAGTTCGGTACCGGAGGACTTCGCGGCATAATCGGTGCCGGCACCAACAGAATGAACGTTTACACAGTCAGAAAGGCTACTCAGGGTCTTGCCAATTACATCATCAAACAGGGTGCGCAGGCAAAAGGTGTTGCCATCGCCTACGACTCCAGAAGAATGTCACCCGAATTCGCCGATGAAGCTGCTTTATGTCTTGCAGCAAACGGTATCAAGGCTTATGTCTTTGAGTCATTAAGACCCACTCCCGAGCTTTCTTTTGCAGTAAGAGAACTTGGCTGTACCGCAGGTATCGTGGTAACCGCCAGCCACAATCCACCTGAATACAATGGTTACAAAGTATATTGGGAGGACGGCGCACAGGTAACATCTCCCCGCGACGTAGCCATCATAGACGAAGTTAATGCTGTAGCAAACTTCTCCGATGCTAAGACCATGGACAAAGAAGCTGCCAAGAAAGCAGGTCTTTACAACGTAATCGGTCAGGCAATCGATGACAGATACATGGAAGAACTTAAGAAACAGATTATTCACCCCGAGATTATCAAAGAAGTTGCGGGCGATATTAAGATTGTTTACTCACCCTTCCACGGCACCGGTAACATTCCTGTTCGCCGTATTTTAAAAGAACTCGGTTTCAAGAATGTCTATGTAGTTCCCGAACAGGAACTTCCCGACCCCGACTTTACTACCCTCGATTATCCTAACCCCGAGGATCCCAAGGCATTTACTCTTGCCCTTAAGCTTGCAAGAGAAGTTAAGGCTGACGTTGTGCTCGCAACCGACCCCGATGCCGACCGCCTCGGAATTTACTCATATGACTCCAAGACCGATGACTATGTTTCTTTCACCGGTAACATGTCCGGTATGCTCATCGCTGAGTATATATTAAAAGAAAGAACAGCTCTCGGCACTATGCCTAAGAACCCGGCTCTCGTTAAGACCATCGTTACCACTAACATGGCTGAGCCTATCACCGAGAAGTACAATGTAAAACTTATCGAAGTGCTCACCGGCTTTAAATATATCGGCGAGCAGATTAAGTGGTTCCTTGAGAAGGGCACTTACAACTATGTATTCGGTCTCGAAGAAAGCTACGGCTGCCTTGCAGGTACACATGCCCGCGATAAGGACGCTGTAGTAGCAGTTATGTGTCTCTGCGAAGTTGCTGCATGGTGCAAGAAGAACGGTATCACCCTTTGGGACCGCATGCTTAACATTTACAAAGAATACGGCTACTTCAAAGAAGACCTTTATACCATCACTCTTAAGGGTATGGACGGCTCTGCTAAGATTAAGGAAATGATGGAGAAGTTACGTAACAATCCTCCCAAGGCTCTTGGCAACTGGAAAGTTCTTTCCTTCAGAGACTACGAGAAGGATGTTATCATCGACATGGCTACAGGCGAAAAGAAACCTACCGGTCTTCCCAAGTCCAATGTATTATACTTTGACTTGACCGACAATTCATGGTGCTGCGCACGTCCTTCGGGAACCGAACCCAAGATTAAGTTCTATATTGGTGTTAAGGGCGACAATCTTGACGATGCGGCTAAGAAGGTTGAAGAACTCAAAGAAAACCTGAAAGCAATCTTATAAGAGAATGAGTAATATTCAAAAAACCATCCGTTATTTAAAAAGAAACGGACTGAAAAAAACATACTACGCTATGGCGGAACGTCTTTTTTATAAGGACGTTCCGCTTAGTGCGTACGAAAACACCTATAAAGGTCCCATTGACGAGCGTATCAAGTTCAGCATCCTGGTTCCGGTTTATGAGACTCCTGAGGTATATCTTCGTGAGATGATTGAGTCGGTTCTCGGACAGGCCTATGGGACTTTTGAACTTATTCTTGCCGACGCATCGGTAACCGATGCTCCTCGCAGGATTATAAGCTCATACAAAGATGAAAGAATAAAATACATAAAGATAGAGAAAAACGGAGGCATTTCCGCCAACACAAATGTGGCTCTTGAGGCAGCAACAGGAGATTACTGCGCGCTGCTTGACCATGATGATCTGCTTACATTTGATGCTTTGTACGAAAATGCTCTTGTTTTGTCGGAAGCAGGACAGAAGGGTGAAGATGTAACCCTGATTTATTCCGACGAAGATAAATGCAACGGGGATTCCAACAGGTATTTTGAACCCCATATCAAAGAAAACTTTAATTTGGATTTAATTTTATCCAACAATTATATCTGCCATTTCGCGGTGATTAAGACTTCTTTGCTTAAAGAATTACGTTTCAGAAGCGAATACGACGGAGCTCAGGACTATGATGTTTTCCTGCGGGTTATTCTTAACTCTGAACCGTCACAGATTCGCCACATCGGTAAGATTCTTTATCACTGGCGCTGTCACGAAGAGTCCACTGCTTTTAATCCCGCCAGCAAAGAATATGCATACGAAGCCGGCAAGAGAGCGATAGCGGATTTTCTGCTTAAGAAATACGGCAGAGAATTAAATGTGTCCGATCTCCCCCACAAGGGCTTTTACAGAGTTAACTGGGGCTTGGACATCTTTGGAATAAGACCCGAGCTTGGGGCAATCGGGGACCTTTTTACAGAGGGGAATAAGATAACGCGCGGCATTTATTCAAATTCCGGTCGCGAACTTTTTTTAAACATGAATAAGCATTATTCCGGCTACATGCACGGAGCAGTCTTGACAAGGGATGTTTTTGCCTGCGACATCAGAACCGTTACACCGGCACCAAAGATGCGCGAATACTACGAAAAACTGATGAAGCAGCTTGATGAATACTCGAAATCCGCGAAAGTTACCCGCAAAGATGTTCATGCTTATGCCGGAACACTCAGTATGGAATTTGCCAAAGAACTGCAAAAACAAGGTTTAACATTTCTTTTTCTTCCCCAAAACGTCCGTCGCTAGTACTTCGGTCCCAATATTAAGAAAAGATTAATTTGTTTTATACCAAAGTTCGATGTAGTATGGTACTAGTGTTTTTCTATAAGAGAAAATCGCTATAGGCGTATTAGGTTTTGGAGGAAATATGTCAGCAGGTAATAATAAGAAAAAGAAAACTTCCGTGGGTAAAATAATTTTATTTATTTCGGAAATATTGATTCTCGTAGCTCTTTTGGTAGTTATGTGGCTTGTTCTTAAGTCTACGGATGAGGAAAAGGGCGTACAGAAGCTTTCTATTGATGAAAAGGAAATCGAACTTACTCTTCCCGAGGAAGTTAAAGATAATGAAGTAATGAGAGGATACAGAAACATAGCTCTTTTCGGCGTAGACTCCCGTGAAGGCGAGCTCAGCAAGAAGACCCGTTCCGACACCATTATTATTGCTTCCATTAATATTGAGACAAAAGAGGTTAAACTCGTTTCCGTTTACAGAGATACTTATTTAAATATCGACCCCAACGGTAAGAGAACCTTTAATAAATGTAATGCTGCTTATGCTTACGGCGGTGCGGAGAGAGCGTTTAAGATGCTCAATGCGAACCTTGACCTTGATATCACGGACTTTGTTACCATAGGTTTTGAAGGCTTACGTGACGTGGTTGATGCTCTCGGCGGTGTATATATTGATGTAGATGAATCTGAGATTAAGCACCTTAATAACTATCAGATTTCCATGGTTGAATCCATGAGCGATATCGACACCTATACACCTGTCAAAGAAACAGGCATGCAGCTCCTTAACGGTTTACAGGCTACAGCTTACTGCCGTATCCGTTATACCGCAGGTAACGACTTTAAGAGAACCGAGAGACAGCGTGAGGTTATCAAGGCCTGCCTTGAAGTTGCACAGACCATTGATGTTGCCAAACTTAAGAGCATTTGCGACAACATTTTCGGCGAGGTATATACTTCGCTTGATTTAAGCGAGATTCTTGATCTTCTTACTGACATAGCAAAATATAAAATCGTTGATGAAGGCGGTTTCCCCAGCATGGAGCATTACACCACCGGTACCATCGATGGTAAGAGCTGTGTAGTACCCGTTGATCTTGAAACGAACGTTATCTGGCTTCACAAGTTCCTTTTTGACGAGGATGATTATAAGCCTTCAGCCAATGTTTCAGAGTACAGTGCGGCTATCAAGGAGGAAACTTCCAGATATCTGAATACCACCACCACCCCTGAAGAAGATTTTGGGGATGACTGATAAAAATCGTTGTGCTATAATTAGCGAGGGACCGGGAGAACTTCCCAGGTCCCTTTAAAATTTTCTGAGGTACAATTTAATGACTGTAGATTTAATCATTCCGGCATATAAGCCTGACAAAACATTTCTTGATGCGGTAGACGCCATGGCCGGCCAGACCGTTTCTTTTAATAAAATAATAGTAGTCAACACTGAGCAGAAATATTTCGACCGTCTCGTATATTCCAATAAATTCTTAGACGAACACAAATCCCTTGACGTACGTCACATTTCCAAGCGTGAATTTGACTGTGGCAAGACCTGTAACTTCGGTGTCAAGATATCCAAGGCCGATTACTTCATTATCATGTCGCAGAACGCTATACCGGAGTCTCCCGAAGTGGCAGCCAAGCTCCTGGCCACATTGGAGAACGATTCCAAATGTGTCGTGGCCTACGCAAGGCAGACCGTACCCGCTGATTATTCCGAAATGGACAAATATGTTAAACACTATTTCTTCCCTGAAGACGGTGCTGTTCTTACGGAAAAAGATATTGACAGTGTAAAGAACGGTTCTGTCAGAGGCTTAAACGGCTGTGCGGCATACAGACGCGATGTTTTCGACGCACTTGGCGGATTCACTAATCACATTATCTGTGATGAGGATGTGGTTTATGCATCCAAGGCTCTTAAGGCAGGCTACAAAGTAGCTTATGTTTCCGATGCCGTTGTGACAGATTACACCCGCCTCACAGACAAGGAACTCATGAAAAAAGCCTTTGACTTTGGTGTATGCGTGCTTAAGAATCCTGACGTGTTTGATTACAATGCGGTCAAAGAAAACAATCGTAAAGCTGAAAAGTTTCTTGTTTCTCACCTTAAACGCAAGAGTTTCTCGGGCGAAGCTTTTGAACTTCGCCATATCTACAGAGCGAAGAGGAATGGCTACAAGAAAGCTTTGAAATACGCCAAAATGTCTCCGAACGATCTTCGTAAATATACAGCCAATCCCGAATACTGGCGCATGGATGAGATTCTGAGAGACCGTAAGAGTGTTGACGGACACTCAGGCTACGGCAGAAGTGATGCTGAGGTTCAGATGATGTCCCAGCCTCCCGTTAAGACCTTCAAAAGGGATGACGAAAATCTTTAGGTTTTTCATTTTTTTTAAAGAAAATGGTCACAATTTCGTCACAATTGGAAAATACAATAAGCTCAAAGAATTGAAAAAGGAGGTCATTTTTCAATGGATGAGCAATTTAACAACAACAATTTCGAAGATAATTCTTTTAACAACACCGAGAAGTCTTCAGACACATATTCAGAAAGTACTTCCAAGCCCGAGTACGGTTACACCTGGCAGGAGCCTGTAAGAGTGCCTGTTAAACCGGCGGCGCAGAAGCCCGTTAAGGAGAAAAAGAAATCGCATTTCGTTCCGAAACTTTTCGCAGCCCTGGCTTTGGGACTTACATTCGGCGCAGGTGCGGCAGGTTCTTTCTACGGCATCAATAAATATGTGCTCAAAGAAGAACCCAGGACAATCGAGACTAACGCGGAAGTGGAAGAACTTCAGAAGAGCGTTGCAGAGCTTCAGTCGGCTATCGCTTCTTCATCGGGAAACGGCACCACGACTATTGTTAATGCTGCAGGTGGCGGAGATGTTACCGCAGTAGTAGACAAAGTTATGCCTTCCATGGTAGCCATCACCAATAAAGGCGAGTATACCACCAGCGACTGGTTTGGCAGAAGATATACTCAGGAATCCGAGTCTTATGGTTCCGGCATTATCATAGGTGAAAGCGATACAGAGTACTTTATAGCTACTAACAACCACGTTATTGAGAACAACAAATCTCTTTCCGTTCTTTTCGTGGATGAGACCACTGCAGACGCATATGTTAAGGGTTATGATGAAAGCATCGATATTTCTGTAATCGCTGTTGCAAAGGACAGCCTTACCGCAGAGACTAAGGCAGCCATCAAGGTAGCAACTCTAGGTGATTCCGACAGCCTTAAGATTGGTGAGACAGCCATTGCCATCGGTAATGCTTTAGGATACGGCCAGTCCGTTACCACAGGTGTTGTCAGCGCTCTTGATCGTGAGATTACAATAGACGGTAACGTATATTCCAACCTCATTCAGACCAGCGCAGCCATTAATCCCGGTAACTCCGGCGGTGCACTTCTTAACAGCGCAGGCGAAGTAGTAGGTATTAACTCCTCAAAGGCAGGAGATTCGCAGATTGATAACATGGGCTTTGCAATTCCCATAAGCAAAGTTAAGGATATCCTTCAGGAGTTCTCCGACAGAGAAACTCGTATGAAGGTTGCCGAAGACGAGAAGGGTTACCTTGGTATTTCTTTCTATGACGGCGACGCTACAGTGCTCGGTTATCCGGCAGGCGTTTATGTTAAGGCAGTTAACCCCGGTTCCCCTGCTGACAAGTCCGGTATCTACATGGGCGATGTCATCACCAAGGTTGAAGGACAGTCCGTTAAAGACGGTTCTGCACTCAAAGAACTGTTAAGTTATTATAAAGCCGGTGAGACTGTTACCCTTTCCGTAACGAGAAACGTTAACGGTGAACTTACCGAGATGACCATCGACGTTACTCTTGGAGGCATCGAAGCTATCCAAAGCAATCAGTAACAAAGAATAAAGATTCTTTTAAGAGCATCACCTGATGGTGGTGCTCTTTTTTTGTCTATGCTATAATGTTTTTTGAATTAAAACTTGGGGAGATATTATGAGCAAAATATCCATTGTTGTGCCCGTATATTACAGTGCGGACACCCTTCAGATGTTATATGATGACATGAAAGAAAAAATCCTTGATATTATCGGGGATTATGAAATAGTATTTGTGGACGACGGCTCGGGGGATAATTCCTATGAAGTCATGGAGTCCCTTAAAGAGCAGGACCCTAACGTAGTGCTGGTGAAACTTTCAAGAAACTTTGGTGAGCATGCGGCTCTGCTGGCAGGCTTAAGCGTCTGCACCGGTGACTGCGCGGTTACGAAGCAGGCGGATCTTCAGGAGGATTCCACCCTCCTTCTTGATATGTACGAAAGCTGGAAGCAGGGCAATAAGGTTGTGCTTGCTGTAAGACGTTCCCGCGATGAGAACCCTGTTAAGGTTTTCTTTGCCAACCGTTACTACGGTCTTGTGCGCAGGTTTGTTAATAAGAACATGCCTGTGGGCGGCTGCGACTGCTACCTTATCGACAGAAAGGTTATTGAGGTTTTGGAGCGCCTTGATGAAAAGAATTCGTCCCTTACCCTTCAGGTTATGTGGGCGGGCTTTAAGACCGACATGATTTATTTTGACAGAAAAGACCGCGAGGTGGGCAAGTCCCGCTGGACGTTGTCAAAGAAGATTAAACTCGTGGCTGACTCTATACTCAGCTTTTCATACGCACCCCTTCGAATGATGATGGGTGTTGGTGTTGTTTTTGATATTCTTGCGCTGGCTTTGTTTATATCCGTATTGGTCGAGTACTTTACCGTGGGAACCCCTGTTGAAGGCTGGGCTTCACTTATGTGCGTTGTTTTATTCGGATTCGGTATCATTATGCTTATGATCGGTATCATAGGCGAATACATATGGCGTGCTCTCGATGCATCCAGGAACAGACCGCCGTTTATTATTGATGAGGTAGTACGTGAAGACAAAGAACAGTAAGACCTCGATTTACATCAAAATACTATGGATTGCTGCAATTCTTGTAAGCATCAAGACCGTATTCACCGACTTCGGCGCAGACAATGCCTACAGCATGGTAATGTCATACCGTCATATCAGCGGAGACAGAATGTTCCTTGAAATGTGGGAGCCGCATCAGACTTCCATTTTTCTTACGGATATTCTTATGTGGGTGTACGGGCTCATAGTGCCTTCTTTTACCGGCGTGGCGCTGTATCTTCAGGTGTGCGGGACGTTGCTTTTCGCGGTTATAGCCGTATTCATTTTCAAAGAAGTCAAAGCTATTTCGGGTGAAACGGCAGCACATTTTTCTGCGATTTTCTTTTTGATTTTCAGAGCCAAGCAGACGGTATTTCCTGAGTTTTCCAATCTTCAGATCGGCTTTTCGGCCCTGATGTTTCTTACGCTCATAAGCTTCCTTAAGGATCAAAAGAAAACATATAAGCTTGTACTTTCAGCATTATTTTTGTGCCTTGAAGTACTGGCCTATCCGTCATGTGCGCTGGCTTTTGTCGCAGCGGTTGTGATTATCTGCATTTACAGTGAAAAGAAGGTTAAAAATTCGCTGATTTTTGCGGGAACTTCTGCGGTGGCGGGAATAGTATATGCCCTGTACTTTGTTTTGCGCATAGGCCCCTCGCGATTTGCGGAATGCGTAAGCGGAATTGTTAACTCCGATTCCCACGTAAATACCACTTTTGTGGGTGGATTTGACTACTACAGAGGGCTTGTGTGGGCGCTTGCGTGGGTTGCTGCGGCAGCAGTTTTTTCACTTGTAATCAGCTTTGCAGGGCGCTTGTTTAAAAAGAAACCGGACGGACTGGCCGTATTCGGCTTCCTTCTTTTTACGTCCAATGTCTTGATGCTGGTGCTTCAGAGGAAGACTGGTCTTGACTGGACTTGCTGCTTTTACGTTATTCCCCTTATTTTAATGGCTCTTGGGTTTGCCAATATAAAAAATCTGACACCTGAACAGAAGAGATTCTTTATATCCGGAGTACTTGTGTCATCGGCTTCCTGCCTGGCAGCAGCTTTACTTTCGGACCTTGGCATCATTACCTTTGTTTCATTCCTGGTGCTTGGCGGCACGGTTTCTTTTGTCGCTGTTAAGGATATTGAGAAGACTGCCATTGCCGGTGCGGTGCTCATCCTTGCTACGGTTCTTTTCACCAGAGGATTTGTGGTGTGGGGATACGCCAATAAAGGCAAGGTCTGGACAGTTGATAAGATTGAAAGATATGTA
Organism: Lachnospiraceae bacterium; assembly: GCA_017550165.1. Classification (GTDB taxonomy): domain Bacteria; phylum Bacillota; class Clostridia; order Lachnospirales; family Lachnospiraceae; genus SIG280. The sequence goes on along the minus strand of JAFZQH010000018.1, from coordinate 53,670 downwards.
AAAGGAGGTCCTACGGTTGGGCTTCTTACCGATTACATGACCAGTAAAGAGATTGAAGTCAATCTGACAGAGTTTGCGTCATTTGTAAATGCCGACGACAAGCTTTTTGTGGCGGGAGATGAGTGGCTGTTTGACTCGGCCGTATTCATGGCATCGCCTGCAGAGATAGCTAACTATTCGGTTATTGATACACCTTATTACAATGAAGAACTGGAGCATTATTTTGCTGTAAATCCCGACAAGATGCCTACGGTTGTTGCCGTTAAATGCTGGTTCGGTGGGCTTTATTTTACCGACGATACCCATGTTATGCAGTGGGTTAACCGGTACTATGAGCCCGTAGGGGACGGAAGTTATTACAGATTCTACAGATTGTCAGATTCCGCACGGTAAAAGAAAACGCTTAAACTGTTGAAATTAGTGCCAAAACTCTATATAATGAGTTTTGGCATTTTGCGCCTTTAAAAGGGGCGTTTATTTCGAAAGGAGTTTCATATATGAACAACAAATGGATTCGCGGTGCGATTCCTGCATTATTACTTCACTGCAGTATCGGTACCGTATATTGTTGGTCCACATTCAGCACTGAGATTGCTAACTACATTGGCGCTTCCAAGAGCGCTTGCGGCTGGGCTTTCTCACTTGCTATTTTCTTCCTCGGTATGTCTGCCGCATTCCTTGGCGACGTTGTAGAGAAGGATATTCACAAGTCTTCGCTTATTGCGACTATTTGTTTCTCCGTAGGTATGGTAGGAACAGGCGCAGCTATTCTGCTTAAGTCCCTTCCTTTAATCTTTTTATTCTACGGTTGCATCATGGGTATCGGTCTTGGTACCGGTTATCTTTCGCCCGTTAAGACCCTTATGCTTTGGTTCAAGGATAAGAAGGGCCTTGCTACAGGTCTTGCAGTTGCAGGTTTCGGTGCAGCTAAAGCTATCGCTACTCCTGTAATGCAGTTCATTCTTGATAAGTTTGATAACAATCCCGCTCCCATGTTCTTCATCATGGGCGGTGTTTACTTCGTAATGATGTTCATCGGACACCTTCTTTTAAGAAAGCCTTCCGATTGGGTAGAACAGCATGCAAAGGGCGGAGTCAAAGAATTCTTTGCTACCCTCGGCAGCAACTTCAAGTATGCATTCTCACAGAAGACCTTCATCGGTATCTGGCTTATGTTCTACATCAACATCACCTGCGGTCTTGCACTTATCTCTCAGGAAAAGCAGATTTTCAACGCAGTTGGTTTTGCGGGTATTGCAGCTGTACTTGGTACAGTTACCGCTATTGCTAATGCGGGCGGCCGTCTCGGTTTCTCCGCATGGGCTGACAAGCTTAAGGATCGTAACTCCATCTACAAGCTTATCTTTATCCTTTCCATCGCTTTCACCGCTTGCGTAATCTTCACAAGAGGTATTGAGAACGGTGCAAACGTTAAGGTTCTTGCCATCATCTGTGTAGGCCTTCTGATTATGGTTAACGCAGGATACGGCGGCGGTTTCTCAAACGTTCCCACACTTCTTTCCGACCACTTCGGAATGGAGAAGATTTCAGCAGTTCACGGCATGTGCCTTTCCGCATGGGCTTTCGCAGGTCTTACCGGTAACCAGATGGCTACCTTCATCGTTAAGCACTTCGGTACTCCCGATGAAGCGGTTAACCCCGTTGGTTATCAGACAGTTCTCTATGTTACCTGCGCACTTTACGTAATCGCTCTTATCATCAGCTGCGTAATGGTTCCCAAGTCAGGCAAAGCTGCTCAGAAGAAAGAAGCTTAATTAACGGCAATCTAAAAGCTCCGGCTCAAATGAGTCGGAGCTTTTTTGATACTTGAAAATGTGTGTTGGGGCCTTACGCCTGCGCTGAAATCTGCGGCACAGCCTCTGTTCTCATCTCGATAATGGGACCGCCGGTTCCGTTAATGTATTCGGCAGTGATGATTACCTTACCGATGTTTTTATCCTTGGGAATCTCATACATGATATCAAGCATGAATTCCTCAATAATGGCGCGAAGTGCACGGGCACCGGTGTCGCGTTCCATAGCCTTGTCGGCGATGGCTGCAAGAGCTTCGTCGGAGAACTCAAGCTTAACTTCATCAAGTTCCAGAAGCTTCTGATACTGCTTAAGTATAGCGTTCTTTGGCTCTTTCAGAATATCGATAAGCATTTCCTTGTCCAACATTTCCATAGGACAAAGAACGGGCAGACGTCCCACAAACTCGGGAATCATACCAAACTTCTTAATATCTTCAACCTTAACGTGGCTTAAAATGTTCTTTTCCTTGTCCCACTTATCCTTAAGTTCGGCGGTGTAGCCGATGGAGGTCTTCTTGTTAAGACGCTGCTTAATGATTTCCTCAAGGTCGGGGAAGGCTCCGCCACAGATGAACAGAATGTTCTTCGTATTCACGGTGGCAAGAGGCACCATAGCGTTCTTGGAATTAGCTCCGATGGGAACTTCCACCTCGGCACCTTCCAAAAGCTTAAGCATACCCTGCTGAACCGATTCACCGCTTACGTCGCGGGAAGTGGTTTCTTTTTTCTTGGCAATCTTATCAATCTCATCGATGAAGATAATGCCGCGCTCGGCTCTCTCAACGTCATTGTCAGCGGCAGCCAGAAGCTTAGACACAACAGACTCAATGTCGTCACCGATATATCCGGCCTCGGTCAAAGAAGTCGCATCGGCAATCGCGAGCGGAACATCCAGGAGCTTAGCCAATGTCTTAACCAGATAAGTCTTGCCGCAACCGGTGGGACCAATCATCAGAATGTTAGACTTGTCAATCTCTATCTCGTCCATCGTGCCGGTAGCAACGCGCTTGTAGTGGTTATATACCGCAACGGAAATAATCTTCTTGGCCTGTTCCTGACCGATTACGTATTCGTCGAGTTTTTCCTTAATCTTATGAGGAGGCAAAACATCCTTTAAGTTTATGGGCTCGAGGGGCTTCTTCTTTTTCTTGGGACCCCTTGCTGACATTCCGGGGAAGCCGTTCTGAAGGTCGTTTAAGTTAAAGAAGCTGATATTGGGGAAGCCGTTACCGCCAAAAGGACGGCCTGTTTTTTTCTCCTCGGGTTCGTCCTCGGGAATATCCTCAGTGGGAGTGTCTGTATTGACCTCGGCATAAGGGTTATCTGAATGTACGGGTTCTTTGTCCTGAACGGGTTCGGCGGGCTTCTTAACAGAATCGGGACCTGCGGGATTAAAGAAGTTCGAGGTAAGATTCATGCTTTCGGCCATATCTATTGTTTTCTGCAAACAGTCGGCACAGACACACATGTTGCCGGGGAGCTTTATCAGGGAACCTGCTTTGCTCTCGGGACGCATACATATCATGCAGACGGGTTCAAATTCTTCTGACATTGTGTTTCCTTTCTTTATATAAAAGAGTGTTTCTTTGTACTGATTATAATACAGCAAAAATACCACACACAAGTTAAGAAATCATAAACAAAGTCTAATAAATGAAGAAAGTCGGAAAAGTCGGATAATTAAGGATATTGCAATGGAATACTTTGCCGTGATAAAATAAATTAACCTGAGAAGGTCGGGGGACTAACATATGAAACTCAGTGAAATAGCACCGGATTCCATAATTAACGTATTGGTGAGTAAGGAAGATTCCAGTATCAGCCTTACCACTACCATGGCGTTTTACGACGAAGACATTCTTTTCGTAAACCCTTTTCTTTATGAAGATAATATTGTTTCTTTTGACGTGCCGGACCTGAACGTTGAGATGATGGTGGTGCGTGAGAATGAAGTGCCCTATTATTGGAAGAGAGTTCACGTGGGAATCATGAAGATAGATGGCAATACTTATCATGCCATCAGTTCGCGTCACGCCGGCGTCCGCCTCAACAGACGTAATTCTTTCAGAGTGTTCGTCGGTGAGGAAGGTTCCGCTCAATTCCAGCTTCGCGGCGGCGATAAGCTTCCCATTCTTGTTAAGGACATAAGCGCCACCGGCATAGGTTTCCTCGTGCAGGGTGACGATGACGAATACTTCCAGCCGGGTGACCAGGTTCACATCAATTACATTGACAAAGAAGAACGCTTCGGCATCGATGTAGTCGGTAGAGTGGTGAGATCCACCTCCACAGAGAAAGGAAGACTCTACGGCTGTTCTTTCTCCAAAGTATATCCCCAGATTAACAAATATGTCACGGACAAGCAGATTCACAAGAAGAAGAGCAAAGGCTTACCTGCTTTCATGGACAAAAAATAATATAGAATTTGCTTGACAATGCACTTGACCGTACGTATAATATGATAGCGTGCGTGAAAGTGCATTTTTATTTGTGTGCGTAAACACGCGTGACTATTACAGAAAGGAAGAAAACAGAATGCCCACATTTAACCAGTTAGTAAGAAAGGGCCGTGAGACAAAGGTTTCCAAGTCTACAGCTCCCGCACTTCAGAAGGGTTACAACTCTTTACACAAGAAGGCTACAGACCAGAGCGCTCCTCAGAAGCGTGGCGTATGTACCGCAGTAAAGACCAAGACCCCTAAGAAGCCTAACTCAGCTCTTAGAAAGATCGCCAGAGTACGTCTTTCCAACGGAATCGAAGTTACTTCTTACATTCCCGGTGAAGGTCACAACCTTCAGGAGCACAGCGTTGTTCTCGTAAGAGGCGGCCGTGTTAAGGACTTACCCGGTACCAGATACCACATCGTTCGTGGTACACTTGATACTGCAGGTGTAGCTAACAGAAAACAGGCCCGTTCCAAATACGGCGCTAAGAGACCTAAGGCTGGTAAGTAATTTTACTTACGCCATGTACCACAAAGACTAATTAGTGTTGGAATTCTGTTATTCAGATATACCTGCACGTACACAAATTGTGAATTAGTACACGTTGTGAGTACCGATGATTTATTCGGAACGATTTCTTTTTACAGAACCGTTCCCGAAAAATGTAACTGATTTTCGAATGAATAAGGAGGGAAGAACCGTGCCACGTAAAGGACATATTCAGAAAAGAGACGTATTGGCAGATCCTTTATACAATGACAAGGTAGTTACCAAGCTTATCAACAACATCATGCTTGATGGTAAGAAGAGCGTAGCTCAGAAGATTGTATACGGAGCATTTTCAATCGTTGAAGAAAAAGGCGGCAAGCCCGCACTTGAGACTTTCCAGGAAGCTATGAACAACATGATGCCTCTCTTGGAAGTTAAAGCTAGACGTATCGGCGGTGCTACATATCAGGTACCTATCGAAGTTAAGCCCGAGAGACGTCAGGCATTGGCATTAAGATGGCTTACCATGTTTTCACGTAAGCGTGGAGAAAAGACCATGGAAGAACGTCTTGCCAATGAAATCCTCGATGCAGCTAACAATACAGGTTCAGCTGTAAAGAGAAAAGAAGATATGCACAAGATGGCAGAAGCAAACAAGGCGTTTGCTCACTATCGTTTCTAATTTCAGTAGGAGGAAAAAATATTGGCTGGAAGAGAATATCCGCTTGAGCGGACCCGTAATATTGGTATTATGGCTCATATCGATGCCGGTAAGACTACTACTACTGAGCGTATTCTTTACTATACCGGAATTAACCACAAGATCGGTGATACCCACGATGGTACTGCTACCATGGACTGGATGGAGCAGGAGCAGGAGAGAGGTATCACCATTACGTCAGCTGCTACCACATGTCACTGGACATTGCAGGATCATAACAAGCCCAAGGCAGGTGCTTTAGAGCATCGTATCAACATTATCGATACTCCGGGTCACGTTGACTTTACTGTTGAAGTTGAGCGTTCCCTTAGAGTACTGGACGGTGCCGTAGGTGTATTCTGCGCCAAGGGCGGAGTTGAGCCCCAGTCGGAGAATGTGTGGCGTCAGGCTGATACATATAATGTACCTCGTATGGCATTTATCAATAAGATGGATATCCTGGGTGCAGACTTTTATTCAGCTGTGGACCAGATCCGTAACAGATTGGGTAAGAATGCCATAGTTATTCAGTTACCTATCGGTAAAGAAGATGATTTCAAGGGGATCATCGATCTCTTTGAGATGGAAGCATACATCTACAATGATGATAAGGGAGAGGATATCTCAATAGTTCCCATCCCCGATGACATGAAGGATGATGCTGATCTCTATCATGACGAGCTGATCGAGAAGATCTGCGAACTTGATGAAGAATTAATGGACATGTACCTGGAAGAGAAGGAGCCCAGCATTGATCAGCTGAAGGCAGCCCTTCGTAAAGCTACATGTGAATGCCAGGCAGTTCCGGTATGCTGTGGCACAGCTTACAGGAACAAAGGAGTCCAGAAGCTTCTTGATGCCGTTATAGAATTCATGCCTTCACCGGTTGACATTCCGTCCATCAAGGGAGTTGACCTTGACGGTAATGAGGTAGAGAGACATTCTTCAGATGAAGAGCCTTTCTCAGCGTTGGCATTTAAGATCATGGCTGACCCCTTCGTAGGAAAGCTTGCATTCTTCCGTGTATATTCAGGAACCATGAATTCAGGCTCTTATGTTCTTAATGCTACCAAGGGCAAGAAAGAACGTGTCGGACGTATCCTTCAGATGCATGCCAACAAGAGAGCTGAGCTTGATAAGGTTTATTCGGGAGATATTGCTGCAGCAGTCGGTTTCAAGATTACAAGTACAGGTGATACCATCTGTGACGAGCAGCATCCCGTTATCTTAGAGTCCATGGAGTTCCCGGAGCCCGTTATCGAGCTGGCTATCGAGCCCAAGACCAAGGCAGGACAGGGTAAGCTGGGTGAGGCACTGGCCAAGTTGGCAGAAGAAGATCCTACCTTCCGTGCTCATACGGATGCCGAGACAGGACAGACCATCATCGCCGGAATGGGCGAGCTCCATCTGGAGATCATCGTTGACAGACTCCTTCGTGAGTTCAAGGTAGAGGCTAACGTAGGTGCGCCTCAGGTTGCTTACAAAGAGACATTTACCAAGCCTGTTGACGTTGACAGCAAGTATGCCAAGCAGTCCGGTGGACGCGGTCAGTACGGACACTGTAAAGTCAGGTTTGAGCCTATGGATCCCAATGCCGAGCAGACCTTTGTATTCGAGTCCGAGGTTGTGGGAGGAGCTATTCCCAAGGAATATATCCCCGCAGTCGGAGAGGGTATCGAGGAAGCTGCCAAAGCAGGAGTTCTTGCAGGATTCCCGGTTCTCGGTGTTAAGGCTGTTGTATATGACGGTTCATATCATGAAGTCGATTCATCCGAGATGGCCTTCCATATTGCAGGATCCCTGGCATTCAAGGATGCCATGAGCAAAGGCGAGCCGGTTCTTCTTGAGCCTATCATGAGAGTCGAGGTAACCATGCCTGAGGAGTACATGGGTGATGTTATCGGAGATATCAACGGACGTAGAGGCCGTATCGAAGGAATGGATGACTTAGGCGGCGGCAAGATCGTAAGAGGTTTCGTACCCCTTGCCGAGATGTTCGGATACTCCACAGACCTTCGTTCCAAGACTCAGGGACGTGGTAACTACTCAATGTTCTTTGAAAAATATGAGCAGGTACCCAAGTCGGTTCAGGAAAAAGTTATATCAACGCATTCAAAGTAAAAACTGCTTGAAAAACACGGCATTATGAAATATAATGTGAGATAGCCCGTTTTTATTTAAAACGATCATGAACGAATAACCCGGAAGGGTAGTTATTTTAAGGAGGAAGTAGATAATGGCTAAAGCTAAATTTGAGAGAACAAAACCGCATTGTAATATCGGAACCATCGGTCACGTAGACCATGGTAAGACTACATTAACAGCTGCTATTACCAAGACTCTTAACCAGAGACTCGGAACAGGTGAGGCAGTTGCATTCGAGAACATCGACAAGGCTCCGGAAGAGAGAGAAAGAGGTATCACTATCTCTACAGCTCACGTTGAGTATGAGACAGCTAAGAGGCATTACGCACACGTTGACTGCCCGGGGCATGCTGACTACGTTAAGAACATGATCACCGGTGCTGCACAGATGGATGGTGCTATCCTGGTTGTTGCTGCTACAGACGGTGTTATGGCTCAGACTAAGGAGCATATCCTTCTTTCCCGTCAGGTAGGTGTTCCCTATATCGTAGTATTCATGAACAAGTGCGATATGGTTGACGATGCTGAGCTCCTTGAGCTGGTTGAGATGGAGATCAGAGAGTTACTTTCAGAGTATGATTTCCCCGGAGATGACATTCCTGTTATCCAGGGTTCTGCATTACTTGCTCTTGAGGATCCCAGCGGTGAGTGGGGAGACAAGGTTATGGAGCTTATGGATGCAGTTGATTCATATATCCCGGATCCCGTTCGTGCTACAGATCAGCCCTTCCTTATGCCCGTAGAGGACGTATTCACCATCACAGGTCGTGGTACTGTTGCTACAGGTAGAGTAGAGCGTGGTGTTCTTCATGTAAATGAGGAAGTTGAGATCGTAGGTATCAAGGAAGAGAACATGAAGACTACCGTAACAGGTATCGAGATGTTCCGTAAGCTCCTTGACGAAGGACAGGCAGGAGATAACATCGGTGCCCTTCTTCGTGGTATCAAGAGAGAAGAGATCGAGAGAGGACAGGTTCTCGTTAAACCCGGTTCAATCAAGTGTCATACAAAGTTTACCGCTCAGGTATACGTACTGACCAAGGACGAGGGTGGACGTCATACTCCTTTCTTCAACAACTACAGACCTCAGTTCTATTTCAGAACAACTGACGTAACAGGCGTATGCAACCTGCCTGCAGGTACAGAGATGTGCATGCCCGGAGATAACGTTGAGATGACTATCGAGCTTATTCATCCCATCGCTATGGAGCAGGGTCTTACCTTCGCTATCAGAGAGGGTGGACGTACAGTAGGTTCAGGAAGAGTAGCTTCTATCATTGAATAGTTATATAAAAGATTTCTCAAAGGAGAGTGTCAATGGACATTCTCCTTTTTTTGTTGAAAACTTCTTAAGACGTGTATATAATAGTGTTACAGTGGCTAAATTTATGCGCCATATTCAGATTACTCAGATAATAGCATTCGGGATAATGAAATATTATGAAAAAGCGTCATATAGTCGTGGTTGATGATGAAGCCGTCAATCTTACCAATGCAAAGAATCTTTTGAAGGAAGAGGATATAAAAGTCAATTGCTTAAGGTCGGGAAAAGAACTTCTCACTTTTATGGAGAAGAATCAGCCGGACCTTGTTCTTCTTGACGTTGATATGCCCGAGATGGATGGCCCGGAGACATGCGAGGCTCTGAAACGGTTTGAATACGGCATAGGACGGAAGTTGACCCCGGTTATGTTCCTGACAGAAGATAATGATAAAGGGGCAGAATATATCCACAAGCCCTTTGACAGAGATACCCTGATCAGCTGTATAAGCGCTATCCTTGGCAGCGATGACAGCTGTGAAGAGGAAGTAGCCGTAACAGATGATACGGAGGAGGATCTTTCAAAGGAGATTGAGAGATTATGCGGGATCCTGGAAGAACCTGTGGAGGCAAAAGGCGGACTTCTTTTGGGGCAGGGCGCCTTTGCCATAGTGTATAAGTATGTTGTCAGGTATAAGAAGAGATACGGGGGAGATGCTTCGGTCATACTGTTCTCACTTTCAGGAGAGCCTGACAATGATCCCGGCATTTTAAAGGATGCGGCAAAGCAGTTTGTTTCCATACTGAAACACTCCCTGAGACGGAGTGATGCTATTCTGAGAAGCGGGAAGGATCAGTTTTTTGTTTTGCTTTCAGAGTCTCCGGAGTCAGGAGCACAGATTGTGGCCGGCAGGGTTCAGGACAGGTGGAATGAAACCGGATTTAAGAATGATGTTTTCATTTCTTACGAGATAAAGGGAATATAGCAGATACTATGGACGACCAAAAGATTTCGGAAAGCCGTTTGGCTGCCAGAACTAAACGAAGCATCATACTGGCTGCTTTTGTAATAGTATTCTTTGTTTCGATCATCATGCTGTACTATAACATGCTGAATTCCGAAACAAAGAGCAATATTATAAAAAGTGGTGAGATCAATGCGCTCAATTCCGTGCAGAGGATCAATGAGAATATCAATATCGGTATTGATGATATAAAGCTGACCAGCGGAACCCTTGACAAGATGCTGCTTGCCAGCCGAAGCCAGGAAGACATAAAGGAGTATGTTATCCGGCAGTCGGCGGCCGTATCCGATATTCTTCAAGGATCCACCACCGGTCTGTATGCTTATATTAATGATGAATACATTGACGGCCTGGGCTGGGTTCCGGGGGATGATTTTATTCCCACGGAGAGATCCTGGTATAAGGAGGCCATGGCTAATTCAAGGAAAGTTGTGGTTGTTGATCCTTATCTGGATGCATATACCGGTGATATGATAGTTACCATGACCAAGCAGCTCTGTGATGGAAAAAGCGTGGTCGCTATGGATATTTCCATGAACCAGCTCCAGTCTATTACTGAGAGCCTGACCAGGACAGGGGATTCAGACATTGAGATCATCCTTGACAGAAACTACCAGGTAATAACACATTCCGATAAGGCAGAGGTGGGAAAGAACTATCTGGATGAGAGCGGTACATTCGGCCGTGCCTTAGTCGATAATCTCAAGAAGGCCACTGATAGTTATTTCTCATTTACATATAATGAAAAAGAGTACATGGTCTACGACATGTCTTTGGTCAATGACTGGGAATCCCTGTCCGTTACGGACACCACTTCCGCGTATGCTTCACTGAAGCTCCCTCTTATTGTGACTATGATCGTTGCGGTCGTTGCAGTAGGAGTGCTTCTGGCTGTCCTGATCAATTCAGGCAGGAAGGAAGCTCTGGCACGGAGGCTCAGCCATGAAAATGAGCGCGCACTTGCCGCTACCAGGGCAAAATCGGCATTTCTCTCCAACATGTCTCACGAGATCCGCACCCCTATCAATGCCATTTTGGGAATGAATGAAATGGTTCTGCGGGAAAGCAGGGACACCGGTATCCTGGAGTATTCCGAAAGTATCAGGACTGCAGGCCACACGCTTTTGGGGCTTGTTAATGATATTCTTGATTTTTCCAAGATAGAAGCGGGAAAGATAGAGATCATCCCTGTTGATTATGATCTGTCTTCTCTCATTAATGACCTGGTCAATATGGTACAGACCAGAGCCGACGATAAGGGACTGACCTTAAATCTTGATATTGATGAGAATATCCCCAAGCTTCTCAACGGAGATGATGTCCGTATCAAGCAGATCATCACAAACATCCTGACCAATGCCGTTAAATTCACGGATAAGGGCAGCGTAACATTTTCCATGGGATATGAGAAGATGTCGGACGGTGAAGACTACGTGCTCCTAAAAGTATCTGTTAAGGATACGGGTATCGGTATCAGAGAGGAAGATAAGAAAAAGATCTTCGCTGAATTTGAACGTGTGGAAGAAGGAAAAAACCGCCACATAGAAGGTACCGGTCTCGGAATGAGCATTACCAGGAGCCTTCTTGAGATGATGGGATCCACATTGAATGTGGAGAGTGAATACGGCAAAGGATCCATCTTTAGTTTCTCATTGCTCCAGAAGGTGGTTAAATGGGAGCCTCTTGAGGATTATCAGGCAGCATACCAGAATCATGTCAAGGAGCGCAAGATATATAAGGAGAGGTTTACCGCTCCCGAGGCAGAAGTGCTGGTGGTGGATGATAATCACATGAACCTTATGGTATTCAGGGCTCTTATCAAGCAGACTCTTGTCAAGGTGGATCTGGTGGAAGACGGTATGGGTTGTCTGGCCCGGACCGGCAGAAAGAAATATGATATCATTTTCCTGGATCATATGATGCCCGTAATGGACGGTATTGAAACTCTTCATGAGATGAGAGCCGACATGGATAATAAGAATCTCGATACTCCGGTGATATGCCTTACGGCCAATGCCATATCGGGGTCCAGGGATAAATATATTGCGGAAGGCTTTGACGATTATATGTCCAAGCCTATCGACGCCAATAAACTTGAGGAGATGATGATGGAGTATCTTCCCGCTGAAAAGATCGTATTGACTGCTGAAGAAGACGAGACCAAGATCAGGTTGGAAGCTGCTTATCTTTATATCCGAAGGGCAGCAGAAGATATGGATTCCGATCTTCTGGAAGATGCCTTCGAGACCATGGACGGATATGATATGCCTGACAGTGATAAGGAAAAGTGGGCAGGTTTGCAGGAGGCAGCAGAACAGTTCGAGTATGGAAAGATACTGGAGATCTTAAACAAACCGTCTGAGTAAAAGGGGCAGCGATGGAAAAAGCGAAAATTCACCGGCTGGTCATCTCCATAGTGACCACAGCCTGTGTCGGACTTACGGTGGAAAGCATTATCGAGGGATGGGAGTTCTGGGTTAACATTCTCCTTATCTGCGGTGTGGTCTGCCTGTGGGTATTTCATATAAGTCAGTGCATATCCGAAAGAAGCAGAGAGACATTCTATCTGGCTTACAGTATGTTTGCTGCTTTCTTCCATGGGGTACATTCCACCAGTTTGCTTGATATTGTCACTATCAGCTGTCTCATGCTTATCGTTTTTGCCTTATATGATAAACGTTATGTTCTGAACCTGATCCTTGCAGAATACGTCATTCTCATGGTGATACAGGTCTTCCTTCAGTCCGCCGAAAAATCATTGGTTTTGGACTCCCTTACAATATCCAGATTAGTCCTGCAGGTCGTTGCTGAGATCTGTACTTTTGTTGTGTGCAGCCTTATGGTAAAGGGCAGGCAGGAGCAGGCAGAGGCTCTTGCCAGACAAAATGAGGATATTGCGGCTTACAATGATGATATGGAGGATTTCCTCTCCAATGTCTCTCATGAACTGCGAACCCCCGTAAATGTGGTTAACGGTATGTCCATGCTCCTTATGAAGCAGTCTTCGGGAGATGAACTCATCGCCATTCAGAATGCGGGCAGGCGCCTGTCTGATCAGATCGAGGATATCCAGGATTATACGGAAGTGAAAAGAGACCAGGTTGTTCTGGAGGAGGAGGTTTATATGATCACCTCCCTGGTAAATGATGTGGTAACGGATTATCGTTATGATACTGAGGCCGAGAATCTTGAACTGGTAATAGATCTTGATCCGGCTGTTCCCTCCAGGATGAAGGGTGATGTTAAAAAACTGGGGAAGATCCTTCGCCATCTTCTCAGCAATGCCATCAAATTTACCGGACGCGGGGGCATATATATCAAGATCAGTTCCATGGCAAGACCCTATGGAGTTAACCTGATCATTGAGGTTACTGATACGGGTATCGGAATGCAGCGGCAGGATATCGCCATGGCCGGAGACGGGATGTACCAGGCCAACAAGAAACGAAACAGGAGCACGGGCGGTGTCGGGCTTGGTCTTTCCGTAGTCTTTGGTATGGCTCATAAAATGGGTGGTTTTGTTAAGATAGAGAGTGAGAACGGCATGGGAACCACGGTGAGAGTCACTGTGCCTCAGGAGATAGAAGATGACTCTTATTGCCTGGCTGTTGCGCCGGGGGCTCAGTCGAATATCGTATTCCATGTGCGTTCAAATAAATACAAGATCCCGGCTATACGTGAGTTTTACAGACAGATGGCTACCAATATGGCTATAGGTCTCCGACTGCCCCTGTATTCCGCGGACACCATAAAAGAGGTTAAAAACCTTCTTAAATCTCTCAAGGTAAGTCACATCTTCATGGGCGAAGAAGAGTATCTGGAGAACGCCGGATTCTTTGACGAATTAAGCAATGGTGATACACGGGTTGCCGTTTCGGCGAAGGCGGGCTTTAAGGCTAATCCCGGCAGCAGGGTAATAGTTATGCCCAAGCCCCTGTACGCTTTTCCCGTTGTCAGGGTACTAAACGGTGAGAGCCTTCCGGATGAGGAGGTCCCCAATGAGGGACGGGGCCGCATGGTCTTTGAGGGCGTAAGATGTCTTATCGTTGACGATGAGCCCATGAACCTTGTTGTTGCCACAGGTCTTCTGCAGGAATACAGGATGGTTACCGATACGGCCGCCGGTGGCAGGGAGTCCGTTGATAAGTATGAGCAGGATCATTATGACATCGTATTTATGGATCATATGATGCCGGGCATGGATGGTGTCGAGGCTATGAAGCTTATACGGGAATCTGCCCGGAGAGCAGACAAAAAGGTGATCATTGTTGCCTTGACAGCCAATGCGGTAAGCGGTGCAAGAGAGATGTTCATTCAGGAGGGTTTCGACGGATTTATTGCCAAGCCTATTGACCTGGCTGAGTTCGAGCGCGTAATGAAAAGAGTGCTGCCTCCCGATATGGTGAGCTTCGAGGGAGGTGACGGCGCATGACTTTGTTCAAAAGGATCACAGACCGTCTGGCAGACTCCGGCAAAAGCCTGCAGGAGAGACTCTTTATCCTCATTACTTTTGCTACTACCATTGGAGTGCTGGTATCCCTCATAGGTGATATCATTATCGGAGAGCATATAGTCGAGATCATCCTGCTTATTGGTGCCAGTATCATTGTCCCGCTGACGGCCCTGTTTTACGTTCGCTACAATATAGTAAAGATCGGAGCCAGGATTATTGCGCTGGGGGTTGTGTTTGTCATGCTCCCCATTGTATTCATTTTCGGAGGAGGCTTGGAGGCAGGCTTTACTCCCTGGGTCGTATTTGTGTTTCTTTATGTAAGCCTTATCCTGACGGGAGTATGGCGTGTGGTCATGATGATAATAATGGTCATCGAGGTATTCCTTGCATTCTTTACAGAGTATTATTATCCGAATATCATTCATTTTCACGATAAAGTTTCAAATTACATAGATTTTTTCATATCTCTTGTTGTTGTCGGGTTCGAGATTTATATAGTTGTGTGGTTCCAGAAACGTCTGTTCATGGAGGAAAACAACAGGGCCAGGGAGGAAACAAAACGCGCAGATGAACTTAACCGCGCCCAGAATCGTTTCTTTTCCAGCATGAGCCATGAGATCAGGACTCCCATCAATTCCATCCTGGGATTAAATGAACTGATCCTCCGCCGGGATGATGCTTCGGAGGAGATAATAAAGGATGCCATGAATATCAGCGGTTCAGGCAAGATGCTGCTGGGGCTTGTTAATGATATCCTTGATTTTTCCAAGATCGAGGCGGGAAGCATGGAGATCATCCCCGTGGATTATCGTGTAGAGGAAATGCTGCCTGAGATTGTTAATATGGTGTGGCTTAGGGCCAATGAAAAGGGCCTGGCCTTTGATATCAATATCGATCCTAATATCCCTTCAGTTCTCTTCGGAGATGAATTCCGCATCAAGCAGATCATAGTCAATCTGCTTAATAATGCAATAAAATACACTCAGGAAGGATCCGTGAGCCTGCATGTGGAGTCTGAAAGATCAGATGACCGGCATGTCTTCCTTATCATTTCCGTTTCCGATACCGGAATAGGTATCAGGCAGGAGGCTATGCCCAGACTTTTCGATGCCTTCCAGCGTGTGGATGAAGAAAGGAACAGGCTCATTGAGGGTACAGGACTGGGTCTGTCCATTGTCCGTCAGCTCGTGAATCTTATGGAGGGTGAGATCAGCGTAAACAGCGTGTATGGCCAGGGTTCCACTTTTACCGTCAGACTCAGACAGGAGATATCCAATGAGACTCCGGTAGGGAATATCAACATCAGTGCGGTCAGGGGCGCCGGATCAAAAAGAAAACATGAGAGTATGTTACGGCGCCGGATGCCAGGGTTCTTATCGTGGATGATAATATGATGAACCTTAAAGTGGAAAAAAGGCTCTTAGCTGAGACCAAAGTGAAGGTAGATACTGCTTCGAGCGGTATTGAGGCCCTGAAGAGGACGCTGGAAGAAAAATACGATGCGATCCTTATGGATCATCTGATGCCGGGAATGGACGGAATCGAGTGCTTAGGGTTGATCCGTACGCAGACCGGCGGCATGAATACCAATACTCCGGTCATAGTCCTGACGGCAAATGTGGGCGCAAAGAATCAGGATATATATACCGCCAGCGGATTTGACGGATATCTTAACAAGCCGGTATCCGGACAGCAACTGGAAGAAATGCTGCTGAAGAATCTGCCCAAAGAGAAGGTGTCAATAAGCGAAAGCGTTCAGATGAATGCGGAGGGATTGAGCACTGCAAAGGGATACAGAAGAAAAATACCGGTTATCTTTGCCGCGGGAAGTCTCAGTGATGTTCCCGAGGTTTTAAGAAGACGTGAAGACATTGCGATCCTTCAATGGACCCTGGCCACGGAAGAGGGAATATTCCGTGATAATGTTGAGATGAGCGCTGATGAGCTGATCCGTTATATGGAGTCGGGAAAGTCCGTAAAAAGCGGGCCGCCTGAGGTACAGGAGTACATTGATTTCTTCAGTGACCTCCTTAAGAAAGCACATCATGTAATATATGTTGCCCTTACAACCAGCCTGAGTGTGGATTATAAGACCGCATTGGAGGCGGCCAAGAGCTTTGAGAATGTTTTGGTGATCAATTCCCAGGCCGTATCCAGTTCCCTGGCGATCCTTATGATGGCAGGGTGCAGAATGGCACAGCAGAATACCCCTCCGGACAGGATCGTAAACGAACTTGAGGAGATGAAAAAGAGACTTCATTCGGGCTTCCTGCTTGGAACGACAGAGTTCATGGCGCGAAGAGGGCTTATAAGCCAGCGTGTTCAAAGGATAGCTGCATCCCTTGATCTTAAGCCCGCCCTTAGATACAAGGGTGATAATTACAGTGTAGCCGGAGTGTGGAAGGGCTCCGGAAGGCATGTATATGACCGGTATATCAGAAGCTCCCTGCCGAGAAAGGTAAAGCCCGACACAGAATTATTATTTGTGACATATACGGCCATTAATGAAGAGGATCTGCTCTGGATAGAGGAACAGATCAGGAAAAGGGCAGATTTCAAGCATATCATATTCCAGAAAGCATCCGCGGCCATCACATCAAACTGCGGACCGGGCACATTCGGTCTTTTATACGTGGAGAAAGGATCGGGAACCTACAATCTCAGCGGGATCCTGCCCAAGGAAATCGATGTAGTTCAGACAGGCGCTGCAGAAACCGATAAGCAAAAAAGAGATGATCAGCCGGAAAAGACAGAGGGATCGGATAAACCCTGGTTTGAGAAACTGGAAGGGATAAATGCATCTGTGGGGATCAAACACTGTGGTTCGGAGGATATGTTCCGTTCAATGCTGGCAATGTTCTATGATTCCATCAAAGAGAAAGCTGATGAGATTGAGGCGTATTACGGTAATGAAGATTGGGAGAACTATACCATAAAGGTTCATGCTTTAAAAAGTTCTGCCCGGATCATAGGAGCCATGTCTCTTGGGGATGAGGCTTTAAGGCTTGAGGAAGCGGGAAAGGATCGGGATGTTGAGTATATTCATGCCAATAATGCCCGTGTTATGGCTGATCTCAGGCATTATTCGTCCGTCCTGGAGAAGGTAAAAAAATATTTTTAAGTTTTTTTCAAAAAGCTATAAAGATTTATCAACTTTATGCCGATTAGAGATATATAGAAAGCCATAAGTGGGTTTTCAGCATAGAGCAAAAGGATTTGCGCGAAGAATGTCAAGGATGAAAATCTCTGACAGATATAAGTAGCCTTATATCTGCTTTTGTATTTCGGAATTATCTAAAGAATCTTTATGCAGATCCCTGTTGTGAAATGTGTATGTGTGTTTCAATAGTGTGTGTTTTTTAAGTAGTGTGTGTTTTTAAGTAATTTGTGTTTTCAGTAGTGTGTGTTTTTCAGTATAGTTTAAACGGGAGGAGTCATTATGTCGATCAACACCAGCAATACTATCAGTAATGCCATCAATTCCTATCAGACTGCTCAGGCATCTAAGAAGGCTGATACGAATACAAAAAAGGCCCAGGAAAATCAGGAGAAGAAGGCCCAGGAGACCAAGCAGACAAATGATGCTGTAAGAAAGACCGGTAATTACGGTAACACCATTGGCCAGGCCAAGCTCTCCAAAGAGGGTGCCAAGTATTATGAAGAATTAAAGAAGAAATTCGGTAATATGGACTTTATCCTTGTAAGCAAGGATATGAAAGATCAGGCCCAGGCTAATGCCGGAGCATTTGCCAATCCTAATAAAATGGTCGTTCTCATAGATGAGGATAAGATCGAGCAGATGGCAACAGATGAAAAATTCCGTGCTCAGTATGAGAGCCTTATCGAGAAGGCTGCGAATAATCTGTCAGAGTTAAAAGAGAAGATGGATAATTCAGGCCAGAGCTCAAATATAGTGGGTTATGGATTGGAACTTAAGGATGACGGCGAGATCAGCTACTTTGCAGTTCTTCGTAAATCGGCAGAAGCCCAGAAAGAGCATATTGATAAGGTTGTCGAAGAGCACAGAACTGAAAAAAAGGAGGCTGCGAAGAAAGCTCAGAAAGAAGCCCTGGAGGAGAAACTGAAACCGGAAGATACCGAGGTGATCAGGGCGGATTCCATCGAAGAGCTGATGCAGAAGGTGGGAGATTACAACTTCACCGACAGGAGTAACGCGGTCAAGACCGATCAGGAACTGACGGTCGGTCAGAGTATAGACTTTAAAGGATAACAGGGAAGTGGCGGTATATACTCATTTAAGAGAGGTCGCTTCACATACATTTGTACAGGCAACAACAGATATCTCAATGTAGCACTGTCATAATCGTTTTGTCTTCTTCGGAGACGGCTTATGACGTAGTGTGGGGTTTGATAATAAGTGCTGTGAGATAAAACTTGTAGCCATTTCAAAATCGGGCAGGGTTTTTGGTTTCCCTGCCCGAATTATTTTCGTAGCCTTTTGCTGCGCCGTATGTTAGTATGAGATTGTAAATGTCGGATTGAGAAGGAGAAGGACAGGGGATCATGGACAATAACAATCAGTATAACGGACAATGGCAACAGCAACCGCAGCAACCGCAGCAACCACAGCAACAATGGCAACAGCAACCGCAGCAACCGCAGCAGCAATGGCAGCAGCCTCAGTTCAATGGCGGTTGGCAGCAGCCGCCGAGACCGCCGAAGAAGAGTAAGGCGGGGCTTATCATCGGGATAATAATAGGCGCTCTGGTTCTTATCGGAGCGGGAGTGTGCATATATGGATACTTCATGCTTGGATGGTTCGGGAACAGTACTGTAACCTCAGAGGAGGAGAAGATGAGTCGGTATGCAGCTGAGGAAGCCGGCCGTAATGCGGAAGAAGCGTCAAAACTGGCAGCAGAAGCCTCAAAAGAAGCGGAAGAAGCGGCACGGCTTGAGCAGCTGAAGAGAGAACGGGATGAATCCTATCAGAGGCTAAAAGAAGAGTGGGATGCGGCCTCAAGAAGGCAGCAGTCCCGGGTAGATGAGATCATGGGCAGAAACTCCGGAAGTTCATCTGCTGCTTCATCGGGAAACAGTTCGGGCGGCTCTTCGGGTAACACTGCTTCTAACCCGGGAATAAAGGTTTCGGGAACCTGGTACGGTCCTGTTAATGAGCATTCCGGGGATCAGAGCGTTGTTACTTTCAGAAGTGACGGAACGGTGACGCTGCTGGTTGATATGGGTGCATCCTCTTTGATCACGCGCGTGGGAACGTACAAGGCCGTAAAGAACGGTCAATATGAATATGACGATATAGTATGTCATGTCACATTAAGCGGAGGGAGCGGTTCAACTCCCAACAGTTTTACCTTTGTGATCGATCCCGAGGTGGATGGCGGAAAGTACGCTGTATTTAAGGAATCAGGTTTTGGCCAGATCAAGGCAGGAACAACATTTACACAGAATTAGGGTTAAAAACCCAGCGGAATACTAGGTAATATCACCAATAATCATATATGAATTCGGGCAATATCTGTGAATCCTTTTACTTGACAGGGTTCACAGATATTTTTATAATCATGGTTAAAATGAAAACGGAGATGAGGGGCAGATATGACAGCTAAGAAAATTGTATCAGTACAGGATATTTCATGCTATGGCCAGTGCTCACTGACTGTGGCGCAACCGGTTCTTTCGGCATACGGATTTGAGACGGCTATCCTGCCGTCGGCGATCTTAAGTACACATACAGGCGGTTTCACGGGCTTTACAGTACTGGATCTCACGGATGAGATGCCTAAGATCGTGGATCATTGGAGAAAAGAAAAGATTACATTTGACGCCATTTATACCGGATATATTGGGGATACCAGGCAGTTTGCTCTCATAAAGGATATGAGGGATATGCTTAACCCCGGCGGGCTTCTTATATGTGACCCGGCCATGGCAGATCATGGTAAGCTCTATGTCGCTCTTAATGAGAATATTGTTGCGGGGATGCGTGAGCTGGTGAGAGAGTCGGATATAATAATGCCGAATATCACCGAGGCCTGCTTCCTCCTTGATATACCTTATAACGAGAGACCGGGCAGGGAAGAGATCGACAGGATGCTTAAAGGACTTGCCGATATGGGTCCTGAGACAGTCATTATAACCGGAGTGTCATTTGAAGAGGGCAGGCTTGGAGCAGTCGCTTACACCAAGAAGGATGGCAAGACGGTGGAATACTTTACTACATGGATGGAGAAGAGTTATCACGGAACCGGAGATATATTCTCCAGCGTCCTTATCGCCAATCTCTTAAAGGGAAAGAGTCTTTATGACTGCCTGAAAGATGCATGCGAGTTTATCGTTGACTGTATCAAGGAGACAATGCCTGACGAATCCCATGTATACGGAGTCAAGTTTGAACAGGTGCTTGCAAAACGATGATACAGATACTTTAGTCCGATAGGAGGGATTCCTGTCGGACTTTTCATTTACAGAAGACTTTCCGGATGGTATAATCACAATAGTATGTGCGTGTGATCATGTCACATGCAGGAGGGTAAATTGGGCAGAGAAGAATGAGCGGATATGCTGATTCGGAAAGGATTTTAACATGAAAAAAGTTACGTTTAAGTTTGACAACGCTCCTGATGTTGAGACATATGCCAACGAGGGGGAAAAGCTTCTTGATGTGGCAAAGAAGGCTAATGTTGTTATCGACGCACCATGCTCCGGCAATGCATCCTGCGGTAAATGTATCGTCAAGATCGTGGGTGGGACCGTTGAGTCGTCTATTACACGACATTTTACCGAATCAGAATTCAGAAAAGGATTCCGTCTGGCATGTAACAGCAAGATTATTGAGGATGTGGTTGTCAGCGTTCCTGATATAGCATCAGCCTTTAAGAACAGGATGAAGATTTCCGATCTGTCTTCGGAGGAAGAGCTTAAGATATTCAGGAACACTCAGGACAGGATCGCAGCTACGGGCCTGAAGTTCGAGAATGACTTCAAGATCCTGGACCTGGAGCTTAATGTACCGTCCCTGGATGATACCATGCCGGATAATGAGAGGTTGTCCCGTGCGGTGGCCAAGGAGACGGGCTGCGATAAGATACAGATTTCCTATAACATAATGCGTAAGCTTCCCAAGGTTCTGAGGGAGAATGATTTTCACGTTAAGGTCCTTGTCAGCAATGAGGATGAACACATTATCGTAAATGATGTAATCCCGCCCCTTAAATGGCTTTATGTTGCAGGACTTGCGGTGGATATAGGAACAACCACAGTTTCAGCCGTGCTTTTTGATATGATATCCGGTGATTTCCTGGCAAGAGGCGCAATGGGTAACGGTCAGATCAGGTACGGAGCCGATGTTATCAACCGTATCATAGAGGCATCGAAGGAAGGCGGAAGCAAGAAGCTGAAAGATGCCGTTCTTCGTGAGACCATCAATCCCCTGATCAGGGAGATGTGTTCATCAGCCGGTATCAGCCGTGACTTTATATACAGAATGTGCGTGGCGGGCAATACCACCATGAATCATTTATTTGCGGGTATTTATTCCGAACCGATAAGAATGGAGCCCTATATTCCGGAGTTTTACCAGACAGAGAGGCTTCGCGCCGGAG
The DNA here is from genome assembly GCA_017550165.1 of Lachnospiraceae bacterium. GTDB lineage: Bacteria > Bacillota > Clostridia > Lachnospirales > Lachnospiraceae > SIG280. Next base: position 31,758 of record JAFZQH010000018.1, on the reverse strand, counting down.
ATGTAGGAGTTGCCATCAATCCGGATGCTGAGATCATCATGTGTCCCAATATAGGAAGTTATGTAGGCGGAGATATCACAGCGGGAGTACTTGCCAACTGCATGTGGAATAACCCGGAGATGACCCTTTTCGTTGACCTGGGTACTAACGGAGAGATAGTATTCGGTAATTCGGATTTTCTCATGTCCTGTGCCTGCTCGGCCGGCCCTGCTTTCGAGGGAGGAGATATCAGCTGCGGAATGAGAGCCATGGACGGAGCCATTGAATCCATAACCATAGATGAGAAGACCCTGGAGCCCAAATACAGTGTGATCGGTGAGCCCGGAGAGAAACCGGTGGGTATCTGCGGTTCCGGGATCATAGATATAATCAGTGAGCTTTTCAGAGTGGGAGCTATCAATCCCAAGGGTAAGTTCATCAGAGAAGGCAAGAGGATCCGTCATGACGAGGACGGTATGGGCAGTTATGTTGTGGCATTCCAGGAAGAAAGCGGCACCATCAAGGATGTTGAGCTTAATGAGGTTGATATAGATAACTTCATCCGTGCCAAGGGAGCCATCTTCTCTGGAATAAGGACCCTGCTTTCTTCCCTTGATTTTGATGTTGACATGATAGACAAGCTCATGGTCGCAGGTGGTATCGGAAGCGGGATCAATATGGAGAATGCCATTAATATAGGAATGTTCCCCAAGATACCTTTGGAGAAATACGAATACATCGGTAACTCTTCCTTATCAGGAGCATACACTGCATTGTTCTCTAATGAGGCGGAAGAGAAAGTCTATGAGATCGGGAAGTCCATGACTTATATTGAACTCTCCACCACGCCGGGTTACATGGACGAGTTCGTAGCGGCCTGCTTCCTGCCCCATACGGACGCATCATTATTTCAGTAGAACAGCTTTTTAGTAAGGCTTTAACGGCTGCCGGATCCTTCGGCAGCCGTTAATATTGTGTAAAAATTAACAATTTCTAAAGGATTTTAGTGGTTTTTTTTTATAAATTAGGACTTGAAATAAAAAGAAAAATGGGTATCATGTTCTTTGGTATGTATTTTTGTATGTATTGTTTTGGAAATAAGGAGATTTTGGAAAAGTGATTGAGGCAGTTACTAATCTTAACCGAATAGTTATCATTGTAATGACGCTTGCTTATTTATATCAGATCCTGTATCTCGTGGTTGGTCTGATATACAAGAATAAAAAGGAAGAGGAAACGAACGCTCCCTTCCACAGGTTCGCAGTCCTTATATCTGCCAGGAACGAAGAATCGGTTATAGGAGAACTGGTAGAGAGTCTTAAGAAACAGAAGTATCCCAGGAATATGTTTGATATATTCGTGCTGGCTGATAACTGTACGGATAATACCGCGCTTTGCGCAAAGCGGGCAGGGGCCATTGTATACGAGAGATGGAATGCCCAGCTGGTAGGTAAGGGATATGCTCTTGATTACCTTATTAAGGAGATCAAGAATGATTATGAGAAATATGACGGATATATTGTATTCGATGCAGATAATGTGGTGGATCCCAACTTTATCTATGAGATGAACAAGACCTTTGAAAAAGGCTATGATGCCATTACATCCTACAGGAATTCCAAGAATTTCGGGACCAATTGGATCAGTGCGGCATACTCCATATGGTTCTTAAGGGAGGCCAGATTCCTTAACTTCCCGAGAATGCTTCTTAATACGAACTGCCACATTTCAGGGACAGGTTTCTGCATTTCCGATCGTATAGTTGAGGAGAACGGCGGATGGCCCTATCATCTTCTCACAGAGGATATTGAATTCTCCGTTCACTGTGCTATCAAGGGCGCAAGGATCGGATACTGCGACAAGGCAATGGTTTATGATGAGCAGCCGGTGACATTTGATCAGTCGTGGAATCAGAGAATGCGTTGGTCCAAAGGTTTCTACCAGGTTAACGCTAACTATATGACTTCACTTGTTAAGGGAAGCCTCGGTAAGTCAAAGCTTAAATTCTCATGTTATGACATGATAATGACTACCGCTCCGGGCATGCTTCTTACCCTCTTCATTATCGCATTCAACGCGGTCATGATATTTGCCTGTGTTACCCAGCCCTATTACATAGCCAATGTGGTTATGAAACGAGCAGGCAAGTTTATAGTCGATACTATTGTCGCATTCTATATCGCGCTTCTGGTATATGGGGTGATAACCGTATTCTCTGAGTGGGATATGATACAGGCAACGGCGAAGAAGAAACTGTTATATGTAGTGATGTTCCCGGTTTTTATGGCCACGTATATCCCCATATCCGTTGCAGCACTTGTTAAGAAGGTGGAATGGAAGCCCATACAGCATTTTGCTTCAGAGAACTTCACACCGTCCGCTGCAGCCGCAGGGAAGGACTAGGCCGTTGGCCTCAATGGGAAGGCCTATCTCATCAGAGGTAAAGACCCCGTTAAGGCGCCTGCCCAGTATATCTTCCATCATGTAACGAAGTACTCCGGGCTGAAGTCCCGTAGTGTAGGAATTGATCAGGAAAAAGAGAGGCTTATCTGATATAAGCTTCTCGCATAAAAGAATAAAATCATATATGGAATCTTCTATCTTCCATATTTCACCACCGGGTCCTCTTCCATAGGAAGGAGGATCCATTATTATTGCATCATATTTGTTACCGCGTCTTATCTCGCGCTCCACAAATTTCTTGCAATCGTCGGTAAGCCAGCGGACAGAGTCCCCCGGCAAACCCGTGATACGGGCATTCTCCTTGGCCCAGTTCACCATACCTTTGGATGCATCCACGTGGGTGACCTTGGCTCCGGCAGCGGCAGCAGCCAGTGTAGCTCCACCTGTATATGCAAAGAGGTTCAGGACTCTTATATCTCTGCCCGGCTCCGCGCTCAGGGCGGAGCTGATCAAGGGAGAGAACCAGTCCCAGTTGGCTGCCTGCTCCGGGAAAAGCCCCGTATGTTTGAACGAGAAGGGCTGGAGCCTGAAGCGGAGCTTGCCGTATGTTATCTCCCATTCCCCGGGCAGGTCAAAGAACTCCCATTCTCCACCGCCCTTGCTGCTCCTATGGTAGTGACCGTTGATCTTCTTCCATTCGGGACGGCTCTTGGGACTTCTCCAGATTACCTGGGGGTCCGGCCTCAGGAGGATATAATCCCCCCATCGCTCCAATTTTTCGCCATCGCTTGTGTCTATTATATTGTAATCAGTCCATTTATCTGCAATCCACATAAATTGACTATAACAGAAATACACCTTGACGTAAAGCCGTCTGTAGTGCATAATTGAGTAAGTTTAGATTCGATCAGGAGGTTATTATGATAAGCGGTAATCTAGGGTGGATCCTTGTTGCATTTGTGGCATACATGGTATTTATGATAGGCATCGGTGCCCTTTACATGAAAAGGACCAGTAATTCATCAGATTATTTTCTGGGAGGAAGAGGCCTGAACGGCTGGGTGGCAGCCTTGTCAGCCCAGGCATCCGATATGAGCGGATGGCTTTTGATGGGACTCCCGGGTTCCGTATATGCTCTCGGAACAGGACAGATATGGATAGCAGTGGGTTTGTTTATCGGAACGGTACTTAACTGGGTATGTATATCCGGAAGGCTCAGAAGATATACAATCAAGGCTAACAACTCCCTTACGCTTCCCGAGTTCTTTGAGAACCGTTTCCGGGATGACCGGAGGATCCTTCTCGGGATATCTTCGGTAGTCATAGTCATATTCTTTGTAGTTTATACTGCATCTGCCCTTGCGGCAGGGGGCAAGCTCTTTAACATTGTCCTGGGTGTGGATTATCATATAGCCCTTACCATAGGAGCCCTTGTTATTCTTGCCTACACCTTTATGGGCGGTTTTATGGCGGTATGTACCACAGACTTTGTTCAGGGGCTTCTTATGCTGGTAGGCCTTCTTGTCGTTCCCCTTATTGCTTATGGTATAGTGGGTCCTGATAACCTTATGGCAGCTATAGCATCTACCAATCCTGAGGGTGGTGTTAATGCATTTTTGGATATTATGAGCAACGGAGGCAAGCCTCTGACATTTGTAGAGATCCTTTCGCAGCTTGCGTGGGGCCTGGGATATTGCGGAATGCCCCATATCCTTGTAAGGTTCATGGCCGTTAAGAACGAGAAGGAATTAAAGAAATCCCGTGTCATTGCCATTGTATGGGTTGCCCTGTCTCTCTTCTTCGGAGGCATTGTAATCGGCGTTGTGGGAAGAGGATATCTGGCGCCTGTGATCCTCGGTGCGGAGGGAGCCCCATCGGTGGAGAATGTGTTCATTGTAATGATAGAGAAGCTTTTTACTTCGGATATTGCAGCGCCCTTCATAGGAGGTATATTCCTTTGCGGTATCCTTGCTGCCATCATGTCTACTGCTGACTCACAGCTGCTGGTCGCATCTTCGTCAGTTGCTGAAGATATATACAAGGGCATAATCAATCCGAAAGCAGATGATGCTAAGGTTCTTCGTTTGAGCCGTATCGTCGTTATCGTTGTGGCTGTCGTAGCTTATTTGATCGCATTGGATCCCAACAGCTCGATCATGGGACTTGTATCCAACGCCTGGTCGGGATTCGGATCTGCGTTCGGGCCTCTTGTAGTATGTGCACTGTTCTGGAAGAGGACCAACAGGACCGGAGCCATTGCAGGAATGATATCAGGCGCTCTGACCGTTATCATATGGGATTATATTCCCTTGGTATCAGGTAAGACCCTGGGGGATTCCACGGGCATCTATTCATTGCTTATAGGTTTCTTTGTAAGCCTGATATTTATAATAGTTGCAAGTCTTTGTTCAAAGGCTCCGTCAGAAGAGATCGTGGCAGAATTTGACTCGGTCAAGAATTCCGATAATTGTTGATATTATTTGACAATTTAACGTATTTGCAATAAAATAATACCCGTAAGATTTTGTTCAAAAGGCAGGGAGATAGTATTATGGATTTTAATGAAGAGGCTTTATACAATGAAAAAGGACTTAATGTAAAGGAGGCCCTGGATTATCTGGGAGATATGGATCTTTACAGGTCACTTCTTTTTGATTATTACGAGGATATAGACAGGAAGACTGAGGCTATCCGCCAATACGTTAAGGAAAGGAACGCCAAGGAATATACTGTTGAGGTTCATTCCCTGAAGAGCTCCTCCAGGATGATAGGGGCAACGGAACTGGCAGAGAAGGCTTATGAGCTGGAGAAATGCGGGGACAGCGAAGATTGGGATACCATCCTTGCCAAGACAGAAGGAGTTCTTGAAGAATACCTGACTTACAAGGATATAGTGTCACCCTACATGCTTGAAGAGGATGATTAGAGTATTGATACAGGTGATGTATTTGTGATATAATATTTGGACGGCCGCGACGGCCTCTCTCAGTCAGGAATTGAGAGAAGATAAGGAGGATTACGGAGAAAAATGAGTTTAAGTGTAGAGAAATTAGAGAACAGCATGGCAAAGCTTACCATAGAGGTTCCTTATGATGAATTCGACAAGATCGTTGAGAAGGTTTATCAGAAGCAGAAGAATCGTATTCAGGTTCCGGGGTTCCGTAAGGGTAAGGCTCCCAGGAAGATGATAGAGAAGCTCTACGGTCCGGAGATGTTTTATGAGGATGCTACGGCTGACTGCGTTAACAAGTCTTATTATGAAGAGATCAAGGAGTGTGATCTGGAGATCACATCACAGCCTGATATAGAGATAGTTCAGGTTGAGAAGAACAAGCCCTTTATATACACGGCTACGGTTGCATTAAAGCCCCCCGTTAAACTGGGCAAGTACAAGGGCGTTGAGATCGAGGCCCGTTCCGAGAAGGCAACCGACGAAGCTGTTGAGGAGGCTATCAATAAAGAGAGAGAAAGCAATGCAAGGATGATCGATATTGATGACCGTGCCGTTAAGGATGGAGATATCGTTAATATCGATTATGAAGGATCCATTGACGGAGTTCCTTTCCAGGGAGGCAAAGCCCAGGGGCATGACCTCACCATCGGCTCCCATTCTTTCATAGATACCTTTGAAGACCAGCTTATCGGAAAGAACATAGGGGATTCTGTGGATGTTAACGTAACATTCCCCGAGGAGTATCATGCTCCGGAACTGGCAGGAAAGCCGGCATTGTTCAAGGTTAAGATCAACTCCATCCAGTGCAAGGAGCTTCCGGATCTGGACGATGACTTTGCACAGGATGTATCGGAATTTGATACCTTTAAAGAATACAAGGAAGACGTCAGAAAGAAACTGGATGAGCAGGCTGCAAAGGATGCAAAGTTCATCAAGTCAAGAGAAGCAGTGGCAGCAGCTGCCGAGAATTCAGAGGTTGATATTCCGGAGCCCATGATCGAGACTCAGGTTACATATCTGATAGATAATTTTTCAAGAAGATTACAGTCACAGGGTCTTTCTCTTCAGCGTTACATGCAGTATACCGGCGTGGATGAAGCAGGCATGAGAGAGCAGATGCAGCCTGAGGCTGTTAAGAATATCAGAAGCAGGCTTACTTTAGAGGCTATCGTTGCTGCAGAGAATATAGAGGTATCTGACGAGCAGTTCGAGGAAGAGCTTGAGAAAATGTCCAAAAATTACGGCATGAAGCTTGAAGACCTTAAGTCAACCATCACTCCCGAGGAGACTAAGGAGATCAAGATGGATCTTGCCGTTGAGAAGGCTGAGGAATTCCTTTTGGAGCATGCCAAGGAAGTAGCCAAGAAGGAAGACAAGGAAGAGAAGAAACCGGCTAAGAAGACGGCTGCCAAGAAGACAGCTGCCAAGGAAGATAAGGCTGATAAGGAAGAGAAGAAGCCTGCCAAGAAGACAACTGCCAAGAAGACAGCCGACAAGGAAGATAAGGCTGAAAAAGAAGCAAAGAAGCCCGCAAAGAAGTCTACCAAGAAGGAAGCGGAGGATAAATAATGAGTTTAGTACCTTATGTCATTGAGCAGACCAGCAGAGGTGAGCGCTCATACGATATATATTCCAGATTATTAAAGGAGCGCATCATTTTCCTGGGAGAAGAGGTTAATGAGACGACGGCAAGCCTTGTGGTCGCACAGCTCTTGTTCCTTGAGTCCGAAGATCCGGCCAAGGATATCCACCTCTATATCAACAGTCCCGGAGGAGTTGTAAGTGCGGGTCTGGCTATATATGATACCATGAATTATATCAAATGCGATGTTTCCACTATCTGCATAGGTCTGGCTGCCAGCATGGGGGCATTCCTCCTTGCCGGAGGTGCCAAGGGCAAGAGATTTGCGCTTCCCAATGCGGAAGTGATGATCCATCAGCCATCCGGAGGCGCCAAGGGACAGGCTACTGATATCAAGATAGTTGCAGATAATATACTTAAGACCAAGAAGAGACTTAATGAGATCCTGGCTGCCAACACGGGACAGCCTTTGGAGACCATAGAGATCGATACCGAGAGAGATAATTATATGAGCGCCGAAGAGGCTAAAGAATACGGGCTCATCGACAGTGTCATCTCTAAGAGATCGTAGATCGGCAGAAGAGGTGTTTGTACATGGCTGGAAGACTGGGCGGAGACGATAAGGTCAGATGTTCATTTTGTAATAAAACTCAGGATCAGGTCAGGAAACTCATTGCAGGACCGAATGGTGCCTATATCTGTGATGAGTGTATTGAGATATGTTCCGAGATAATAGAAGAAGAATATGAGGAGACTCCTGTTTCCGATGATCTGGAGATCAATCTCCTTAAGCCGGAAGAGATCAAGGAGTTCCTTGATGATTATGTTATAGGTCAGGACAAGGCCAAGAAGGCCCTGTCTGTAGCAGTGTATAATCATTATAAGAGGATTACTGCGGAGGCTGATCTGGATGTTGAGCTTCAGAAGAGCAATATACTTCTTCTGGGACCTACAGGTTCAGGTAAGACTCTGCTGGCACAGACCCTGGCAAGGGTATTGAATGTTCCCTTTGCCATAGCAGACGCCACGGCGCTGACCGAGGCCGGCTATGTAGGTGAGGACGTTGAGAATATCCTCCTTAAGGTTATTCAGGCTGCTGATTACGATGTATCCCGGGCAGAACTGGGTATCATTTATATCGATGAGATAGACAAGATCACAAGAAAATCCGAGAATGTTTCCATTACCAGGGATGTATCGGGAGAGGGCGTTCAGCAGGCTCTTCTGAAGATACTGGAAGGGACGGTGGCTTCTGTTCCGCCGCAGGGTGGAAGAAAGCATCCCCATCAGGAGCTTATCCAGATCGATACCACCAATATACTCTTCATATGCGGTGGAGCGTTCGAAGGATTGGAGAAGATCATTGAAGCCAGAATGGATCAGAAATCCATAGGATTTAATGCAGAGATAGCCAACAAGAGTGAGACTAACGTGGGAGAAGTGTTCGATCACGTTTTGCCCAAGGATTTTGTAAAGTACGGTCTTATACCCGAGTTCATAGGCCGTGTTCCCGTTACGGCCGCTCTTGATGAACTTGACAGGGATGCATTGGTGCGTATCCTTACGGAGCCGAAGAATTCTCTGGTAAAGCAGTATAAGAAGCTTTTCGAATTAGACGGAGTGGGCTTGAGGTTCGAGGATGATGCCCTGGAGGCTATAGCTGACAAGGCCCTTGAGAGAAAGACAGGTGCCAGAGGACTTCGCTCCATCATTGAGGAAGTCATGATGGATGTGATGTACCGGGTTCCGTCGGATGATACCATTACGGAATGTATTATAACCAAAGCCGCGGTTGAGGGTGAGAATGATCCGGTTATAGTCTATAATACGGATGCGCCCATTAAGAAGATGGACAGCAAACGCAAGGTGGTTACCAGATCATCCAGAGGCGAGAGCGCATAAGACAGGTTAAAAGGAATCCGAGAGGATTCCTTTTATAGCTCAAAGCCGCATGGCTCCCCTCATCAAAGATGAGGGGCAAAGATGAGGAGCAAAAATGAAGACTCTTAATTGTTTTCCGGCAGTTGCATTACGGGGGATCACCATAATGCCTGAAATGGTACTGCATTTTGATATAAGCAGGGAGAAATCCGTAAAAGCAGTGGAAGCTGCAATGAACAGCGATCAGCAGATATTTATGGTGACCCAGAAGAATATTGAAGAAGAAGACCCGGGGATGGAAGGATTATATTCAGTAGGGATCATCTCTGAGGTCAAACAGCTTATGAAGCTGCCTAATAATATAATCAGGGTATATGTCAAAGGAGGGCTTCGGGCACGGCTTATCAATCTTTCAGAGACTGATGGCTACCTTATGGCTGATGTAGAGCCCTTTGAGGACACCTTGGCCGAGGGTGAACCGGGAGAAGAAGAATGTGCCGCTATGGCCCGTATCGTTCGGGAACTGCTTTATGAGTACAGCAAGCAGAACCCCAAGCTTTCCAGGGATGTGATCCGTCAGGCAGGTGATATATTTGACCTGGGTCCTCTGCTGGATTATGTCATCAATAATATCCCCCTTTACTATGCAGACAAGCAGAGACTCCTGGAGGCTGTGGGAACCAGGGAGAGGTTTAACCTCCTGTGTGACATGATGAACCGGGAGATCGATATATCCAGGATAGTTACCAGACTTCATCAGGATGTTAAGGAACGTGTGGACAAGAACCAGAAGGAATACGTTCTCAGGGAACAGATGAAGGCCATTCGTGACGAGCTGGGTGAGGACAACGGCCTGTCCGATGCAGATTCCTTCATGGAGGAAGTAAAGAAGCTTAAGGCCTCCAAGGAAGTTAAGGAAAAGATAGAGAAAGAGATAGGGCGGTTTCGCTCAGTCTCTTCCAGCTCATCCGAGAGCGCCGTTCTTCGCAATTATATAGAGACCTTACTGGAATTGCCATGGGACAAGGCGTCCAAGGATAATAAGGACACGAAAAATGCCATGAAGATCCTGAATGAGGATCATTACGGGTTGGAGAAGGTTAAGGAACGTGTCGTGGAATTTCTTGCAGTTCGCAACCTGACTAAAAAAGGAGACGGCCCCATCATTTGTCTCGTGGGTCCTCCCGGAACAGGTAAGACCTCTGTGGCAAAATCCGTGGCGAGAGCTCTGGGTAAGAAGTACGCCAGGATATCTCTGGGAGGAGTAAGAGATGAAGCAGAGATACGAGGCCACAGAAAGACATATGTGGGAGCAATGCCGGGTCGTATCGTATATGCTTTGAAGAGTGCCGGATACAAGAATCCCCTTATCCTTTTGGACGAGATAGACAAATCCAGCGGTGATCATAAGGGGGACACGGCATCTGCATTACTTGAGGTATTGGATTCAGAGCAGAACAGTAAGTTCCGTGATCATTATGTTGAGATACCCATAGATCTTTCGGAGGTGCTTTTCATAGCCACTGCCAACTCGGCACAGAACATCCCCGCACCCCTGCTGGATCGTATGGAGATCATAGAGGTCAGCTCCTATACCGAGAACGAGAAGGTCCATATAGCAAAAGAGCATCTTATCCGCAAGCAGATGGAGAAGAACGGATTGAAGGATAAGCAGTTGTACATAAGCAATAAGGCTCTTGAAATGATAATAAGAGGTTATACCAAGGAAGCAGGTGTACGTAATCTCGAAAGAAAGATCGCTGCCATATGCCGAAAAGCTGCCAAATCCGTATGGGAAGATAAGAAAAAGGTGGTAAAGGTTACCGCAGGCAATCTTGAGCAGTACCTGGGCAAGCCAAGATACTCCTTAAACAAGGCCAACGAGAAGGATGATGTGGGAATTGTAAGAGGTCTTGCCTGGACCAGTGTGGGTGGCGATACCCTTGAGATAGAGGTCAACGTTCTCCCGGGCAAGGGTGAATTCTCACTTACGGGTCAGCTGGGAGATGTGATGAAGGAGTCAGCCCAGGCCGGTATCAGCTATATCAGGTCCATTGCTGACAAGTATAAGATCAAAAAGGAATTCTTCCAGAAGAATGATATCCATATCCATATCCCCGAGGGCGCAGTACCCAAGGACGGTCCATCTGCGGGGATAACCATGGCTACAGCCATGCTCTCTGCCATTACCGGGACCAAGGTCCGCTCTGACGTCGCTATGACGGGAGAGATCACCCTGAGGGGAAGAGTGCTCCCCATAGGAGGGTTGAAGGAAAAGACTCTGGCAGCCAAAGCAGCAGGGATCAAAACGGTCATTGTTCCGGAGAAGAACCGGAAGGATATAGAAGAGATGTCATCCGAGATAACGGATGGTCTTGAGATCGTGTTCGTATCCACCATGGACGAAGTGCTGGAGGTGGCATTTGTAAAATGATAATAAAGAATGTCAGTCTCGAGATCGTATGTGGGGTAACAAGCACCATCCCTGACATGGACAAGCCTGAGATCGCATTTGCCGGCAAATCCAATGTGGGGAAGTCGTCCCTTATAAATGCCCTGATGAACCGCAAGTCCCTTGCGAGAACCTCGGCCCAGCCGGGAAAGACCCAGACCATCAACTATTACAACATAAATGACCTTATGTATCTGGTGGATCTTCCGGGATACGGCTATGCCAAGGTCTCTCAATCCGAAAAGGAGAAGTGGGGGAAGCTCATCGAACGTTATCTTACGGGATCTGATGCTCTTAAAGCAGTCTTCCTGCTGGTTGATATCAGACATGGGGCCAATGCCAACGACAGACAGATGTATGAGTGGATAACGGCTAACGGATACCGGCCTGTTATCATTGGGACCAAGCTGGATAAGATCAAAAGAAGCCAGATCCAGAAGCAGGTTAAAGTTCTAAGGGAGAGCCTGGGAGCAGATAAAGACACGATGATCATTCCCTTCTCAGCGGAGACCAAGCAGGGAAGAGATGAGATATGGGAGCTGATGGATAAGCTCTGTGGAATTGAAGAGGAATAGATAAACCCCGAAGGTTCATTCTTCGGGGTCTTCTTCACCGGTGATTATCTTCTGCAGGCGGTTGAATGTATAGAGAGCGCAGTTATTGCAGTAGCGCCCGGCAACGATTATCCTGCCGCAGTATTTACAGGTACTGAAGTTCTTATTGGTATCCGGAATGGAGATCATTTCGTTATCAAGGAAGAATGTAAGGTTCTCTTCGGAAATACGGGCACCTTCACATATCTCCTCAAAGGATGCATCAGGATTATTGAGAAGGAATTCCTTGGCCTTCATAAGGTTGTCCCTGTACAGGCTGTTGCAAGAGGGACATTGATAGTATCCGTCCCGGCGCCTGTTGAGCATCTTGTGGCATATCTTGCATTCCAATGGTGTATTAAGATGTCGCTGTAATTCCTTGCCGGATGGTCTGGGCTTGGATTCTTTCTGATCAGATGCCATGGCAGTTCTCCTAAAGGGTTTTGTTAAGTATATCATAATTCCAGGAAAATGGATATAGTTTGAAATATGTGTTATAATACGTTTATGTTAAAGAGAAATAATGACACGAGAAGGTGATCTTATGAACGTTAGCAAATTTACACAAAAGTCAATTGAAGCGATCAATAATTGTGAGAAACTGGCTTACGAATATGGCAACCAGGAGATAGAGCAGGAACATCTGCTCTATAGTTTATTGACCCAGGAAGACTCACTGATCCTTCGCCTTATTGAGAAGATGGAGATCGATAAGGAGCATTTCAAGGGAAATGTGCTCCGCCATCTGGAAGGAAGGGTAAAGGTATCCGGTAATGTGGAACTGACCATGGGCCGGGACCTAAACCGCGCTCTTATAAGTGCAGAGGATGAAGCAAAGGCTATGGGAGACGAGTACGTGTCCGTGGAGCATCTGATGCTGTCCATGATACGTCAGCCCAACAAGGGCCTGGCTGAGATCTTTAAGGAATACGGCATTACCAGGGAAAGGTTCCTGCAGGCCCTTTCTTCTGTCAGGGGGAATGTCAGGGTTACCTCGGATAACCCCGAGGCTACATATGACACCCTTGAAAAATACGGGTATGACATGGTCTCAAGAGCCAGGGAACAGAAGCTTGATCCGGTCATTGGCCGTGATTCGGAGATAAGGAGCGTTATCCAGACCCTTTCCAGGAAGACCAAGAACAACCCGGTGCTGATAGGTGAGCCCGGCGTCGGTAAGACGGCTGTTGTAGAAGCTCTTGCCCAGCGAATTGTTGCGGGGGATGTTCCGGAGACCCTGAAGGACAAGAAACTCTTCGCGCTGGATATGGGAGCCCTTGTAGCTGGAGCCAAGTACAGAGGAGAGTTCGAGGAGAGGCTGAAGGCCGTTCTTGAAGAGATAAGAAAAAGCGACGGGGAGATAATCCTCTTTATAGATGAGCTTCACACCATAGTAGGCGCCGGCAAGACCGAGGGCGCCATGGATGCCGGCAATATGCTCAAGCCCATGCTGGCAAGAGGAGAGCTTCACTGCATTGGCGCTACCACCCTGGATGAGTACAGACAGTATATTGAAAAGGATGCTGCACTGGAGCGTCGTTTCCAGCCTGTTCTGGTGGATGAGCCGACAGTTGAAGATACAATCTCCATCCTTCGTGGATTGAAGGAGAGATATGAGGTATTCCACGGTGTCAAGATAACGGACGGCGCACTGGTTGCCGCCGCTACCCTGGCAGACAGATATATATCTGACAGGTTTCTTCCGGACAAGGCTATAGACGTGGTGGATGAAGCCTGTGCCCTTATCAAGACGGAGCTTCATTCCATGCCGGCAGAGCTGGATGAGCTGCAGAGAAAACGTATGCAGCTTGAGATAGAAGAGGCTGCCCTGAAGAAGGAGACCGATAAGTTATCCGTAGAGAGACTTGAGGTCCTTCAGAAGGAACTGGCAGAGATCAAAGAAGAGTTTGCAGCCAAGAAGGCCCAGTGGGATAACGAAAAGGCCGGTGTTGATAAGCTTAGCAAGCTCCGTGAAGAGATAGACATTACCAATAAAGAGATAGAAAAGGCAACCAGAGACTATGATCTCAACAGAGCTGCCGAGCTTCAGTACGGCAAACTTCCGGAGCTTACAAAAGAACTGGAGCAGGCTGAAGCGGCAGCAGGAGACCGGGAGAGGGCTCTCCTTCATGAAAATGTCAGTGAGGAGGAGATCAGCAAGATCATTTCCAAATGGACGGGCATTCCCATCTCCAAACTGACGGAGAGCGAACGTAATAAGACGCTGCATCTTGATGAGGAGCTTCACAAGCGTGTCATAGGTCAGGATGAGGGTGTGACAAAGGTGACGGAGGCTATCATCCGTTCAAAGGCCGGGATAAAGGATCCGGAGAAGCCCATAGGATCATTTCTTTTCATGGGGCCTACCGGTGTAGGTAAGACAGAACTTGCCAAGGCTCTGGCCTACAGCCTCTTTGATGACGAACAGAATATGGTCCGCATTGATATGAGTGAGTATATGGAGAAGTTCTCTGTATCCAGACTTATCGGAGCGCCTCCGGGATATGTGGGATACGAAGAGGGAGGACAGCTTACGGAAGCTGTCAGAAGGAAGCCCTACTCCGTTATCCTCTTTGATGAGATAGAAAAGGCTCACCCGGATGTGTTCAATACCCTGCTCCAGGTCCTTGATGACGGGCGGATCACGGACTCCCAGGGGCGGACGGTTGATTTTAAGAACACTATCCTTATCATGACATCCAACATCGGATCATCCTTCCTGCTGGAGGGAATAGATGAGAACGGCAATATCCGTCCCGAATGCGAGGCTGCCGTTATGGAACAGTTAAAGGGAAGCTTCCGTCCGGAGTTCCTGAACAGACTGGATGAGATCATCATGTTTAAGCCTCTGACTAAGGCGGATATAGGAAATATACTTGAAATCCTGGTGGCTGAGCTTAATGACCGCATCGCCGACAGGGACTTCAAGGTGGTCCTGACGGATTCCGCCAAAGCCCTTATAGCTGACCGGGGATATGATCCGGCGTTCGGCGCCAGACCCTTGAAGCGTTTTCTTCAGAAGAACGTGGAGACACTGGTGGCCAAGCTCATTCTGGCGGATAAGGTCACTCCGGGACAGGATGTTGTTATTGATGCCGAAAATGGTGAACTTGTGGGCAGGTAAAGATTGAAAGTATTACTTGCCTGCGGCAAGGTACAAAATATGGATCTATTTGATTACATGAGACAACACAACATGAAAAAGGAGTCCCCTCTGGCTTCCCGTCTTCGTCCGACGAGGATAGAGGATGTCATAGGTCAGAAGCATATCCTGGGAGAGGATAAGCTCCTTTATCGTGCCATCAAGGCGGACAAGATCTCCTCTGTCATCTTCTACGGTCCCCCGGGAACGGGGAAGACCACCCTTGCCAGGGTCATAGCCAGCACCACCAGCTCGGAGTTTATCCAACTTAATGCTACCACCTCCGGGAAAAAGGACATGGTGGATGCCGTAACGGCTGCCAAGGATACCATGGGAATGTACGGAAGGAAGACCATCCTTTTTATCGATGAGATCCATCGGTTCAATAAGGCGCAGCAGGATTATCTTCTGCCCTATGTGGAGGACGGTACTGTCATTTTGATCGGCGCCACCACGGAGAATCCTTATTTTGAGGTTAACTCCGCTCTTATATCCCGTTCCATAGTCTTTGAACTCCTGCCTTTGTCAAAAGAGGAGATAGAGATACTCATTGACCGGGCATTTTCAGATAAGGAGAACGGTCTCGGAGCCTATAATGCCGTTATTGAGGATGATGCCAGGGAATTCATTGCGGATATGGCCAACGGTGATGCCAGAACGGCACTTAATGCCATAGAACTCGGCGTCCTGACCACATCCCCCGGTCCGGACGGAGTGATCCATATCGATCTGGATACTGCTTCCGAATGCATCCAGCGCCGAGTGATCAAATACGACAAGGATGGGGACAACCATTATGATATAATATCTGCTTTTATAAAGAGCATGAGGGGTTCAGACCCCGATGCGGCAGTATACTATCTTGCGAGGATGATATATGCCGGCGAGGACATCAAGTTCATCGCCAGAAGGATCATGATATGCGCTTCTGAGGATGTGGGCAATGCAGACCCCATGGCTCTCGTTGTCGCGGTAAATGCCGCCAAGGCAGTTGAGATGCTGGGTCTTCCCGAAGCCAGGATCACCCTGTCCCAGGCGGCTACATACGTAGCATGCGCACCCAAGAGCAATTCCTGTATTATGGCTATAGATGAAGCCTTAGAGACAGTAAGACGCACACCTACAGCCCCCATTCCGCCATATCTTCGTGACGCCCACTATAAAGGATCAAAGGAACTGGGGAGAGGCATAGGATATAAATATGCCCACGACTACCCCCATCACTGGGTAGACCAGCAGTATCTGCCGGATGAACTGGCAGACAGACGCTTCTACCGTCCCGGAGACGAGGGCTATGAAAAGAATATAAAAGAACATTTTAAGGATATAGGCAAGTAAAGAGACCTGACACAATACAAAGCATCATACGCATTGCCGATCACTTAGCGAGAACAAGTCGATTAGGCTTTGAGCGAGTGCGATATGTCGACTGCCTCCGAAGGAGGGGGTCGGCAGCATCTGCGAAGCAGTGCGTAAAAACATCCGTGGGAGCGAAAAGCCTGCTTATGAGACGCAGTTCGAGGTTAGTGAGAGAGCATTAAGTATTATGCTTTGTAATGTGTCAGGTCTCCGTAGTTTAGTTACTTTAAAAATGTTTTTAAAAGCCCGCGTCCCAGTGCGGCTCCTACATTTCCGCCCAGCCTCTTACCGAAAGCACCGCCAACTCCCTTACCGAGAGAGTTGCCCAGCTCGCGGCCGATAGTTCCGGCTGCGGTACCTGCGATAGAGCCTACAGCCCTCTTTTTTGCATTGGCTTCCTTCTGGGCCTGCTTTAATGCAGCAGCTTCGTCCTTCTGACGCTGTTTCTCGGCAGCGGCTTCATCTTTCAGGCGTTGTTTCTCGGCAGCGGCCTCTTCCAGGGCACGCTGCTTCTCTTCGGCAACAGCTACACGGTGTCTCTCAAGGAACTCATACGCAGAATCTCTGTCAAAACTCTCGGCATATTTGCTGTAAAGGTCACTGTTATTGATCTGGCGCTGTCTTGTGCTTTCATCCAGTGCCCCCATCTGGCTTTGGGGCGGGAGAATGGTGCATCTTTTGACGGTGGTGGGAATACCTCCCTCGTCAAGAACGGATACAAGAGCTTCGCCTATACCCAGCTCCAGGAGGGTCTGGTATGTATCAAACTCCGGATTGGCACGGTATGACTGGGCTGCAGCCCTGACAGCCTTCTGTTCGGCGGGAGTATAAGCACGGAGTGCATGCTGAACCTTGTTACCCAACTGTGAAAGCACACCGTCCGGAACATCTGAAGGTGTCTGGGTTACGAAGTAAATGCCCACACCCTTGGAACGAATAAGCTTAACCACCTGTTCTATCTTCTGTTTAAGTGACTTGGGTGCATCATCAAAGAGAAGATGAGCCTCGTCAAAAAAGAATACCATCTTGGGTTTATCCAGATCTCCCGCTTCCGGCAGGGTCTCGAAGAGCTCCGACATCATCCAGAGAAGGAATGTTGCGTACATTACAGGGTGATTGATAAGATTACGGCAGTCCAGCACCTGAATGATACCCTTGCCGTTATTATCCGTACGAAGCCAGTCTCTTATATCCAGAGCAGGCTCTCCGAAAAACAGTTCTCCGCCCTCTGCTTCAATGGCCGTAAGGCTTCTTATGATGGCCGCAACGGATTGCTTGGCGATATTGCCGTACTTCATGGAATATTCGTCAGCATTCTCCGATACGAACTGGAGCATGGAGCGCAGATCCTTGATATCAATGAGGAGAAGCTCTTCCTCATCTGCTATCTTGAACACTATAGTCAGAACGTCGGTCTGGGTATCATTTAATCCCATTATCCTTCCCAAAAGAAGGGGACCCATCTCGGAAATGGTGGTCCGTAAGGGAAGGCCGCTCTCTCCGTATACGTCCCAGAAGGTGGTGGGGTATGACTTGAAATCAAAGCCGTCAGCCAAGAGACCCAGAGCATCTATTCTCTGCTGAAGGGACTCATTCATGGAGCCTGTATTACACATTGCTGCCAGGTCGCCTTTAACGTCGGAAAAGAATACGGGTACGCCGCAGTCGCTGAAAGACTCTGCCAGAACCTTCAACGTAATGGTCTTACCTGTTCCGGTGGCACCTGCTATAAGCCCGTGGCGGTTGGCCATCTTCGGGTAGATATATACCTTCTCTTCCCCTGATCTTCCTACATAAATCCTGTTATCAGAATACATACGCTTACCCCCAGAAAAAATATTGTAAAAGTTGATAACTGCCTCTTACTGCATACAATAACATTATAATTTCGGGGTTTTTTTGTGTCAATAAAAGATGTATAATGCTGTAGAAGGGTTTCACTATTGAGGGCGGCAATTTATGAACAGAAACATCAGGAGGCCATTAAGAAAGGGCATTACAACAGGTTGTGTCATTTTTGTACTGATCCTTTGCTTCGGGCTTGGCGTGATCAATTATTCCAGTTACAGAAAGACTTTATACAACCATTATGAGGATTACGTTTCCAATCTGCTCCTCTATACATCCGGAAGGATAGATGTGGATGATCTTGAGGAGTGTATCCGCACGGGCAACGAGTCAGAGAAGTTCAAGGAACTTCAGTTCTTCCTTGACGGCGTCAAGGACGGTGTCAGGCTGGACTGGATATATATCATAGTTCCGCTTAATACGGATCCTGTTGATAATGTGAAGAACGTTATCGCGGGCAACAGCAAGTATGAATACGAGGTCAATGGCGGACAATCAACCGTCCGTCTTAACATGCTCACCGGGGACTCATATTCTCCCGAGATCGCCGAGAAGTATATCAAAGCATACAACCGTGAGAATATCTCTTTCTTTGAGGACGATACGGAGTGGGGCAATGAGTATACAGGTCTTCTCCCATTGAGAGATTCCCGGGGGAATAATGTGGCAGCCCTGTGCATCGATGTAAATGTGGATGAGATATACTCGAAACTGAATGATCAGGTAATGTCGTCCATTCTTTTTACCGCATTCTTAGGCACGGTATTTACGGTTCTCTTCATCAGCTGGATAGAGGTTAACGTGTCGTACCCGATCACACATCTTGAGGAGGCTGTGTCCAAATTCGCCGGCATAAGCCACCTTCAGGTGTCTCCTGATGAACTGGTGCTGGATGTGCCGGAGATCCACACACATAACGAAGTGGAAGCTCTGTCCAATGAGATCGGCAAGATGGGCGAAGATTTCCGTAATTATGCCCTGAACCTGGAAGCCGCTGAGAAGGAAGCGGAGGAAAAAAGCCTGGCCCTGCGGGAGGCCCTTGCGGTGGCCGAGGGAGCCAGTAAGGCTAAGACGGCATTCCTTTCCAATATGAGCCATGAGATCCGCACCCCCATGAACGCCATTATCGGTCTTGATAATATCGCATTAAACGATCCGGATCTTTCTGAAACCACCAGGGACCATCTGGAGAAGATCAATTCATCGGCCCGTCATTTGCTGAATATAATCAATGATATACTTGATATGTCCCGCATCGAATCAGGCAAGATGGCGGTCAAAAACGAGCCCTTCTGCTTCAGGGAGAGCATAGAGCAGGTCAATACCATCATTTCAGGACAATGCAGCGATAAGGGCCTTAACTATACCTACACCACAGAGGGGAAGATAGACGAGTACTATGTGGGCGATGCCATGAAGCTTAAGCAGGCCCTCATCAATATAATGGGTAATGCCGTGAAATTCACTCCCGAGGGGGGTAATGTCAGCCTTGATATTAAGGAAGGACTCCGTTTTGACGGAATGGCTACCCTGCATTTCACCATAAGCGACACCGGTATAGGCATGAGCAGAAAATATGTCAACCACATATTTGATGCTTTCAGTCAGGAAGATGATTCCCATACAAGCAGGTATGGCAGTACGGGGCTTGGAATGGCCATTACCAAAAGCATCGTTGAGATGATGAACGGTAATATAGAGGTTAAGAGCAGAAAGGGCAAGGGTTCCACATTCCGGGTAACCGTTACCCTGGGAGAAGCTGTGGAGCCCTCCGGTATTGATGCTCCGGCTGGGGAAGCACCCCAATCGATGGTCGATCTCAAAGGCAGACATATTCTTCTGGCAGAAGATGTGGAGATCAATGCGGAGATCATGGTCATGGTGCTGGGAATGAGGGAGGTGGAGGTTGATGTGGCTGCAAACGGACACATTGCAGTGGACATGTATAACGATCATGAGGAGGGTTATTATGACGCCATCCTTATGGATATGCGAATGCCGGAGATGGATGGGCTTGAAGCGACTAAGAAGATCCGTGAGGCCGGAAGAGCGGATTCTGCTTCCATTCCCATTATCGCTCTTACAGCCAATGCATTTGAAGAGGATGTCCAGCGCAGCATGCAGTCGGGGCTTAATGCACATTTAAGCAAGCCTGTTGAAGCTGCACAATTGTATGCGGCTCTGGAGAGATGTATATTACCGGAAGGACAGGATAGTAATGAATGAAGATCTTATGCTGTATAAGCTTATAGTATTATATATGGTTAAAAACAGTGAGGCCCCTATTACAAACGGGGCCATATCTGAGTTTGTGCTTGAGAAGGATTATACGGATTATATTACTTTGCAGCAGTCTATTTCCGAGCTTATAGAGTCCGGGCTTATCCGTGTTGATGAGAAAAAAAGCGGTCATTTCTATCATATGACTGAAAGCGGGGATGAGACCCTGCGTTTCTTTAAGGATAAGATCAGCGATGCCATCATTTCCGATATCAATGAATACATGGGGAGCAACAGTGTCTCCATCATCAACAGCGCCTCGATCCTGACAGAGTATTACAAGACCAGCGACGTGGGATATGATGTCAATATGAAGATAAGGGAAAAGGACCGGATCGTATTTGATCTCACGGTAAATGTTGATGATAAGGCCGAAGCGGAGATGGTATGTCGTAATTTCAAGGAAAAAAGCCAGACGATCTATGAAGCCGTGATGCGCAATCTTTTATCACTTTCTTAAAATTGTTCTTGCACATATATCCTTAATAGGTTATATTTAGGATTAGAAAGTTAATTCGGCAGTGCCGATTCTGTCTGTTCAGAAGATTATCCCATTGAGATCATTTGCATTTATTGAATACGGAGGAGTGCATGAGAGAAAAATATGAAAGCCTTTCTGCTGCTGTTTTAAAAGATCTTGCTAAATCACGCGGTATCAAAGGCGTATCCGCAATGAAGAAGAGTCAGGTCGTTGAAGCCATGCTGGCTCAGGATGAGATCGATAAGCAGGAGGCTGCCAAAAAAGCGGAAGCCACAGAGAAACCGGTGGTCAAGAAGGCATCCGGTGATAAGCCGGCTAAGAAAGCAGAAGAAGAAAAACCTGTGAAGAAGGTGGAGTCTGAAGAGGATAACCCTGCAGGAGAAGAAGGGGCAAAACCCGACCTTGACAGCGGGATTGAGGCTAACGGCATCCTGGAGGTTATGCCTGATGGGTATGGATTTATCAGGTGTGCCAATTATCTTCCCGGAGAGAATGATGTATACGTGTCCCCGTCTCAGATCAGGAAGTTCAATCTGAAGACCGGAGATATCATCTGCGGTAATACCAAGATCAAGACCCAGTCGGAGAAGTTCTCTGCCCTGCTTTATGTTAAAAATATCAACGGATTTGATCCGGCGGTTGTTCAGAGACGGCCTAATTTTGAAAACCTTACACCCATTTTCCCTGATGAGAGGATACATCTGGCTGTTCCCGGAGCCAGTGTGGCTATGAGGATCGTGGACCTTGTATCCCCCGTGGGCAAAGGCCAGCGTGGTATGATCGTTTCTCCGCCAAAGGCAGGTAAGACCACACTTCTTAAAGAGGTTGCCAAGGTTGTGAGCCGGACCAGGCCGGAGATGCATCTCATCATACTTCTCATAGATGAGCGACCCGAAGAGGTTACGGATATCAAGGAATGTATAGAGGGCAGGAATGTAGAGGTTATCTATTCCACATTTGATGAGCTTCCGGAGCACCACAAGCGTGTGTCGGAGATGGTCATCGAACGTGCTAAAAGACTTGTTGAACATGGTAAGGATGTTATGATCCTCTTAGACAGTATCACGCGACTTGCCAGGGCATACAATATGACCATCACTGCCAGCGGACGTACGCTTTCCGGCGGTCTTGACCCGGCAGCCCTTCATATGCCAAAGAAGTTCTTCGGTGCAGCAAGGAACATGCGGGAAGGCGGCAGCCTGACTATCCTTGCCACAGCGCTTGTGGATACGGGAAGCAAGATGGATGACGTGGTATACGAGGAGTTCAAGGGAACAGGTAATATGGAACTTGTTCTTGACAGAAAACTGTCAGAGAAGAGAATATTCCCGGCTCTTGATATCACCAAGTCCGGTACCAGAAGGGAAGACCTTCTTATGTCCCAGGAGGAACAGGAAGCCGTATATTATATGAGAAGAGCCATTAACGGTATGAAGGCGGATGATGCGGTGGACACTATCCTGCGCCACTTTGTACGGACCAGGAATAATGATGAGTTCGTTCAGACCATCAAGAAGATAAGACTGTAAACAGCATGTTGAAGGAGGCAGACGGATCTGCCTCCTTTATCTATGGAGTTTTCCCTGCCATGTGTTATGCTCCTTAAGGTAATGATGGATGTGGTTAAGGACATTTCGTTTGTGAGTACTCCATTCAGGGGCCACAAGGATGTCCTTAGGCCCGTCTCCCGTGAGCCGGTGGATGACCATATCCGGGGGAAGCTGTTCTAAGCAGTGGCATACGATCCTGACATATTCTTCTTCGGAAAGGACATACAGGTCTCCTTCGTCATACATCTTTTGAAGAGGGGTATCCTTAAGGACGTGGAGGAGCTGAAGCTTAACCCCTTTTGTCCCGCAGTCTGCGGCAAATCTAAGGGATGAGATCATGTCTTCTTCGGTCTCTCCGGGCAGACCCAGGATAAGATGGGTTATGGTATCGATACCCCGTGAATTCAGGTCTTCCACAGCCCGTTCATAGACATCATTTTCGTAGCATCGGTTGATGAGGCTTATGGTTTCTTCTTTGGAAGTCTGCAAGCCCAGTTCGACCCACAGGGGCTTGATCCGGTTAAGTTCTGACAGAAGGTCAAGCTTATCCGGCTCCAGGCAGTCAGGCCTTGTGGCGATGGAGAGAAGGGCCACCTCAGGATGGTTAATGGCCTCGGAAAAGAGGCTTCTTAAATAATCCGTCGGAGCGTAGGTGGATGTAAAGCTTTGAAAATATGCGATATATCTTCCGCCGCTGAAACCGTCTCCTACCAGAGATTTCCCCTGCTCGATCTGGTTTTTGACCGGCAGATTGATATCGCCGGCATAATCTCCGGAGCCTTTACCGCTGCAGAAGATACACCCCCCGTACCCTGCCCTGCCGTCTCTGTTGGGACAGGTGGATACGGCGGATAGGGGGATCTTATAAAGCTTCTCACCGAAGGTATTTCTTATATAGCTTCCAAGGGAATAGTACCTTCGTCCGTGCCACAGTTCATTTATCATAAGATTAGGTCCTTTAGCTTGATCAATGCTGTAGATATTATATAATTTCATTTTATTTCAATCAATAAAAATAAAACTTGCACTCATATGATACATGTGATACAATATCAAAGCTGTTTGAGGATAATCAATTATCACTTATAATATCCGGATGGAGGATATTGGGAGTGATAAAGCAAATATATAAGTTTTCATAGTGAGGTGATAGAAATGAGAGAAGGAATACATCCCAATTATTATCAGGCAACTGTAACATGCAACTGCGGTAACACTTTCGTTACAGGCTCTACCAAGGAGAATATCCACGTGGAGATTTGCAGTAAGTGTCATTCTTTCTATACAGGACAGCAGAAATCAATCGCAGCTCGTGGACGTATAGATAAGTTCAATAAGAAGTATGGTATTGAGAAATAACAGCTGATAACTATTGAATGGGTTGAGATTTGGTTGATCTCAGCCTGTTTTGTTTTTTAGTGGAGCAATTAAGCATGAAGTACTCAGGTATAGGCGGACAGGCTGTTCTTGAAGGCGTAATGATGAAAAATGATGACAAATACGCCGTGGCGGTCAGGAAGCAGGACAAGACCATAGAGGTAAAGAATGACGTACATGGCAGCAGTTTTGCCAAGACCGTCAATAAGATACCCATCATAAGAGGAATATACAATTTCGTGGATTCCCTGGTATTGGGAATGACCAGTATCAACTTCTCTTCGGAGATGTATATGGGTGATATCGAAGAAGAGCCGGGACGCTTTGAGAAGTTCTTAGACCGTGTATTCGGTGAGAAGGCGGAGAAGGTAATACTGGGTGTGACCACCGCTATATCGGTTATCCTGGCCGTGGGCATATTTATGGTGGTGCCTTTCCTCCTTTCCATGCTGTTTAAAAGACTGACAGACAACCATTATATCATCGCATTTCTGGAAGGCGTCATAAGGGTGTCCATATTTGTGATCTATATCAAGCTTATTTCCCTTATGGAAGAGATCAGGCGACTCTTCATGTATCATGGCGCAGAGCACAAATGCATCAACTGCATTGAGCATGGTATGGAGCTTAATGTTGAAAATGTAAGAAAGAGCTCCAGGCAGCATAAGCGCTGCGGGACAAGCTTTCTCCTTATTGTAATGGTGATAAGCATACTGTTCTTTATGTTTATATATACGGAATCACCCCTTTTGCGGCTGGGCCTTCGGATCCTCCTGATCCCCCTTATCGCCGGGGTGTCCTATGAGTTCCTGCGGTTTGCCGGCCGTCACGACAACGTCTTCGTCAATATCATCAGTGCTCCGGGAATGTGGCTTCAGAACCTTACTACAAGGGAGCCGGAAGATGAGATGATCGAGGTGGGTATAGCTTCGGTAGAGGCTGTGTTTGACTGGAAGGAATACCTTAGGGAGAACTTCGGGATGGAGTTTCCGGAGGAACCGGAGGAATCAGAGATGAGGGGCAGTGATGAGATATTGGGAGTTGCAGGAGAAGGGCAGGAAAGCGCTTAAAGAGGCAGGAGTCTCTGAGTGGGAGACAGATGCCTTTATTCTTTTCGAACATGCTGCGGGTCTTGACCGGTCAGCCTATCTTTTGAGACAGTCTGAAGAGGCATCCGGAGAGACGGAAGGGGAATACATGTCCCTTGTAAGCCGCAGATCCGAAGGCGTCCCTGTACAGTATATTACGGGTCATGCCTGCTTTATGGGACTGGACTTCCAAGTTAACGGTGATGTGCTTATCCCGAGATTCGATACGGAAGTGCTGGTGGAGACTGTTCTCTCTCATCTTCCGGCATCGGGAGAGGTTGATATACTGGATATGTGCACCGGGTCCGGTTGTATTGCGGTAAGCCTTTCGGTACTTGGCAGGAAAAAGGGATGTGGCCTGAATGTGTATGCATCGGACATCTCCGAAGAGGCAGTTCATGTGGCGAAGAAGAACGCAGAGGCTAATGGTGCCGATATTATGTTTTTTCAGGCCGACCTTTTTGAAAATATGACGGGAGTATTTGATATTATCGTTTCAAATCCACCCTATATAAGGACCGCTGAGATCGAAGAGCTGGATGATACTGTCAGGGACCATGAACCGAGAAGGGCCCTGGACGGAGATGAGGATGGCCTCAGATTCTATCGGGAGATCACGAAAGACTCCCTGAAGCATTTAAAAAATAATGGTTTGTTGTTTTATGAGATCGGTTACGATCAGGGTAAGGATGTAGAGATGATCATGGGTAAAGCAGGATTTAAGGATGTCTGTATAGTTAAGGACCTGGCGGGCCTGGACAGAGTCATCTGGGGAAGGAGATAAAATGTTTGATAAACTTGAAGACCTTCTGGTGAGATATCAGGAGATCATGAACACTTTAAATGAGCCCGGGGTGGCAGACGATCAGAACCGTTTCAGGAAGCTTATGAAGGATCAGGCCGAGCTGACACCCATAGTTGAGGCCTATAACGAGTACAAGAAGAGTAAGCAGGATATAGAGGACAGTTTGGCTATCCTGGATGAAGAGTCAGATGAGGAAATGAAGGAGCTTGCCAAGGAAGAACTCAATGACGCCAAGGCAAGGGCTGAAGAGCTGGAGCAGAAGCTTAAGATACTTCTTCTTCCCAAGGACCCCAATGATGATAAGAACGTTATCGTGGAGATCCGCGCCGGTGCCGGCGGAGATGAGGCGGCTCTCTTTGCGGCAGAGATATACAGAATGTATATCCATTACGCAGAATCCCGCAGATGGAAGACCGAGTTAGTGGAGTGTGAAGAGATCGGTATAGGCGGCATGAAGAACGTGACATTTATGATCAACGGGGCAGGAGCGTATTCCGTTATGAAATACGAATCCGGCGTTCATCGTGTACAGCGGGTTCCCGAGACCGAGAGCGGAGGACGTATCCATACATCCACATGTACGGTGGCCGTTATCCCGGAAGCTGAGGATGTGGATATCCAGATCGATGAAAAGGATATACGTATTGATGTCATGAGAGCCTCCGGCAACGGAGGTCAGTGCGTCAATACCACGGATTCCGCAGTACGTCTGACCCACTATCCTACAGGCATTGTGATCTACAGTCAGACAGAGAAGTCACAGCTTCAGAATAAGGACAAGGCATTTGCCCTGCTTCGTGCAAAGCTTTATGATATGGAGTGCCAGAAGCAGCATGATGCGGAGGCTGAGGCAAGAAGAAGCCAGATAGGTACGGGGGACCGGTCAGAGAAAATAAGGACTTATAATTTCCCTCAGGGCCGTGTAACAGACCATCGTATAGGACTTACCCTCTACAAGCTGGATAAGATAATGAACGGAGATATCCAGGAAATAATAGACGCCTGCATTGCAGCAGACCAGGCCAAGAAGCTGGCCAACATGCAGGAACAATAAGAAATAATAAAAATTATGGGAGAGACAGTCAGCCTTATTTATCAAGGCGCTGTCTCTCTACCAGTTCTGCAAAGAAACCATTACGGGCGATCAATTCTTCATAGCTGCCTTCTTCAATTATATGGCCCTGATCCAGAACCAGGATCCGGTCGCAGTTTTTGATGGTTGAAAGACGGTGGGCTATAACAAGGCGGGTACAGTGCATCCTGTCAAGGGCCTCTGACACATGCTTCTGGGTAATATTATCCAGGGCGGAGGTTGCCTCATCAAACATAAGGATGTTGGGCTTCGGGGCCACTGCTCTGGCTATCATAAGTCTCTGGCGCTGCCCGCCGGATATGCCTCCCTGACCCTCGGTGATGGTCGTATACATTCCCATTGGCATTTTTCTTATATCATCAGCCAGACCGGCTATCTCGGCTGCTTCCCATGCATCATCAAGGCTTAACCAGGGAGCTGAGATCACTATATTCGAAAAAATATCTCCCATGAATACCTTACTGTTCTGCATTACAGTACCTATACACCTGCGCAGGGACTTGGGATCCACTGTCTTCAGATTGTGTCCGTCGTAATATACCGCCCCTCTTTGGGGCTTTTCAAATCCCAACAGTATGCGAAGAAGGGTGCTTTTGCCGCAGCCTGTTTTTCCAACCACGGCAACGTATTCACCGGGATTGATCTTAAGGCTTAAGTCATCAAGAACTGCAGGCATTTCCTCAGTATATCTGAATGTAACATTATTAAGCTCGATCCCACCGCTTAGCCCGGTTATCACCATCTTATCCCCGTCAATCTCAGGCTTTGTATCCATCAGAGGCTTGACCAGCTCAAGAACCGGCTTTAACTGTGCGGCGGAACCCACAACTCCCGCAAGGGACATAACGGCACCGCTGATCATGCCGAAGGCGGTATTGAAGGCATAGTATTCAGCTACCGAAACATGGCTTTCCATGGCGGTAAAGTAAATGACCATGGTTCCTATAAGGGAGATGGCCGTGCTTAAAACTCCGCTTATCTTAAGGAGCAGGGGCGGGTTGTATGCCAGGGCCGCGCTTTTTGAATATGTTTCTCCCCAGCGGGAAAACATTCTCTTCTCTGCTCCCGCAAGTCTGATCTTTTGCATTCCCGAGATCATGGAATAGCTGATACCGTTCTCCTTGGACTGCAGCAGCAGCTGTTTTTTTGAAATCCTTACCTGAAGCAGCATGGTCGCAACGGATACCGCCACGGACAAAAGGATAATGGATATGGCGGGGACCACAAGAGCCGGAGCATATAAGAAGATCTGTGCGACATACACTATGGAGAACATGGCGGCAAATCCGGTCGTAGTCACCATGTTTACCAGCTGGGTATCAATGGTACTCATAAAACCTACCCGGCTGGCCAGTTCACCCGGGCTAAATCCCTTGAAAAACTCAGCAGGAAGTGAGAGAACCCGCATCATGGTCGCGGCCTCCGTGGCTATGTTAACCTTAGTGGTGATCCTGGCAGTGGCAAATGAATTAACTATCTCCAGAAGCAGCCGGGAGAGCGTGACGCAGGCGAAAAACACACCCATAGCCAGAAGAACCTGAAGACTTTTTGAATCCAGCACATCCGAAAAGAGCATGGAGTTAAGCCTGGGAAGAAGCATACCTACCAGGGTAGTGGCTGCCATCACAAGCACAAGGCAGATCGCGTCTGAAAGGGAAATCTGCCGGATCATAAAATTAATGATACTGCCCAGGTTCATCTTATCCAGCGGGAAGGGTTTATAGAAAGCCAGGGCATCAGGCTCGATAAGATCGGCGTTAGACCGGTTGATATGTACGTAGCGTCCCGCCTTTCTGTCGTAGAAACGGTATCCGCTGAGTCCGGAGGGTAGTAGAGCAACGGTGCTGTGGTCATCTTTTCTGGTTCCCAGCATGGCACCCACCGCATCCCTATACCACCCCTTTTCCAGCTTAACGGTACGTTTCATGATATTGTGAGGCCTGAGGAGATATTCCAGGATCTCATCCATCTCAGTTAAGTCGTCCGGCACTTCACGAGATTTAACGTGGTAGTATTCCAGGATCTCATCCACAGCATCTTCTGTGAGCTTGTAAGTACGGCTCGTATTAAGTTCTATTCTCTTACCGGTTACGGAACCAGCCATCTGTCGGAAGGTTTCTGTAAATGCCTCCTGATCTTCGAGTTCCCGTTCGCGGATCTGTTCGTCAAACCAGCTCATGCGTCGTTTTCCTTACTCATTTGTTACAAGTTCTTTATATTTTCCGCCCTTGGCCATAAGTTCATCGTGGGTTCCTCTCTCCACCACTTCCCCGTTATCAAGGACTATGATCTCATCACAGTCCCGGATGGTAGACAGGCGGTGGGCGATCACTATGCAGGTGATATTGCGGTGTCGGATGGAGTTGACCACATCGTACTCCGTACGGGCATCCAATGCACTGGTGGCTTCATCCATAATGATCACCGAAGGATCCTGGGCCAGGATCCTGGCAATCTCAAGGCGTTGCCTCTGGCCGCCGGAAAAATCGTTGCCCCCCTCAGATATCCTGTATTGATAACCGCCTTCACGCTGCATGATGTCTTCATGGATCTGTGCATCCCTGGCGGACATGAGCATTTCATAATCCTCGATGGAATTGTCCCACATCTTGATGTTATCGGCTATAGTTCCTTCGAAAAGGGTAATATCCTGATCCACCACCGAAACAGAGCCGGTAAAGATGCTCCTGTTGATGTCGGGGAGAGGGATGCCGTCATAGGTGATCTGCCCTGACCAGGGCTGGTAAAGTCCCGAGAGGAGCTTGGCTATGGTGCTCTTGCCACAGCCGGTGGTCCCTACCAGAGCCACCTGTTGTCCGGGTTTAAGTTCCATGGAAAAATCTTTTATCAGGGGTTCATTCAGTTTCGAATAACCGAAGGTCATGTTCCTGACTGACAGGGCACCCGACAGTTTTTCGTACCTTTCAACGGGATTATCCTTCAAGAATATCTCGGAATCCGGGTACTTCATGACGTCTTCCACACGCTCCATATTGGTGCGAAGTTCCATCAGGGTCTGTCCTGCCGAGATAAGCTGTCCTGCAGGCCCGGTAAAGGCACTCAGGAAGCCCTGGAAGCCCATGATCATACCTACGGTGAAGTGTCCCTTCATGGTAAGCCATACTCCCAGTATCAGGATAACTACACTAAGGAGGGAAGATACGGCATCCGGGATCATGCCGAGATAATGGTTCAGCTTCAGATACCGGACATTCTGGGTGTTAACGGAGGCCTGGAAACCGGCCCATCTCTCAAAGTAGCCGCTTTCAGCCCCGCTGGATTTGATGGTCTCGATCATATCGATGCCGCTGACGGTGGCGGAGGCAAGCTTACCCTGATCCCTCATGGATACACGGGTTATATTGACCCTCTTGTTGCTGATAACTCTGGAAAGCCCCAGATCAACAAATACACCCAGAAGACCCACCAGTGTCAGGATGAGGGAATACCTGATCATGACTACCAGATAAAAGATCATGGAAAAGGTGTTGAGGACAAGAGGCGAAAGCGTATTGACTATATCACCTGCTATTGACGTATTGGAAGCCTTTCTGTTCTGGATATCACCGGCCATTCGCTGGGAAAAGAATTCCATGGGGAGCTTCATGAGCTTCCACATAAAGGTAGAGGAACCCACTACAGCCATTTTCCCGTTAAATCTCAATGAATAAATGGCTGAAACCCAGGCAGATACAAGCCTGACCGCTGTAAGAGTTGCCAGCCCGATAAAGAAGGGCAGGATAAAATGAGGATTATCCCCGGAAAGCATATAATCCAGATAAACCCTGGAGAATCCGGTAGATATAATGCCGGCCAGAGTTGAAATGATCGTCGTTATTGATACAAAGGCAATGGCTCCTTTGGCGGACTGAAGACGTTGGGCTGCGAAGGCAAGAACTGATTTGGGCTTGCCTCCGGGCACAAAGTCCTCACCGGGCTCCATAAGAAGGACGATGCCGGTGAAGGCCTCATCAAAGCGCTCTGCAGTCACGGTATAATTCCCCTTTGCGGGATCGTTGATATATACCTTGTCACCCTTGAAACCGCATACTACTACGAAATGATCAAACTCCCAGTGGACTATGCAGGGGAATTTTCCTTCTTTTTTAAGCCCTTCCGGCTCGCATCTTCCGCCGGAGGCAATAAGCCCGTAGCTGCGGGCGGCCTTCATGACATTAAGCGCATTGGAACCGTCCCTGCTGACTCCGCAGTCAGCACGGACCTGTTCAAGTGGTATCCATTTGTTATAGTAAGCTAAAACCATGCATAGAGCGGCTGCACCGCACTCAAGCGCCTCCATTTGCATAACGACAGGCACTTTTGCTACGCCGCCGGTAACAGGTTTTTTTATTGTTTTATCTGCCATGGCCTGTTCCGTCCGTCCCCGTAAGAATGATGATCAGCAGATCAATTGATAATGAAGGAGATGGGATGGTCACTTTCCACATTCCCCTGGGCATTCTTAAGATCCACCGTGCCGAACACTCCCCACACAAGCGCTCCCACCAAAAGAAGAACGGCAATGGTAAGAACCAGCCATACCGATGGTGTGGTCACCTTGATGTAGTCATTCAGTTTCTCGGGAGAAGAAACTCTCTCCATGCTTTTTTCCCTAAATAGATTAGCCATATGTATTCTCCTTGATTCTAAAATTACCATATTGTAAACATAACTTCAATAAGTTACAGGCTGAATTGAAAAAGTAAATTCCGTGTGCATGATTAAATTCCACACCCCCGTTAAAAATTCAGTTTTTTAAAAGTTGTGTAGAAGAAAACCGGATGCTGTGGTAGAATTTACTCATATTTTTCACATGATTTTCATTTTTGGGGTATGCCAAAGGGACCTCTGAAATCTAAGGGTGTAAGATTTAATTCCACAGGTCTTTGATT
>JAFZQH010000017.1 GCA_017550165.1 Lachnospiraceae bacterium | reverse complement strand
GTATGTATCTAATCCATGGGCATGCAGTTCCTGTGCAACCGCATTTTCATAGATTCCGCCAAGGTTTACTTTGTCATCGCCCAAAAGGATTTTGGTTCTCAGAGCATTACTATACTGCGAAGTCAGCAGCCCCACATCTGAGGAATACAATTTCAGCAAGCTGCTTTTCCTGTTCTGTCTCAAGGATACTCTTGGCTCCGCAGCATTATACGTTGCGATCGCTACACCCGCCGATACAAGCCACAGAAAGCTACTCTCCACTCTCTGAAACCGCAGTCCCTTCCTGATATCCGAATAATTGAACCGTCTGTTTTGCTTAAGAAGCTGTGACGGCATCGTATCATAGATCGATATGATCATAAGCTTTTTATCCGCCGCTTCATATTTTGTGAAATCCAGTTTATACATTTCTATGATGTTTTTTTGAATCGTTGTGACTTTCGATATATTTCCGGATTCAATATATTCCCGGACGGCATCAGGCATCCCTCCGACTACGAGATAGCGGCGAAAATGCTGCATGATTTTTTCGTGTATCAATTCCCCCACAGGCTTTAACTCATTAAAACTGTTTCTGAGATGATCTGTCACATCGCGTGTAACACCGGAAGCCTCAAGAAACTCTTCAAAGTCAAGAGGAAACATTTCCATTTCTTCAAGGTATCCTACCGGCGCGGATCTCAGATTCTTTAATTCTATCCCGAGAAGAGATCCGCTGAGTACATATCGGAAGCTTCCCTCATCGACCCAGAATTTAATCCTTGTTGCCAGATCACTGACTTCCTGTATTTCATCAATAAACAGGATCGTTTCGCCCCTGACAAAGGAATAGTCCGCTGCCGCCGACAAATTGATGATAAGATCATCGACGGATAATGATTTCTCCATTACCGGGACAAGCTCCGGCTGTTCGATCAGGTTTACCTCAAGATAATTGCAATTCATCTCTTCCAGACATCTTCGGATTGAAAAGGTCTTCCCCACCTGTCTGGCGCCGCTTACAAGAAGCGCTTTACCTGAATCAGATATCCATTCACGAATTCTCTTTTCTGCTTTGCGGTGTATCATGGCAACCTCCGATCATAACAGAGTACATAAATGAAATCATCAATCAGAACACTTTTTCAATAGATATTACTCCATTTTTTACATTTTTTCAACGATATTTTCTCGTAAAAATACACTTTTTCAAAGTTGGTTTTGTCAAGCATTAAAACCATTTTTTATACTCTTCCTCTGTGAGTCTCTCCTCCGTATTTTTATATACGATGATAAACTGATAACAAACAACAAATCAGGCAGACGAACATTTTGTGTTTTGTAATATTGTTTACAAGCTTCCTTGCCAAAAGCACATGCTTTTTCAATTTGCCTTCTTTTTTCTCCACGGTTACGCCCGGCCAGTTCCCGCCATATGACGTTCGTGCATTGCCTCTTTTATCGTCATTTCCATATCTGATCATCTCCTAACGCATTCTGCAAGTTCAGATATATGTTCCTCTCATATTGTATTCAAATCCTGTCAATGTGGTATTTCCAGCATATCCAGCAGCTTGACAAACATATCCTGCCCATCAAGACAGGTATCAATGAGCCAGCCCTTTTCATTTCTCCATTCGGACAGACCTCTGTAATAGTAATTCTTTTTTGCATCTTCAATAATGAAAGGGATTATATTGTGGCGCAGACATTCTTTTAATGCTATTAACCGACCAACTCTTCCGTTCCCATCCTGGAACGGATGGATATATTCAAATTCGGCATGTAATGATATGATATCTTCTACAGTTACTTTCACCCTGGCATTGTATTCTTCAAGAAGAGTTTTCATGTGCTGACGCACTTCTGATGGCTTTGATGTTTCTCTGCCCCCGACAACATTTGCACGTTTCTTATAATCCCCGACAGCAAACCATCCAAGGGTTGAATCCTTTGTATCATGCTTCAGTATATAATGCAGCTGCTTAATGATATCTTCTGTCAGTTCATCCTCAGCAATATCGATCACATAATCGACCGCCCGGAAATGATGAACCGTCTCCAGAACATCATCAACCGGAATGCCATCTCCTGCATCAAGCGTATTTGTTTCAAAGATCTGTCTTGTCTGATCCTCAGAAAGCCTGCTTCCTTCGAGATGGTTTGAATTATATGTCATCCTGACCTGCAGCTCATGATACAAACCGCCGGAGAGCTTCATCTCCTTCTCTTCCCGAAGCAGCTGGAGTATTCTGTTATCTGATACCTCTCTCATCAGATAATCCGGCTCCACACCAAGATAATCTGCGATTCTCTGTAAACTTCGCCTGGACAGTTTATCGCCTTTTCCGATCTTCGCGATTGTCCGTGAGGACATCCCCAGCGCTGCAGAAAGATCTGTCTTTCTTATTCTTCTTTCCTTAAGCAGCTTTTCAAGACCTTCATATGATACCATTTCGATTGCCTCCAAATATCTTTACTTATTATATCGCGGAATCCATTTTAGGTAAAGATTCTTAATAAACAAGACAAAAAAAGTAAAGAAAAATCCTGGTGACCTGAAGAATTATTATATCCTTGGCGACATGCCGGAAGCAGCAGACACATGGATCAGGACACATGGTCTGCTTTTGCTGCAGGAAATGAATCCGTAAGAACGAACAGACGCCGCGGATTACTCACGAGACGCCGTCAGTTTTGATTGGTATGTTATTTTTGTTGGAGTCAGGAGCTGAGCTGCCAGCTCGGCTGTCAATTCCCAGGATTCGATCCGCCACTTTCTATCATCTGTCGAGCAGATCCGACATGGTATATCTTCCCGGTTTCTGCTTAATGATAAACTGCGCCGCTGCCAGCGCTCCGTACGCAAAAACATCTCTCGTAATGATCTGGTGTTTTAACTCTATCATTTCATCCGGGCCGGAAAAAAGTACAAGATGTGTCCCCGGTACAGTACCTCCCCGCACAGCATGAATACCGATTGCATCCATATTGAATTCGTCATGCTTGCTGTGACGGCCATAGATATATTCTCTTTTTGACTTGCTGGCTTCGCTGACCGTATCTGCCAGCAGCAAGGCTGTCCCACTCGGGGAATCCACTTTTGTTTTATGATGCATCTCAATGATTTCAACACTGAACTCGTCTTCGAGAACCGGCGTAATCTCTTTAATAACCTTCATCAGGGCATTTATGCCAAGGGACATGTTTGCAGACTGAAATACAGGTATGGTTTCAGCTGCTTCGTTTAAAGCACTCTGGCATTTTTCATCCAGGGCTGTAGTTCCAGTCACGATCGGAGTATTGTTCTTCACACAATAATTCAACAGTGAAGGAATAATTGTATGATTTGAAAAATCTATCACTACATCACTTTCCACATTGCAGTCCCCGGGAGAGGAAAAGACAGGGAAATCAACTGATGAGACTGCTTTACGCGCAAAACCGGCTGTAACCTTCATATCATCGCGTTCATTAATTATCTTTGTCAGAGTCTGTCCCATTCTTCCATTGCAGCCGCTGATTATAGTT
Organism: Lachnospiraceae bacterium; assembly: GCA_017550165.1. Taxonomy (GTDB): domain Bacteria; phylum Bacillota; class Clostridia; order Lachnospirales; family Lachnospiraceae; genus SIG280. The sequence continues at coordinate 84,647 of JAFZQH010000017.1, read as the reverse complement.
TTAATCATGATCAACCTTCTTTCAATATACGAAACAAATATGTGATTCTCAGCATCTTCACAACTCTACGCCCATTTTTTCACAGCCGTTCCGAACCCTCCGGAACCCACTGTCTCATTTCATTTCTCAGATTCCTAAATTCTCCATCCGCGTAAAAAGTACCGTCACCATTGGCATGGATCACTCTGCGTTCTTCCTTATCCATGTTCTCCCACAGATGTACTCCTTTGAATACCAATATTCCATGCTGCTCGATATAATCTTCCAGCTTGCACTCTATAGCAGCCAGACAATTCGTTATAACGGGTGCTTTCACCTTCTTCGCCTTTGCCCTGTCAAGTCCGAAGGTATTGAACTTATCACAGTCTGATCCGTGAACCGTACCAACACCCACAACCGTTTCAACCATATCAAAAGCCGGAACACAGATGCAGCACTCTTTCGTTTTCAATAATATTTCAAACGACTCATTCCATCCTCCTGTCGTAATTGCGATATGAGGCGTAAAATCCATAACCATCTGCCAGGAGATCGTCATCACGTTATCGTTCGTACCATCATTTGTGGTAATAAGCAGCACTGCACCGGATTCAAGATATGTAAATGCCCTTCTGATATCTCCCTTAATCATGTTTTTTCCCTTTCTTTGTTGCCAGCCGTTTTATTTCGCTTCCAATACACATAAATGTGCCAAACATTAGAGCATGCAGCAAATATACTGTCCACGATGGAACCGATGGAATGAATGCAAATTCGTTCAAAAGAAACAGCCTCTCATAAAACCTGCACACTATAAATGCAGCAAGTCCGCCGGCTGCAGTGATATACAAAATAACATTTCTTTTCCCGGCTTTCATGTGCATTCCAAAGTGAATTCCACTCAGCAGGAACAGCCATGCAGTTCCGGCAAAATGTATCCTTCTTTCCCAGGCTGCACCATGCAAATCAAGAAACGAAAACACATATCCCGATATCACCATCGCACTTACGGCTATCATCAGAATCAAAACGATCAACAGAATGTCTGTGGCAGTAATAAGGCTTCTGTTCGCGTTATACTTTCGCCTGAATATCCCGTTGAACCATTTCCGGTTCCATATCAGATGAACAATAACACAGACAAACAACAGTATCCCGCTCCATTCATGCAGAAGACTTTCCGTCCGGCTGAAAGAAAGTCCACTTCCGCACAGGAATATCAACAATATGATCATCACATAGTGCAATACTCTTCTCATTCGTATAATCCCATCCCCTGAAGCCAGGGAATAATATCATCGTTACTCTTGACCAGAAGCCCGTCCTTTACATCGGCATCCGATATCTTGCTTCGGATGTCCTTGATGCTCTGTCCTATGCCCGTCCCGCCGCTGGTTGCGTAAGGTACTACAGTCTTCCCGGAGAAATCATAGGACTCAAGCAGGGTATTAATGATCATAGGCGTGGTTCCCCACCAGATCGGATATCCCAGATAAATGACTTCATAGGAATCGAAATGCTCTATCTCATTAGCAATCTCCGGTCTGGCATTTTCCCTCTGCTCCTGTTTTGCCGGATCAAGTGCGTCAGAATAACCTTCCGGATAAGGATTCACAGGTTCTATTTCTATCAGATCCCCGCCGACCAACTCATGCAGGTATTCCGAAACGCCTTTTGTTGTCCCGGTATGGGAAAAGTAAACAACCAGGACGCTTTTATATTCTTCTGTTTCCCCAGATACCGGAGACGCAGCTGTGGCCTCAACGTCTTCAGATACAGGATCATCCGTTGTCTTTCCACATGCACTCAGGGCAAACACAAGGCAAAGACATAACGCAAGGATGAACGGCAGGCGTGCTTTTTTTGTTTGCATCCTCATGACCGGACACCTCCTATCTTTCAATTCACATGAGATCCATCTTGTCCCAGAGGATATTTCCTTTCTCATCCAGATATTCCTCATCCACATGGACCGCCTCTACTTTTCCGATAAACAGTTCGTGCGTTCCCGGCATAGTGCTTTCGATCACGCTGCATTCAATACTTACCGGACAGTCCGTCATAATCGGCGCGTTGACATACTCCGCATCCTTCCACTGGATGTTCATCTTCTCAAACTTGTCCTCGTCACGGCCTGATGCAGAGCCAAGATAGTTGTATTCCTTTTCATAGCCTTTCTTTGGCAGGTTGATGACGAAGCATCCACTCTCTTTTACCATGTGATGCGAATATCTTGTCGGAACGATACCAACCATTACCATTGCCGGATCAAGACTCACATTTGCGGTAAATCCCACCACCAGCGCATTGTTTTTTCCGTCCTTGTCCCTGCAGGAAACGAGGGTCTTCGGTACCGGCTGCATACATAAAACCTTATTCTTCGCTAATTTCTTCATCGTATATACCTCCGTTTTCGGTTGTTATTCTTTCGTCGGGCAGCTCTTCCGCGGTTTTTGCCACCCTTCGATTGTTATGATAACCTGTCTCACGGAAATATGTAACGCTAAATCTTAATGATTATAGTGGTAAATTCTCATGTTATGTGGTATCATCTATAAAAATGACAGACGAGGAGCAATTTCAATGAACAAACTTCTTTCCCTTGCGATCAATAAGCTTGGCCATGACTGGTCACACCTGAACTGGGAATTCCGCGATTTCAAACTCGAAGACGGTACTCCCGACAAAATGTCCCAGTGGCAGGGCGATCCGGAAGAAGATATCATGATCGTAGCTTTTAAGGGCAGACATATAAGCGAACCCTTCCACCGGCAGGACTTTTTCTTTATCGACTACGCCTATCATCTGGATTACAATGCTCTCAGTTCAAAATATGACAACCTGATCACCGTGCGTGAGGGCGACTGCTATATCGGGCAGCCATTTTCCGGTTATGCCTTAAAAGGCGACAGCACGGATGATGATATCATTATGATCGGCGTGCATATCAAGAAGGAAGCTTTCTTCCGTGAATATCTCCCAGCCCTTTCGCAGGATCCCGATATGTTCCGCTTCTTTCTCGATCCTCAGACAGACAAGTTTTCCGATGAATTTATCCATCTTTCCTTTGAAAAGACTTCGCCAGTCCGCTCCCTGCTTGAAATGATGGTAATCGAATATGCCGATAAAAAAGAAGATACCCAGCTTATCTTAAAGCCTATGGTTCTCGCCCTGTTCATGCATATCGCAAGAAGATATCGGCTTGAAAAATCAGACATCAAGGCTTCCACTCTTTCAGAAAGCATTGTGGGATATATCAACTCCCACCCGGAATCCGTTACCCTTAAGGATATCTCTGCTCATTTTTCTTATCACCCGAATTATATTTCTTCCCTGCTCCATAAAGAGCTTGGAAAGACTTTTTCGGAAATCGTTCTGGAAAAGAGAATGGACAGAGCCCTGATCATGTTGAAGGGAACTACTCTGTCCATTGAAGAGATCTCTTCCATGCTCGGTTATACAAACACAAGCAATTATTATAAAGCCTTTCGCGCTTATTACGGAAAACCACCTCGCGAATTCTCCGCCAGGAGATAATTCAAAGATTAAGTTAAATAGTACGGATTATCTGAAATGTGCTTTTTGATGATGCTATGATCAAGTTACAGAGATTTGGGGTTGTCTTTAACAAGTTTTAACGATAGGAGGAGGACGATTACTATGAATGAAGCTACAATTGAAAAACCCGTACTTAAAGAATCATATGTATCTGCTATCTCCTGTTCACAAGACGATATAGAAATGATGAAACGCAGACAGTCCCGAGCCAAGGAACTTGGCATCCGGTTGTTTGTTCTTGATGGAGAGAGTAATGATCAATGATCATCCTTACTTTCGTCAAAAGTAGTAAAACGGTAGTATAAACAATACTCTTATCATTTATAAAAATCCTTTCAAGATGCCGTGACATCGTCACAACTATTGATTCTACCATAATACAAGCAAAAAAGCACCTACGCTTTGTAGATGCCATAACTTGCTCCCCATTGACTCCAAATCAGTACGTTAAATGCACATTACCGGCGGCTATCATTATTACGACAAACACTACCGTTGAGGCGATAGTGCTTACTCTCTGAACGGTCCTTAGGGCACTGCTGCTCATTCCGAATAACATCATGACGCTTGAAATAATGCTTACCACCATAAAAAGCATCTCGATATTTATCAATCCGTTCATATCAGCATGAAACAGACTGTCAATAGCATTACGCCGATTCACTACCATTCCTTCAACCCCGGGCAAATGATAACTGTCTGTAAAAAGATCGATCCGAAGGAAGATATAATAAACGATATTCACTAAAACTGAGATAATGTATGGGATTACGTTCATATATAAATACCCTATTTTGCTTTCGCGGGTTTCTTTTCCGGAAGTTCGGCATACATACCCTCCAGAAGTTCCGGAAGGAGTGCCCTATCTTCGAATCTGTCAAATACATGCATCAGAGTCTTTGATCCTTCATAGGGATATCGCAGTTCGGAATCTGCAAGCAGCCTGTCCGATGTGGGAGTTCTCTTCAAAAACAGCTCATTACCGCAAATGTCACCTATCAGCTTACCATTTAGATATACAAGATATCCGCCCATCATGGATCTTATGACGATATCCCCTGCTGCGGAAAAAACCTCTCGAACATATTCGTTAAATTCATTCACTATGATCACCTCTTTCAAATCCCGGTTTGTGCCTTATTTTGCGAAATACGGCCTGATAGTTCTACAGTCTCCGGTGCACATGCCACCAGTTCTTCTTTCGGTATGGAAAGAAAGACCGCAGCGATGTTAGGATCGAGTTGGCTCCCCGCCACTTCTCTGATAATCCCGCATGCTTCTTCATGCGTCCTTGCAGGTTTGTATGATCGTTTCATTGTAATGGCCGAATATGTATCACATACAGCTATGAGTCTGGCGGCAAGAGGGATGCGATCTCCCGGCACAGAATAGTACCCCTTTCCGTCTATTCTTTCATGATGATACAATATCCATTCCTTAATATCTTCAAATGACGGGAGTGGCTTTAACAGATCCATTGCAATCCTCGGATGATCTCGCATTATCTTCCACTCTTCATCATCGAGCTTTCCTTCTTTGTTAAGGATCTTCTCGGGAACCCCAAGCTTTCCTACATCATGGAGCAGGGCCGCATATTCAAAATTAACGGCATTTATACTATCCCGCATTTCCGAAGGAAGATGCCTGTAAAGACACATGCAAAGATTTTGGACATTTCTGCTGTGGCCGTTAAGGTTGGAATCCCTGGCATCGATAACACTGATCAGCGTCTGTGTGATCTGAAGGCTTCGATCCTTCAGAGAATCCACAAGATGATACATAAGCAGCAATGCACAGGAAACAAAGATGGATCCCCAAAAAAGTATCCCTGCGGTCAGATAGTCCGGATGGCCGAAAAAAGCAACTCCCAGGTATCCCAAAAAGAAGAAAACCAGAAGCAGGAGCCCCAGGCGTTGCCAAAGAAGCTCTCCTCTCCTTCCTGACATCATTACATCCATGGTTGTACGAATGAATCGAATATAAGCTATTATGTTGCATATCATTATTATGCTTCCGATAACAATAAAAATAACCGATAACATATTATTCACCAATCTTTCCTTTACGGATATTATACCACAGATATCCGCCTTTTTTTGCGCATATCCGGCAGATATCGCTCTCATTCCCTTTGCTCTCGGAATAGTGTATAAGATTATAATTCCGCGGAATCCAGAACCACGGTAAAGGGGCCGTCATTTATCAGGCTGACCTTCATGTCGGCTCCGAACTCTCCCCGTTCAACTATGCTGACGGATTTCTTGCATTCTTCAATGATGTACTCGTAGAGGTTATTTGCCATATCGGGGGAACCGGCCTTTATAAAAGAAGGCCTGTTTCCCTTTCTGCAGTCTGCATACAGTGTAAACTGGGATATGAGGAGCAGTTCTCCGCCCACATCTGCCAGTGACAGATTGGTCTTGTCATTCTCATCCTGAAAGATCCTCAGGTTTATCATCTTACGGACCATTTTATCGGCGACTTCCTCGGTATCTTCACCGGAGACGCCGATAAGCACCATATATCCCTTTCCTATCTTTCCGATATTCTCTCCGTCAACGGCGACCGAAGCCTTCTGTACTCTTTGTATTATAAATCTCATGGCTCGCTCCTTTATTTTCATTCCATATCATTTTATCATTCATACTGTCAGGGTGTCAAAAAACAGTAGTAATTCAGCCTGTTATGTACTATAATTAATTATTCGTATGTATAAGATTCAAGGAGAAATAACATGAGAAAGACTAAATTGATCACATCATTTGCCCTGGCGGCTGCCCTGGCATTATCCATGGCCGGGTGCGGCGGCGGCAGTGCTTCAGGCAGCAGCCAGAGCCCGGCTTCATCTTCTGTAGCCGAAGTAAAGGAGGATATCGATAACCGGGATGATTTCGGGACAGCCTACACCATGACTGCCGTATTCTCCATCCCCAAGCCCTCCATGGAGAACAATACACCGCCTTCCACCGGCATCGTGTACCCGGATATCACGGATTGCGGACAGCTTAATACATTCAACGAAAAATATGTCATCCCCGAGATCAGCGCGGATAAGGATGTTGAATATTACTCTCCGCTAATATGTGACAAAGAGGTCTCTTCCGTCAGCTTTGAAGGATCAAAAGATGATGCCGCTAAAGCCGTAAAGGAGATTACGCTCAAGGTTGGTGATTCCGAGGTAAAGGGCTTTCTTTTGAGCAAACCGGGAGATTATAAAGTCACCGTAGGCGAGGAAACACTGCCTCTCAAGATAAAAGAAGGATCGTATTCATTATATCTTGATATAATTAATGAAATCTATGTGCCCAATATTATCATCAACCAGGGCTCCGATGATTTTGCGGAGAGGGAGGATGAATACGACATTAACGTTCCTGCCCTGGTCAAGAGCTATCTGGAGAAGTTTAACGATGAAGACAAGACCCTTGCAGCCATGAAGATGGATAATTCCCTTTATCTGAAGGAGTATAATCGCATCAGAAAGCTTCGAGGCGACGATGTATTGTCTGCCGAGGACATGGTAGCCAAGTACAAGAATACCCGGGTGGATGAGAACAAGGTTGCCACCTCTCCCAACAGGCGCGGTCTCAAGGAGAGGGTTGCCACCTTAAGGAATATGACTCTAACCCCCGAACAGAAGAAGGGGCCCAACAGTCAGAACAATACCGATAACAATAACAGCAACAGCAGCGACAGCAAGAAGGACAATACTCCCAGTAGCAGTAGCAGCAGCAATAATAACGACAACAAAGACAACAAAGACAACAAAGACAATAAAAATAACGAAAGCAAAAAGGATAATACCGCAAGCAATACCACAACCGTCACAGGCGGTGGGGGATCCGGCGCCGATGCCCTTGCTCTGGTTAACGAATACAGAGCACAGTATGGTCTGCCCCCCTTCTCCTGGGGTGACGGCAATGTTGCAAGCATAAGGGCCAGAGAGATTGTAACCAACTTCAGCCACTATTCTGCCAGCGGTCAGCAATGCTACGGAGAGAACATCTGCATGGCGCCCAACGGTACTGCCAGACAGGCGGTCAACCAGTGGATCGAATCTCCTCCACACAGGGCGAACCTCCTGGATCCCGTGTGTACAAGATGTGCCATCGCAGTTGTTGAGAGCGGAGGCTACTGGTGGTGGTCCATGAACATGTGGAAATAGGATCTGTTTGACAATTTTAATTCGATATGCTATAAAGATATTACTTAAGTACCATTCAACTTGCACTGCATATGATAATTGCAATTTATATTACAATTCATACCTACAGTACAAACTGAACAGGCGGTAGCTCCGAGAGGGATGATGGAGCTGTTAGCCGGGTCGAATGCGACAGCAGGATCGAATATATGACTATCATATATCTGCGGGACAGTAGTTACTTATTGTTTCGCAGATGTTTTATACCCTTAAAACAGACTGCAAACATAAATGCAGTCTGTTTTTTTAACGGGAGGTTCACATGAACGAAGAAAAAAAAGCTATCGCCAAAATGGCCGGTGTGGGAGTCGTAGGCAATGTCTTTCTTGCCATATTTAAGATCATAGCAGGAACCATAGGTCATTCAGCTGCCATGGTTTCCGATGCAGTCCACACTTTATCAGACGTTTTTGCCACCGTTGTGGCCTTTATCGGTGTCACATTATCCAAGAAAGAGGCTGACAGGGAGCACCCTTACGGGCATGAAAGAATGGAATGCGTTGCATCTCTCATCCTTGGCACTATCCTCTTTCTTACCGGCCTGAGCATCGGGATCAATTGTATTCGCGCCATTGCTGACGGCAGTTATCTGGAAATGGAAGAGCCGGGCCTCATAGCTGTTATTGCAGCCCTTGTATCCATCGTCGTGAAAGAGGCCATGTTCTGGTATACAATGTATTATGCCAGGAAGTTTAAGTCAAGCGCGTTTAAAGCAGATGCATGGCATCACAGATCCGACGCCATTTCCTCCATCGGAGCCCTGATCGGTATCATCGGCGCCAGAAACGGTGTCCCCATAATGGATCAGCTGGCAGGTATCGTTATCTGCATTATGATCCTCTGGGTAGCATTCGGCATTTTCAAAGATGCCATTGGGAAAATGCTTGATACATCATGCGATGATAAATTTGAAAGCGATCTTAAGGACTTCGTGATAGAACGCGCCGGACAGGACGAACACGATGTAGGAGTAGACCTCTGCCGGACCAGAAAATTCGGCGAAAAGATATATGTTGAACTGGAGATCAATGCTGACGGCGACATGAGCCTGAACAAAGCCCATGAGATCGCTGACATCCTTCATGATGCGATAGAGGAGAAATACCCGGACGTCAAGCATGTAATGATACATATGAATCCGGCAGGATATGAATACCGTACACCCTTAAGTTATTAAGAAATATCAGTGTAGAAAAGGGTGCCGATTTATGATATATTACAATCATGATAATTGATTACGACTACCTGTCAAAGATAAAAAAAGCAGTCTCACTCTATACCAGGCGCAAGACCTCCAATATCCTGGAGGGAGAATTCCGATCCATCTACAAGAGCCGCAGCATGGACTTTGAGGATCTTAAAGAATACACCCCCGGCGATGAGGTTCATGATATAGACTGGAAATCCTCATCCCGGATGGGAACCACACTGGTAAGACGCTATATGACCGACAGACGCCACAACGTGATGTTCGTATGTGACTGCGGAGCCAAAATGAGGGGTGATACCCCCGGAGGAGAACCCAAGGCAGAAGTTACTCTCCTGACCTTCGGGACTGTAGCCTATATGGTTGAGCGATGCGGTGCTGACGTGGCTTTGGCTTATCCTCAGGACTCCTCTTCCGTTATCAGCTCTTTTGGAGGAGGTACAGACCACCTGGAAGAGCTCCTCTACGGCTACGAAAAGGTTATCTGTAATGATCCCCACCGGTCTGCAGAACAGACCCTGAAGGATGTGCTCGACACTATTAATAAAACTATGATTATATTTTTCATAAGTGATGTTGAGACGCTGTCCCGCATGGATACTAATCTTCTCCGGGCCGTGAGTGAGAACCATGATATAGTAATGTTGGGGATTGAAGATGCTTCCCTTTTCGGGGATAATGTATACGACCTTGACAGGGGAAGCTATGAAAAGTTCTTCATCTCCCATAGCAAAGCCCTGAGGGAATTTGTAAGGGATCATAAGCGGGAGATGGCGGCATCGATTGATCTTAAATGCAGAGAAAGCCGGTCCTCGGCCATATCCATAGCCTGTGCCGGAGATATAATAGACGGTTCCGTTATCCTGCTGGATTGGTACAAACATGGAAACTACGGTTACATTACAAGCTCCATTTGAATATGATCTTTGGGTTATCATACTGGGGATAGTGCTAATTGCTCTTTCCCTTCTTCTTTTTGTACGCATCATTATTTCCATCAGGAAACGCGAAAAGAAGAGCCGCATCATCCCCGAATACAAGCCGGCCACACCTATGGAGGTATATGGTGCAAGAGACCGGGCCATATCCAGGATTCAAAGGATCATGGATGATTTTCGGGAAAAACGGATAACCAAGCGGGAGGGCTACCAAAAGCTTTCTCTGGTGATCAGGAGTTTCGTCCATGACACCACGGGGATCAATGTGGAGGTAAGGACATTGGAAGAGATAAAGACTCTGGGAATGCCGGGGCTTAATGCACTTATAGAGGAGTATTATATGCCTGAGTTTGCAGAAGACGGCAAAGCCGATAATACAGGACTCTGGGCATCATGCAACAAGACCATAGGAGTGATACAGGCATGGAGATGATGCATCCGGAGATAATCTTAATAGGCCTGGGTGTTATGGCGGCGGCTTTTCTGGTCCTTCTGATCATAAGAAAGCGCAGGGACACCTCTTTTAAAGACGGCATTAAGGCTGCCAACACGGAGAGTATAAGGAATACCCCTGTATACAGGAAGCTTCTTCTGCGGTATAAGATCCTACGTGCTCTCCTCATCACCGGTCTTACAGGCGCCGTTATATCCTCTCTTTTTCTGGCATCCAGGATATTTAAGACTGATAATATCACAAGCGGTGTCAAAAAGAGGGACATCATTTTCTGTCTGGACGTATCTTATTCTTTGTACGACTTAAACCACGAGATCACCGACTACCTTAAAGGTGTGGTCAAAGGACTGGCGGGCGACCGCATCGGTATCAACATTTTCAATACAGCCACCGTAACCTATGTTCCCTTAACCGATGATTACGATTATCTGTGGGAGAGGCTGGACGAGCTGGGGGAATACTTCAAGCTCCAGAAGGAATACGTGGACAAGTATTACGGGGACAAAGGAAATAACCTGACCTCAGAGCAACGAAAGGAAAAGAACGAACTTCGAAGCAGACTGGATTATATGGATGCCGGAACCCTCTTCAATAATGACTTCCGAGGCTCATCCCTTATAGGCGAAGGCCTGGGAACGGCACTTTACTCCTTCCCCTATCTGGGAGAATCGGACCGTACCAGGGTTATAATCATGTGTACCGATAACGAGCTTAATAACTTCCAGGAGGAGGTCATGACTCTTTCCGAGGCTGCAGCTGCCTGCCAAAAAAACAAGGTGACCGTATTCGGGCTCTTTCCCAAAGAAGAGATATTCTATCAGCCGAATCAGTATGATTACAGCAAATGCTACGGCGAATTTAAGTCCGCCGTTGAGCTTACCGGAGGTAAGAGTTATATAAGGACCAATGATATGCCCGTGACAGAGATCGTTTCCGATATCCAGAAACAGGAAGCCATGCTGGTGAAAGTTATAATGTCCAACCAGAAGATCGATACACCTGAAGTTGCTTTTATCATATTGTTATTATTCATGGCCCTTGCCACTACTGTCGGATTGGTGTTGCAAAAATGAGAACAAAACCCGTATTACCTGTGGTTGTCCTTCTTGTTATCCTGATAGCAGCCATAGGCGCCACAGCACTTGTGATAATGAAAAACCCAACCAAGGGTAAGGAAAAGACAGGCTCCGTCATCAGGCTGTCCGTTATCTATGTACTCATTTTCCTTATAGGACTTCGTCCCATGAGGGCCGGAAGTGAGCAGGAATTCTCTGCTTCCAATCTGGATGTGATATTCGTGGTGGATACTACCATCAGCATGTGGGCCGAGGATGTAGGCAACAAGACCCTCCGGGTCCAACAGGCTGTCAAAGATGCCGAATATATAATTGATGAACTGACGGGAGCAAACTACGCATTGATCACATTTGATAACAAATCCCGTGTAGTAAGCCCTTTTACCCAGGAGTTCCAGTATGTAAGAGATTCCATCAAGACGCTGGCGGCACCTGAATTATCCGGTGCTGACGGAAGCAGCATGTCCCTTCCCAGAGAGAATCTCGCATCCCTGATCAAATCCGCATCAAAAAAGGAAAATCGCAAGACCATTGTGTTCTTCATGAGTGACGGGGAGAATACGGACGGAAAAGACACGGAGTCATATGCAGACCTTGCTAAGGATATCAGCGGAGGAGCCGTAATAGGATACGGAAGCAGCACAGGCGGCCGGATGCGTAATAAGAACGGCGGATATATATATGACACCCAGACCAACAGTTACGCCTTGTCCATGATGGATGAGGACAACCTTAAGAAGATCGCTTCAGACCTCGGAGTTAACTACGTAAAAGGTGGCGGGTCCAAAGAAGGGCTCATCGGCGTCATTACAACAATTAAAGAAAATGCCAAGACCATAACGGATACCCGGAAGGGGATGACGTCATATCATGACATTTATTATTACATAGCAATTATCCTTGCGGTAATGATCCTCTACGAGATCATCCACTTTTTGAGAAAGGGGCGAATATAACATGAAGTCAAACAAACTGCGAAATGCACTGCTGATAATCCTTTCTCTTGTAGTTTTCCTGCTGTCGGCATTTACACTTGTGAAGGTCGCTATAAACCACGGGTATGTAGAGGCGTTCAACAGCGGCAATTATGACACGACACTTGAGGAGAAGCTCAAGATCCTCAACTTCCCCCAGGGATATCTGCCCTACTATAATCTGGGCAATGCCGCATATCAAAGAGGCGATTACATAGAAGCCATAGGCCTGTATTCACAAGCTCTGGAACAATACCCTCCCGAAGGTAAGGATTGCGATATCAGGGTTAACCAGGCCCTTGCCCTCTGCAATACCATTGATTTTAATAATATAAAGTCCCAGGCCAAACTGGAGGAGGCTCTCACTACCCTTTATACTGCCCGGGATATCCTTATGGAAAACGGCTGCGCAAATGATGAGGGTACGGGTCACGATCCGGAAGCCCAGCAGCTGAAAGATGATATAGACCGTATGATCGATGCCTTGCAAAATCCTCAGGAGCAGCAGAATCCTCAAAACGGCGGCGGGCAGTCCGGCCAGGATCAGAACGACGACCGGAATAATTCACAATCCGCACGGGAAAGAAAGCAACAGGATCAACTCCAGGATAATAAAGAAAAATCCATGGAGGAAAGACAGCGGCAACAAAGCGGCGGGGGCCCCGGAAGTTCCCAGTCCGGAGGCGGTGGCCGCAATGTGGAAAAACCCTGGTAAATTAAATCACGATTCTATCTCTCAAGGCTCTCATTCAGGGCTCTTGCGACACGTCCCCTCAAATATACGGGTCTTACAGGCTTAATGATATAGTCCTTAGCCTGGACCAAAATACACTTCATGATAGTCTCCCTGTCTCCCTTAGCTGTAAGGAAGATGACGGGGAGATCGGTATATCCCAGTTTTCTGATGGATGACACCGTGGAAATGCCGTCCACGGTAGGCATCATGATATCCATTACTATAAGATCAGGGGCTCCCTTGTCCCTGATATAATTAAGTGCTGCAAGACCGCTCTGAAGCGCAATGATCTCATAGCCATCCGGAGCCAGCGCCTGACTGGTCTGCTGCAGATTCATCAGGGAGTCATCCACCAGCATGACCGTCGGTTTCTTCTCACGTACATTATGTCTCGCATCGTTGAGCTTCTCTACCTCACGGCTGTAATCAGGCTCCAATATACCGCTGGCTACAATGGAGAGATTCCTGTTATCCTGACTGAGATTAATGTATTCCTTGGAACCCAGGACTTTAACAATAGGTCTGGTGGGATCGCCTGTCTGTCTTACAACAAGGGCATGCTCACCATTGGAAAGGATAACCTCTGTCGCCGACGGATAAGAAGGAATAACCTTGCACATAGCATCCACCACCGCATCATTGAAGAGGATGGATCTACCACCCATAAGATATTCCATGGCATCTGCCGGGGAATAGGGCTCCTTATATGGTCTCTTGCTTATCAACGCATCATAAACATCCGCTGCATGAATGATCTTGGAAATGATATTGAGCTGATTACCATCAAGACCCTTGGGATAACCGCTTCCGTTCTCATTTTCGTGGTGTGTAAGGACAGCCTGGCGAACAGGCGCCGTGATCTCAGGATTATCATAGATGATATCATAGGAAGCCTGCGGGTGGTTCCTTACTGTCTCTAATTCAGCATCAGTCAGTGCCCCGGGCTTGTTCAATATCTCTTCGGGGATGGACTGCTTGCCCATATCGTGGCATAAACCTGCCTGGCACAGTTGTATAAGCTGTAACTCCGTAAGTCCCATGGCTTTACCGATGGCAGTGGCGTATACCGCAACGTTAACGGAATGATGATAGGTGTAATCATCATAGGATCGCAGATCAAGAACATCCATGTTGATATGCTTACGGGATAATATCTCGGCAACCATCTGCTGAGCCGTATTGATAACTCTCTCGATATCCTTGTTCTCCACGGCATCGATACCTTCCTCACGGGTAAACGCGGAGATGGAATCCTCAAGATCTATGTCTTCCGAATCCGGATCAAAAATATAGGCTCCTATATAACCTTTTATGTCAAGATAGGAAATATACTTTGCATTGAGAGTGACACCCTTCTTAAGAAGAAAGGAACTGTTCTTATTGATGATATCCCTCGCCAGAACCATTCCGGGTTTAAGGTTCGAAGTCCTGATAAAACGCATTGAATAAACCTCCAAAAATTAACTCAGCAATTAATAAGTTCAGAATAATTAAATCCCCTGTTCCCTTGCTATATGGCATATTCTGTCTACTGCAGCAAAGAATCTGTCACGATCAAAGTCTCTTACTGCTTCACGCACATCAGTCAGACAAGCCTTCATCTCCTCCGATGGCGGATCAGCATTTGTAAGCTTAACTATTATATCATTTAATGCAAGTGTATCATAGTTCTCCATGGCCTGTTTTGCAAGTTCCACATTTCGCATGAAGGAATCTCCGTCCATTGCCTCTTTCTCTTCCATATCCCTGCGGAGAAGAGTGTTGGTCAGGGCATAGGAAATATCCTCATAGGTCTTGATGAATTCCTCATGATGGTCTCTCACATAATCCCGGTTACCTTCCGCAGAAGCATATTCAAGTTCCCTGGCCATGACGGAAAGATCCATGGCCCCGATAAGGGCTGCGGAATTCTTCAGGGCATGGACCTTGATATTATATAGCTCCAGTGCCTCGTCGTTGTTCCCGACAACCCCCTTGTGGTAATTATCCTCCAATTCTCCCAGGTCCGAAACAGATGACTGACAGAAGGTCTTCATAAGCGATACGACCATCTTACTATCTGTAGACGTCTTGAGGGCAGCACTTATATCTATGCCCTCTACCTCCGGAAGGATGTCATTACAGGCAAGGCCTCTCTCCGAAACAGACTCCGAAACATGCTCTCCTTCAGGCGCCTCTTCTATCAGGTCATCCGGTAGGTACATCCTGAGCATATCCTCCAACACAACCGGCTCAATAGGCTTTGAAATGAAGTCCGTAAAGCCCTCTGCCAGGAATTTCTCCCTCATTCCCCGTATGGCATTGGCAGTCATTACGATAACCGGCGTATCCTGGTTAGGATGGCTCTTATCCTCCCTCATTCGTTTCAATGCCGTAATGCCGTCCATCTTAGGCATGAGATGGTCCAAAAGGATCAGATCGTAGTGCTTCCTGCCGATAAGGTCCAGCATTTCGTATCCGCCGGGGGCGGCTTCCGTCTTTATCTTAAGAGGTGCGATAAGTCCCTCTGCCACCTTTATGTTCATCTCATTATCGTCTACAACCAGTATAGAGGCCGAAGGCGCAACAAATGATGCAGCATAGCCGCCCTTCTCCTTTACCACTTCTTCAATATCAAGACCCGGCGAATCAATATCGGATATGATCTGAGGAACGGAAACTGTAAAACAGCTTCCCTTGCCGTATTCACTTTCCACGGAGATAGTCCCGCCCATGAGTTCAACCAGGCTTTTGGTCAGGGAAAGACCAAGGCCCGTTCCCTCGGTGTATTTATTGGAATCCAGGTCAAAACGCTCAAATACATCAAACAACCTTTCCCTGTCTTCTTCCCTGATGCCCACTCCCGTATCGGTTACCCGGATGATAAGGTCCATGAGATCCTCATCCCTTCTCCAGTAATCGGCTTCAACGGTGACACTTCCCTCCCGGGTATACTTAATGGCGTTAGTAACCAGATTAATGATTATCTGCTGCAGTCTCACCCTGTCACCATACAGAAACCTGGGGATATCAGGGGCCGACAGGAGTTTGATCTCCAGTCCTTTTTCCCTGGCTTTTAAAGAGTGTATAGTATACACATCCCTTAAAACCTCAGAAAGGTCATAATGCTCCGGATTGATGGTTATCTTGCCCACGGTGATCTGCTCCATATCAAGGAGGTCATTGATGATAGTCAGCAAATGATGGGCAGCCCGCTCAATATTGGCAGTGTAATCTTTGATAAGGGGATCATTGCTCTCCCTGGATATCATTTCATTAAAACCCACAACAGCATTGATGGGGGTACGGATCTCGTGACTCATGGATGTCAGGAAATTTGTCTTGGCATTATTGGCCTGCTCCAGTTTCTCAATAAGGTGTACCTCCTGGGATATATCCATGAAAATACACATATAGCAGTAAGGATCGCCAAATTCATCCGTAACTGCGTTCATTTGAAGGGAGTAGGTCTTTTTATCCCTGCCCTTCTTGTTAACGTTATATACTTTATTCAGGGATCCGGTAAATATGTCCCCACTTTCCCCTTCTTCCAGTTCGAAAAGGTCCTCTATCCTGCAGGAATTGATATTCCCCCCGGCCATACGCCGGGCATAAGGATTGGCAAGGGCAATTCTGTGGTCAGTGTTAAAAACTATGACTCCTACATCTATAAAATCATATAATTTATCTATCAGATTACCCGTCCTGATATCAACGGAATTAAGCCTGGTGGCTGCATACCATATAACAAGGGCACATCCGGCTGCCCCTATTCCCGACGTGGGAACGGCATGAATACCGAAAATGGGCAGGAAGGTATCGGGAATGGAAAAGACAAGTAAGATAAAATTGGCAATAAAAAGCATTCTGACAAACCGTCTCTGGCGCTTGAGGGTATTGCTCCTTGCCCAGACCAATCCGGTTATAAGAGTAGTTAAGAATGCAAGAGCAACAAAGTGGGAATGAATTGCCCTTAAGCCTGACAGGACCGCATTGCTGTACCATGTGGTCCAATTGCCTATCTTAACATATATGTCCAGATCCCTGTTTGAATAGGCAAGAAAGTCTATAATGGACAAGGCCACTATAATGGCACGAAGGATGGTGGTGATACGCCTTCCTTTTTTGATCATCCTGGAAACAAAAAACACTTCATTTATGAGGAATGCATCTATGGAGAATATACCGGCCACCCTTATGAGACTTGCCAGTTCAAAGTCGTCAATAAAGCCGATCAATCCGTAAATGATACACCATAAAGCAGATGTAACACAATACAAAAGGATATAGAAACTTGTCCGATATGAAGCTTCCCTGTTCTGAAGAAAGAAGTTGATCCCTACCACCAGTGTTATGGATCCGAGGATCATCAGAAAACAGTTAACTAAAATCCACATTTAATATCTCCGTCCATGATCAGGGTGTCTTTACTGAATTAACTATGCCGTCGATCACCATCTCTACAGTGACGTTATCAACCACTGCAGAATAATTGAGCCCTATCCTGTGCCTGAGCACCTGATTCCTTACAGCTTTAACATCCTCCGGGATAACATATGTCCGGCCGTCCATCAGCGCTGCCGCCTTGGCCATCTTCAAAAATGCAATGGAGGCACGGGGACTTGCTCCCGCATTGATAAAACGTCCCATCTCGTATTCCGGGTTACGGCAGGCCCTGCGGCTGGCCACTACGATGCCGGAAATGTACCATTTGATAGCGTCATCCACATATACCTGCTCTGCAATATCCTGAACCCTGTTAATGTCAGCTATGGACAGCACGGGGGGATCAACTCTGGATATAACTCCGGTCTCTATACGGTTAAGGATCTCCACCTCTTCCGCTGCTGTCGGGTAAGTGATCACCTCTTTGATGAGGAATCTGTCCTTCTGGGCTTCCGACAGGGGATATGTTCCCTCCTGTTCTATGGGGTTCTGGGTGGCAATGACTATAAATATATCCTCAGGCATGCGATATGTCTCGCCGCCTATGGTAACCTGCTTCTCCTGCATGGCCTCCAGCATGGCAGACTGGGTCTTGGCGCTGGATCTGTTGACCTCATCCAAAAGAATGAAATTGGCAAACACGGGGCCCAGTATGGTCTCAAACCTGCCCGTCGCCTGATTGTATATCTGGGTTCCTACAATATCTCCCGGCAGAAGGTCCGGGGTACACTGGATCCTTGAGAATTTCCCGTCCACTGCATCGGATATGGCTTTGGCCGCCGTGGTCTTGGCCAGTCCGGGAACAGACTCCACCAGTATATGGCCGTCGGAAATGATGGCGGCAATAAGTGAAAACTTCAGATGCTGCTGACCCACTACCTTATTTTCAAAATAGCCCGACAGCTTTCTGATGACCTCCCGTGAATATTCAAAATCTTCTGCTGAAATATTGCTTTTATTCTCCATTCTCTCTTCCTCTCAAAAAGGAGACACAGGAACAGGCCTTGTCTCCTCTGACTTTCAAAATGTATTAAATATCATGCCCTTTTCTTATCTTCCACATAGAAGTAGCAGCCCTTACGTCCCTGCTCCTTCATGGCATACAGGGCTTCGTCCACATGCTTCATGATGAGGGACGAATCCACTTCTTCCTTGCCGTATACGACCCCTGCGCTGATGGATACCGGCGGCAGATCATTCTTTCCTGCCTCCAGTGTCTCATTGATCCTTTTTATCTTATCGACGACCACATTCTTGTAATCCTCAGCGGTATACATCATAAACACAACAAACTCATCCCCACCGATACGGCATATATAATCATCCGACCGGAAGGTACTCTTTAATACCGCCGCCAGCTTCTGAAGCACTTTATCTCCGACTCCGTGACCATATTTATCATTTATCTCCTTAAAATGGTCTACATCTATCATGACCACGGTGGTGGTGGAAAAGTCCAGGTTGGAACTTAAGATGTCATAGCCCATGCGGTTATATACACCCGTCAGCTTATCATGAGATACATGGTAATTTAAATTGGCGATATTCTTCTTAAAGGCCGTGTACATATCATTATATGTCCTGGCAAGATATCTGAACTCATAGGAGCCAGTAACGGGGATCTCACTGTCTTCCTTGATCTTCTCAACACCCTTAAGAATGGGATTGATACCGATAAAAGTGGTAACGATAAGAAAAATGATGGTGGATAAGCTCAAAATGACGATGAGGATCCGCATCCTGAAAAGTTCGAGGTTCATCTTCGAACCGGAAGCATCCTGAACCTGCCTCGTAAGTCGCTCCAATTCCCTGATACAACCGTCCATGTTATAACGGATGACTTCCTTGGAAGCATGATAGGCCGTGTCATGGACAAGAAACTGTGCCCTGGAGATCTTCTCTGTGGGAGAAAGCTTTGTATCATCAGCCGACAACCGTACATTTTTAACAATGTCCGGGATATCATCGTATCCCTTGGCTGTACACACCAAAGCCATGGAATAATACTCGGTCTCCATAAGTTTCAGGGACTCGTCCATGGCTGAGCGAAGCTTGTTATAGGCTTCTGATTCTCCCAGGGTATTCAGCATGGTATCCAGGGATTTTTCCCTTCTCCTGTTGGATTCAGCTTCAACAAAGTAGCTGTCCATATGCTCCTTCTCATACGTAACGGTAAAACTCTGAACCTCCTGCGTCAGAAAATCCGATGCCTCCATCAATTCGTTGGCAGCCTTTTGCAGTGCAATATATTCATCAGTGGCACCGGATAAGTCCCTGAACGCCACAGAAGACCTGTAAGTCTCTATCATAAGGACAACCGTTACTGTTACGGCGATAACGATCATAACAGCATGGGCTGCCCGTAGGGAAATTCCTTTCTCCCTGAGCTTCTCGAACATTTAAAAAACCTCTTTTATCCCTATTTTATATAAGGTGGGAACCGTTGCATATTTTATCACATATTCCCCTGATAATCAATCAGCAGCGTCCTACAAAACCTTGGTGCCGCCAACGCTTCTTACCTTCAGCACGTGGCATGCCCCTTCTCCGAATATCTTCTCGATCTCTTCTTTGTAATGGGCTACTTTCTCATTCTGGACAAAGACCTGTATAGTCCCTGCAAAACCGGCGCCGTGTATACGGCATCCGGCAGTCTTACCCAGGATCTTCTCCGTCAGCGCTATGCCGATACATACTCCCTGAGCAGCTGCGTCCTTGTTACTGTACGCATTCTGGAGGAAACGGTAGGATGAATGTCCCGAACCGCGAACAAGTGTGTCAAACGCCGTGAAGTTGTCATCTTCGAGGGCCTCAACCTCTCCCAGTACTCTTCGTTCTTCATCAAACCAGTGGATGGTCCGAAGAACCGCCCGGTCACCGGCAAACCGGCGTATAGCCGGGATATTATCATAGAATTCCTGCTCATCTACTTCACGGAGAACCTCCTTGCCGAAGTATTTGGCAACCTTCTTCATCTCCGAGAGAATGGCGGTATAATCATCAGAAAACTCTGCGTTGGAGCCTTTGGTATCCACCATGCAGATACTGTATCCGAATTCATCGAAATCAACGAAAACCGTAGAGATATCGGGAGTAGTGGGATCTCTGAAATCGATCTTGACCAGTCCACCCACGGAGGATGTCATCTGATCCGTGATCCCGCAGGGTTTACCGAAATACTTGTTCTCTGCCTCTTTGCCTGCTATGGCAATGGTCATGGGTTTGATCCTGTTGTTATTATATAATACGGCAAAGATATTGCCCATGAGCACTTCAAATGCGGCAGATGAGGCAAGCCCTGCTCCTTCAGGTATCTGGCTTGTCACGTAAGCATTAAAACCACCTATGTTAAAATCCCTGACAGCCAGGCATCCGGCCACACCACGGACAAGGCTTGCGGCAGTCCCCTCTTCTCCCTTAACAGGGGAAGTATCGGAAAGATCTACTTCAATCCTGCCGAATCCGGCGCTCTCAACATGGGCAATGTTATCATCCGTGGCCGCAGCAACGGCAATGATATCGATATTTACAGAGGCTGAAAGGACCATTCCGTTCTGATGATCCGTATGGTTACCGCAGATCTCGGTCCGTGCCGGAGCACTGATGATCTCCACTGACCGGTCTCCCCAGAGCCTGATAAACTCATTCAGAGCATTAACATACCTGGTCCGCTGAAAATCAATGATCACCGGCGACACATATAGTTCCGCAAGGCGCCTGTCATGTTGTTTAGCCTCGAATTGTTGTTTTAAGGTAGATGCCAGCATATCCTGTGCTCCTTTTCTAATAATTCTCTTGGTACTATCCTACCATATGAAAGTATTTTTTTCCATGGATAATTACAGGAGATAATGATTAAAAATAATCCCCACTTGTGGTATTATGATATGGATCGATAAATCCACGGAGTATTACAATGACTACTTTTACCCTGCAGATCACTGCAATGATAACCATGCTCATAGATCATATGGGCGGGTCGTTTATGAATGATTTCCTGCCCTTCAGGTGCATCGGGCGTTTTGCCTTTATTATCTATGCCTTTCTTTTTGCTGAAGGATTCAGGCACTACAGGACCAATGATGATAAGATAGGCAGGCATCTCTCATTCCTTGTTATCTGCACCGTCATTTCGGAGATCTGCTATGATCTATTGGAGTGTGATACATTTACCATTACAAACCTTATGTCTTCTCAAAGTGCCATGATCACCCTTCTTTTGGCATTTTTCGGTCTTCTGGCCATAGAAAAATGGAAGACAAAGCCCATAACGGCCGCATTTGCCATCCTTCTTACAGCTATGATGAGCTACATAGCAAAGTCCAACTATAAGTTTATGGGAGTAATGCTGGTATATCTTTTCTACACATATCTGAATTATTATGAGAGAAAGCCCTACGTAAGACGTGTCATAGAACTTATGGTGATAATGATCGTATATATTCCGCTATACTTTTGGGCTTACAACGATTTCTGCAGTCCGGTGGTCTTCTTTACACGGCTAACGCCTTATATGAGGTGGTTTTTAGGTGTTCAATTCCTCTCTCCCTTCATTCTTGCCGCATACAATGGGAAAAGGGGGCTTCACACCTCGGCTTTCCAACTTATATACAAATGGTTCTATCCCGCCCATCTTTTTATTCTGGGCGTGATATACCACTTAACCCTGCATAAGCCTTATTGATATCTGTACGTACAGTCTCGTCTCAGGGTCCGACAGGTCTATCCCTGTCATTTCTTCGATCTTTTTAATTCGGTAAATAAGGGTGCTCCTGTGAATAAAGAGTTCGTTTGCAGTCAGTGTCTGTTGCATTCCGTTCTCCAGGTATCGCCTCAGGGTGTCAAGGTATTCAGTATCGTTATCCCGGTCGAACTCCATCAGAGTGTTAACAGCTTCCGATGCCACCATATCCACACTGAATTCATCCTGAAAATGAGTAATGATATAAGAAAGAACATTCTCCGAGAACAGGATCACCGGATCATGTTCCTCGTCTTTAAGTTTAAGAGCCCTTACAGCCTGACGGCAGTAATCCGGGAAGCGCCTGATATCCCGGAATTCCATACTGACTCCGGAGACCGTATCCAGACTTTCGGAAAGCCCGGTAAGCTCCTTCCTGCACTCCTTAAGATCTATCCCCGCCAGGGTCATGTTGCATATGCTGTAGATCTTATCATCCACCGTAAAGGAAAAACTCTTCTTCAGAAGCATGCTTATGGTTGAGCAAACCTTCTTCAGGGAGATGACGCTTCCCTTATCAAATAACGTAGTGGTGGCAATACATACAAACCTGTGGTCACGCTCCCAATCCACCATCTTCATACGGTTGGTAAGGTAGGACTCCTCACAGGGTTCTCCCATATACATGCTCCTTAAGACTTCTTCGAAGGTGGTGACACTGCTGGTCTTAAAGAGATTGCGTTCGAAAGCGAGGGAAAGTATCTTTCCGAAATGCTCAGCCATCCGAAAGTCCCCGGGCTTAAAGGGACTGTTGAGTTCCTGGATCAGAAGGCGCCCGCAGTACTTATCATCCTGGCTCCAAATGTTCACATAGAGAACGCGGTGGGCGTTGCGCTTGGGATTCCAAAGGGCAGCACGCTTGACCGACATGGTCTTCTGATACTCCTTGTCGGTCTTAAGTTTCTTTAATGTCTTTAATGAAACGGACACATTTCCGCTGTTCTCATCTATGACGATCTCGCTCATTCCCACAACCCACATGGGCATGGCAAGGATATTGAAGTTCTCATCATGGATATAAAGGGGATTCTTGAAAAAATCTATGCCCGCCACGCAGAGCTCATACAATCCGCCGCCGCCCTCCACGATATTCATAAGCCTGTGGTGCCACAGGGTATATCTGTTAAAGGACTTCTGGATGCGGTTATATATCTCCTGCCAGTTAGCCTTGCCCCTTACCACTATAAGAGGACAGTTCTCCATACCGGAGGCTGTGTCAGTGGGGCCTACGG
Organism: Lachnospiraceae bacterium; assembly: GCA_017550165.1. Classification (GTDB taxonomy): domain Bacteria; phylum Bacillota; class Clostridia; order Lachnospirales; family Lachnospiraceae; genus SIG280. The sequence goes on along the minus strand of JAFZQH010000017.1, from coordinate 61,123 downwards.
ATACACGGCAGATCTTCCTGTCCTTGATGGGATATTTCTCGAAGACGTCTGATGCCGCCACATACAGAGTATCCCGTCTAAGCTCCTTCTGACCGTAATAGATCTCTGATGTGACCAGGGCTTCGGGATTGTCTTTCTTTTGAAAATAGGAAACATGGAAATCGTCTTCAAGATCATCGACGATCATTTGCATATTGATAAATAATCTAACGTCTATGGAAGTGTTCTTCAAGGGGATATCCTCATCAATCAAGATAATAGATGGTCTCGTCGTCGAGCTTTAAGCAGCACATTTTCCCGAAGGGACTGACCTCGCGATAGGCACAGCCGCAATCCACGTTATAAAACACGCAGTTCTTAGATTCGTCCGCATGCCTGTACACACGTCCTCCGGTGAAACAGTACATCTTCCTGGCAATAGTGGGTGTATGCCCGGCAATGACCATTCCGTTCCTGATACCGCCGAACCTGATGGCTTCCTCACGGGCATGGAGATAAAAATCCTCCACATCTTTAAACTTAACGGGAATGCTGCCGGGGACGGGAGTATATCCGGCATGAACAATGGCTACTTCCTTATCCATGAAATTAAACCTGTAGTAATAGGGATAGCTGCCAAGCATTGTTGCCCACTTCTTTAAAGTGGTCAGGTTACCGTCATGCAGGTTGAGAAAATCCGATATGGTGCCGAACTTGTCGAAGACCTCAATGTTAGCAGTATATTTTACGACATCCGCATGCTCTTCATCAGGCTCGTACTCAGACTCATCAAATTCTTCAATGGAAAATGCCGCTCTTACCTTCTCGGGCAGGCTTAAGAATTTGGAATAACGGGCATCCCATTCCGCCCTCTTTATCCTGCCTTCCTTCTGCAGGTCTTCGGCCTCAGTCAGCATGGTATTAACGGTATCATAGAGGGCAATGGTATCTTCATTGGAATCGGGATCGGTGTCCAGATCCAGCCGTGCATCCACCAGCTTCATGATCTTGACATACTCGGCGAAATCCACGTCGTGGTTGCCCTTGACGGGACGGATGTTCTTCGGGCATTTCTCCAGCCATTTAAGCATTTCAAAGCTGTTGGGGCCACGGTCAATGTAATCCCCCACCAGAAACATCCGATCTGCAGCAGAAAACTCTATTCTCTTCATCATAGCGGCAAAATCCCTGTAACATCCATGGATCTCACCCATAACATATGTAGCCATAAGAATACCTGCCTCTTCATTTTCATTGTAATAAAATAAAGGGTTAAAAGCAAGAAAAACCCCCCGGAGAATCCGGGGGGTATGTATAAGGGGGGTCTATGGATCAACGGGAGTAAATATCAGCCTTCAATGGCGATATACTTCTTCTCCTCTACCTGAGGCTTAGCCTCTTTCTTCGGAACCATTACATGGAGTACACCATCGGAGAATTTAGCCTTGATATCCTCTTCCTCAAGAGCTTCTCCTACATAGAAGCTTCTGCTGCTGGTACCGAAATATCTCTCGCGGCGGATGTATCCGGTCTTCTTATCGGAGTCATCCTCCTCCGACTTGCGCGTAGCTGTGATGGTGAGATATCCGTCCTTTAATTCAGCCTGAACATCTTCTTTCTTGTATCCCGGAAGATCGATGGAAAGTTCAAATCCATCCTCATGTTCCTTGATATCAGTCTTCATAACTGCGTTAGCCGGAGTGGTATATCTTGCAACTCTCTTAGCCGGTCTTGCGAAATCTTCAAAAAAGTCATCAAACAAGTTCTCTCCAAAAATACTGGGCATTAACATAAGTCATTCCTCCTTAAAAATATGCGGTAAATAAACCGTTGTGATCGTTATTATGTTTTCCGTAAGCAGTGAATCCGGATACCTTATCCCCTTCAACTCCTCCTTACGATTATGTTATACCACGATTATTAGCACTCGTCAATAGTGAGTGCTAATAAAAATTGTGAAAATTTTGTGAACTTCTCGGAATGCCTTATTTTTTGCCGAAAATCCCGTTTAAAATCGCTGAGGGGTTTAGGGATCTGATATTGTCAGGGTCTGAAAGTCCCTGAGCGTTACCGGTATCCCAGGAAAAGCAGCCCAGGTTCCCGGCTGCAAGATCAAAATAGATCACCGGGTTGCAGGTGTATATATTATACCGGCTGTACCAGTCCGGATAGAAACGCGCCATATAGTTTCTTGCAAGGGTGTATGCTTCACAGTCCTTGGAGTTGCCGATGGCTCCGATCTGCACCCCACCACCCTTTCCATCGCTTCTGCTTGGAGAAGGAGTGGCGTGAAGTATTACGGTGCTGCCGTCACTGCATGTCCCAAGGGAAAGCCAAGCGTGGCCTTCGATGCTTACTATGTCTCCGGGCAATGTCTTAAAACAATAAGATGCTCCCGCAGGAGAGAGGGTTTTTGTGATGGTCCCAAGGCCGCGGTCTGCCAATGACTTGGCAAGATCATCAGCGGCGGTGACGTAGCCATCTTTCATATCTTCCTTTTCGAACGTATTATATAAAACCCATCCCAAGTAGCCTGAGCAATCCAGGCCTGCATAGTAGTATTCGTTAAAGCCTCCCGTAGGGTAATAACTCCTTGACGGGTGCTCATCATCCCGATAGGTGTAGTCTTCATTTCGCTCTTTAAAAAACCTGATCCAGCTCGGAGAGACGCCAATGGTCCGGGCCTCATTACCGCTGCCGGTGTCCTGCCAGTTCCAGCCACCCCCATAGACGTAAAGAGTCGTCCCCACAGGGCTTAAGGCCGTTTTAATAAGATTGGTCACGGTCCTTACCCCGGGCTCTCCTGATACCACAGGCTTGTAATCCGCATATTCTCCGGTGTTCACAAGCTCTGCCGCCGTAATGGTACCCTCGGTCACGGTTATGTTATACATATACCCTTCCTTAAGAGTATTCTGGAGCCTGTAATCATCGCTGTTATCCATGTAATAGGAATACTCTTTGTCATTTATCCTGAAACGAAAGCGGAAGTTGCCCATATTGGCCTTGGAGGCCTCCGGTCCGCCGTAGTTGGCCACCCCCAGATAGAGGGCCTTAACGGATGAAGTGCCGCCCCCCGACCCTTCTGCCCGGCTTCCCGCCGCCGGCGGAATGGGATTCGGGACACTTGATGCCGCAGACGTATTAAGGCTTGATATCTTCCGCTCACTGCCGCACCCCGGCACAGAACATAACAAGCCAAAGAGGGTAAGACATATAACGATGTGTTTAAAAGAAGAGTGTTTACAGAGTTCCATTATCTTAACTATATTTTGAAAGAACCACCTTTATGGCCTTGTATATCTCATCATGCTTCTTATAACTCTTCATCAGTGCGTTGTGGACGTCGCGTTTAAGTTCGCCCTTGCCGTAATGCTTTCCCACCAGCTTTGCCACATTGTTGATAGTCCTGTTATCGAAGCCGCCCTGTGACAGGGTCTTCTGGATCTCTGCATTTAACCTGGTCTTCAGCTCGGAATCAATAGGAGCACTGCTATCCTTTGGCTTTGCAGGCGCCTTAGCTGCCCTTGCCTTCTTTTTCGATATATCCATCTTGGGCTTTCTGGAAAGCTCGGCCTCCTCGTTCCAGAACTTGATCAGATTATCAAAGTCCGTATCTTTACTGATGATAACAACCTTTATCTTCTCTCCGGAGTTCTTCCCGATAAGATAGCCCATGAAGGATACGATATGCATATCCACGGACTGGCTCTTTATGGGGACCTTATGTATGACGAATTCCGCGTCCCCATGGTCCGCCACTATATCAAGATCTATCTTCTTGGCATTCTCGGTATAAAAGATGTGCAGATGGTCCGTCTTTTCCAGACCGTCACACTTTAATACTCCCGTGCTTCCTACATTTTCATAATCTACAAGATAAAATGTCTCCATATTCATTCCCCCGTTTGATCCACATCATCTATTATATGCTTCCCATCCCACCTTCTCAAGTTTTTCTTTTTTCCGGTCATTATTCTTTTTCCGCCCTGCCGCCACATTCTGAAAATATATATTATCTGTTTATCTCTTCTTGATTGTGTGATATAGTTTTTACATGAAGCATCTGATACATGGCTTTGATGAGAAGGGATGGGTGATGAGAATATGTCGTTTGACAAGATGAGAGAGATTATCGGGCAGATGCAGAATGATCCTAAGGTTTATGATCTTCTGGCGGAATACGATGAATCCGGGGATGAATCCAGGGTCTATGGCGAGATTGCCGAGAAGCTGGGTTATGGTGTAACTCCGGATGATTTTAAAGAATACTATGATGAAGCGGAAAAAATAATCCGGAGCAAAACAGATGCCATAATTCTCACGATACCGGATGAGGAGCTTAACATGGTTGCCGGCGGGAAGAATGAGGGACACAGCGACTGTAAGAATACATATTATGACAAGGAAAACTGCTGGTTTAATGACGGCTGTGATAATGTATACCACATGTACGACAAATACCTGTGTAAGTGGTATTACTATTTGAAGGATGAAGTATAGATAATATAAACCGCCCCCGGGGCCCTTCTTATATAATGTAATACCACTCGTCACCCTGTGGCAGTTCTTCGCTCTTTATTTCATTGTCGGCGTTGCGGTACTCCATCTCCAGGTTCTTCATGGAAACCCTGGTGTTGGGGTCTATGGACCGGGTGATAAATGTGTTGCCGCCTACCACCGTATTCTCTCCGATAACCGTCTCACCGCCCAGGATCGAGGCTCCTGAATATATGGTCACGTTATCGCAGATGGTGGGATGACGTTTCTTTCCCGAAAGTTTCTGTCCGCCCCTGGTTGAAAGAGCGCCTATGGTAACGCCCTGATATATCTTGACATTGCATCCGATAATGGATGTCTCACCAACTACAATGCCTGTCCCGTGGTCTATGCAGAAGTACTTGCCGATGGTGGCTCCGGGGTGTATATCTATCCCGGTCTGGGAATGGGCATATTCAGTCATAAGCCTGGGCAGCACCGGAACATTCTCCACATAGAGTTCATGAGCTATACGGTAAACCGTGATGGCACGAAGTCCGGGGTAAGCAAGAATGATCTCCTCGAGGCTGCCTGCGGCGGGGTCGCCGTCATAGGTTGCCAGAAGGTCAGTCTCAACATATTCACGGATCTTGGGGATCTTCCCGAAAAATGATTTGCAGATTCGGTAGCTCTCCTGCTTCTTATCCTCATCGGAAAGCTTCTCTTCCTTTTTGCCGTAATCAAGAGCCAGGTTGACCTGCTTGTTCAGGTGATAGAAGGTATCCTCGATATTGACCGCGAAACTGTGCTTGGGATTATAGATCTTATAGGACCTGTCCCTGAAATAGCCGGGAAAGATGATCTTGAAGAGATCATCAACTAGCTCCTGAACCTCCATCTTGTCAGGTTTATTATAAATATCAACAGTATCGATATTCTTGCCCTTCTCGTAATCGTCAAAGATCTCCTGTACAATCTTAGCGATCTCATTTTCATTAACAACCTTCTGCATAGCAACCTTCTCCTATCTGTTGTATTAGTAAGATTTTATAACATAAGACGGCGGTTTTCAATAGCATTACTTATTGAATTAACAATCATAAGGTGGTACAATCAGATTGTATGGAGGTATTCTTGTAAGAATAATTCTTAATTATGAGGAGGTAAATTAAAAATGAGGTATGAACTTATTATTGATGAGAAGCAACCTACTTGCGGGGGCAAGTCACCTTCCAAGGCTGATATCCAGACCATCGAGACAGATGATCCCGTAGCTTACTTCAAGGAGAAAGAGCCTAAGGCTAAATTCGAGGTTGAGAAGAAGGATGACGGCGGATGCATTATCAGATTCGAGCGTGGCGGATATGAGGTAACATACGAATTTAATCCGGACTAATACAAGTGTATATAAAAAAAAGGTTCTCCGTGCCTGCACGGAGAACTATTTTTATCCTCTTTTTAGTATCTTTGCAGCTTTAAGGATAGCCACCTGGGTCTTGCCGTCGGTGATACGGCCGGCCATGATATCATCAACCAGTTTATCGATCGGAATGAGCTCTACGTTGAGAAACTCGTCGAAATCCAGCTTTCTTTCCCCTTTGCTGAGTTCAGTGGCAAGATACATGGTTATCCTCTCATCAGAGTAAGCCGCAGCCGGGTAGTAAATGCCCATGTCAGTCCACTTTCCGGCAGTATATCCGGTCTCCTCCCGGAGTTCACGCTTGGCAGCTTCAAGCCTGTCCTCATCCTTAAAGTCCAGCTTCCCCGCCGGGATCTCGCTGATCACCCTGTCGATGGGATACCGAAACTGCCGTTCCATAACAACCATGCCGTCATCAGTGACCGGAACGATACACACCGCCCCGATATGCCTGATAACCTCCCGGACCGCCTCATTCCCGTTAGGCAGCCCCACCCGATCCTTCTCAACATGCAAAATAATCCCATCAAAGACACACTCGGACTCAAGCCTCTTTTCACCCAGTGATTCCCTCTCAGTCATTCGCTATCTCCTTTTCTATTCAGGAAACAGGTTCGCAAGTTTTATATCCATCTCATAAAACTATAAAGGAGACAGCGAACTGTCTCCTTAAAGTACGAGTGAATTAAGCATTCATTTGTTTTGCAACTTCTGCCGCGAAGTCCTCTTCCTTCTTCTCGATACCCTCACCGGTCTCGAACCTTACGAACTTCTTAACCTTGATGTCAGCTCCAACAGCCTTGGACACACTCTCAAGGTACTTGGCAACAGACTGCTTACCGTCCTCAGCCTTAACATAAACCTGATCGACCAGGCAGATGTCCTTAAGCTCTTTATTAATACGACCCTCGATCATACCGTTGATAACCTTCTCAGGCTTCTGGGATTCCTTGGGATCGTTCTTGATCTGCTCAAGAAGGATCTCCTTCTCATGAGCGATAAAGTCAGCGCTGATCTCTTCACGGGATACATACTGGGGTCTTAAAGCGGCGATCTGCATTGCGATGTTGGTCAACGCTTCCTTAACCTGATCATTAACAACGCTTGTAACCGCATCAACGATAACGCCGATACGTCCGCCACCGTGGATGTAAGAAACAACAAGACCGTCCTTCTCAACAACCTTTTCAAAACGACGGATCTGAAGGTTCTCACCGATAACGGCAACCTTCTCAACAAGAGCTTCCTTAACGGTCTTGGAGGAATCCTCGTTCCACTTCTCAGCCATGAATGCATCAAGGTCAGCAGCATCTGAGTTAACAGCCTGAACGGCTACTGCCTTAACGAACTCCTTAAAAGTTTCATTTTTTGCAACGAAGTCAGTCTCAGAGTTAACCTCAACTACTGCTGCAGTATTATCATCCTTTAATACAACGGTGCAAAGACCTTCTGCTGCTATACGGCTTGCCTTCTTCTCAGCAGTAGCCTGTCCTTTCTTTCTTAAGAACTCAACAGCTGCATCCATATCGCCGTCAGTCTCTGAAAGAGCCTTCTTGCAATCCATCATGCCTGCACCGGTCATTTCTCTTAATTCTTTTACCATTGCTGCTGTAACTGCCATGTCTTACGCCTCCTCATCTACTACATCATCTTCATAATCGTCATCGTAATCGTCATCATAATCCTCGTCATCGTAAGCATCATCCTGGGCTGAACCCTGATTAGCCTCGATAACGGCGTCTGCCATGGTAGATACGATAAGCTTAACTGCTCTGATGGCATCATCATTACCCGGAATAACATAATCCAGTTCTTCGGGATCACAGTTAGTATCTGCTATACCGATAAGGGGGATACCTAAGATATGAGCTTCCTGGATGCAGATCCTTTCTTTCTTGGGATCTACTACGAAGATAGCGTCAGGAATGCGCTTCATCTCCTTGATACCGCCTAAGTTCTTCTCAAGCTTGTACTTCTCTTTCTTAAGACCGATAACTTCCTTCTTGGGCAGTACATCGAAAGTACCGTCTGCTTCCATGCGCTCGATCTCTTTAAGTCTTTCAATCCTGCTTCTGATCGTCTTGAAGTTGGTAAGCATACCACCCAGCCATCTCTCGTTAACATAGAACATTCCGCAACGCTCTGCCTCGGTCTTAACGGCATCCTGAGCCTGCTTCTTGGTTCCTACGAAAAGAATGGTACCGCCGTCAGCGACGATGTCGGCTACAGCCTTGTAAGCTGTGTCAACCATGCCTACTGACTTCTGAAGATCGATAATGTAGATACCGTTCCTCTCGGTGAAGATGTAAGGAGCCATCTTAGGGTTCCATCTTCTGGTCTGGTGTCCGAAATGCACACCTGCTTCAAGTAACTGTTTCATTGAAATAACACTCATTTTAAAACCTCCCTGGTTGTTACTTCCGTCTGCTATAACCGAACGAGAACTGCCGGGCAGTTCCACCGCGCCCGGTCTGGACACAGACGTGTTTGATAGTTTATTGATTACATACGCGGAATATTGTATCACAATACTCCGCGCCTGTAAACAATTATATTGATTTTGCTTTATCGATTCTTTGAGACCAGTAATTTGGCTATCTCCTCGTAAGAGGAACCCTTTCTTATGACACAGTCCCCTTTTAATATCTGTCTGTCATATCCTTTGGATATAAGATACCTGTTAAAATCCTTAGCATCGCTAATGAGCCCTGCACGCTGTATCATCTCTGCCACCTTGTCCGAGAGCATTCCCGTGGGGATAGTGATGGTCACGGTGGTTCCGTTATCCACCGGATCAGGTCCTGAGTAGGATGCCGAAGATGAGGGAACATCCTCCGAACTTGGCTGCGCTGCAGACGAGGGCGTCTCTGAAGAAGGCGCTTCCGAAGAAGACACCGCCGAAGATGCTGTAGCCGCCAGGCTTTGTTCAGCCGCAGAAGATGTCGCTGCCGCTGAGCTCTGCTCCAGAGCAGATGAGGCTATAGACGCGGAACTGGGCTCAGCCGGCGCCTGGCTTGAAGGAACAGCCGAACTCTCCTGGGCTGCTGCCGAACTCTTGCTGTTATAATCTTTTACTGTCCCGGAACCTTCTTCAGCCTTGACCATACCCAGTTCCTGGGCTCTTCTGATGATCTCACCGTCAGACATGGTACGGCTACTCCCGCCGATAAACATGACAAGAACAGCGATTATTATACCTATTCCCGCTCCACGCAGGTAATACTTAAACTTCAAATCTCTCTCCTCTGTTAACCAGCTCTATCACGAGCCTTACTTCTCCTACACCGCAACGAAGGCGCTTACCGATCTCCACCTCGGATACTCCCGCGTCGTACATCTCGATGATCTTCTTCCTAAGCTCTGCCTTCTCATCCGAACCGGATTCAGGCAGGTCGGATACTTCATCCTCATCCCTTTGACGGAACACAAATCCTGGATCCGGCCTTTCGGGATCCGCCTGCTTTGCTTCCCTTTCTGCGATAGCCTCCACACCTTCTTTTAAGAGCTTGTCCATGGCGGCCTCAGCAGCTCTTATATCCTCTCTTGAACGGCTTCTTTCCGGATCGGGATCATCCTCCCGGTCTACGGAACCGTTAACTGCAGCCTCGGTCTTTTGCTCCATGACCCGGACATTATCGGACATCTCCCGAAGCTGGGCCTTATTTCTCTCAATGGAGGATAAAAGGGTCTTTAGCTCATTTTCCTTTTCCTTCATCATGTTAAAGAGGAATAATACTTCGGAATGGCCCTTGTTGATATCGTCCATTACAGTATCAGAATACTCATTAATAGCCATTATCTTCTCATTGGAGAGCTTCTCCATGGGGCGCTGCAGGTCTTCTGCAGCCTTATCCACCGCGTCTCCCACGATATCCGTGACCTTATCCTCAATTCCCGATATTTCCTTGTCTACTACCTTTTGCAGTTGTGCTGAGCTAAGTCTTGAGAGCTCATCCACTTCCTTCTTGGACAGTCTCTCCGTCACAAAGAAACTGGCCAATAGCAGTATCACTCCCACAACGAGAAGTGATAATTGTAATACACTCATTGTATCCTCCATAATAAATAAGAATCTTCTGAGCAAGCTCAAGATTCTTATTATTTATTGCTATGGTCTGTTGATCGTAAACCTATACTGAAATGTCAAACCCTCCAGAACCCTTCACTACGACCTTACCTTCGGTCTTCTCTTCTTTCTTTCTCTTGGTGGAAGACTTCATGTATTTGTTCCGGCCCTCTCTCCGGGCATCAAATTCACCCTCGGAATCCCTGCTGTCCGCAGCATCATGAACCTGATGCATGGCATGGTCTATCTCCTGCTCAGCCTCATTGTGGATGTTGGTCTGAGCTATAAGGCCTCTGTTATCTTCATTCTGTTTGATGGTGGTGAAATCCTGCGTCCTCTGCAGGATACCGTTCATCTCAACGGGACCTAATGCCATGTGAATTCTTTCCTTTCTACGTTTATGTAGCATATACGGATTGCTCCGTGCTTCGCACTCCCGCAATCCTACAACCATTCGGAATCCGCTCTATCGAGCTACTTCCTCATGTTTGTTAGCTACTCAAAGTAATATGATTCATTGTGCAAGCACATTCATCATATTACCTTTCGTAGCCATATGCTACAGGTTTTTAACTACTACATCTGCGCCGTCCGAAACAAACTTGCAGAAGGATCTCTCTGAATCTGTAATGGTCTTGCTGTTGGCTATATTGATCTCAACTCCGGGATAGATAACTCCTCTGACCTCCACTGCCGCATTGAGGTTAAGAGACATCTCAGCATCAAGCTGCTCGAATTCTGCCTTACGCTCTTTGATCTTCTGCTCCATATCCTTGGTCTGGGCAGCCAGCTGCTTAACATAGAGCATATTCTTGGCGGGGAGGTTCTCTCCGGCCTTGATCTTCTCCATAAAGGTCTGGAGAATGGGATAAGCCTTGTTAAGTTCTCCCGTAAGAGAGACAATCTCAGACTTGAGACTATTGTAACGTTCCTTGGCCTCCGGGCTCATTCCCACGTCTATCAGAGTGTTGGCCCCCATGGGAGAACCGATCTTCTTGGCAGATATCTTGCTTCCCGCCTGTATACGGCCGCCGGTGATAAATCCCTTCTGACCTGCTACATTGATCTCCGTTCTGGCCACCACGGTACTGTGCATGATGGATTCGGTCTCGATATATCCGCCGCTGGTAACGGTGGCACCCTCGATAAACTTGGCACAGATATTGCCTCCGGCCTCCAGTACGGCCTTCTGCATACCCTGAACACCGCGCTTAAGGATGATCTGGCCCCCGGCCTTCAAGCTGGCGCCTTCCACCACACCGTCGACTATGATATCGCCCTCGGTGGTAATGGAGAAACCGGTCTTAACGTTACCCTTTACATGAACATTGCCGGAGTACTTAACATCTCCGGTGGAATTATCAACATCTGCAGGTATCTCATAAATATCAGATACAAATACCTGACCGCCTACCAGATTGGCATGGCCCATAACCGTGGAGTATATCTCCAGGCCGTCTTCACTCATCCTGATATTGTTACCGGTGTTGAGTTTTCTGGTCTTAACCTGAGGCGGCTTTATAACATTTGCAAAAAGATCCACACCGGGGGTACCCGGATCCTCCGGGGTGATCCTGGCAAGGAGCTGTCCTTCCTGAACGTGGGATATATTATCAAGATTCTTATAGTCAACGGTACCGTCTTCATTCATGGCCGGCTTCAATGAAGTATTGGTATTAAAGAAATACTCCACCTTGGCATCATGGCCGTTGACTGGTGCTTTGCCCTGGGCAAATACCAGATCGGTGCAATAGCGTCTGTTGGATACATATTCTCGGATGGCCACATTATCGATACCGTATTTGATGCCGTTAGCCTGAATGGACCTGACGATCTCATCGGGATCCATAGTCTCCCCCTTGACACTGGGGGGATAAAACCTGACAGTAAGGGTCATCTTGTTCTCTGATAAGAAAACCAGCATCTCCTCCCTTATCTTATAGGGAAGGGGCTGCCCTACCCGCATCATGGACGCTTTGCCGCTTTCCTGTACGGCATCACAGGCCTGCTTAAGGTCGATCTTCTTATATTCCGTCATCTTATTGGAAATGAGGTACTTCTCCAGTTCTTCAAATTTAATGGGCTGGCCTCCCTCAGTAGCCGGAAACAAAATGACATAAGATCCGTCGGCTCTTATATCAGTCTGAAAATATCCATTTGCCATAAATTCTTCTCCCTGTGCGATCAGTCAGTAAAAACGTTCATATAGGGTCCCATCTTCTTACGCATCTTCTGTAATGCTTTGGTATGAAGCTGCGAGATCCTTGACTCTGAGACCTCCAGAACATTGGCGATCTCCTTTAGAGTCAATTCTTCGTAATAATAGAAGAGGATAACCTTCTTTTCCTTATCCGTCAGATCCCCTAAGGATTCCATGAGCATCTTTTTCAGTTCTTCCTTCTCAACCACATTATGGGGCTGCTCAAAATGAGAATTTCTGGAGGCATCCATGACAGGCTCACCCACTGTCTCCACATATTCGTTCAGTGAAATAACATTCATGGCCTTCATCTGATTCTGCCAATCATTAAGCTCATCTACGGAGATCTGCAAATGATCTGCGATCTCATCATCCGTGGCTGCCTTACCGGTCATGGATTCTATCTCTTTAATGGCGGCATCGATGTTCTTCTGTTTCTGGCGAAGGGTCCTGGGGATCCAGTCCATCTTCCTTATCTGGTCAAGAATAGCGCCTCTTATCCTCAGGCTGGCATAAGTCTCAAACTTAACTTCCTTACCCACCTGGTACTTGTCGATGGCATCAATAAGACCAAATACGCCGTAGCCTACCAGGTCGTCATATTCAACATTGTGCCCCAGATACATACTGAGACGTCCTGCAACCACCTTAACCAGCGGTACATATTCTATGATCAGCTTTTCTCTGACATCTGCCGATTTAGTCTTTGAATAATTGTCCCATAAAGCTTTCTTTTCAGTGTCCGTCATTGCAATTCTCCGAATCTGCTCTCAAATAAAATGAGATATTATCAGAAGGCCTCCGTGTCTTCCTGACTGTCTGCGTCTCCCTCATTGGCTGATGCTTCGCCGCCTTCGGTCATTCCCTCGGCGCCTTCCTCCCCGGGCGGATTCTCTCCCTCTTCTCCAACGGGGAAATCTTCCTTCTCGCCCTCTTCCGTCTCTTCCGGCTTGGGGTTAAATGCCTTGTCCAGGAATACCTTGGCAATCTGTCCTATGATAAAAAAGCAGACCAGGGATATGAGAAAATCCCTTAATAATGTACTGAAATTCATCCCCTGCACTATGTCCAGCACAAATGTGGTGATTCCCGCCACAAGCATGCACAGCACAGGTACATGTGAAGTTTTCATACTATACAACCTTCTCCGGCTTACCTACCGCTTTGATGTGAAGCTCTCCTGTCTCACAGTAAAGCTCGATAGTACGTCCGAAATTAAGACCGGTCTCATCCACCAGAAGCTTGATGCCCAGTTCTTTCAGCTTGGTACGGGCAGCCTCGGCGTTACGGTCTCCTATCCTTCCCATGTCGGAAGACCCGCTGACCGCGAACATCTTAGCCCCTCCGGCTATCTTAGCCTGAAGGCGCCCCCTGTTAGCCCCTGCGGCCAGGACCCTCTTCAATAATTCATCTATGCCTGTATCGGCAAATTTAGCTATATTGGTATTATTACGGATCTGGGTACTGTCCGGCAGCATGACGTGCGCCAGGCCTCCGATCTTTGTAACCGGGTCATACAAAGTAATTCCGACACATGATCCAAGTCCCAAAGTAGTGATCATATCCGGACTCTTACATATATTCAGATCCGCCATACCTACTTTAATTATGTTCATATGCTACTTCACACCTCAAATCTGTATACCTAACGAATTCAGTATCTTCTCGTAAGAATCCAGTTCCGGAAGAAGGATAAAGTAACCATTGATCCTTACTTCATCTCCGAACTCCGTCTGAATAAGCAATGCCTTGTCTCCATATTTACCGAATTCGATAGCGGGTACGGAAAGAATGGCACCGGCCATATCAATACACAGATAGGGAATGGAAGATGTAATAGTCATATTAGTCAGCGACGATAATGCCGACAGGTATGAACCTGAGATGATGTTACCGATCTCCTTCAGCGCTGAAAGCTCAATCTCCGTAAACTCATCCCTGCAGTCCGGATCTTTGAACATGAGCTTATTAACAAGGTAATGCGCCGAATCCAGTTCGAGGAAGAACATCATACTTCCGGCTATATCACTTTCCACCTCAAGAAGTATACCCATAACGGGTTCATCCTCGCTGGATATTACCGCTGCCAGATCCTTGAATTCAAGCAGCTGAACATTAGGAACCTTCATATCGATCTTCATATCAAGCATCTTGGCAAGCGCTGTAGTGGCATTGCCGGCACCGATATTACCGATTTCCTTTAAGACGTCAAAATAGACTGTGTTGATCTCGTCAAGGTTAATCATATTGTCCCCCTATTTTGTAGAGAATACAAAGTGAAAATCATAACCATATGCTATGATTTTCACTCTACATCATAATTATTGTACTGCCTTCTCGGCTACAACACTCTGAAGCTCAAGAAGTGAAATGAGCTGGCCTTCGTGCTTGCCGATTCCGTTGATAAATGATTCAGTAGAGGTATTGTCTCTTGATATCCTGTCGATCTCGTTAAGATCCAGGGTAACAACCTCCTGAACCTCATCAACTATCAACCCGATAGACCCCTGCTGCTCCAGTTTGATGATAATGATCCTGGAGGTATTGGTATACTCATCGGGAGCAAGTCCCATACGAACACGAACGCTCATTACGGGAACTACCTCACCACGCAGATTGATAACTCCCTTGAAATAATCCTGTGCCTTGGGAACTCTGGTTATCTTCTGCATACGAACGATATTGTCGATATAGGTTATATCTATTCCATAACGTTCGCTTCCGATGTTAACGACTATATATTGCTTGGTGGTAACTGTTGTACCTATCTTTCTTCTGCTGGTATTCTCATCCATAATTGCTATCCCTCCTAGATTAGAGCATTAACATCAAGTATAAGGGCAACCTCACCATCACCGAGGATAGTAGCACCGCTGATCACCTTGTTGTTTTCAATGTACTTGCCAAGTGACTTGATAACGATCTCCTGCTGGCCCATAAGATTATCAATGATAAGACCGGCAAAACGATCACCCTTCTTAACGATAACAACCGTCAGGCTCTCAGGCTTCTCTTCTCTTGGCTCAACTTCAAGTATCTCATCCATTCTGATAAGAGGAATAACCGTACCACGAAGATTGATAACCTCCTTGGCCTCAACATATTTGATATCATCATAGGCAACATCCTCGATGGTCTGAATGCTTCCCAGGGAGATAGCATACTTCTCGTTGCCGATCTCAACCATGAGTGCCTGAATGATAGCAAGAGTAAGGGGAAGTCTGATGGTAAACTTACTTCCTTCACCCTGGGTACTCTTAACCTCAACCTCGCCGCTTAAGGACTCGATCTTGGACTTAACTACGTCAAGACCAACACCTCTTCCGGAGATATCGGATATCTGCTTAGCCATGGAGAAACTGGGCAGGAATAAGAGATCTATTATCTCCTTGCTGCTCATATTGTCAGCCTGCTCCGGAGTAATGATGCCTCTCTCGATACCCTTCTGCTTAACCTTCTCAACATCGATGCCGTTACCATCATCCTTAACCTCGATGATAACGCTGTTACCTTCCTGATAAGCAGTAAGCCAGATAGAACCAACCTCGGGCTTACCTCTCTCCTTACGTATTTCAGCGCTTTCAAGACCATGGTCTGCCGAATTACGTAAGAGATGCATCAGGGGGTCACCGATCTCGTCGATAACGGTCCTGTCAAGCTCTGTATCTTCACCACTCATGTAGAGTTCCATCTTCTTATTCAGCTTCTTGGACAGATCTCTGATCATTCGTGGGAATCTGTTAACTACACTTTCGATGGGAACCATTCGAACCTTCATGACAGATTCATGGAGACTGGTGGTGATCCTCTCCAGATATTCGATCTGCTCATGGAAGGTCTGGTTCTGGGCTGCACTGTTCTCTTCCGTGGAGGAAATGGAAACAAGTGAGTTCTTTGCGATGATAAGCTCGGATACCTGATTCATAAGGTCATCCAGCTTCTCTATATCTACCCTGACTGTCCTGCTGACAACCGGCTTATTGGCTGTCTGTGCAGGAGCCTCTGACGCTGCCTTGGCCTTGGGGGCAGCCGGAGCTGCCGGAGCTGCTGCCGGTGCAGGCGCTGCAACCTCAGCCTTCTCCTCTTCCTTGGGAGCTTCTTCCTTGGGTGCGGCTGCTGCCTCAGGCTTCTTGTCAAGCTCTCCCGGTGCAACCTTAGCGCCCACAACATTCTCTATCTCGGATATACCCTTAGCTGCCTCAATGAGCTTGTCAAGCGGCTCAGATGACATAACATAAAGGCTGAAATCAAAGTCAAACTTCTCGTCCTCAAGGTCCTGATTGGAAGGATTGGTGACCAGTATCTCACCGAAATCTTCCATGGCCTTTAATACAAGAAATGCTCTTGCTGCTTTAAGCAGACATGATGTGTTGATGTAAACCGAAAGACCGTAGAGGTTAAGCCCGCCTTCATCTGCCTTAAGAACAGCCTTCTTCTGCTCTTCCGTAAGTTCTATGTTCCTGAACTTCTCCTGATCGGCACTGCCGCCTCCTGCCGGTGCTGCCGCCTCAGCCGATGCCGGCGCTGCTTCCGCCGGTGCTGCTGCCGGTGCAGGACCGCCTGCCGTACCTGCCTGTAATATCTCGTTCAGTCTGTTGATAATGGCTTCATTATCATTCTCGCCCTCATTTGCGGTAGACTGGATAATGTCGAGATATCCCTCCAGTGCATCCAGACACTGGAAAAGAACATCGATAAGATCTGCCGTAACGGTCATCTTATCATTACGGATCTCGGAGAAAATGTTCTCCATGTCATGGGTCAGGCGCTGCATACGCTTGAATCCCATGGTTCCTGCCATTCCCTTCAGGGAGTGAGCCGCTCTGAATATCTCATTAATGGTATCCTTGTTCTCCGGCTCCTTTTCGATAACAAGAAGGTTCTCATTCAGGCTCTGTAAATGCTCTTTTGTTTCGTCAAGAAAAATCTCTAGGTATTGGCTGACATCCATATTACTTTACCCCCACATTCTTTACTATTGCCTCCGCTACGTCAGTAAGCGGGACTACTTCATTCACGAGACCTGCCTCGTATACCGCCTTGGGCATACCGTAAACAACGCATGTGGCTTCATTCTGGGAAATGGTGTACATAACGTTGTTGTTCTCGGCCAGGGCTCTGATCCCGGCCGTGCCGTCCGCTCCCATTCCGGTAAGGACAACACAGGTGATCTCGTCATAGATACTGGACCGCAAAGATTCATACATGTAGTTAGCGCAAGGCTTAACGCCTTCACGTATAGGCTCGTCGGATAACCTGACTCTTTCTTCGGAACCGGAATGCTCGAGATTGAGATGAAAACCTCCCGGAGCTATATACACGGTTCCCTTACGGATGACTTCTCCGTCTTCGGCTTCCTTAACCCTCAGATGGCTGGCGTCGTTAAGCTTCTGAGCCATCATGTAGGTAAAGTCCTTAGGCATATGCTGCACGATCACAACAGGTGCATCCAGATTAGCCGGAAGGAGCGGGATAACACTCTTTAAGGCTTTGGGACCTCCTGTTGAACTGGCTATGGCTACCAACTTGATCTGCGCAGACGGACCGATATGCTTATTGCTCCGCAGCTTGCCCCTGTCTGTGGAAAGGGGCACTGCCTGCTTGGCCGGTGCAACCGGTCTTACGGTTTCCCCGGAAGAACGAGGAGTAAATACAGGCCTCGGTCTCTCCGTAGTTGACTCCGTCTCCGGTCGAGATACTGCAGGTGTCGTATGTGCCACTCCGGCAGAAACCCTGGCCGCCTCCGCAGCTGCTGCTGCTATGGCCTTGCCGCCTGATGTAACAGGACCGGAAGATGGTCTCGCAGGTGCCGCAGGTGCCGCAGGTGCCACCGGCGCCGGGCCCGTTAAGGATACTGCCTGTCTCAGTGACTCAAGAACAGCCTTCTCATAATCCGAACCCCTGGCCTCAATGAGGTTGGCAGGCTTGGTGATAAAATCAACTGCTCCCATGGCCAGAGCCTGAATGGTGATATTAGCTCCATCCCTGTTCAGTACGCTTACTATGATGACTTTGACCGGATTCTTCTCTTCGCGAAGATGCTCTAGGAGCTCCAGTCCGGTCATCTTAGGAACCGCGACATCGACGATAGCCACGTCATAGGACTTCTGCGCAAGAAAGTTGTGAGCCTGAAGACCGTCTGAACACATGTCTTCAACTACAAATCTGCTGTCCTTTCCGATTATATCACATACGACTCTTCTCATGAGTGCAGAGTTATCTACAACCAGAACTTTTTTTCTATTTATTGTTGTATTTGTCGCATTATTTTCTGATATCATTCTGCCGTCACTCATTTTTTCTGACTCGATCTTTTGGTCCTCTCTTCCAGGAACACATATCTTACTATCTGCTCCTGGTCATGTCTGCTGATCTTCTTGAATTCAAGACCTGATACATATCTTTTGGATCCGTTGTCAAGCATCTTGGAGTTAACCACATGGGCAAAGGTACTGAAAGAAAACTCCGAACTGTCCATGGCTACACGGAAAAACAACAGCAGCTCTCCGTCTGCGGGCAGCTGTTCCATGGTAAGGGTCCTTACACCACCCCCACTGATATCAACTATAACACCGGTCTTCCTGTTCTCCTCAGGATAATGGCGCAGGTGATACTCATGAGCCGCGTAAGGATCTCTCAATTCTTTCTCTTCTTCATCATATAGCACGTAATAGGTAAAATCAACAAGACAATCAAGCCTGAAGAATTTTCTTCTCTGAAGTTTACGGAGTTCGGAGGTCAGTCTCATGGATAAAGAGTAGAGATTTCCTTCCTTATAGCGTCCCTTAACTTCGGCGGAACAATTGTACAGCCCCTTGGTAGCAAAGAAATTAAGATCATAACGAACATCCCTGGGAAGAAGGACAACCTTAGAGGCTTCAACGGGCATGGAAATGATCACTTCTTCTTCTGATACGATATCAAAGAGCTTGCTTCGATAAACGTGCATCTTTTCAGATACCTCATAGCCTCTTAAGACCTCCTGAAGTATCCTTATCTCCACTTTATCTCCTACATTAAGGATATCTGTGATCATTTATCTCCCCCCATTTTAACTATCCTGAAATCTGACCGAATCTGTTAAGAAGTCTGGCAAACATACCTGCCATGCCGGAGCTGTTATGACGTCCGTGAGCATGGTCCCCGGTCAAAGCCACCGCCAGCTCCTCAAAATCTCTGGAAGATCTTGCATTAGGTGATGACAGGGATACGGGAACCTGCTGCATGACAGCCTTTTCAAGGGCCGGGTCGCTTAAGACGACTCCCAGCAGTTCCATGTTAACGTTTAAGAATCTGTCGGTCACAGTCCGAAGCCTTGAATACACATTCTTACCGTCTTCCCTGGTAAGGGCTTTATTGGCTACTACCTTTATGGCAGTGGAATTACGATCATATCCTGGTCTTGCGCACATTACCTTAAGAAGTGAATAGGAGTCCGTTAAGGAACTGGGCTCCGGTGTAGTCACCAGTATAACCTCGGAACTGGCTGATACGAATTCCATGACGGCGTCAGAGATCCCTGCTCCGGTATCTATAATGATTATATCGGCAAGTTCGTCCAATTCAGCCATTCTCTGAAGCAGAAGGGTTATCTGGTCACGCGAGATATTACTCAGGCCCAGGATCCCGGATCCTCCTGAAATAAACGGGATATCTCCCTGTCCGTAGCTTATAATGTCCCTTATGGCCATTCCGCCCCATATAACATCCTTCAGATTATATTTCGGAATAGCGCCGAACATAACCTCAACATTGGCCAGGCCGAAGTCAGCGTCAAAGATAAGAACCCGCTTTCCCATCTTCTTTAACTGGACTGCCAGATTGACGGACACGTTGGACTTGCCCACCCCGCCCTTTCCGCTGGTAACCGCTATGATGCGGGAAGCAGAACGGGGCATGGGGTTTTTAAATATATTGCGCAGGTGTTGAGCCTGATCCATTAATCACTGCCTCCTAAAAGGAGCTTAACAATCCTCTGGGAATTGAAAACTTCAAGGTCATCGGGTACATTCTGCCCGTTAGTTGTATATGAAACCGGGGCGCCTGAATACATCTTCACATTTAAAAGATTGCCGTATGCTCCGGTCTCGTCCAGTTTGGTAAAGATAATGGTATAGGGTGATACGGTCTTATAGGCATCGGTTATGCTCTTTAAGTCAGCATATTTGGTGGTAGCCGAGAGAACAAGGAAAACCTCCCTGTTATAGTCCTCTCCCACCGAATCTATGATCCTTTTTATCTCCTGCTGCTGATCCGTATTCTTATGTGAGTACCCGGCAGTATCCACCAGGATCAGATCACACTTCTTAAGCCTGCTGAGTTCGGAAGCCATATCTTCCGCTGAATACACCACGGAAAGCGGTGCTCCTATGATATCAGCATATGTCTTAAGCTGCTCGGCTGCAGCGATCCTGTATGTATCGGCGGTAAGAAATCCCACCCTTTTTTTCTTCTCTGCGATGAATTTGGCTGCCAGCTTGGCAACCGTTGTGGTCTTACCCACGCCGGTTGGTCCGATAAGAAATGCTACCGTCGGTTTCTCATCACTGAGGCTGATCTCTTCCGGCCGGCCGAACTTGAGATTGAGCTTGGTGTAGAGGTTGGAAAGGATGGAGTCTATCTGGCTGTCAGCATGGATCACATTATCCATCTCTGACATGATCTGGTTAACGTAATGCTCATCCACCTCATTCTCCACAAGAGTGTTATATATCATCTTGATAAATGACATGCTTGATTCTCTGGATCTCTTCTCTCTGGCTACCGGTTCCGCCTCACGTACCACAGGCGCCTGTCTGGTCCCCTTCTGCTCTTCCGTGGCTATCTGGGCTTTTAACAGTTCCTGCAGCCTCTCCAGATTCTCCTCCAAAGCCTTACCCTTTACGGAGTCCGCTGTCTCCTGCTTAACCGGTGCCGGTGCAGGAGCAGGCTTGCTCATGGGTGAGGGTGACGGGGGATAGCCGGGATACGTCTGCTGACTTCCCGATGACGGCTTTGCTGCAGGCTCTGCCTTGGTCTCCACGATATTCCTTATAGCCTCAGCGCTTTCCTTGATCATCTTAACGCTGTCTTCTGTTTTATTACTCTCCTCCAGAGCTGCCGTCACTTCCACCACCTGAGGCTTAAACAGCTTCATTATCCCTCTGGGCTTAATAGTCTTAACGTTCATGACTACCGCATCTTTGCCCAGTTCGTCTCTTGCCTTGGTTATAGCTTCAGTCTCGGTATTTCCCTGAAATTTCTTTATTATCACTAGATTGTCACCATCCCAACTGACTGTAATTCGACATTAGAGTCTACCTCATTATAGGATACCACAATTAGGTCATGATAGTAATCCTCTGTTAACTTTTTAAAGTACATTCTTACAATAGGCGAGGTGATAATGATAGGTGCCCTTCCCAGATTCTCTATCTTATCTATTTCTTCACCAACGGAATCGATAATGGCTTTCTGTTTCTCCGGATCAAGGGTAAGGTATGCCCCCTGTTCCGTCTGTTTAACCGAAGACATGATATCCTGCTCGATCTTGGGGTCAAGGGTAATGACACTGGTGGTCTCATTGGGCGAGAAGTATTTGCTGGATATGGCTCGCTTTAATGCCTGTCTTACATACTCCGTCAATACATCCGTATCATGAGTGGTCACTGCATAATCCGCCAGTGTTTCAAATATGGTCAAAAGGTCTCTTATGGAAATACCCTCACTGAGAAGATTCTGCAGTACTTTCTGGATCTCTCCCAGACCCAGAAGCTTGGGTGTAAGCTCATCCACAAGGACCTGATTGGTCTCTCTTATGTTATTAACAAGGTTCTGAACATCCTGCCTCGTCAGGAGTTCTGCTATATGGGTACGGATGATCTCCGTCAAATGCGTTGCTATGATGGAGGGCGGATCAACTACGGTATAACCCAGGCTCTCCGCACGCTCTCTCTGTGATTCGGTGATCCAGATGGCGGGAAGGTGGAATGAGGGTTCAAATGTGGGGATTCCCGTGATCTCTTCCTCCACAAATCCCGGATTCATTGCCATATAGTGATCAAAGAGTATCTCTCCTTCACTGACCTGGATACCCTTGATCTTGATTATGTACTGATTGGGGTTAAGCTGGATATTATCCCGGAGTCTGATTATGGGAACCACCGTACCCAGCTCCAGGGCTATCTGGCGTCTTATCATTACCACTCTGTCCAGCAGGTCTCCGCCCTGATTGACATCTGCCAGCGGAATGATACCATAGCCGAACTCAAGCTCTATAGGATCTACCTGCAGGAGTGATACCACGTTCTCCGGACGCCTGATCTCCTCCGCCTGCGTCTCCTCTGCGCTGACCTCCTCTTCCACGGCCTGTACTCCCATGGTTCTCTTCATGTTAAGTCCCGTCAGGACAAAGGCCCCGCCCAGACCCACAAAGAGCACCAGATTAAGGGGGGTGAGCACACCGAGGGCCGCCAATGTGGCGCCTACTATTATAAGAACCTTGGGTAAGCCGAAGAGCTGTCCTACCAGCACCGATGAGAAGTCTGCTTCTTTAGAGGCCTTGGTGACCAGGATACCTGTGGCAAGTGATATGACCAGCGAAGGTATCTGGCTGCAGAGTCCGTCTCCTATGGTAAGGATGCCATATCTCTGTAACGCTTCCATGGCGTCCATTCCCTGATTGGTGATCCCCATGATGGTTCCGCCTGCCAGGTTGATGACCGTGATTATCAGGCCTGCGGTAGCATCTCCCTTAACGTACTTGGTAGCACCGTCCATGGAGCCGAAGAAGCTGGACTCTTCCTGAATCTTATTTCTCCTCTCCTTGGCCTCCTTATCGGTGATGGCGCCGGTATTAAGATCGGCATCTATGGCCATCTGCTTACCGGGCATGGCATCAAGAGTGAATCTTGCGGTTACTTCTGCTACTCGCTCGGAACCTTTGTTGATAACGATAAACTGGATCAGGATCAATACTATGAAGATGATAGCTCCGATGACCAGATTACCGCCTCCAACGAACTCTCCGAAGGTGGCTACTACATTTCCCGGATCTCCGGTGGTCAGTATCAGTCTGGTGGATGAAACGTTCAGTGATATCCTGAATATGGTGGTGAAAAGAAGCAGGGTGGGGAAGAATGACATATCCAGTACTTCTTTTACGAATAAGGCGTTAAAGAGGATCATCAGGGCTATGGAGATGTTGAAGGCCAGGAGGACGTCCAACATGTAGTTGGGGATGGGGAGGATGAAGAAGACTACTGCCGCGAGCAGGTAGCCGGCTATGCCCAGATCTGCTTTTTTCATCTTCTCATCTCCTTTCCTGTGGTGTTAAGCTCTCCTCTGATTCTGCATCTTCTGAAGTGAAGCAAGCACTTCTGCCACGGCCTGGTAGAGCTCGCGGGGGATCTGGGTGCCGAGTTCTACATTGTGGTAGAGCATTCGGGCCAGGGGCTTGTTCTCTACTATCTCGATGTTGTTCTCGGCTGCCACTTCTTTGATCCTGTGGGCAAGGTAATCGGCGCCTTTTGCTACCAGTATCGGGGCTTTATCGCCTCGATCGGGATCGTAGCGGAGTGCGCATGCGTAATGGGTAGGGTTGGTGATAACTACGTCCGCTTCCTTTAAGTCCGACATCATTCGCCGCATGGACGCCTCTCTCATTCGCTGCTTCTGCTTTCCCTTGATCTCCGGATTTCCTTCGATGTTCTTGTATTCGTCCTTGACCTCCTGCTTGGTCATCTTCATATCCTCTGCGAATTTTCGCTTCTGATACACATAATCGGCAAATCCTATGAGCAGGTATGTGATGCTTATGGTAAGTCCCACGTTAATGGCTACGGAACCGACAAACATCACCGCCTCCATAAAGGGTATATCATACAGGAGCAGGAGCTTATCCTTATCGTTCTCCAGGGCTTTATATGCCACAAACAGGATTATTCCAATCTTTACTATTGCCTTGACCAATTCAAACAGGGCCTGTTTACTGAAGATCTTCTTGAAGCCGTTGATGGGGTTCATCCGGGAGAACTTGGGTTTCAGCGGTTTGGTGGTAACCTTCCACTTTACCTGTACTATCTCCGTCACAAATGCTATGCCGTATCCTATAAGGAAAACTGGCAGAACTATGGTCAACAGCACTATCAGCATGTTGTTCAAAAATGATGTAAATGATACTATCGGTACCCGTGCCCCCACATCCTTAACGAACTCCGGGATCCTTGTATACACCGTATCGAATGTCTCCAGGAATCGTGTTCCCACTGTTCCCACATAGACCTTAAGTATCACAAACAAGCCAATCAGGCCAAATGCATTAGCCACCTCACGGCTTTTGGCAACCTGGCCTTCTTCTCTGGCATCCTGCAGTTTCTTGGCTGTAGCCGGCTCCGTCTTTTCTCCTCCGGGACCGTCTTTTGCAAAGAACTGCAGATCATACGATAGTCTGAAAGTTTCTGTCATTTATCTCATTCCCTCTATGATCGCAACGATAAGCCGTTTCATCTCCGTAAAGATGAAATCCGACACCGATGGTACCAGCATGATGATAAGGGTCAGGATCACAAGACCCGTCAGCATCTTGATCTGGATACCTACCGCAAACATGTTCATCTGCGGAGCAACTTTTGCCAGTATTCCCAGCACCACATTTACCACCAGGATGCTTGCAAATACGGGCAGGGCTATCCTGAATCCGATGACCAGATATGAAACCATATATGACATCATGGTCTGCAGGAGACTGTCATAATGGAAATTCACCTGATTGATGGGCACCAGGGTATAGGAGTCCACCAGGGCTCGGAGTATGTACCTGTCCATGCTTGTTATTATCAGCATCAGCATGATCAGATAATTATAAAATAAGCCGGTGACGCTGGCCTGCTCCTGAGACGTGGGATCGAACATGGTCATCATGGACATGCCCATGTCCACATCAATGGTCTTACCGGCGAATAACACTATGGATGAGCATATATTAGCGGCAAAACCTATCAGCAATCCGACTATAGCTTCCTTGATAACGATCACGGCATACTGGATCACAGTTGAATACTCCAGTGCCGGTCTGGGTACAACAAATGAGAGCATTATGGTCACAAAAGCGGAAAAGCCGATCTTGGCTCTGGCCGGGATAGCTGAGTTCCCGAGAAATGGCATTATGCTCACACATGTAACTATCCTGACAAATATGATCAGGAGATATTCTATTTGTGCAAAAGTAAAAGTATAATTAACCAACTATATCATCCCACGTACACGCTGAAGTCTCTCCACAGGTCCACGGCGAAGGTAGATACATTGTTGAGTATCCACGCTCCGAATATCATAATGGCAACAAATACGGCCAGGATCTTGGGAACAAATGTCAGGGTCTGCTCCTGGATAGATGTTACCGTCTGAAAAATACTGACCGATAGTCCGATTATGAGGGACACCAGAAGAAGCGGGGCAGCGCTGGTAATGATATTAAAGATTCCCTGTCGTGCGATATCCATAACAACTTCCTGTGTTAACATAAAAAATCCCCCTCATTCAATAGAAAGTCTTAACTAAACTACTTACAACTAAATTCCACCCATCGGCTAGTATAAACAACAGTATCTTGAATGGCATGGAAATGGTAGTAGGCGGCAGCATCATCATACCCATGGACATCAGGGTGGACGCCACCACCATATCTATGACTATAAATGGTATATATATCAGAAATCCTATGATGAATGCCGTTCTAAGCTCACTGAGGATGAATGCGGGAACCAGAATGGTCATGTCCACGTCATCGTAGCTTGATACTTCTTCTATCCCGTTGATCTCAAGGAACATATTGATATCCTTGGTCTGGGTCTGGGCATACATAAACTCCCTTAAGGGCTTCTGTCCTTCCTCAAGGGCCTGTTCCTGGGTTATCCGCCCTTCATCAAAGGGCTTTATAGCCGTATCATTGATCTTTCCGAATACCGGGCTCATTATAAAGACTGTCAAAAATAAAGCCAAGCCTATTAACACCTGGTTCGGCGGCGCCGTCTGGGTTCCTAAGGCTTGTCTGACAAAATGGAGTACAACAACAATCCTTGTAAATGACGTAAGCATCACAAGAATCGACGGTACAAGCGCTATGACGGTCAGGACCAGCAAAATCCTGATATTTGATGATAACTGACCTTCGTTGTTATTATATATAATAGAAAATCCATTGGGCTCCGTCATCGTAGGAGTCCTCTGGGTCGTTGAAGTCGTATCCGATGCCAAGACATTGGTGCTGATGGATACACAGGCTACCATAACAATAGTCATGATAAAAAGCCACGCCTTGGCAAACATCGCAAAGCTTTTTCTCCAATTACTCTTCATATTCTGCTACCTATTTCTTCGGCTTCATACTCCTGATCTTCTCCATGATCTTGCCGAAGCTTTCTCCCTTGCTACTCACTGATTCAGCAGAAAAATCGATTATTTCATCTTCGCCGAGTTCAGCTAAGACTGTTATAGTATCCTTAGCCACGGCGATCGCAAGATATTTCTCACCTACCTGAACAATCTGAATGTACTTGTTTGTTGTTAATCTGCATGTCTCCACAACTCTTATATTGCGGTTCTTTGTGGTGGTGCGCTGATAATTTGCTATCCATCGGGTAGTTAAAAACGTAGCCGCCAACACGAATATAAATATCAGGATGATCCCGACCAGCTGAACCACACTCTCCAGGGTAGAGCTGCCGCTTATAGCCAATAACATTATCCAACTACCTTTTTAACTGCCTCTAATACACGATCTGCCTGGAATGGCTTAACGATAAAGTCTTTTGCTCCTGACTGGATGGCATCTATAACCATTGCCTGCTGTCCCATAGCTGAACACATGATAACGGATGCATTGCCATCTCCCGATCTGATGGCCTTTAATGCCTCAATTCCATCCATCTCAGGCATTGTGATATCCATAAGTACCAGATCAGGCTTAAGTTCATTATACTTTTCAACGGCCTTTGCTCCGTTCTCTGCCTCTCCGGCAACTATGTATCCTGCCTTTGTCAGAATGTCTTTGATCATCATCCTCATAAATGCTGCATCATCGCAGATAAGAATACTTTTTGCCATAACCGCTAATCTCCTTTAAATTAATCTCCTTTGCAAACTTTCGGGAATAACATCTCCGATGTTTTATTCTTTCCCGCGTTCCTTAACTATTTCTGTAACTCTGATACCGAAGCTTTCTTCGATAACAACTACCTCTCCCTTAGCGACATACTTACCGTTAACCAGTACGTCTATGGGCTCACCTGCTATCTTGTTAAGCTCTATGATAGTACCCGGTGAGAAATCCAGGATATCCTGAATGGATTTGGTGGTGCGTCCCAGTTCAACCGTAACCTCGAGGGGTACATCCATGATAAGGTCAATGTTCTCATGCTGCTGCATGGGGTTGAAACTCGGGTCGAATGCCTGGAACTGTGCAGGTTGTACATTGACAGGCTGCTGCGGCATCGCATATCCCTGAGGGTATCCTGCAGGCGCTCCGTACGGCGCCCCGTATGGCATTCCATATCCCGGCGGAACCCCAACAGGCATCCCATACGCGGCGCCGGATTGGGCCATATCCGGTGTGGGTGTGGCCATCTGTGGCTGGGGCGCCGGCTGGGCTGCTGCCTGTGGCGCTGCCTCCGGCTCCGGTGCAGGTGCCTCCTCTTCCTGTCCGTCCATCATATTCTTCTTGTAGCTCTCGAACATATCCCTTGCAAATGAGTAGGGATAAAGCTGAATGATATCACTGTCTATCAGCTCTCCTATCTTCATCTTAAATGATATGCTCACAAATCTTCCTGCCAGGAAAGGATCTATCTCCTCTCCCATGATGTCCTGATCAAAATCAACCACATTTGCGGAAGGCGGGCTGATATCTATCTTCTTGTTAAGCATAGAAGACAGTGACGTCGCCGAAGAACCCATCATCTGGTTCATAGCCTCGCAGATAGCTGACAAGTGAAGCTCTGATAATTCTCCGTCAATATTGGTTCCGTCGCCGCCCATCATCAGGTCAGTGATAATCTTTACATCGTTCTCTTTCAGGACTAAGACATTGCTTCCGTCAAGACCTACGGTGTATCCGATCTGTATGAATACACAGGGCCTCTCGTAAGCCGCAGAAACGTCGTCCCAACCGGCTTCCCTCACAACCGGGGTTGAGATATCGACTTTCTGGTTGACCAGGGAGAAAAGCGTCGTAGCTGCTGTTCCCATGCTTATATTGGCGATCTCGCCAATGGCATCTTTTTCTACGTCTGACAGGATATTTCCCGGTGTCTCAGACGCAGGTTCGGGAGCATCAGCAGGCGGTGCCGGATCATCGGAGCCGGCATTGCTCTGGTTGAGCAGAGCATTTATTTCTTCCTGGGATAAAACTCCGTCCATTCCTATTCCTCCTCTCTTAATACTGATGTAACTCTAACTGCATATGCATCACCCGATTCTCCGGGCAATGCCAGAAACTTCTTGATATTGCCTACATATACTTCCAGTTCTTCATCAACCTTCTTGTCAAGCCTTATTATATCTCCTATCTGCAGGTTGACAAAATCATTGACATCTATGTTGCTGTGGCCCAAGGTGGCCTTAATGGGTATGGATACCTTGGAAATGAGTCCCTCGATGTGCTCACTGTACGAATTCTCGTCAAGCTCCGTCAGGGATGAATACCAGAACTTGGTATTCAGCTTATCCATAACATCTTCCAGGCACAGATAGGGAAGGCAGACATTTAAGAGTCCTTCCACGTCTCCGATCTTGAGGTTGACCGTTATGATGGCAACCATCTCGCTGGGTGATATAAACTGTGCAAACTGGGAGTTGGTCTCTATCCTCTCTAATCGCGGCGCGATATTAACAACGTTCTGCCAGGGTTCCCTCAGCAGTTCCACGCAGATACTCATCATTCGCTCGATGATGATCAACTCTATCTCCGAGAACTCCCTGGTCTTATCTATCGGCGCCCCGGCTCCTCCCAGAAGCCTGTCTACCATGGCGTATCCGAGGTTGGATGCCATCTCCATGATTATGCTTCCCTTCAGCGGCGGTGCACTGATGATACCCAGAAGCACCGGGTTCGACAGGGCGTTGGAGAACTCCAGATATGTAACGGCTTCGGAGTTCATTATCTCCACTTGTATATTCTTTCGAAGGTATACCGGCAGGTTAGTGGACAGGAGTCGTCCGTAGTGCTCGAATATGATCTCCAATGTTCTCAAGTGTTCCTTGGAGAACTTGGCCGGTCTCGCAAAATCGTAATTCTTGACCTGCTTTTCGCCTTTGTCTTTTATCTCTTCCGCATCCAGCTCACCGCTGCTTAAGGCTTGCAGCAAACTGTCTATCTCGTTTTGCGATAAGACTTCGCCCATCTAACCACCTCCTTGCCTCTTTACTTTTCTATTCTAGTCACGCTTCCGGACTCTCTACTGGTAGATTGCCGAGCGGAAATGAACTGCGGCTATCATGTCTGAGCCGAATAGTTTGCGCAGGTTGTCAAGGACGGTCTTTAAGACTGTCTCCTGGTTGTCCTGCATATCTTCTAATGTGAACTGGGATACCGTGCTTCTGATGGTATCCTTTATAAGGCTGGTCTTGCCGGTTACGCTTTCACCCAGCTTCTTGTAATCTTCATGCTTGGTATTGATGGACAAGGCTACTCCCAGAACTGCTACATGGTCCTTACCGTCGGAACTCTTCTTAAGGTTAATGGTCATATCATCCTCGATATCCACTACCTCGATATCCGAGATGGTGACATTACCGAGTCCGTTGGCGTCCTCGTCCTCAAGATCCAGGTCTATGGCCGTGGCAACCTTGGTCACCAGCTCACTGGTCTTGCTGGCAGCCGGTATCACCGCAAATGCAAGGAATCCGGTAAAGGCCAGATTAATAAGCAATAATGCGATAATAACGATGCTGAATAAATTCTTTTTCATAGAAGTTCCCTCTCCTTCATAATGTAAAGCTTTCGCAGAAATCTTTACACTACCTAATCTGCGCTGCTCATGGAATTATATATCTTTATCTCAACGCGCCTGTTCCTTGCCCTGCCTTCAGCCGTAGAGTTATCGGCTACGGGAACGTATTCACCTCTTCCGGAATACTTCAGGTGGGCAGGGTTCAGTTTAAAATGATCTCTGAGTCTCGTGGTGACCGACAATGCTCTGAAGGTGGATAATACATCATTGCTGCCGAACCGGCTTCCCGCCGATATGGGTACGTTGTCGGTGTGACCTTCTATCTCTATGATGTTGGCATCATATTCTTCCAATATCGCGCCTATCTTGTCTATAAGCGGTATGGCCTCAGCCTTGACATCCGCTGATCCGGAGTCAAACAGGAGGGCTCCGTTCATGGTCAGCAGAACGTATTGGGCATTAAACTCCACTTCAACCATATCCTGTATACCGGCCATCTCCAGCGCCTTCTTGACCTGTTCCGCCATCTTCTCGGATTCGGAAAGAGCCTTCTCTTCAAACTGTTCCTCGACGCTCTTCTGGTCTGCGGGATTCTCCTGTCCGTTGTTCTGGTGCTGCTGGGACTCACCGCCGGTATTGAGCATGGCCGTGAACATGACATCCATCTTGTTCAACTGGCTGATGCCCATTCCCACCAGGTCTCCGGCATCGATGATGGCCGAGCCTCCTGCGGGAAGAATGGAAAAGCTGCTGTTCAGTGAAGCTACGATCAGTTCGTATTTCTCGGCATCTACAGAGGACATGGAGAATAGCAACACGAAGAAGCAAAGCAGCAGATTCATAAGATCGCTGAACGTGGCCATCCAGGCAGGAGCGCCGCCGCCACCGCCGTCATCTTTCTTCTTACGGGCCATTATCCCTCACCTCCGCCTCCGCCGCTGTCTTCAGACAAGCTTGCTCTCTGCTTGGGAGCCAGGAATGACTTGAGCTTCTCTTCTATAACACGGGGGTTCTCACCTGCCTGTATGGACAGGAGCCCCTCCACTATAACTTCCTTCATCATGATCTCGGTGTCATTATTGCGCGAAAGCTTGGCCGCCGTAGGTCCGCACAGCCAGTTAGCGATAACGGAACCGTAGAATGTGGTAACCAAGGCAACAGCCATGTTAGGTCCGATAGATGAAGGATCCGAAAGATTCTTTAACATGTTAATGAGACCGATCAACGTACCGATCATACCCCAGGCAGGTCCAAGCTCTGCCCATTTGGTCCAGAAGCCAATGACCACGCCGTGCCGGGTCTCGATACATGCTAAATCCGTCTCTAATATTCCTCTAACCAATTCAGGATCGGTACCATCTACAACAAGCATGATACCTTTCTTCAGGAACTCGTCTTCAAGATTGCTGGCCGCCTCTTCGAGGGCCAGAAGGCCTTCTTTTCTGGCTACGTTCGAAAGATCGATGATGCTGGAAATAGTCTGTCCTACATCGCCCGAAACCGGCTTAAGCACAAGGCCTATGGAAGTCAGTCCGTTGATAAAGTCGGGCAGCGTATTGGACGCCATGGTTCCGCATATCGAACCTCCAATGGTGATGATAACGGACGGTATATCAAAGAAGTTACCCAGGGCACCGAAGCCCTGCTCACCGGATACCATACCGAATATCATCAGACCGAAGCCTGCGACCATACCGATCAATGAAGCTATATCCACTTAGTCTTCACCTCGATTTTGTGAATATTGTATGCAATAAGCCAAATTATTCTGACTTTTAGCTCTCATTTGCGCATTAAAACGCCCAAATGAGGTTATTTTCTGACTCTTTATCGCCCGAAAATAGCCCTCTTATATAATTCTACTAGACTTTTAATTTCTTGTCTACTTTCTTTTACAATTATTTTCCTGCCTGTTGTAAGAGAAATGACAGTGTCCGGAGTCTCCTCCACGATCTCGATCAAATCTTGATTCACAAGGATTTTCACATCGTTGATCTTTGTTACTTCAATCATTATTTTCCCCCATCTCAATACCAATTACAAGTGTTTTTTGAAATTTTTTCTATAATGCCAATAAGCGGTGGAACACAACATCTTGTGTTCCATCGCTGTATGACAATTCTAAACCATTAAGTTTTACTTCTTATTAAATGTTATTATCTCTTAAGGTTGATCAGTTCCTCAAGTAATGTATCGGAGGTGGTGATGATCCTGCTGTTTGCCTGGAATCCTCTCTGGGTTGTGATCATGTCGGTGAACTCTGCTGAAAGGTCTACGTTTGACATTTCCAGAACTCCTGTTGACATTGATCCGGAAAGGGAGCTTATATCTCTTCCGATACCATCGAATTCACCTGAGTTAAGTGTGGTCTGGTAGAGGTTCTCTCCAACCTTTTCAAGACCGGAAGCATTGGCAAATTCCGTGACCGCTATCTGTCCGAGAAGCTCTGTATTACCATTATCGTAGGAGCCGTAGATCTTTCCGTTGGAATCAACTGCAACACCCTTTAATGCACCAAGGAGTTTACCTGCGCCTGCGCCGTCCTCGTCACCGGCCTTCATGCCTATGGTTGATGTTCCTTCGTTACTTACGTTCTTGGTGGCTGAGAAGTCGATGTTGATATCCTTGAACTGACCTGCATTTCCTATAGCGGAAAGGTGAAGGTCATAAGCCGTCTGTCCGTCTTCTCCGATGGATTTGAACTTACCATCGCCGGTATCGTATACAAGAGATCTCTTGGTATCGCCGAGAACCGAAATGTCCATGGCGGTCTTTCCGTTAGCGATATCTATAAGTTCTGTAAGTTCAACTACGTACTGGCCGTCAACGGTATCTTCCTTTGTTACGTCTTCAGTAGTAGTATACTGGCTTGCCTTTGTTCCCTTACATCCTCCGAGGAACATCTCCAGCTCGGTTCCGGGAAGCGCTTTGATCTTATCGGAAACATCCGTTCTTGTTCCGTCTGCCAGCTTTACCATCTCATATACATAGTCGGGAGCGGAACCGTCTTCATAACTCTTTGTATGTACTATCAGCTGATAGTCAGTTGATACTCTGTAATAATCTACATTAGGTGTAACGGATGTATCTGTATCCTTATAAAGTACACCATTGCCGCTTCCGTCGAGGTCGGTAAGAGCATCAAGAGTGGTCTTCTTGATATTAACTTCCGTATCGCCCATCTTGAAGGCTGTGGTCTGCTCGATGTTTACATTGATGTACTTATCAATGATGTTACTCTTATTGATGAATTCGTTTGTCTGCTCAGTGGTCAATCCTGCCAAGCCTGCGATAGTATTTGCAATGGCCTTGGTCATCTGGAATTTACCCTTCTTAAAGTTTCCATCCGTTACAAGATGCGCAGGATCGGAAGCATCATTTACATACTTTTTCAGACCCTCAAGTATCTTATCGGGTACGGTGAAGTTGGAAAGATCATCACCTTCAGAGGTACTGTCGGCTGCAACCTTGTAGGTATAGTCCTCTCCCGGGGATACCTTGATATCTGAGTTGGGGGTATATGAAACTGAAGTTGTCTCAACCGTCTTTGTAGATGAAACAGCTGTAGTTACGGGCTTTATTGAGAATTTTGCAGTATACTCATATCCGAGGTTATCATATATGCTTAAGGATAAGATCTTACCTGACTTGGATGTAAGGTTGGGATCTGCCTTATCAAGAACTCCCGAACATGTTCCCAGTGTTGTAGCCTCAGGCTGTGAGAACATATGCTCTGCTGATAATATCTTAAGGGGTGATACCGTATTCTGCAGGATCTCTCCGTTGTCGTCTACCTGCCATCCCATTACGTTGTAACCGGTGGATGTCATTGCCAGGTTACCTACGGCGTCAACATAGAATGCGCCGGCTCTTGTAAAATAGTTTGAAGAACCGTCATTTACGATGAAGAATGAATCTCCTGTAATCTTGATATCAAAGGGATTACCGGTAGTCTGTGTAGCACCGGTGGTGGTGATGGAAACATTGGTTGCACCCATGGATACACCAAGACCTATCTGCTTGGCATTAACTCCGCCTCGGCCGGACTCGGCATTGGGGCTGGATGCACTGGAAGTATTCTGATACATCAATTCCTGGAAAGTAACTGATGTGGATTTGTAAGCTACAGTGTTAACGTTGGCGATGTTGTTACCGATAACGTCCATCTTGGTCTGGTGGGTCTTAAGACCTGAAACACCAGAGTAAAGTGATCTCATCATAATAAATGACCTCCCGGATTTTGATTTCATTGACGAAACTGTAATTAATCATATTGCATAATTAAAAACAGTTCCACGTGTTAGTAATTCGTTATTCCCCTCTGTCAGTCGGGGAATGTAAGCCTCCGTTAGGTCCGGCTTATGCTATTACAGCTCCGTCAATGTTGGTGAATATGTTGTTTTCAGATTCGTTCTGGTTGATGGCTGTTATGACCGTCTTGTTGGGCACATTTACGATGAATGCCAGGTCATCGACTATAACCAGTGAATCATTGATGCCTTTGTTCTCGGCTTTGCTTGTTCCTTCCAGCAACCTTTCGATCTGATTGGCTGAGAGTTCGATGTTTCTTGAATCAAGTCTTGATGAAGCATGTTTGGAAAACTTTAATTCGTTTGTTTGTTTTACTCCCCGCTTCTCATTTAATATCTCCCGGAAAGACGGTCCCTTATTGGTGTCGACCTGTTCGGGCCTGCCCTTACCCTTAAGATATTGATCAGCTATTTGATTGATGGAAGAAAGATTCGGATTGAGCCCGTTCATTTGACCATCTCCTTTATCTATCCTGCATCTTTTTGCCTTACATATTATTCATCGGCAGGTTCAGCTGATTTCTTTAGAGCTGCGAGTGCAGTTCCTACTTCATCAAGTTTTGTAAGTGTATCGCTTGATAAATACTTCTTCTGATAATCGGTAAGTGAATCGTATAATTCCCTTGCCTGAGCCACTTTTTCCTCATCTGCAAGAGTTACGGATGCTGCTGACGGAAGCTTTCCGACTACGGTATCCATCATCTTGGCAAGGTTCACTGCGTCTAAGTATTCACCTTCGATCACTGAATCAAGGTCGTCGATGTTAAACAGGCTTCCGTTAACCGATAAGTATACTTTGCCGTTCTCAAGGTATGCATAATCAACCTTACCGTCTTCATACTGCATAACTCCCGAATCATTTCTGGTCTTCATTATAACCTGCTTGCCAACCAGATCGTTTGCCATTGAGATCTTATTGGAAAGTTCCACATTCTGTGTAGCCTCCAACTGTGAGAATGTAGCAAACTGTGAGATATACTCTGTGTTGGTGGTAGGCTCTAAGGGATCCTGATACTGCATCTCAGCCACCAAAAGCTGTAAGAAGGCATCCTTGTCCAGTCCGTCGTTGGCCTTCTTTTCTTTATCTTCTTTTGATGTGGAAGAGGTTGTTTCAACGACTTTTCCATCGGAAATGGGTGCGAATAATTCTGCCATGTATGTTCTCCTTTCTACATCTTCGCATTAGGCTGTTACATCCATGCTGTTACCGGCATCCCGCATCATTTTAGCTGCAAGCTGTTCGTCTTCCGGCATATCCTCGATGGACGCAAGATCTGATGCTGTTATGTTTCTGGTGCTTCTGCCCTGCTGCCCCTGCTGCTGTCCATCCTGCTGCCCCGTGGGAGCTCCGTTCTCAAGGTTCTGCTCGAATTCGTGACTTGCCACTGTTACTTCTACTGCTTCAACCTTAAGTCCCTGGTTGCTCATGTTCTCACGGAGTATAACCATCTGGCTCTCCAGTGCGGTCTTAACTGCTTCATTCTGGACTGCTATCTGCGCCGTTACCGCTCCATCCCTTACGCTTAAGTTGATGCCGACCTTACCCAGGTTCTCGGGATTAAGCTGCATCTCCAGTGATGTCTCAGACCCGTTGAAGTTGATCCTCATGTAATCACTTATCTGTCTGATGATATCCACTGTGTCTGCCTGTGACAGTGTTTGGGTCATTTCTACCGGAACAGCCGGCTCAAGATTTCTGAAATTGTCAAAGGCTGCGACTGTATTGGTGTTGGTTCCTGTCTCGGTCCTGGTCTCTCTTGCTGCAGTCTTATTGTCTCTGCTTCCGGTAAATGAATTCTTTTCTTCCCCGGACCCTGCGCTGCTTTCTGCTGTCTCTTCTACTTCGGCTGTAAGTCCTGATGCAGCAGATCGGTCTGTTACATCTGCCTCTTCTGCTCTTACTTCTTCCTTAGGTTCTGCAGTTTCGGTCTTCTTCGGTTCTGTTGTAACTACTTCTACAGTTCCTTTTTCAATGCCGGTCTCTACCAGTTCTTCAACTTTGTCTGCCAATGCGGCATCTGCTTTTACTTCATCTGTCTCTTCAGGAGCAACACTAATATCGGCACGAATATCCTCCTCATTAAGGTTTCCTGCCGATTCCATTGCGTCATCGGAAGCGGTGTTCTCCTCTAAGGGAGCTGCCGTCTCCATAACCGGTGTGTCAGGAAGCTCTGTGGAGCCTATCATCTCTGCGAACTCCATGGTGGTCTCCGGAGTAACGGATACACCGAGTTCGGTCGTGATCTCAGTTGTGAGATCCTGCATCATTCCGAAGAGATTGTTAAATCCGGTGTTTGATAATAACTCAAGCGAATCAGCAGCTCCCGTTATCTCCACGGAAAGCTTCACCAGATTCTCAGGGAGAAGAAGCTGTATATACTCCAGACCTAAGGTCTGCATAACCTCTTCAAGCTCTTCTTCGGTGATGTCGTACTCCTCCATGACCGCTTCCTTTATCTTGTCATTGTACTCCTGCAGTTTGTCTGCAACTTCGGGTGAAACTCCGGATCCCGTAGTCTGAGGCTGCTCTTTGACCACCTTATCTCTGAAGGTGTCCGGCGTGATCTGTGCGTCGGCCGTCCTGATGTTTGCTTTTGCGATGGTTAACGCACTACCGTCTGAAGCTGCGGTGCCGTCCGTGCGGCACATCATTGAAGCAAATACCTGCATGGCATCTTCTGATCTTTCGCCTTCTGTACCGCCAACCGGGTTAACGGTTCCGGCAGTGTTTGGTGTAAGGCCCTTAATCATTAAATCTGCCATCGGAAGTCCTCCTTTCTATAATAAAGCCTAAGGCTCCATTATCTTTGTCATTCTTGCTGCAAATTCCGAAGAGAAAGCATCCATGATCTTTGCTCTGGATTCTACATCCATACTCATTAAGATCCTTGCAACCAGGTCCATCTTGTCTCCCATGAGTTCCATGGCTGCTGCCGCCTGCTTCGGCTTCATGCTTGAATATGTATTTACATAGTCTTGGACTTCCTTGTCTTCTTCTGTTTTCTTGACCACCTGCTTATACAGCTCTGCTGCATTCGCTGCGTCAATACTTTCGTAGTATTTTTTGTATTCCTCGGCACTCGGTGCCTTGTTTCCGAACACTACCTCTTCATAAAACTGCTTCCTTGCCGTTTCGAACTTTGTCTGGGCTTCTTCAAATGCTTTGAGTCTCTTGATCTCTGCCTTGAGGTTGGCCACCTCTGCGGATCCGCTGGATTCCTGCAGCTCCTGGATCTGTAACTCCAAGTATTTGATCTGCTCTATTGCATCTTCCAATGTAGCGTAGGGATATTCGTTATTCTCCTCTATGTTGTCCTCCGCCGTCTCGGGAAGGATCAGGTTAACATAGGGAACATCCTTGAGGATGGGTTTTAAGATGGTGGATCCGAACCCTCCTACATCCAGCTTGATCAGAACACACAATATTGCCAGCCACACTATTATTATGAGTATTGTCAATAGTATAGTTGACAGTTTGCCTCCGGATTCCTCTTCGGAATCTTCGTCCTTATTCTTTTTATCGGCTTTTTTCGCAGCTTTTTTAGCCTCTTTTTCAGCTTTTTTTGCAGCCTTCGCTGCAGCCTTTTCTGCCTTGGGGTCTTTGGCCGGTGTCTTTTCTTCTAATTCTTCGTCTGCCATGGGCTATTCCTCTTCTGTGGTATCATTGTGTTTGAAACTTACTAACTGGTCGATCTCCTTGCTCTCTTCCGCTTTGAGTTCTTCTTTGAATTCTTCAAATTTATGTTCTTTCAGCTTCTCATGGGTCTTCCTGTCCTTCATGATCTCGCTGAGTTTCTTTCGTTCTTCTTCCAGATTTCTCTGGGCTATGTGGACCTGGAGGGACTGGTCGCGGATCAGGGACTTCATTGTATCTATGGCTTTTTTGTTCAGATTCAGGTCCATGACGTTTAACCTGTCCTCAAGCAGTTCCTTCTTCTTCTGCTCGTACTGCCGTTTCCTGAGATAGAGGGCGGCCAGCTTCTCTTCCTCCTCAGCCAGCTTAGCCGCAGCCACGGCGTAATCGCTCCTGGCCTGGGCTTCCAGCTTGTACTTTATGTCAAGAATGTTTTGCATTCGATACACAAATCTGGCCATATATACTCCCCGATTCCAGATACGTGTCTCGGATAATATATTCAACGAAAGGACGCTCTCGCTTTATGTCGTAAGGAGGGACCCGCTTGTGGGAGGATTCCTTGCGACTCGGCGACATGCTTATTACGAAGTAAGAAGCATGTTGGAAGGCCTTTCTTTTGAACATATTATCCCTCGACACTGTATTCTGAATTATCATATTATGTTGGTGACAGCTTACGTATAATAAATCCAAAAGAAACGTCTTTGCGGACGTCGGCACTTAGCGAAACCGCAGGTTGAGCTTAGTGTCCGCTACGATCCGCAACGAAGCGAGAGCGTCGTTTCGTTGGATGTTATTATACGTAAGCGTCACATTATTCAGAGTTCTCAGATTCCTCTGAAACAGGCTCCGCCTCCTCAGCTTCGGACGGTTTATTACCCGTAAGCTTCTCCCCGAAAATTGCGAAAAGCAGGTCTACCTCCTCTTCGAAGGAGAACTTCTCGTCGGTGCCCTGGCACAGGAAGGTGTTAACGGCCCCGATCTTACTGATGGCATAGTCGATCTCCGGATTGGAGCCGGCTTTATATGCTCCTATGTTGATCAGGTCTTCTGCTTCATTATAGGTTGCCATGACATTTTTAAGTTTTCCTGCCATTTGCTTGTGGTCCGGAGCGGCTATTGCGCTCATAACACGGCTTATGGACTGGAGTACATCTATGGCAGGATAATGGTTCTTATGTCCAAGCTTTCTGGACAGCATTATATGCCCGTCCAGGATTCCTCTTGCAGTATCAGTGATGGGCTCATTGAAATCGTCTCCGTCTACCAGTACCGTATACAGTCCTGTAATGGAACCCTTCTGCGAGGTCCCTGCCCGCTCTAAGAGCTTGGGCATCTCAGCATACACGCTGGGTGGATATCCTCTGGTTACGGGCGGCTCTCCCGACGCCAGTCCTATCTCCCTCTGGGCCATTGAGAATCTGGTAAGGGAGTCCATCATCAAAAGTACATCCTTGCCCTGATCCCTGAAGTACTCCGCAACTGCCGTAGCTGTCTTGGCAGCCTTGTTGCGGATCAGGGCAGGCTTGTCGGATGTGGCGACAACCACTATGGAGCGCTTCATGCCCTCCTCACCTAAATCTCTTTCTATGAATTCACGAACCTCCCTGCCTCGCTCTCCGATAAGCGCAATGACATTGATATCCGCGGTGGTATTCCTTGCAAACATTCCCAGCAGGGTAGATTTGCCGACTCCGGAACCCGCAAAGATCCCTATACGCTGTCCCTTTCCTACGGTTATAAGACCGTCTACGGCTTTAACCCCCAGAGGAAGAACTTCGCTTATTATGGTCCTCTCCATGGGATCCGGGGGCATCTCCTCGACGGGGTATTCCTCCCAGAGGCTTGTATCTCCCATATCTTCACAACGACCCACTCCGTCCAGGACATGACCAAGCATCTTATTGGATACGGGAATGCTTAAGGGCTTGTTGGTATTCTCCACTATACAACCCAGTCCTACTCCTTCCACGCTGTCATAGGGCATAAGAAGCAGGCTCTTGTCCTTGAAGCCTACCACTTCAGCCAGAACCCGTTTTCCCGTTTCCTGATCGATGATTATATGACACAGATCATTTAATTTTGCTTCGGGACCAAGTGATTCTATTGTAAGCCCCACTATCTTGACGACCTTGCCCAGCCGCTTATAGTAGGTGCGCTCTGTCAGCTTGTAATAGCGGTTATAGTCTATCATACGCCGGTCCTTGGATCATGAATCTGATCTCGCTGTAACGCTAAGTGACTTGATATCCCTAACAAGATTCTCCAGCTGAATATCAAGGCTGCAATCAAACACTCCGGAATCAGTTTCTATTATACACTGATTATCCGTAAGTTCACCGTCACTTATGATCTCGATGGAAACATACTGACCCACCTTGTCCTGAAGCTCTTCCTTGTGTTCCATGATGAACTGAAGGTTCTCCTTGGGAACCTTTATTAGAAATTCCTTGCTGTTTTCTATGCCGTCAACGGCATTACGGACAAGGTTAAGAATGATCTCTTTTTTACCCTCAAACTGTATGGAAAAAACCTTCTCAAAAATGTCAGCAACCACAGATACAACCTGTGGTTCCATCTCTTCCAGTCTGTTTCTGTACTCTTCTTCAAGCTGTGCCTTCTCCTGTTCAAAGGCTGCTCTTCTGGAGGCTTCCTCCGCTTCTCCCTTTGCTGTGGCCTCTGCCATCCCTTCGGCAAAGCCTCTGTTCTTGGCATCGTTCTTTATCTGTATGGCATCCGCTTCGGCCTGCGCCTTTATTGCCGCTGCCTCTTCATTTGCATCATTTATTATACCGTCTGCCATCTCCCTGTAGGCGGTCATATCCATATCCGGAACAAAGGGAGCTCCTTCCTCTCCCCCGGGGCCCTCTGCCCCTTCTTCTCCATCCCGGCCGTCACTGGGTTCGTACTCGCTTAAGTCCACCTCTTCGGCTCCCAGTCCCGGAATGAAACCGTCCTCATCAGGGGTCTGCTGCATCTGGCGCATCTTCTCACGGACGATCGCTTCCAGCATTTCATTATTATCTATAAGCCTGGTACCGTCTTCTTCATTTGTAACGGAATTGATCCTCTTTAAAAGATTAGACAATTATCTCGTCACCTCCGCCTCTGGAGATAACGATCTCGCCGGAGTCTTCAAGCTTCCTGATGATACCTACTATCTTCTGCTGAGCTTCTTCAACATCCTTCATACGGACCGGACCCATGAATTCCATATCTTCCTTTATCATGGCAGCAAGTCGCTTGGACAGGTTGTTAAAGATGGCATTCTGAACCTCTTCATTTGAACCTTTCAGTGCAATGGCAAGGTCATTATTATCAACGTCTCTGAGCACTCTCTGGATAGCACGGTCATCAAGCAGCAAGATATCCTCGAATACGAACATCTTCTTTCTGATCTCGTCTGCCAGTTCGGGCTCGTCGATCTCCATGGTCTCCATGATATGCTTCTCTGTGGCGCGGTCTACGGCATTCAATATCTCGACCACAGCATCGACACCGCCGATGATAGCGTAATCCTGATTAACAAGAGATGCAAGCTTCCTCTCCAATACGTTCTCAACCTCCCTGATAACATCCGGGGACGTACGGTCCATGGTGGCTATACGTTTTGCAACATCTGCCTGTTTCTCCGGAGGCAGCGATCCCAGGATCATGGCCGCCTGAGCAGGGATAAGATATGACAGGATAAGAGCAATGGTCTGGGGATGCTCATCCTGTATAAAGTTGAACACCTGAGATGCCTCTGTCTTTCTCACGAATTCGAAGGGGCGAACCTGCAGTGATGCGGTAAGCTTGGAGATAACCGTCTGTGCCTGGTCATTGCCGAGAGCCTTCTCAAGAAGTTCTCTGGCGTATCCGATACCACCCTCTGCAATGTACTGCTGGGCAAGGCATATCTGGTAGAACTCCTCCATTACCTCTTCCTTTACCTGAGGCGAAATGCTCCTGGTATTGGCAATCTCCAATGTAAGTTCTTCTATCTCATCTTCCTTTAAATGCTTAAATATGGTTGCGGACTTCTCCGGTCCTAATGAAATCAGAAGTACGGCGGCCTTCTGAACTCC
This sequence comes from Lachnospiraceae bacterium, assembly GCA_017550165.1. GTDB lineage: Bacteria > Bacillota > Clostridia > Lachnospirales > Lachnospiraceae > SIG280. Next base: position 19,038 of record JAFZQH010000017.1, on the reverse strand, counting down.
ACTCATGTTCTCCATAACAGCTACTCCCATTCCTCCGTGAGCCAGTTTCTAAGGAGGTTAGCAACAGCCTCCGGATTCTCGTCCACAAATTTCTCTATCATGAGTCTGGTCTCAGACTTCTCCTGTAATCCGATATCCTCCAGCTCTTCCTTAGTGCTGGCAAGCAGTGACTCTACGGAAAGCTCCGGTTCTGTCTCCACAACCTCTGCGGGTCTTGTGCTTCTTATTACAACGAAGCCGAGGAGAAGGATTACCAGGCCCATGAGTACGTACTGTAATATCTCTGAGATAGTAGGTCCTGTCTGGGACTTCGGCTGGAAGAAGGGAACATTGTAAGCGGTAACGCTTATCTTCTCCGTAGCTATACCTGTAGCATTGGCAACCTGAGTGATCAGATCCTCATCCACCTCAAGCTTGGTGGGTGTGCTGTTAGCTGCCACGTACTCATCAAATGTTGTTCCGTTCAATGCACCGGATCTTTGAAGATCCTCCTCCTTTATTACCGTATAGGTAGATGCCACAACGGAGATGGATGATTCCTCGGGAATGATGACTCCCGCCGGTGTCTTGGTATTGGTAATGGTCTCGCTGGGAGCCCTCTTTATATCCGTCTCATTGATAACTTCAGATGTATGTCCGTTATCGTTGAACACATAAGTCGTATTATCGTTATTGTTGGTGTCGGTTCCCGGAATTCCGTTGGTACCGCCTTCTGCCTCCTTTGAGTACCTTCTCTCTTCAAGTATGTAGCCTTCGCTTCTGCCATCGTCTACATAATATCTGTGGTCTGTAACTTCTTTGCTGGAGAAATCAACCTTAAGGTTCAATCCTACTTCAACATTGTCGTACAGATTGCTGCCAAGAAGCACATTCTTAACCTGGGTCCTTACCTGGCTCTCCGCCTTGTTCCTGATGGAAAGCTGTGATGCGGCTGTACCGGTGATGGTCGCAGAATCTCCCCCGGCAAATATAACATTGCCGGTGCTGTCTATAATGGTAACGTTATTGGTGGTATTATTACCTACTGCCGTGGCGACAAACTTGGCAAGTCCGTCCGCCGTATCCTCATCTATCTTGTCCTTCGTGGTAAGGAGAACGCTGGCGTAGGTCTCTTTGTTCTGGGAAATGATGGTTCCGTCATTCTCGGGAATGGACAATGTAACGGATGCATTCTCTACCTTGTCAAGGCTCTGCATATGGTTAGCTATCTTCTCTTCCAGGTAGAGCTTGTATCTCTTGTTCTTGTCAGACTCAGTAGTGGAGAATCCGCCGTTGAATACGTTCTCAAGATCATACTCATCTGCAGGTATGCCGTTAGAACCCAGCAGCATTATGGCCGCTGATTTATCCTTCTCATTGATCTTGACCACAAGGTCATCGTCCGAGAGTTCATACCCTATATTCTCTCCTGCAAGAAGGTCTACCACCGTCTTGGATTCCTTGACGGACTTACATGTGACCAGTGTGATCATCTTCGGTCTCGTAAGCACTATGATCAGTATCGTCAGTGCTATGATCACTACTCCGGTGATACTGATGATCAGGATCTTCTGTCGTCTGGTGAATTTCTTCCACCACTCCAGTATTCTCTTCGGGATCTCCCTGATACGTTCTAACATTTCCCTTTTCTCCTACCCTTCATACTCTCCTAATAACTCTTGCTTTTACTACTCTTACGATTCACAGTAACCTAACCTGCACTCATAATCCTCGCTTCGCTCGGATTATTCGTCACGTTAGGTCACTGCTTCGCAGCACGATTGTACATAATAATCTGTTTTAGCAAGCAAGCTTGCAAACAGCTTCTTATGTACAATCTACTGTGAATCGTAACTTTTATACCTGCATCTGCATAATCTCTTTATAAGCCGCCAATGCTTTGTCGCGGACGGCGACGGTATATGATAATGCGAGGTTTGCCTTGGTCATAGCCGCCGCAAGATCATGGGTATTCTCCGAGTACCCCAATGCAAACTTGATCTCCTCCGACTTGGCAAGCGTCTCCATATCATTGGTCTCATTAACGAGATTAAGCGCAGCATTAAACACCGCACTGAAGTCTTCGTTCTTCTCCTGAAGCTTGGTGGCGTTATTGGCTGCCGCTTTGATATAATCCGACGTAATATTTGTTAAAGCATCTATAGCCATATCTTATTATCCCTTACTTCCCACATTGAGTCCCTGGCTCGCCATGCTCTTGATGGCATTAAAGGCCGTAACATTAGCTTCATAAGACCTGCTGGCATCTATCATGTTAGTCATCTCTGTCACTATATTAACATTGGGATAGCTGACATATCCGTTCTCGTCGGCGTCCGGATGAGACGGATCGTACTTCATGATGAAATCGGAGCTGTAATCCTCGCCTATGGCCTTAACCTTAACGCCGTTGCCGATCATCTTGTCACTCTCTCTCACGCTGTCAAGAACATGGGAGAAGTCCGTGATCCTCTTCTCTTCAAAGGCAACCACCTTACGACGGTACGGAGTTCCGTCCTGGGTCCTGGTGGTAGTCTCATTGGCTACGTTCTCGGCTATAATATCTGTCCTGAACCTTTGCGCCGTCATACCCGACGCACTGATATCAAATGCTCTGAATATCGACATTTCTTACCTCCTATCTCAGACTCTAGCCGCCATTACCTATAGCAGTCTTGGTCCTTGAAAACTCCTGGGTCATACTGTTAACCAGACCCTGATACTTGATCTGGTTCTTAGCCAACTGTGAAGCTTCCTGATCCACGTCCACGTTATTCTTATCAATACGATATGAATAATTCTCCATGTCCGTGTATGTGCTCACATCCAGACGGTTAAGATGAACATTCTTCACCTTAACATCGAGAGGTTCATACTGGAAATGTCTAAGCTCATATTCAAGGACGCTCTCAAAGTCAACATCCTGCCTCTTGTAATAAGGGGTATCGATGTTGGCGATGTTATTGGCAATGGCCTGATGTCTCAGCCAGCTGGCATCAGCAGCTTTATTAAGGACATCGGCATAGTCAAATACTCCTGATGTAAACACTTTTGGGTCCTCCTAAACAAAAATGAGCCTACTATAACCCTTATTTTGAATTATCCCATTATTCCGAAAAAAAGACAAGTGGTTTTTTATAAAAAAACACATTATCTAGTGAAAAAAAATCTCACAGGCACATCATATCGTTATTTTCGGAAAATTCAATAAGAGTTAAGAAGACTCCTCTTTTACCGTTTTGAATCTGTGCTAAAATCAAAACAGCCGACAATATACTGTTACGTAGTATTTATCGGCTGATCCTGTTAAAAGTATTAGTTTTTCTTTTTGCTCTGTTTTTTCAACTCTTCCAGTTCATCAAAGACCACGTCATTAAGTACCTTGATGTAGGTTCCCTTCATTCCCGAAGACCTGGACTCGATGACCCCGGCACTCTCAAACTTACGAAGGGCATTGACGATAACGGATCTGGTGATCCCGACTCTGTCTGCGATCTTGCTGGCTACAAGGATGCCCTCCTTGCCGTCCATCTCCTCGAAAATGTGGGTGATAGCTTCCAGCTCGGAGAAGGACAGGGTATTGATAGCCGACTTGACTATCTGGACCTTTCGGTTCTCTTCCGCATTCTCCTCATTAACCGAGCGGAGCATCTCAAGACCTACCACGGTGCATCCGTACTCGCTTAAGATAATGTCATCGATCTCATATTGGGATCCTGACTTGTATACGAATAATGTTCCCAGTCTCTCACCGGCGATATCTATAGGTGTGATGATCGCCTTATAATCCTTAACATTCTCGGGAGAAAAGCCTAATGTCTCCAGATTGACATTCTCCTTGGTGGAGAGGACCCCTAATAACCTCTCATTAAGGAGACCGTCGATATATCCGCCTACACTTGCATCTATCAACTCGCCTATCTCTTCAACTCCTGAGAATCTTCCGACTCCCAGAACCTTACCCTTCTTACTGATAACGAGAATGTTGGAATCGAGAATTCCGGTAAGAACATTACAGATGTCGTTGAAAACGACCTTCGACGTACTGTTGTTATGCAACAGATTACCGATCTTGCGCGTCTTGTCTAATAATTGTACGTTCATTCCATTCCTCCTCTACTTATAACAAAGTAACAATCCCGAAGAAGACTATACCATAAATATGCGAAAAATACAATACAATTGTGATTTATTTTTCGAATTGTCTGTATAATATTTGTGACTATTCACATTTGAGTATAAAAATTCCTATTTTTCCTTTGACGGGCGCTGCCATGACATGAAATCACAGTCCGGTCCCTTCTCACATGCATAGAAACGACGTCCCTTTTTGGTCTTCTTGATGACCACTTCCGCACCGCATTTGGGACAGGGCACCCCTATCTTCTCAAGATACGGCTTGGCATTCTTACAGTCAGGGAATCCGGGACAGGCAAGGAATTTGCCGTAGGCTCCGTATTTGATGACCATATGACGTCCGCAGAATTCGCAGACCTCATCTGTCTCCTCATCCGCTATAGTGACCTTTTCCAGTTCCGAAGTAGCCTTTTTTACCGCCTCTTCCAGGTCGGGATAGAAGTTGCGCACCACAGTCTTCCACTGTATGGAGCCCTCCTCTATATTATCCAGTAAAACCTCTATATTGGCAGTGAAATTCACATCCACAATACTGGGGAATGACTTCTTCATAATGTCATTGACCACTTCTCCCAGTTCCGTAACATAGAGATTCTTGTTCTCCTTGGTGATGTACCTTCTGGTAATGATGGTGCTGATGGTGGGCACGTAGGTACTGGGCCGTCCGATGCCCAGCTCCTCTAAGGTTCTTACCAGCGAAGCTTCCGTAAAATGAGCCGGCGGCTGGGTAAAATGCTGCTTTCCGTCAAATTCGCCGAAGGACAGCTTGGTCTTCTTATCGATCTTCTTCAGCGAAACATTTGCATCTTCCTTTTCCTCATCAGCCTCTACGTATACCGACATAAAGCCGTCAAACTTCAGATCGGATGCAGCTGCGGTAAAGATATATGCCTTGTCCCTGCCTCCCCTGATCTTGACAGAGGTGGTCTCATACACTGCCGATGACATGCGGCTTGCGACAAATCTCCTCCATATAAGCTGATAGAGCCTGAACTGGTCACGGCTTAAGGATTCTTTTACCTTAACAGGAGTCCTGGTGATATCCGTAGGCCTGATAGCTTCATGGGCATCCTGGACATTGCCGTTCTTCTTGTTCGCCGCCACATTTTCCCCTACATACCCTGCTCCGTAATTGGATGAAATGTAGTCCTTGGCTGCAGCTGCTGCCTCGTCGGAGATACGGACTGAGTCGGTACGCAGATAGGTTATGAGTCCCACCGTACCTTCACCCTTGATCTCCACTCCTTCGTAGAGCTGCTGGGCTATCCTCATGGTCTTGGCAATGGGGAAGTTAAGAGCCTTGCTTGCCTCCTGCTGCAGAGTGGATGTGGTAAAGGGTCTGGGGCTCTTCTTTACACGCTCGCCTTTTTTTATCTCTTCTATATTATAGGAAGCCCCCTTGAGGGCTGATATGATAGTGTCCAGTTCTTTCTTGGAACGGATCTCTATCTTGCCCTTTTCATCTCCGTAAAAACGGGCTGTAAGAGGCTTCTTCTCTCCTTTTATGTCAAATGATGCATCCAGCGTCCAGTATTCTACCGGTACAAATGCACCTATCTCCTCTTCCCTGTCACAGATAAGCCGGAGGGCAACAGACTGAACACGTCCTGCGGAAAGCCCCCTCTTGACCTTCTGCCACAGAAGCGGGCTTATGGAATAACCCACCATACGGTCAAGGATACGCCTGGTCTGCTGGGCATCTACCAGTCCCATATTGATATCTCTGGGGTTCTTTAAGGAATCCTTTATGGCATTCTTGGTGATCTCGTTAAATGTGATGCGGCTCGTTTTCTTGGGATCAAGATTCAGTGCTGCCGCCAGATGCCAGGATATGGCTTCTCCCTCCCGGTCAGGGTCGGTTGCCAGATAGACCCTGTCGGCCTTCTTCGCTTCTTTGCGAAGACCTGCAAGAAGATCTCCCTTGCCCCGGATGGTTATATATTTAGGCTCGTAATCATGCTCCATATCGATGCCCATGGAACTCTTGGGCAGGTCCCTTACATGACCGTTGGATGCCTCCACCTTATAATTCTTTCCTAAAAATTTGCTGATCGTCTTCACCTTAGCCGGCGACTCAACTATCACAAGATTTTTAGCCATATGCTCCTCCCCGAAAAACAGATGATGAATATAAACGTAAACAACTATACACCATGAAATTTATTTTTTCAAGACGTAAAATCAGACAACAACAAGACAGGGGACGGTTCTCTGTCTTCCCTTTGGTATTGCTGGGGAAGACAGAGAACCGTCCCCTGTCTTAAACTGTCTTGTGTATGTATATCTGTTCTTTACTGGATCAGCTGCAGGGCCTGCTGGGGCAGGTCGTTGGCCTGGGCAAGGACTGAAGTTGCGGCCTGCACCAGGATGGTGTGCTGAGTATACTCTGTGGTTTCCTTGGCCATGTCCACATCTCTTATACGGGATACTGAAGCCGTCAGATCCTCCTCTGCGGCATCCAGGCTGGCTATGGTGTGCTCTAATCTGTTCTGATATGCACCAAGCTTGGAGCGAACCTTACTAACCTTGGTGAGCGCCTCATCCAGTTTTACCAGCGCTTTATCAGCTGTATATCCGCTTCTTACGTTCAAATCGTCGATATTCAGGGTCTTGGCACTGATCTCGGGTATATCCATCTCAATGACCTGATCTTCATTGGCTCCCACATGGACAGTCATCATGCCGTAGCCCGTAACATCGGCTACGATATCCACCTTGTCGCCCTTAGGGAAGTTGCTTGAATAGAATCCCTTTGTATCTATTCCACTTACATCACCGACCTGATCCCCGACCTCCATGGTCTCATCCACGCCTATCCTTCCGGTAGCGGTCCAATCGGAATAATATGTCCTACATGTCTTCTTCTCGGCCTCCATCTCCAGTTCAAAACCGTTCCTGTCGGTAACCAGTACCTTGTTGCCCTTGGTAGTTATGGTGGCCGAGTCGCCAAAGCCTATTCTCTGAACGCCTTCTTTGTCCGGGTCTCCGTCGGTAAACTCCGCCTTGCAGTCCTTGCCGGAAACAGACCATTCGCATACGGGAAGGCCCATCAAAAGTGCCAGCTTTGAATTGTCACATTTTACGTTTATCTGTCTTCCGGTACTTTTGTCCCTGAATACCAATGCCTGAGAATAATTATAATCTTCATAAAGTACGGAATATGAGCCCGATCTTTCATCGTCGGTAAGGAACACATCAATACCTACGGCAGCAGCAGCTTCACTTATCTTCTTAAAAACATCTGCGGCAGTATCACCTGCGTCAATATGCAGCACACTCTCGTCATGATCAGACCCTGAACTGCCTTTTTTCTGCCATCCTATTTCTATATTGCCTTCCAGTTCAGCGGGAAGGGAGTCTACCTTGTCAAAGAAGGTTGTGTATTTCTTATTATCATCAATACTCAGGTCAACCACATGCTCCCCGTTGATATCGTCAACCACAAGGGCAGGCATGACCATTTTGCCGCCACCTGCACCTCCTGTATTGATATCATCTTTGAATTTATCAAAATAGGCCTTATGAGAAGGATTATTCTCATCAAGCACAATGGGTGATTGTGACATCCCGGGAAGGAACTTATCCGTACTTCTGTAGCACATTATCTCCGCCGGTGAATTAGCCGTACCGTATGCTGTAGCCTTATGGGCAAGATTATAGGTACCGGGAGAGGTCAGGTCAGGTACACCGGCCTGACTTGCCAGGCCGAGGGCTGTAGCAAGGATTGCATTATCACAGGATATGTTAAGCTTCTCTGCAGATCCGTATTCCTTTGAGACAAAAACAAGGGGGGTTCTCGGCCCAAAGCCCGAAGGACTTGGCATATATCCGGCGGAATCCTCGTATTTTCCGGAGGCATCCGGGCACACCTCACAGCCCGGCCACTCAACGTTTAAACGCGTTATTTCATCCACATCTACCGTGGCAATACAGTTGACATCCACGATCTCGGCCCCGGTCCTCAGCTTCTGATATATCTCCTCGTAAGTCTCCCCACCGTAAAACTCTATTATCTGTCCGTTTATGGTCACCTTTCCCGCTGCTTCCGGCTTAAGCTTACCGTCTTCAAAGGTTTCGTCTACCTCCATCCCACGGGTTGTACTACCAATTGATACCATGTCTATCGTAACCGTAGTAGCTGATGTTAACGCCCCCCTGAACACCGCCTGCCTTGCATCGGATGTTATGGAAATTCCGTATTTATCCGTAGGAACGCCTTCACCTACATTGGTGACCGTCACCTTCCTGTTATTGGTGTATGAACGTCTCTGGAGGCTTCCGTCTAATAGGACCTTCTTATTGAATTCCGTGTTTTTTGATACTCTGTCCACCTCATCGGTCAGACTGTCTATCTCTGCCTGGATGGCTTCCCGGTCTTCCAGTGCATTGGTATCATTAGCCGCCTGGACTGCCAGTTCTCTCATACGCTGGATTATGGATGTTACCTCATTTAAAGAAGAATCTGCCGTCTCGATAACAGAGATCCCGTCAGAACTGTTTCTGGATGCCTGTCCCAGACCTGCGGTCTGAACATCCATCTTATTGGAGATGGCCATTCCCGCCGGGTCATCCTTGGCATGGTTTATCTTCAGACCGGAAGCAAGGCGTTCTGCTGCCGACTGCTGGTTCTTTTCATTCCTGAGTAACTGGGTATTGGTGAGCATTGCTGAAAGGTTGTAATTGATCCTCATAGATGACGTCTCCTCTGCCCCCCATCTCTGATGAGGGGAGCCGTGTGGCTTTGAGCTATAAAAAGAATTCGGTGCGAATTCTTTCATTGTTATACGGTTTCTTCCAAATCCTTTTATTTATAGCAGGATACGTCCTTTTATCCCTATATCATACTTATCGGACAATCTTTAAGATTCCATAACCATTATATTATTTTTTTAAAATATGTTATACTCAATAAGGATATTTTTTTCATTTTCGCAAGGAGAAAAACCATGAAACGTATCGTTTTAACGGGAGGCGGCACCGCAGGACATGTAGCCCCCAACATCGCGCTGATGCCGAGACTTAAGGAACTTGACTATGAGATACACTACATAGGCTCTATAGAGGGGATCGAGCGGAAAATGATCGAGAAGCTGGGAATCCCCTATTATCCCATTCAGACAGGGAAGCTCCGGAGATACTTTGACCTGAAGAACTTAAGTGACCCCTTCAGGGTCATGAAGGGAGGCCGGGAGGCCAGGGGGATCTTAAAGAGACTTCGGCCCAACATCATTTTCTCCAAAGGGGGCTTTGTATCCGTTCCCGTCGTAAAAGCGGCAGCCCGGGAGCATATCCCGGTTATCATCCACGAATCGGATCTTACTCCGGGACTGGCCAACAAGATATCATTTTCTTCTGCCGACAGGATATGCTGCAATTTCCCGGAGACCATGGACTATCTTCCTTCAAAAAAGGCGATCCTTACCGGTCTTCCCATAAGGGCTGAGCTCCTAAATGGCAGCCGGCAGGAGGGGCTTAAGATATGCGGTTTTGATGATTCCAGGCCCGTAGTCATGATAATAGGCGGCAGCATAGGAGCCACCGCCATCAACAACGTCATCAGAGGGATCCTGCCCGAATTGCTCAAAAGATACCAGGTCGCCCATATATGCGGCAAGGGCAAGACCGACGAAGAATTAAGCAACAAGCCCGGCTACGTGCAGTTTGAATTCATAGATGAAGAGCTGCCCCATATTTTTGCCATGGCGGATATCGTCATCTCAAGGGCAGGAGCCAATGCCATATGCGAGATCCTGGCCTTAAATAAGCCCAATATCCTTATCCCGCTGACTGCCACGGCCAGCAGGGGGGATCAGATCCTGAATGCCGCTTCCTTTGAGAGCCGGGGTTTTTCCTATGTGCTGGAGCAGGAGAACCTGACTAACTTAAACCTCCTGAACACCATAGAGAAGGTCCTTTCCAACAAGGACAAATACATTAAAAAAATGGCGGCATCTGAACAGTTAGACGCCACCGATAAGATAATCGGACTGATAGAAGACCTGTCCCTGCCTAGTTAAACTCGGCAACCAGTGCAGCTATCTCCTCATCCGTGATGTCATGCACCTTCCAGCCCATCTTCGCATCGTCATTCTTATATCTGGGAATAAGGTGCATATGGAAATGAAATACCGTCTGTCCTGCGGCTTGGCCATTGTTCTGAACGATGTTGAAGCCGTCGCACCCCAGGACGGATGTCATCCTGACAGCCATCTTCTTGGCAAGGGCTGCTGCCTTAGCCAGAAGGTCATCGTCTATCTCGTAGATATCGGCATAATGTTCTTTGGGTAAAATAAGGGCATGGCCCTTAGCTGCAGGTCCCCGGTCGAATATCACCCTGAAATCATGGTCTTCGTATATGGTACCGGAAGGGATCTCTCCGGCTGCTATCTTACAGAATATGCAATCATCCTTTTTCATCTCATTTATTCCTTTCCTCTGAATCTGAACAACTGGTCCAATGTCTTGATTACTTTGAAATTACCCTTGGCAGTCATGTCACCGCCCATAAATGAGCCTTCGAATGTCTTAAGCCCCGACATGATCTTCTCCAGAGCCGGCATTGTCAGCTTGCCGATAACATCCATATCCTCCTCGGGAGGACCGAAATAACACGAAAGATCATCCTCATTTACCTTGATGATAAGGTTCCCCGGATGGTTCTCGATAATGATCATATAGTTGGCTGCATAGTCCTTGGCAGGAGTAAAGGCTTTTTTAAAGGAAAATACAATGCCCTCGTCACCGTCCGCCGGAGCCTGTCCCATCTTATTCTTGAAAATGGACGCCAGTTCCTCGATATCGGCCTTCTGGCGCTTTACGAAGGAATCATCTGCCGCAAGGCTGGAGAGCTGCTCGGTCTCCTGAGGGGTGAGTTCTATCCTGTTATTCTTCAGCACGCTCTTGCGGACCGCCTGATTACTGCCGGGCATACACTTCATCCGCTGGGATATGGACCGGTACAGGTTCTCTGCCTTTTTCTCTATGATGGATAAAAAGTCTTTGTTAAGCTCGAAGGACATGTAATCTGAAACATACCCGCACAATCCCTCACAGGGAAGACCGCCTAAGAGTTCCCATGCCGCCTCCAATGTCAGCTTGCCTTCCCGCTCTCCGTAGGTGGTAGACATGACAATAGGCTGCATATAGATGCGGGACAGCTTCTCCTTGTCGGCGTACTGCCAGCAGGCATCAAGAAACTGATACATATAACCGCCCACACCGTACCACTCCACGGTGGATGCAAGGATGATACCGTCTGCTTCCTTCAGGGTCCTGGGCAGGGTGGCTATGTTATTCTTCTGTTCATAGAGGTTATACCTGACGACTTCTACCCTGAGTTCCTCAAGAACCTCCTGCATCCTGTTAAGTACATATATGGTAGGGTCATCGATGATTCCCCGTCCTCCGTAATATATGTTGATCTTCATATACAATATCCTCCGCACCAATATTTTATTATATTTACCCCCATTCATCAAGAAGCTTAGAAATGTCTGAATATTTGACACAAATCGGCGAAAAGTGTATAATTTTTTCAGTTGCTGACCGTGATCTTCAAGGATCCCTTCAGTCATATAATACCTGGATCAGGGGGGAAAATAATGAGCAAAATTACTATTGATGCTTCAAAACTTAAAGGATTCATAAGAGACGATGAGATCACTTCCATGATAAAGATCGCCGAGGCAGCCAAGGCAGAGCTTCTTGGCAAAGGCGGTGCCGGATCTGATTTTCTGGGCTGGATCGACCTGCCCGTTGACTACGATAAGGAGGAGTTTGCCCGGATCAAAAAAGCTGCAGAGAAGATCAAAAATGATTCTGATGTGCTGGTAGTCATCGGTATCGGAGGTTCCTACCTGGGGGCCAGGGCTGCCATAGAGTACCTGCGCCACAACTTCTATAACAATATCAGTAAGGAAATGAGGGGCACTCCTGAGATATATTATGCAGGCAACAACATCTCATCCTCCTACCTTCAGGGCATCATAGATGTCATAGGAGACCGGGATTTCTCCGTAAATGTGATATCAAAGTCGGGAACAACCACGGAGCCCGCCATCGCCTTCAGGGTGTTCAAGAAGATGCTGGAGGACAAATACGGCGCCGATGCGGCAAAGAGGATCTATGCCACCACCGACAAGGCCAAGGGGGCCTTAAAGAGCCTGTCAGACGCCAGCGGTTATGAGACATTTGTGGTACCGGATGACGTAGGCGGACGCTACTCCGTTCTTACGGCAGTAGGACTTCTCCCCATAGCAGTCAGCGGTGCGGACATAGATAAGCTTATGGCAGGGGCGCAGTCAGCCAGGGAAGCGGTCATGAAGAACCCTTATGATTCCAACCCATCCCTGCAGTATGCGGTTCTTCGTAATCTCCTGCTCCGCAAGGGTAAGAACGTTGAGATCATGGCTAACTATGAACCCTGTGTACATTATATAGCCGAATGGTGGAAGCAGCTCTACGGCGAAAGCGAGGGCAAGGACCAAAAGGGCATTTTCCCCGCTTCTCTTGACCTGACCACCGACCTTCACTCAATGGGGCAGTTTGTCCAGGACGGGGCAAGGATCATGTTTGAGACTGTTGTAAACATTGAAAATGCAGGGTCTGAAATTGTGATCGAAGCAGACGACAAGGACTTAGACGGCCTTAACTACCTGGCAGGAAAGAATATGGATTTCGTCAACAAGAACGCCATGAAGGGCACGATCCTGGCCCATACCGACGGTAATGTACCCAACATTATGATCAATGTGGCCGGCCGGGATGAGGAGTCTCTGGGAGAGCTCTTTTATGTGCTGGAGTTTGCCTGCGGCATAAGCGGATATATCCTGGGAGTTAATCCCTTTAACCAGCCCGGAGTGGAGAGCTATAAGAGGAACATGTTCGCTCTTCTGGGCAAGAAGGGGTATGAAGCGGAGCGGGAGGAGCTTCTTAAGCGCCTGTAGTCTTTATTCCTCTATGACGTGGATCTCCAGATAATCAAAGTCTATATCCTCGACGAAATTATCGGAGATGAAGCGCGTCTTTGCAAAACGCTTGAATTCCGCGATGTTTTTATCAAGCCAGATGGGCTTGCCTATATCGAATTCACTGCAGATCTTATCAATGGCATTAAAGACCTTATGAGTTCTGGTATCCTCAGAGGGATCCTCAACCGTAAGGTCTTTTATCATCCTTGTATCCTTAAAAGTCTTGGCCCATAAGCGAAACATAAACGGTCTCCTTCCGCTGAAGAATATATCACATCACACCATAAGAGTCAAAACAAAATAAGACAGGGGACGGTTCTCTGTCTTATTTGCCTTATGGTCGGTAGTAATAATTCCTGGATGCTTCCTTGACATATCCCTTGATCTCAAGATCCATAAGGGCTCCAAGTGTCTCCGCAAAGGTCAGGCTGCACTCTTCAAGAAGGGTCTCAAGCTTCTTGGGCTGCAGCCCCAGGCAGCCATAGACTGCTGCTTCCTTCCTGTCCAGTACCGGTCCCGAAAGAAGCCCGTCCCCAAGATCAAATGAGCAGGCCATCTGTTTGGCAGCCGCGATCTCCTTTATCTTCTTCTCAAGGGTCTCAGGGCCTATATAGACCTCGGCCCCCTGATATATAAGATAATTGCAGCCCTCGGATGTCTTGTCCGTTATCCTTCCCGGCACTGCCACCACTTCCCGTCCCTGCTCCAGAGCCATATCCGCGGTAATAAGAGATCCGCTTTTTTTCTTTGCCTCAACTACTATCACCATATCGGAAAGCCCGCTTATGATACGGTTCCTTGCGGGAAAGAAGCAGGAGAGGGGCTTCATACCCGGGGGCTGTTCGGAAATGATACCACCCTTTTCTTCAAGTTCCATATAGAGTTCCAGATTGCTCTGAGGGTAGCAGATGTCCACCCCGCAGCCCAGGATCCCAAAGGATTCCCCGCCGCCATCCAGAGCCCCTCTCTGGGCGATACCGTCTACTCCCCTTGCCAGACCGCTTATGACAAGGACATCATTTTCTCCCAGGATCCTGCCTATGTCCTTTGCAATAGCCCCTCCGTATGGTGTACACATCCTTGCCCCCACAACAGCAGCGGATATCCTGTCGCCGGCCGGAAGATGGCCTTTGTACCACAGGCCGAAGGGCATGCCGGCATTCTTTTCCCCTGCCAGTTCCCGAAGCCGTCCGGGATAATCCTCATCCGTCATTGAAACATAATTGATCCCCTTTTCCCTGATAGCTTCCCACTCGCCCTCCAAGTCCCACTCTTTTCTGCTGATCACTATCCTGTCTGTAGTGTTTTCCGAAAATATGCCTGCAAGCTCCTCATACTTCATTTTATATACATCCTCCGGCGTAAGAGAGAGAGCCTTAATCTTAAGCTTCTCCCCATGCCCCGGGCCGGTGATGTTCCCGTACCAGTACGAATATTTATCCATAATGCGCCTACGCCTGCCTTTCTATGTATTTTTTGTCAAGGCCTCTGAAGAGAAGGGCCTCCCGGAGATGATCCAGGGAAATGTTCTCCGCAGCCTCCAGATCTGCTATGGTCCGGGCAACCTTAAGGGTCTTGTTATAGGTCCTTGCGCTCAGTTCGAGATGGTCGAAGGCTTTTTTCATATAGTCCGAGGACCTGTCGTCAAGGACGCAGTATTTCCTGATGTGGGAAGAAGGCATGGCGGAGTTAAATGAATAGTCGTATTTTGCAAATCTCTTTCGCTGGATCTCATGAGCTGCCTCCACCCGGGACCGTATGGCTTCGGATGACTCGCTTTTGCCTGTGCTTACTATGTCGCTGTATTCTACCCGGGAAGTTTCGGTACAGATATCTATACGATCCAGCATGGGACCGCTCACCTTTGACAGATATCGCTTGATCTCCGAAGAAGTGCAGTTGCATTTGTTGAGATCGGGATAATAGCCGCATTTACAGGGATTCATGGCTGCTACCAGCATAAACCTCGCCGGATAGTCCACGTGATTTGAAGCCCGGGAAATGCTTATCTTGCCGGACTCCATGGGCTGCCTCAGTGTCTCCAGCACCTCTCTTGCAAATTCCGGGAACTCATCAAGAAAGAGTACGCCCTTGTCTGCCAGGGATACCTCCCCTGCCCTGCCTGCGCCGCCTATCATGGCGATCTTGGTCACGGTGTGGTGAACCTCCCTAAAGGGCCTTTTCGCCATAAGGCCTTTTCCCCCGGGAAGCATACCGTTAACACTGTAGAGTGAGGATATCTCTATGGCTTCTTTGAGGGTAATGGAGGGCAATATCCCCGGGATCCTTCTGGCGGCCATGGTCTTTCCCGAGCCCGGAGGACCTATCATAAGGAGATTATGCATCCCCGCCGCAGCGATCTCGCAGGCCCGTTTTAATACCGTCTGCCCATTGATATCCGAGAAGTCCTCTCCGGTCCGCCCCGTCTCTTCCTCAAATATCTCCTGAGCGCAGCATTTTGTGGGTTCGATAAGATCCTCTCCCTTAAGAAAGGCCACCACCTGCCCCAGAGTTTCCGCGCCGTAGACAGTGATACCGTCTATTACGCTGCCTTCCGAAATGTTATCCTTGGGGATGATGCAGCGCTTATATCCCTGCGCCTTGGCGGCAGAGACCATGGCCATAACCCCGTTGATGCCGTTGATGCGGCCCTCCAGCCCCAGTTCGCCCACGAACACCGTGTCCCCCAGAGCATCCCCGGGTATCTCGTCATGGGCCGTTAAGACTGCCACGGCAATGGCTATATCCATGGAAGACCCCTGTTTATGGATATCTGCAGGGCAAATGTTGATCACCGTCTTTTTCGCGGGAAGCGAGATGCCCGAATTCTTAATAGCCGTGCGGACCCGTTCCTTAGACTCCCGCACCTGGGACGAAAGATCTCCCACCATATCAAAACCGGGCAGGCCGTAACTTACATCGGCCTCCACCCGAACTATAACACTTTTAATTCCACATAAAAACGCAGAGCTTACTGCTCCGAACATATACAATGTACCTCCTTATTAAACTGACTTCAGGGATATATCAAAAGAATTACCTGATGAAAATGATCAATACGATCTTTAGCGTTTAGAATAATGGGATTATCTTATACGTTTTACATTATAAGGAATTATTGGAAATTGTCAAGGGCTTTTTTTATGACAGGGGGGATGGTTTAAGACAGGGGACGGTTCTCTGTCTTCCCCTTGGTATTGCTGGGGAAGACAGAGAACCGTCCCCTGTCTTAAACCTTATTCTGTTATGAAACCTTCACGGTAAATGTTACTGTTTCGGTTACTTTGTTGTAGTTGCCGTCTCCGGCGGCAGTCACGTTGGCGGTGATGGGATAGGTACCTGCCGGGGTTCCCTTCTTTACGGTGATCTTACCGCTCTTATTCATCTTGAACCTTTCATCTCCGCTCACCTTGGCATATGTTACCTTGCCTTTACCCTTCCTGGTGATCTTGATCACCTTTGTCACCGCTATGGTCCGGGATTTCTTCTTCAGGTCTTTTGCCTTCAACGTGGCCGGTTTTGTAACCGCTTTTACCTTCAGGGGGTTATCGGCCTTTTTGATCTTAAAGGTTTTCGTGATCTTGCCTTTGATCTTTCCCTTACCGGTTATGGTAACAGCAGCCGTTCCCACCTTCTTGTTGTTCTTATATGTAACAGTATATTCCTTCTTTGCTTTAAGGTTCCTGCCGCCTAAGTTAACCGTAAAATTCTGGGTTATGGCCTTGCCGGTAAAGGACTTATCGGATATTCCTTCTACAGTTGCATTGGACAAATCCCGGGCCTGCTTGGAGTTCAGGATCTTGAAGGTCACTTCCTTTGTATCCGTGTACTCTCCCATTCCGGTGATGGTCATGGTGGCTGTTCCCACATTTATATTGTTTGCATATGATAAGGAATAATCTACACCTTCCGTAAGAGTCTTGCCATCAACCGTTACTTTCGGATCTTGTGTTATGGCAATACCCGTAGCGGTCTTATTAAACACGCCGGTAACAGTGGCATTGGAGATGGATTTTAGTATAGGCCGGGGCTCCGGCTGAGGTTCCGGCTCCGGCCCCGTTACCCTTATCTCCACCGGTTCACCGGCGTAATCCGAAACATATGTGCCGTTATCCTGCTTCACGATCAGGTAGGCTTTCCATACGTTTAGGATATTATATGCATCTTCATCATTTACCCTAAATGTCAGTGTACCGCTCTGACTTGTGGAATCCGCGGTTTCAATATGCTTTATTTCCGCTCCGCTGCTCCAGCCGGTATCACGATCCCAGGTACCGTTGGTAAATACGACATAAACCTTTTCCCTGTTATTATAAGCCCCCGTCTTGGTATAGGGAACTGTCACAGTGCCCCCGGTCAATGTTGCTTTCTTATCTTCCGACACGGAAACGGCGATCCGACCATCCAGCAATGCCAGCTTGTATTCTGCGCCATTCTGCCCGAAGGACCCTGAGATCAGGGATGAGAGGATTATCGATGACAGCTTGACATTGAAAGCGGGGCTTACGTAGACAGAATTGGCACGCGACTCCATTTTACCAAACGTACCCGCCTTATCCACGATACCGTCACATTTATAATTATCTGCACTGGGAGACCGCAGCCACCACGAGTCGCTATTACTTCCCATCCTCTTTTTTCTGGCCTCAATATAATGTGTCTCGTTACAGTAACCATAATCAGGACGTGAAGCTTCCTTCGCATCCAGAAGGAATATGCGGTCTTTATTTAAGGGTGCAAAGCTCAAAGTATCCCTGCCATTTCCATCCCCCTGCGCCGGGCGGGCTTTGGTGCTTTCCGCAACAGCTTCATACTCCGGAGTGTTAAACCCGGCTCCGTCCGTACTGCTTTGGTCACCACAGAATCCGTTCCCGTTAAGCCAGGTCTTCAGACTGCTATCAGCCCAATTTTTTTTCTCGGTCCCATCAAAACTCCCGGTCAAAAGAAGGTCGTTACAGTCAAGGAGCATGGTGGTCCCGCTGAAATCACCGGTCCTTTTGCTAAGCACGCGGTATTTTACCGGGTTTGCCGAATCTCCGTATCTTCCATAGTAAATATAGCTTCCGTTCCAGGCACTCCTACTATCGTTACCTCTGTTTACCGGATTGGCGAGTCCTTCCGTTCCGAGGCATATTGTCTCCGCCCCTTCGGCATGTACCACCCGGGTGAAGCCCA
Organism: Lachnospiraceae bacterium; assembly: GCA_017550165.1. Classification (GTDB taxonomy): domain Bacteria; phylum Bacillota; class Clostridia; order Lachnospirales; family Lachnospiraceae; genus SIG280. The sequence goes on along the minus strand of JAFZQH010000017.1, from coordinate 778 downwards.
TTCCCGGAAAAAGGGAAATGATCATGGTCAGGCACAAGACTCCTGCAAATGCCTTCGCTTTCAATATCCTTGTCATCTCTGTTATCCTCCCGTTCTTATTTCAACGATGCTTCGTAGGCTTTTTTTACTGCCCTGGCCAGCTGGTCGGGACAGGATGTGTCCTTGCTTCCGCATTTAACTCCGGTCAACTTTCTCGATATTTCGTCAACCTTCATTCCATCGACCAGGATGCCGATCCCCTGGAGATTACCGTGGCAACCCCCTGTAAATACAACATTTCTGACAAGGTCTCCATCCAGATCCATGTCAATCTGCTGTGAGCACACACCTGATGTTTTGTAGGTATAATGAAACATATCCTTATCTCTCCTTTCTGCTTTGTTGTGACAGGGGGACGGTCCTTTTGTCACACTCTTTTTGTGTGACAAAAGGACCGTCCCCCTGTCACACCCGTCCCCTACTCACATTATGATATCTTCACAGTAAATGATACTGTTCTTGTTACTTTGTTGTAGTTGCCGTCTCCGGCGGCAGTCACATTGGCGGTGATGGGATAGATACCTGCCGGGGTTCCCTTCTTTACGGTGATCTTGCCGCTCTTGTTCATCTTGAACCTTTCATCTCCGCTCACCTTGGCATATGATACCTTGCCCTTACCCTTCCTGGTGATCTTTATCACCTTTGTCACCGCTATGGTCCGGGATTTCATCTTCAGGTCTTTTGCCTTCAGCGTGGCCGGTTTCGTAACCGCTTTTACCTTCAGGGGGTTGTCGGCCTT
>JAFZQH010000002.1 GCA_017550165.1 Lachnospiraceae bacterium | reverse complement strand
TTACCCACATGCCCACAGCTTCGACTACTACGACTGATTCGATATATGTATATATGAAAAATGTGAAAGATTAAATTCTGCTTATGTAAGACTAAACTCTACTACAGTTCAAGGCGGTGGAATTTACTTTTGCAATTCGGGGGCAACAGTAATTCTATCAAAACAGTAGTCATTTTTTAAGAAGCATGTTATCATTAGGTTGATAAAAGACGGCAGGGAGCGGTTTCATTGGGAAAATATGATGAAGTCTTTCTTGATGTAATGATGGGGAAAAAGGACTCTAATATAAAGTTTACAGATTTATGTAATTTGCTTGATAAATTAGGGTTTAGATGTTCAGTCAGGGGAGACCACTACATTTATAGAAGAGATGATACACCCATTATTAATATTCAACCTGATGGAAATAAGGCAAAAGCGTATCAGGTAAAACAGGTAAGAAACATAATACTTCAAAGTGGCTTGGAGGTGGAATGATTATGTACGAAATGATCATATATTGGTCTGAAGAAGATGATTGTTATCTTGTTGAAGTTCCCGAACTGCCGGGATGCATGGCAGACGGTAAAACACGTGCAGAAGCTCTTGCAAATGCCGAGCGGATAATAGATGAATGGATAGAAATTGCAAAAGAGGATGGAAGACCTATTCCGACGCCAAAAGGTAAGTTAATGTACGCATAATGATGAAGAATTAGTTACCCCTCTGGGTACCCCGGAGATGCTGACGCTGTACGCCTCTGCTTAAAACAGGATTATTTTCTTTACTATAAAGTGACAGTGTGGTAGAATAATCTTCGCACGGCGCCGGCGTGTCGGAATTGGCAGACGAGGCAGACTCAAAATCTGTTGTGGGCAACTACGTGTGGGTTCGAGTCCCACCGCCGGCATAAGACACAGTTACTATTCACAGGAACTTCACACACATGCGTAATCCGCTGCTTCGCAGCTTCTCCGCATGCTTTCGCATGCTACGATTACTTATGTTTGTGAAGTTCCTGCTTCGCAGTCTGATTGAACATAAGAATCAGTTGTTGCATAAATGCAAACTGTTTCTTATATACAATCGACTGTGAATAGCAACAAGACACACAAAAAAGTCAAGAATAAACTTGTTTTTGCACATCGGAAATGGTATAATATTTCCGATGTGTTTTTTGAGAGCATACAAGTGTATGCCGTAGAAAAACACGACGCGACTCATTGTCGCCAAGTATATTAAAGAGTTGTATTTAAGAGGAGGAAATCGTAAATGAAGAAGAGAATTCTGGCTCTCGGTGTGAGCGCAGTTCTTGCAGTTTCCATGCTGGCAGGTTGCGGCGGAAGCGGCGGATCAGGAAGCAGTGCAGTAGCAGGCGGAAGCAGCGCGGCAGCAGGCGGAAGCGACGTTATCAAGGTTGGAGTATTTGAGCCCCAGACAGGTGAGAACGGTGGTGGCGGACTCCAGGAAGTTGACGGTATCCGTTATGCCAACAAGCAGAAGAGCACTGTTAAGATCGGTGACAAGGAATATAAGATCGAGCTTGTAGAGGTTGATAACAAGTCAGATAAGACTGAGGCTGTTACAGCAGCACAGAAGCTTGTATCCGAGAAGGTTATCGGTGTTATCGGATCATACGGTTCAGGTGTATCCATCGCAGCAGGTGAGTACTTCAAGGATGCCAAGATCCCCGCTATCGGATGCTCATGCACCAATCCCCAGGTTACAGAGGGTAATGATTATTACTTCAGAGTATGCTTCTTAGATCCCTTCCAGGGAACAGTTATGGCTAACTATGCTAAGAAGGTAGGCTGCACAAAGGCTGCAGTTCTTACACAGAAGGGTGATGACTACTCAGTAGGTCTTGGTACATTCTTCAAGAATGCATTCAAGAACTTCGGCGAGATCGTTGCAGATGAGCAGTTTGAGACAGGCGCTCAGGACTTCAAGGCAGTTCTTACCAATATCAAGAGCAAGAACCCGGATGTTATCTTTGCACCTTCATCCATCGCTACAGCACCCCTTATCATCAAGCAGGCAAGAGAGCTTGGCATCACAGCTAAGATCATGGCAGGTGATACATGGGAGAACGGTGAGATCATCAAGAATGCAGGTGAGCATGCAGAGGGTATCTGCCTTTCAACCTTCTTCGATGAGGATGGTGTAGATGAAGCAGGTAAGGCATTTATCACAGGCTTCAAGGCATACTTAAAGGAGAACGGAAAGGACGAGGTTATCCCCGCAGTTTCAGCTCTCGGATATGATGCTTACAATACTCTCATAGCAGCTATCGAGAAGGCAGGATCTACAGATCCTTCCAAGGTTCAGGAAGCATTAAAGGGCGTTTCCGTTAAGGGCGTTACAGGAGATATTTCCTTCGACGATAACGGTGATGCAAAGAAGGATATGGCATTCATCAAGACTGTTGAGAATGGCAAATTCAAATTCCTTGAGACCCAGAAGGTTCAGTAATTAAAGAATCTAAGAATTTGTTATAATACAGGTTCAGGGCAGAGATATCTCTGCCCTTGAACACTGTAATAAAGACGTATAGGGGAATCCTTTATGAGTTTAAATGTGTTTTTACAGCATTGTCTGACCGGTATCTCCTTAGGAGGCGCATATGCCCTTATCGCTATCGGTTATACAATGGTCTACGGTATTTTGAGACTGATCAATTTCGCCCATGGTGAGATCTTCATGATAGCCGGATATTTTATGATATTTGCCACGGCTAATTTCGGATGGGCAGTAGGAATCCCGGTTACTCTCATTGCTACGGTCGTGTTAGGTGTTGTTGTGGAGAGGCTGGCTTACAAGCCCCTTCGTGAAGCACCCAGGATGTCCATCATGATATCCGCCATCGGTGTGTCTTATCTTTTACAGAACCTGACTACATATCTGTTCACCGCACTTCCGAAGCCTTATCCGGAGATCCCGATCTTAAAGCAGATATATAATATCGGTGGGTTATCAGCGTCGCTGGTTACATTTATCACACCGATCCTTACCATAATACTTGTATTTATACTTGTATACATCATCAATCATACAAAGATTGGTATGGCCATGAGAGCAGTTTCCAAGGACTTCGAGACATCAAGGCTTATGGGAATTAAGATAAATAAGGTAATATCTACCACGTTTGTTATCGGCTCAGCATTAGCAGCCGTTGGCTCTATATTGTATTTTACGGACCGTATGTCCGTTACTCCTTTCTCCGGTACACTGCCCGGACTCAAATGCTTCGTTGCCGCAGTAATAGGCGGTATCGGCAGCGTTCCCGGAGCTGTAGTGGGAGGATTTATCATCGGTATCTGTGAGACTATGATGATAGCCCTGGGCTACTCCACATTTTCCGATGCATTTACATTTGTACTGTTGATCATTATGTTGTTATTCAGGCCGACAGGAATATTCGGCGAGAAGACAATAGATAAGGTGTGAGAATTATGAAGAAAACAACAAGAATTATATTATCCATCGCTGCTATTGCCGTTCTTCTTGCCGTGCTGTTGTTTTTACAGGCAAATGAGCGGGATTACGGTATGGTTATCACCATTATCGAGAAGAGCGCAATATATGCAGTAGTTGCGGTGTCCATGAACCTGCTTAACGGTTTTACCGGTCTGTTCTCACTGGGACAGGCGGGATTTATGGCCATCGGAGCTTATACATTTTCAATATTGGCTATACCTGCTTCATCAAGAGCCAGCGTTTATTATGCTACGGGCATCAATCCCATTATAGAACATGCTGAACTTCCCATCCCCCTTGCCATGATAGCAGGAGGACTGATGGCAGCGCTTTTTGCGGCAGTTATCGGGTTCCCGATCCTCCGTCTTAAGAGTGATTACCTGGCAATAGCTACTTTGGGATTTTCAGAGATAGTAAGAGCCATTATCGCCAGCCCCCAGATGAACACCATTACCAACGGTTCCTTCGGATTGAAGAAGATCCCGGAGTTTCCGAACCTCCTGACGGTCATCCTGGTTGCGGCTATATGTATCGCCATCATGGTGCTTCTTATCAATTCATCCTACGGACGGGCATTTAAGGCTATCCGTGAAGACGAGATCGCTGCGGAGGCCATGGGTATAGGCCTGCTTCACCATAAGCAGACTGCATTTATCATAAGCTCATTCTTCGCAGGCATCGGCGGAGCGATGCTGGCAAGGTTCATGCGTTCCATCGACTCCAATACGTTTAAGATCGCCCTGACCTATGATATTCTTCTTATCGTAGTCATCGGTGGTATGGGAAGCGTTACGGGCAGTGTCCTGGCAGCATTCCTGGTTACGGCCAGCAAGGAGCAGTGGCTCAGATTCTTCGATGAGCCCCTTGTTATCGGCGGCGTATCCGTTCCCTTCTTTAAGACAGGCCTTCGTATGGTGGTGTTCTCAGTGCTTCTTATGGTAGTCGTACTCTTCTTCAGGCGAGGCATCATGGGACAGAATGAATTTACCTGGGAGGGCTTATTCGGGTTGTTTAAGAAGATACCGAACCTCTTTAAGGGCAAGAAGAAAAAGGAGGCGATCTAAATGAGTGAGAACCTTCTTCATGTAGAAAATGTGACAATGCAGTTCGGCGGTGTGGTTGCCGTTAACAATTTCTCCATGGATATCAACAAAGGAGAGATCGTGGCTCTTATCGGGCCCAACGGTGCCGGCAAGACTACCGCGTTTAACGTAATTACAGGGGTGTACGCTCCTACTAACGGAAGCGTATCATTTGACGGTGAAGAGATCATCTGCAACTTCCCCAAGGGCAAGATGAAGAAGCTCTATGCCGGGGAGAATAACGGAGTATACACCAGGACTATCGAGAAGACACCGGATAAGATCACTAAGCTCGGAATGGCCAGAACCTTCCAGAATATCAGGCTTTTCAAGAATCTTACCGTATTTGAGAATATCCTCATTGCCAAGCACCTGAGGGAGAAGGCTAATGTCTTTACTTCCACCTTCAGGCTGAATCTGGCCGAGGAGAAGAAGATGAAGGATGAGTGCAACGAGCTTCTTGACATTCTGGGATTGACCGATGTTAAGAATGATATCGCAAGCTCGCTTCCCTATGGTCAGCAGCGTCATCTGGAGATAGCCAGAGCGCTGGCCACAAGGCCGAAGCTTCTTCTTCTTGACGAGCCTGCTGCAGGCATGAACCCGCAGGAGACCATAGAACTTACACAGTTTATCAGACAGGTCAAGGACAAGTTTGACCTGACGGTATTTGTCATTGAGCACCATATGGATCTCGTCATGGACATTTCAGACCGGATCTACGTACTTGATTTCGGCAAGATGATAGCTACGGGAACACCTGATGAGATCCAGAATAATCAGGCTGTTATCGACGCTTATTTGGGGGTACAGGAAGATGAGTGAGAATTTATTAGAGATTAAGGATCTGTACGTATCCTACGGCGGGATCAAGGCTGTTAAAGGTATCAATATCGAGGTTCCAAAGGGCGAGATCGTTACCCTTATCGGGGCAAATGGCGCCGGGAAAAGCACTACCTTGAGGACCATTGCCGGTCTGGTAAAGGCTGAGAGCGGATCCATCATGTTCAAGGGGGAAGAGCTTATCGGCGTTGAGACCAATGACGTGGTGTCAAAGGGTATCACCCTGGTTCCCGAGGGAAGACGTGTGTTCCCGGACCTGACTGTCCTGGAGAATCTTAAGATCGGCGCCTACATGCGTACCGATAATCTGGATGCCGATATCAAATGGATATATGAACTGTTCCCGAGACTTGAAGAGCGTTCCTGGCAGCTGGCAGGTACATTATCCGGCGGTGAGCAGCAGATGCTGGCTGTAGGCCGGGCTTTGATGAGCAAGCCGGAGCTTATCATGATGGATGAGCCGTCCCTTGGACTGGCGCCTATCGTAGTGCAGGGCATTTTCGATATCATCAAAGAGATCAACAACCAGGGCGTGACCATCCTGCTTATAGAGCAGAATGCCAACATGGCGCTGAAAGCCGCCCACAGGGGCTATGTTATGGAGACCGGAAGCATTACCATGCAGGGCAAGGGTGTCGACCTGTTAAATGATGAGTCTGTTAAGGCAGCTTATCTTGGAAAGAAGAAATAATCCTTTTAAGGTGATCAAATGCGAGAACTGAAGGGAAGAGCGGTTATTGAGGAGCTGGCGGAGATATACCGTCAGCTGTACTTAAAGCCGGGAGAAGAAGGACAAAAAGAATATCCGGATATAGTAAGGAGGGGCATGGAACCTGATGTCAAGGACCTGTCCCACTTTATTTCAGACGAGAGGGATCAGCTGACTTTTGAGATCACTCCCGCAGGCATTGTGCTTGTTATCGTTTTCTACAAGAGGGAAGATTTTATAACCTTTCTGCAGATCATGGGCAACAAATGTGCACCCATCGAGATCAAGGATTCCCAGGGAGCGTCGCTTCTGGACGGTGTTATTAACTGGAATAAGATCAACAGTCACCGGGAGGAGTTCTTCAGATCAGAGATGGAAAAGGGCAATATAATACCTGATTGGGCCTCTGAATTCAAGCGTTTCACTTCGGATGATTCCAATTATCTGGATACTTTGATAGTGCTCTCCGTCGGAGCCTATTCCGCCATATCGGCAGACCGGGTGGGCTACGGAGAGGAAGAGTGGCTGGATCTTTCCCACAAGATCAGGATGTTTCACGAATGCACTCATTTTATGTGCAGGAAAAGATATCCGGAGAAGATCGATGCCGTATGGGATGAACTGGTGGCGGATTCCGTGGGTATCTATGGGGCTTTTGGCCGTTTTGACAAGGATATGGCCAAGCTTTTCTTAGGAGTCAGGGACGGAAGATATGTAGGGGGCCGGCTGGCCAACTACGTCAAGGCAGACACGGAAGAGGAAAAAGAGCAGATACTGCAGGGGCTTGCGGCCAGGGTAGAGATCATCCTTGAAGAGTTTGCAAAGATCATAGACGGGCATCCCGGCGCCGGACCATTTGAGGTGGCGGAGATCCTTGAAGCAACAAAAGAAAGACTGTATGATTAGGAAATGATCAAAGCATTTAATGACATCAAGACCCCGGCCTACGTGGTGGATATAGAGCGGCTTAAGATAAACCTGGAGGTCCTTAAAGAAGTGGAGGATCATACGGGCGTAAGGATCCTTCTGGCTCAGAAGGCATTTTCCATGTATCATCTTTATCCCCTGATAGGGCAATATCTTGCGGGAACTTCTGCCAGCGGTCTCTATGAGGCGAGACTTGGCCATGAGCATATGAAGGACCGTGAAGTGCACGTATATTCTCCCGGATTCGGAGAAGGGGAAATGATGGAGCTGGTGGGCTTTGCCGACCATATTACATTTAACAGTCCCGGACAGTGGGATAGGTTCAGACCCTTGGTAGAGAAGGCGGGAAGGCATATTTCCTGCGGGTTGCGGATCAATCCGGAATACTCCGAGGTGGAGACGGAAATATACAATCCCTGCGCGCCCGGGTCCAGGCTGGGAATCCGGCCCGGTCAGCTGGAAAGAACAGACCTTTCCGGTATAGAGGGGCTTATGTTCCACGTAATGTGTGAGCAGGGGGCTGATGTGCTGGAGCGGACTCTTAAGGTTGTGGAGGAGAAGTTCGGAAAGTACTTTAAGGGGCTTAAATGGGTTAATTTCGGCGGCGGCCATCATATTACCCGAGAAGGGTATGATCTGGGACTGCTGGAGAGGCTTGTTAAAGGCTTTATGGACAGGTATGGCGTGGAGGTATATCTGGAGCCCGGGGAGGCTGTGGCGCTGAATGCCGGGTATCTGGTGGCTTCCGTAGAGGATATAGTACCGGCAGAAAGGGACGTGGCTATATTGGATGCTTCAGCGGCCACTCATATGCCGGATGTACTGGAGATGCCCTACCGGCCTCAGGTTATAGGAGCAGGAGTGCCGGGAGAGAAGCAGTATGATTACCGGCTGGCGGGACCTACCTGCCTGGCGGGAGATATTATAGGAGACTACTCATTTTCGGAGCCCCTGAAGGTAGGAGACAGGCTGGTGTTCACGGATATGGCCATTTATACCATGGTCAAGAACAATACTTTCAACGGACGGCCTCTTCCGGATATAGCGGTGTTGGAAGACGGTTTTGTCAAAGTGGTCAAGAGTTTTGGTTATGGGGATTTTAAAGGTAGACTGTAATATATGAACGAGGATTACAGGAGATTTTACGAAAATACGGATCAGGATTATCGCGGAATACCTCAGGCGCAGTATGGTCAGGACACATATCGGCAGAGGTATGAGGGGGATTATGAGCCTCAACCCGAAAGGCAGCGATATGTCATCCCCGAGTCCGGGAAGAAGAGTTATGCGGCTCATATTGTTATAGCTCTGGTCCTGCTTGTATTTGTTTTTGTGATGCAGCTGATATTCGGGCTTTTTGACGTGTTTTTCCCGGAAAAAGTATTAAAAGACGGGGATATCAAAGGCGACAAGCATTATGTATCAATTACCCCTGATGAATTGTCGCCCACCGGTTACCGTATGATGAAGGGTGACTCGGTGGCGGGGAACATTTATTACTGCTTTGTTAACGGCAGGTGTCTTTTTGTGGTGTTGCCGGGCTCTGAGGCAAAAGGAGCCTCGACTCTTAAGAACCATAAGCTGCTGGGGAAGGTTCAGGAGGCAGATAGTTCGGTTGATTCCATGCTGAATAAAATAAGCGGAGATCTTAATCTGACCTCCACTTCATTGTCCGGCACGGCTTATCCCTTTATCTTAAGCAATATGACCGCAAATGTCGTGATAGACATGGCCATCGCGGTCCTGCTGGTGGTGACGATCTTCGTAGCAGTGGCGCTGCTGATATACGGGATTGTGAAGCAAAGTGTAAAAATGATACAATAACGTCAGGTTTAATTAAGGATAAATGGAGAATAGAAGGGTGGTTAAACAATGATCTCAGATAAAATGATGAATCTGACCAGGAATAATTCCGTTATAAGGGCCATGTTCGAGGAAGGGAAGGCCATGGCCAAGAAGTTCGGCCCGGAGAACGTCTTCGATTTCTCCATCGGCAATCCCAATGTTCCCGCCCCCCGTGAAATAATTGATTCCATAGCTGATGTGGTCAATGAATATGATCCCCTCTATCTTCACGGGTATATGAGCAACAGCGGCTATGAGTCGGTCAGGGACGCTATCGCAAATGATCTGAATAAGAGGTTCGGCACATCATTTTCGGAGAATAACATAATAATGGCGGTGGGCGCTGCCGGCGGCATGAATGTTGCACTAAAGACTTTTCTTAACCCCGGTGACGAGGTACTGGTGATCCGGCCCTATTTCGTGGATTACAGGAATTATGTTGAGAATTACGGCGGCATTATCGTAGAGGTTGAGTGCGACCCGAAGACATTTATGCCTGATATGGAGAGCCTCAAGGCCGCTATCACGCCTAAGACCAAGGGGATCATCATCAATACCCCCAACAACCCCACCGGGGCCATTTATACCGCCGCTGTCCTTGACGAGATGGCAAAGGTTCTGACTGATAAGGAGAAGGAATACGGCACCAGCATTTACATGGTATCTGACGAGCCATACAGGGACCTGGCATACGACGGGATCGAGGTGCCTTACGTGACCAGGCATTATCACAATGCGGTGGTGGTGTACTCTTTCAGCAAATCCCTCTCCCTTCCCGGCGAGCGGATCGGCTACATCGTGGTGCCATCAGAGATCGATGACTACGAGAACGCCTTCGCCGGCATGGCTATTGCCACAAGGATCCTTGGATTTATAAATGCGCCGTCCCTGATGCAGCTGGTGGTTGCCAGATGCCTTGACTGCAAGACCGACATTTCCTATTACGATAAGAACAGAAAGGCGCTCTACGACGGCCTGACCAACCTGGGCTTTGAGTGCGTGAAGCCTGACGGGGCCTTCTACCTTTTTATGAAGGCGCCCATCCCGGACGATCGTGAGTTCTGCAACGTAGCCAAGAAGTACAATCTTCTGCTTGTGCCCAGCTCATCATTTGCCTGGCCCGGCTACGTGCGTATCGCATACTGCGTATCTTACGAGAAGATTGTTAATTCAATGCCCCGTTTCGCGGAGCTGGCCAAAGAGTATAATTTATAATAATATGAATATGAATAATTGGGAAAACAACGTACGAAAAGTAACCCCCTACGTTCCGGGGGAGCAGCCCAAGGAAGCGGGCATCATCAAACTCAATACCAACGAGAACCCCTACCCACCGTCCCCCAGAGTCCGTCAGGTTCTGGAGGAGGCCCTTGAAAATGATGGGACGGACAGGCTCAGGCTCTACCCTGATCCTACCTCGGAAGACCTAGTCAGTGCCCTGGCTGAATACTATAAGCTTGATAATGATCAGATCTTCGTGGGAGTGGGCTCCGACGATGTGATAGCCATGTGCTTCCTTACATTTTTCAATTCGGATAAGCCCATCCTTTTCCCGGATATCACCTATTCCTTCTATGACGTGTGGGCGGACCTTTTCAGGATTCCCTATAAGACCTGCCCTCTGGACAGGGATTTTAACATTGTAAAGGAGGATTACTACGCAGAGAACGGGGGTATCATTTTCCCCAATCCAAATGCGCCTACAGGGGTGGAGACGCCCCTTTCCGACATTGAGGAGATCATCGCCCGCAACCCGAACTCTGTGGTCATGGTGGACGAAGCCTACATCGATTTCGGCGGGGAATCGGCATTGCCGCTTATCGGGAAATATGATAATCTGCTGGTTGTGCAGACCTTTTCGAAATCAAGGTCCATGGCGGGAATGCGCATAGGCTATGCCATGGGCCATAAGAAGCTGATAAAATACTTAAATGATGTGAAGTATTCCTTTAATTCCTACACCATGAACCGGACCGCCATCGCCCTGGGCAAGGTTGCCGTGCAGGATGAATATTACTTCAATGAGACCCGGAATAAGATCATCGCCACAAGAGAGCGGGTAAAGAAAGAACTAAAAGCCCTTGGTTTTACCTTCCCGGACTCCAAGTCCAATTTTATATTTGCGACACATAAGGAGAAAAAGGCCGAGGACATATTCAAGGCCTTGAAAAAAGCCCACATTTACGTGCGGTATTTTAAAAAGCCAAGGATCGACAACTACCTGCGCATTACCGTGGGGACAGACGACGAGATGGACAGACTGATATCATTTCTAAAGGATTATCTGTAAAAAAAGGGTGATTGCGAAACTCACTTTGATGGTTCGCAATCACCTTTTTTTAAGTTAGCGCATCTTTCTCTCCGGATGCTCTTTATAATATGCATTTTTATCCTTGTACATACGCTCGTCTGCCAGGCGCAGCGCAGTCCGGACGTTCAGCTCAGTGTCCACCGAGGCCCCGCCTATGGCAAATATGAGCTTGTCATAGCTCTCAGATTCCTTACGGATGGCACGGATCTTGGACGCTATGGACTCATCGTCCTCATCCCGGAGGATCATGCAGAACTCGTCACCTCCGGCACGGAAGATACGGTCCTCGTCAAATATCTGACGGAGAACATTGGCGGCATTCTTCAACAGCTGGTCTCCGGCGGGGTGCCCCTCCGTATCGTTAACGGTCTTAAGGCCGTTTAAGTCTGCAAATATAACGCCTACCCTGCCGTGGGGCTCATTACCGGCGCATAAACTGTCTACATAATTGTTCATTTCATTACGGTTCATGACTCCCGTGAGCATGTCCTTGGAGCTTAAGATCTTAAGGCGGTCAAGGAGGAAATAGCCTCCGATCTCCGAAGCTATGATAAATGTTCCCAGCTCCAGGGTCTCCTTGATCTTGACAGCGTTGTCGGCGTTGAAGTTCAAGGCCCACATGTAGCCTAAGAGTTCATTGTTGTATTTAAGGGGGAAAAGAACGATGCTCTTGCCGCCGGCCCCCGTCACGGATTCATACCACGCGGGATTACGCTCCTTGATGACCTCCCATTCATGATCGCTCTTGACGATAAGGCAGTTGCTGCCGGAGATGGTACTTTCCCAAGAGTCGGCGATGTTGTAAAAATTCTCGTCGGTATAGTGCTCCATGGGAAGGAGCTTAGAGCCTTCCGCAAATGATTCGCATAGCACGCTTACAGTCCGGTCATAAGGGTTCATGGTCAGGATGCAGCAATGCTCCGCCTCACAGTAGTCCCTGATATCCTTGATAACATCAGCCATGGTCTCCTTGAAATTGGTGGAGCCCCTCATTTTCACGCAACTTTCAAGAACTGCGGCAGCAATGTCCCCGTCGATGGTGGACATCCTGGAGGAATCGGCCTTCACGCTGATCTCCATGATATAGAGGCAATAGTGCAGATTCCCCTCGGAAGGTCCCAAAGGGAGAAATGTCATGTTAAACCACACGTTCATCCGGTCCGGGTTAGCGTAGGAATGGAGACATTTGCCTTCTACGGCAGCCTGATAGCAGTATTCCTCGAAATTAAGGTCTCTGGTAAGATAATCCGTGTATTCCGTATTCGGGGTAAATTTATCCGTAAGCATCTCCGTACCGGGAGCCGGGCGCTCGATACTGCCCACATAGGCCTCATTGCCGGTAACGATCCGGTATTTCCCTCTTTTGCCCTCAGGCAGCATTTCCACCGAAACGACACAGGCCATGGCCTGTACGCTGTCGGTTATCGCCTGAAAATTCATAGAAAACATCATCTCCTTTCCTGCTATTCCCTTTTGGATCGACTCCGGTATAACCTGCAAATTATCTTTCTCAACAAAACGTTAATTACGGTAATCTTAACTGACTGAATATATAATAACACATTAACACCCGGAACAACAAGAATAAGACAGGGGACGGTTCTCTGTCTTGTTGAAAAACATATGAATATATGATAATGTATTAAAAGAATAACTTCCGGGAGGGCACCATGGACGATCGAGAATACGAGGCATTGGCAGATCTGTTTAAGATATTCAGTAACTCCACCCGGCTGCAGATACTGCACGCCCTGGTGGAAGGGGAGAAGAGTGTGACGGATATTTGTGAAGAGGTTGGGATGCAGCAGAGCGCCATATCCCACCAGCTAAGTTTACTAAAGCAGAACCGCCTGGTAAAGACCCGGCGGGAAGGCAAGTCTATTTATTATTCACTGTTAGATTCCCATATTCTTACGATAATCAAACAAGGGCTTGACCACATCAACGAGTAGGTGAGACAGGGGGCGATTTCTCGCCCCCTTTGATTGTATCTTACTTCTTGTTCTCGTTGTATGCGCGTTTGGCTTCTTCGATTCCGGCCTTTAAGCCTGCCAGTCCGGCTTTGGCTACGTCTGCGCTGGTCTCTGCCAGTTCTTTTGCGATAGCCTGTGCCTTTTCGGCTGCCTCGCGAAGCTTCTCTTTAGTCTCTTCATCCACCTTGATCTTGTCCTTTAAGTCCTTGGCGGCTGATTTGAGAGGAGACTCCTCGTCAGCCTCCTTGATAGCTGCCTGAGCAGCAGCAAGACGGGCGATGGGAACTCTGAAGGGTGAACATGAAACATAGTCAAGTCCTACTCTGTGGCAGAATTCAACGGATGAAGGATCTCCACCGTGCTCGCCGCAGATACCCAGCTTCAGGTCTTTCCTGGTCTTGCGGCCCTTAACGCATGCCATCTCAACAAGCTGGCCTACGCCGGTCTGGTCAAGTCTTGCGAAGGGATCAGACTCGAAGATCTTATTTGAATAGTAGGAATCAAGGAACTTGCCGGCATCGTCACGGGAGAAACCGAAGGTCATCTGTGTCAGGTCATTTGTACCGAATGAGAAGAACTCAGCCTCTTCGGCGATGGCATCTGCAGTCAGGGCAGCCCTCGGGATCTCGATCATGGTACCAACCTTGTATTTGATGTCGCAGTTCATCTCTTTCTTAACTGCCTCGGCAGTCTCTACTACAACGTCCTTAACGAACTTGAGCTCTTTCTTCTCGCCAACTAAGGGGATCATAAGCTCGGGAACGATGTCGTAGCCTTTTTCCTTCTTAACCTCGATGGCAGCCTCCATAACAGCTCTGGTCTGCATCTTGGCAATCTCGGGATAGGTAACGGCCAGACGGCATCCTCTGTGGCCCATCATGGGGTTAAACTCGTGGAGCGCGTTGCAGGTAGCCTTAACCTCTTCAACGGAAAGACCCATGTCGGAAGCCAGGTTCTTGATATCCTCCTCGTCAGTGGGAACGAACTCATGCAGAGGGGGATCCAAGTATCTAACTGTCATGGGCTTGCCCTCCAAAGCCTCGAACATAGCCTTGAAGTCGCCCTTCTGGAATACGATAAGCTCATTTAATGCAGCCTCTCTTGCCTCAACGGTCTTGGAGAGGATCATTTTCCTGATCTTGGGGATACGGTCAGCAGCGAAGAACATATGCTCAGTCCTGCAAAGGCCGATACCCTCAGCGCCAAGCTCGATAGCTCTCTTGGTATCTGCCGGGGTGTCGGCGTTGGTGCGAACGCCCAGTCTGCGGTACTTGTCAGCCCACTCCATGATACGTCCGAAGTTGCCGCCTACGGAAGCCTCCTCGGTCTTGATGTCGCCGAGATAGATCTTACCGGTAGTTCCGTCGAGGGAAATGTAATCGCCCTCTTTTATAGTATGTCCGCCCAATTCGAACTTCTTGTTCTCCTCGTCCATAACGATCTCTGAGCATCCGGCAACGCAGCATGTACCCATCTGTCTTGCAACAACGGCTGCGTGGCTGGTCATACCGCCGCGGACTGTAAGGATACCCTT
>JAFZQH010000016.1 GCA_017550165.1 Lachnospiraceae bacterium | reverse complement strand
CGGAACCTTGTGACAGCATTCCGGCGAAGCCGGTGCGTTATATATCGTAAGCTGTCGCGAAGCGACTGAACGCTTGCGATGCGGCGACATGCATCGTAAGATGAATGTTGTTATTAATAGTGTCCCAAGCGATCAGTCGCCTTCGGCGACAGCTTAGGACATATAGCGGGTGATGGGAATCGAACCCACGTATCTAGCTTGGAAGGCTAGTGTTCTACCATTGAACTACACCCGCAATTACAATGAGTGTCGGCCATTAGAATTCGCTTCGCGAATGAGGCCTCCACGTGCAGACACCGTACTTCGTACGCTATCTGCATTACGTGCCCGAAGGGATTCGAACCCCCGACCCACGGCTTAGAAGGCCGTTGCTCTATCCAGCTGAGCTACGGACACACAAAGAATAAATACCAACATTTTCTCTTCGAGAAAACGTCGCCGTGTCCCAAGCAATCAGTCGCCTTCGGCGACAGCTTAGGACATTATCGGGGTGACAGGATTCGAACCTGCGGCCTCCTGGTCCCAAACCAGGCGCTCTAGCCAAACTGAGCCACACCCCGTCGTACCCCTAAAAAAACACGCAATTACCCCTTTGTGCTTTGTGACGCAAAATGTATTATATTATAATAAAAATTACTTGTCAATAATAATTTCCTCTCCAGCAACAGCCCTGCTATCTCTTCAGATAATTAAGGGTGTAGTGCACCTCATTCCTCTCATCCACCTCCATTATGATAAAAGAAGGTAGACGGTTCTCCTGTCTGGGAAAAGTCACACTGCCGGGATTGATCACAGTCACATCATCATCAATCTCTATGAGAGGATAATGGCTGTGACCGCACATTACTATGTCCGCCCCCCTCTCCCTGGCAGCTTCCTTGATCCTGTGGGTTCCGTAATAGATGTCATACCGGTGACCGTGGGTCAGCCAGATCTTCCGTCCCGCGATGGTTATCATATCCTCCTTGGGATAAGGCACGAAAAAGTCGTTATTGCCGGCAATGATGGCCTTGGGACACTTGATCTCCACGGAAGTATAAAGGTCCACATCGCACACATCACCAAGATGTATAAAATAATCAATGGGAGACACATTCATAAGGATCTGGTCCAGATGATATGTCTTCCCGTGTGTATCACTAACAATCAGTATCTTCATAAAGCTTCAGTCCAATCACTTGCATTCCTTCTCCAGAAGCCCGCACATAGCCCTCATGGCCTTGCCCCTGTGGCTTATCTTATTCTTCTCATCAGAGGTCATCTCCGCTGTAGTCTTGCCAAGCTCAGGCACCAGGAAAATGGGGTCATATCCGAAACCTCCCTGACCGTATGGTTCATGGGCTATGATGCCTTCAACCGTACCCAGGGCCGAAAGCTCCTTTCCTCCCGGAAGCACTGCCGCAATGGCACATACAAACCTGGCGCTTCGCGCCTGTCCTTCCACTCCCGACAGCCGCTTGATGATCTCCCGGTTCTTTACATCATAAGGGGTGTCTTCTCCCATGTATCTGGAAGAATAAATCCCCGGTTCGCCCCCCAGGGCATCCACCACCAGGCCGGAATCATCGGCGATGACCACCATATCAGGGCATTTAACCGCCACGGCCCGGGCCTTTAACAGGGCATTCTCTGTAAAAGACGTCCCCGTCTCCTCAACGTCAGCCTCCACCCCGGCCTCTTTCTGGGAGATAACTTCCAATCCCAGGGCAGATAAAATCTCTGCGGCTTCCCGCACCTTATTCTGATTGCCGGTGGCAAATACGATCTTTTTAATCATTATGAATAATCCCTCTGTCGTAGGCCTTTAAAACGCCATCAGCAATTCCCAGAGCCGCATTACGCTGATACTCCGGAGAAAGAAGCTTGGCCATCTCAGCCTCATTAGTCATGAATCCCACTTCCACAAGGGCTACGGGAATCTTGGACTCTCTTATGATATAAATGTCATTGCCCTTTGAGCATAGCAGCCGGTTGGACTCAAATGCCGACGTAACACTGTCCATACACAACTCAGCAAGACGCAGGCTGGCCCCCGATGTATCTTCCGCATTATAGAAGACCTGCGTTCCCATAAGAGTGTCCTCATCATCCTTCTGTGCATTACAGTGAACACTTATAAATGCATCCGCCTCCAGGCTGTTGGCCAGATCAACCCTCTGTTCAAGGCTTGTGGACACATCCTCCGTCCTGGTCATGTAAACCTTGATCCCCTTATCTTCAAGGAGATCCTGAAGATATTTCGCAATAGTAAGGTTGAGATCCGCCTCTCTCGTATCCTGAGCGGACATTCCCGGATCATCCCCTCCATGTCCGGCATCCACCACCACGATCTTATCGTAGACCTCCTTTGGATCCTTGAAGGAAATGTACATGTACCGATCCTCAAAGGTCAGTACCGGCTCCTGAAGCACTTCCGTCCTGATCTGAAGCCTCATGCCCAGATCCGATGGGCCGGCCTCCAACCCCGTTATCCCTGTTTCGCAGCCCATGATGGGATTATCGTAAATGAAGTTCTCCGTCACCTTGGGAATATAGATGGTGATGATCCTGGATACCGGTTCTACATAAGTACTTACGTCTGCCTCCCTGTAGTTGCCGGGAAGAGGAACCCTTATGTGGTCCGCAAGTTTCTCATCTGTTTCCTCGATATTCGCATTGTTGTATTCCAGACGTTCCAGACCGGTCATCTGTTTGTACCTGGCTCTTGAGACAGCCAGTGATTCCCTGAAGAAGAACATCCATGCCAGCATGGCGACAGTAAAGACTATGGCCGCAATGGCGTGATAACTGTATTTTCGCTTAAACAAAACATACTTCATTTAGTATACCCCTTCAGGCAGACATTACAATTATACATTCCTTCCGTATTGCTCCAGAATTTCCCCTTAATGCTTATATATCCTTCACCGTCGTGGATCACCGCATCCCTGGTAAGGTCGGTACCCGAGTGCTCTACAGCGATAGGATAATCAGCCCCGGGGGCGACAAGATCCAGAGCTATGGCAAAACGCTCCCCGCTCCTTAAACGCTCCTTGTTAATAGGGATGGTATAATAGCCCTCCAGATCCAGACTTCCTTCCTCAACCGGTTCAATATTCGCAAGATCAACCGAGTCCGCTCCCTTAAAATTATGGATCACATACAGCTTATACTGACAGCCCTTGGCCGTTGCATAGAAACCGATGGCATCCAGATCGGAATCCTTCCTTGCGGTGAAAACGTTCATGGCACATGTCTCTTCATTACCTGTTCCGATCTGGCCCACCCAGCCGCAGAGATCGCTCTGGTATATGTCATCATAATTATCCGTCGGCTCCACCGAGGTGTACACCAGGTTATACTTGCCTATATTGGTGTCATAATACGATACGTAGAAATACCCATCCTCACCGAAAGCAGTGCCCCAGCTGTTCTGACAGATGAATGCCCCGTTGCCTTCCGGTTCGAAAGTGAAATTCTCTTTGGGATAATTATCATCCCAGCCCACAATGATTATCTCATGGTTGGGATCAGCCCCTCCCGTGTATATATATGCATGGGCCTTGCCGTTATAATTAACGGAACCCTCATACGCATTGGCCATGGAATTATATATGTTGGTCTCCACAGCGCCATATTTATATACCGACCGCTTGATCTCCTCGTAATCCTTTTCTTTGATAAACTTGATCTCCTGGACGTGCTTTACCGGAGGAAGAGTCGAGTCTGTCTTGCCATCGGCATAGGGGTCATCCTTTTCATATACCGGACCCTGCCAGCCCAGAAGATAAGCCATCCCCATGGTATAGGCCCCACCCCTGTTCAGGTCATAATTAAAGCTGTTATTCCCCGTGAGATGGTCAATGGACAGCCGAAGCTGTTCCCTGGGAAGAAGGACAGACTCTACACAGGAAAGCGCCGCAAATGCCCAGCAGGTCCCCAGAGTGCCCTGATTACGGACCTCGGGAGCACGATTCCAATCCCGGAGATCATACCGGGCAGGAATAGGATCTTCCCTCATATCCTTTGGAAGAATGATAAGCTTGTTATTCTTTGTATCAAAGGTATATTCAAGATTAAGAGCCGAGCAGGCTGCCGCCACAGAGACAAAAGTCCCGTCCTCATTATCCAGCATGGCTGTGGAATCATCCATGGAAGAAAACTCCGCCATGGCGTTACCCCTCTCAAGATGTATGATGTTCATGGGTCTGGTCTGGCCGTTTTCAGTATAGGTGCTCTCCATCTGGTAGGCACAGCAGTCAAATACATCATTGGCATATTCCGCAGGCACCATGATATCAAGACCCGAGGTCACAAAGGCCCCCGTCACCCTGGTAACAGCCCTTCCGCTGCTCTCCACGGAGATCTTCCTCTCATTGACGCTTTTAGCCACAAGAAGAGACCACTTGCCGCCGTCGAGCTTGACAGATTCAGTTTTCTGAATTGAATAATCCGCATTTTCCACCCACAGCTTGCCCAAAAGAAGCAGCACCACTGCCGGGATTATAAATAAAAACGCTTTAACTTTCTTCATTTTTTCACCTTGTTCGGGGGCGAGCCGATAAACTGATAATAATAAGTCTTCATCATCCCATTATATATCTTGCGGTTCTTAGTGGCCTTACGGCCCATATACCTCTCCACATCCTCATAGGAGGAGATAACATACACCGACCAGTCAGACAGCCTCCATGCCGCATCCCCGAAAGTCTTATAGAGGGCGGGCAGGTCTTTCTTATCGGATATCCTTTCGCCATAAGGAGGATTGGTAACGATAAAACCATACCTCTTTGGGTGGCTTAAGTCCGCCACATCCCGCTGCTGAAAGTGGATCAGCTTCTCTACTCCGGCAAGAGCAGCATTTTTCCTGGCTGCCTTAACTATCTCACCATCTATATCATAGCCTTGGATATCCGTATCAACATTGATATCTTCCAGGTCTCTGGCCTCGTCGAAGGCTTCCCTCCATGTCTTCCCGTTAATGAGATTATCCCATGAACATGCGGTAAAATCACGATTGACCCCCGGCGCGATATTGGCGGCCATCAGCGCCGCCTCTATGGGAAATGTTCCGCATCCGCAGAAAGGATCCACCAGGATACGATCACTCCTCCAGGGAGTCAGCATCAAAAGGGCAGCCGCCAGAGTCTCCGAAATGGGGGCATCTGACCTGAACTGACGGTAGCCTCGCTTATGCAGGGATTCTCCTGAGGTATCAAGGCCTATGGTAACCTCATCCTTCATTATGGAGACCCTGAGAGGATACTCATTCCCCTCTTCAGTAAACCAGTCTGTATTATATACACCTTTAAGCCTGTCAACAATGGCTTTCTTGACTATGGACTGGATATCTCTGGGAGAAAACAACTTGCTCTTAACAGAGCTTGCCTTCTTAACCCAGAACTTTCCGTCCTCCGGGATATAGTCCTCCCAGTGCAGGGCCTTAACACCCTCAAAAAGCTCATCAAAGGTGGTGGCCGTAAAAGACCCCACCTTGATAAGAACGCGTTCTGCACTTCGTAAACCTATATTACTGCGACACAGGCCCTCCGCATCTGCCAGGAATGTCACTCTTCCGTCAGATACGGATTCTATGTCGTAACCCAGATCATATATTTCTTTTTTCAGCACAGCCTCCAGCCCGAAATGACAGGGGGCGATCAAACTCATTTTCTCCATTCTACTCTTCGATCATATAGAGCAGCCCGAAGGTTCCGGGGCCGCAGTTAACGGCTATGGCAGGAGACGCCTGCTGGAAATAGATCTTCTCGAATTCCATCTTCTTTTCTATCTCCGCTCTGATCTCCTCCTTCTCTTTGTTATTGATACCAACGTATGTAACAAAAAGCATTCTTTTATCGATCTTGTTGATGGTGGTCAGGGAAGAATTAATGTATTTCCTCCAGCTGCCCTCCCTGGATCCGAAATAAATGCCTCCCAATCCCAGTTTGCCCTTCTTCATGGAAAGAACGGGGTGGATAAGCAACGCCTTAACTATGTCTGCCGTCTTTTTACCAATCTGTTTAGCTCTTGCAAGGTAATCCATGGAATCAACCACAAAGCTGGTATGAACCCTGGGTATACTGGCCTTGGTCATCTCAACGATCTCTTCAGCCCCGTATCCTTCCTCTGCAAATCTGGCCGCCGTCAAGGCAAGCAATCCCTGCCCGCTGGATAAGTGTCCGGAATTAATGACAAATACGTTGTCAAATGATTTGGCCGCCTCAGAAGCTGCATGATATGCCGAATTCTCCAGTGTGGATGATATGGAAATATGTACCACATTGTTGGCATGCTCCAGCTGCTTTGCAAAGAAACTCTCATGATATGCAATGTCTGGTGCCTTAGTCTCTACATACTTGGATTCATCCTCCATATATGAAAGAAGTCCGCTTGTCTCTATCTCAAGTCCGTCCTTGAACACACCATCCTCGGTATATATCAGATGCGGTATGACGGTGATATTGTATTTTGCCGCAAGTTCCGATGGAATATCAGCCACGCTCTCAGTAGTAATGCAAACCTCAGCCTTTGCCTGATGATCCTTGATCCACAAGGTACTCTCTTCAAGTATCTCATCATTAACAGAAGTAACCGTAACCAGTTCCTTGGGAAGAAGGCGTCGCAGTTCATTTTCAAGGGATTCGCCGCTGACGGGCTTAACCAGGTATCCGTCGAAGCCTTCCCGTACGTAGAGTGCCTTGGTATCTCCTCCTGCATTAGCCGTGAGTGCAACCACCTTGGATTCTCTGCAAAGACCTCCTTTTTGCTCACGGAGCATATGCAGACACTCAATACCGTCTATCTCAGGCATAAGATGGTCCATAAATATGACATGGAACTCTGTCTCCGTAGTCTTCTCCAACGCCTCTTTGGCACTGGTAGCAGTAACCAGGTTAACCTTAGTCTCACGAAGGAGTTTCTCCACTACCATCAGGTTAGTCTCGGTGTCGTCTACAACCAGGATATTAGCCTCAGGCGCCTCAAAGCTCTGGTGATAACTCTCCATACGAAGGATGCTGTTACGCTTGGAGAGGTCCACATTGCCCAGGGTACTTCCGCTGACAGTTCTCTGCGGGATCTCTATGATAAATGTGGAGCCCTTTGTATATACGCTGTTAACGGTGATCTTACCGCCCATAAGATCTACCAACTGTTTTACAATGGAAAGGCCGAGACCTGTTCCCTCTATGTACCTGTTCTCCGTCTCGTCCACACGTTTAAATGCAGTGAACAGATAGGGGATACTCTCTTTCTTGATACCCATGCCCGTATCGGAGATGGAGTAGATGACCGTAACGTTATTGCTCTCTTCTCTCCTGCACTGGATATTGAGGGTTACAGAGCCATCTTTTGTGTATTTGATAGCGTTATTAAGCACATTGATTATGATCTGCTTGATCCTTACCTCATCACCGTATAACTCGCCCGGAAGATCGGGTGCCACATCTACCTTAAATTCAAGCCCTTTATCCTTGGCTCTGATCCACAGCATTCCTACGATGTCAGAGAGCATATCTCCCGTACGGTAAGATACCGGGGTAAGCTGCATTTGACCGGAATCCAGCTTGGACATATCAAGGATATCATTGATCAGGTGCAGAAGCATATTACTTGCAGACCTTATGTTGGCAGCATCCTCATTAACCTCGTCGGATACATTCTCACGTAAGATCATTTCATTAAGACCGATGATGGTATTAATGGGGGTACGGATCTCATGGCTCATACTGGAGAAGAATCTGTTCTGAGCGTCATTAAGCTTTTCAATCTCTTCCTTTTGCCTGTCAGACTCCAGGATCCTGTCGTACATACTGTATTTCACATACAGGATTATAATGCTGACTATTATCCACAGAACGATAAATATGGCGTAATACTTTACCGCCACATATTTTAAGTTGTCCTTCATATACAGCGTTATATAATAATACAGCACCGCACCGTTAGACAGCAGGAACAGCGTCAGATATGCCGCCAAAGGCATATACAACAGTATCGGGATCACGCATCCCATGAACATGATAAGCGTTGTATCCATAACCCCCGACCGTATTGAGTCAAGTACGGTGACCACAACTGCAAGAGCATAAATAGCAAATGTACATGTCACATTTGCAATGGGCAGTAGCTTATATCGATTCTCGAAATCTTTCCCGGCGTAAAAGTAAACCGCCGAGAACAGGCCCAAAACGACTCCGGAAGCCCCGTAGGCAATCCTGGACCATAATACAAATTCTCCGTACTCTCCGGGAAAAGCGAAGGTATATAATACGTGAACGACCTCATACAGAGTCAATGCCACAAAAAACCAAAATGCCACTTTAAGAGAGGATTGATATACGTACTTTTCGGATTCCTTATTACGTTCAAAATACTTTTTCATCTCCTAATCCTCCTCCGGCAAAAATTCCATGATATCATCATCAGGCTTACTATCCCCGGCTTCGTCGTCAGGCATGAATTCCATCACATCATCATCCGGCATGAACTCCATAACTTCATCTCCGGCATCATCCGCATCGTCCCCGTCTGACGGCTCCTCATAGGCTTTGCTTATCCCCTCTACCAAACGCTTATACTCAGACATAGCTTCCTCATGATGGAGCTGTATGTATTCATCATCTCCTGATTTGGCGGCCTCCTCCAAAGCTTTCGCCATATCACTCATCCTGCCAGCTCCTATCATTTTTGAAGTGCTCTTCATGGCATGGACTATGATGGCATAATTGGGATAATCCTTATTCACACAGTACTTCGCCGCATCTACCTGCTTCTTGGGAGCATCTCCGGCATACTGCAGCAATAATGACTTGTAAAACTCCTCATCATTCTGGCAATAATACAGACCCGTAGTGGTATCTATACCCAGAGCTGCCAGTTTCTCTATAGGGCCTTCCGTGATCTCCTCTTGGGCAGAAGATGTCTCCGGTTCCGGTACAGCCGGCTGAGATAATTGGGGCTCCTGCGGAGCAACCGTCTTCTCAGGCTCCGGCACAGGTGCAGCTGCTTTGGAGTGATCTGTCAGATCATCATCATAAACGTCCATGCACAACTCTTTCGGCAGGACTTTACGAAGAACACGTTCCAGCTCCGTAAGCTCGATGGGCTTACTGATAAATCCGTCAAAACCTTCTCTCAGGAACATTTCCTTGGCTGTACTGACGGCGTTGGCTGTAAGTGCCACAATGGGAAGTTCCTTATGCTGCCTTGTGACCTCCATCCTGATGCGCTTCATGGCCTCTATACCATCCATCTCCGGCATCATGTGATCCATGAATACTATATCGTAAGTATTCTCCTGGACCATCTCAATGGATTCCGCTCCGGAATCGGCAGTAAATACTTCCATACCATAGCGCTTGAATATACCCTTGGCCACCATATGGTTCATGGGTTCGTCGTCTACCACCAGGGCTCTCACGCCACGGCACATGAGCCTTCCCACCTTGGAATCTTCCTCATTAGGATCCTGATTAAGGAGCGTAGCCACCGGGAAACAATAGAAGGGCTTCGGCATGATCCGGATCTTAGACCAGGGCACCTGACAGAAATTAGGATTGGCGATGACAGCCACCACCATCTTTCTGGCCAGTTCTTCGATGAGCGCAGTATTCTCCATGTATTCCTCTTCCCCTACAAAGAGGTGGGTAAGGTTGACCGTATCCGTCAGGGTACGAAGCTTCTCAGGTGTCTCAACCCAGCGCATGGTAACGCCCAGTCCCTGAACAATATGCTTAACCATAACGTTGTAAAATTCACGCACCTGAAGATTCGGGAATTTATCAAAATGAAGGAATGAACCGATACACAGATTATCCTTCGTAGATAATGACATACATTTGGATGGGTCGATGACCTGCTGCGGGATGCTGACACGCACCCTGGTCCCTTTGCCTTTTTCTGACTCGACGATCATAAATCCGCCCAGGACCTGAACGAATCCTGTCACGATGGCCATACCCAGTCCAAGACCGCTTGTGGATCTGGTCCGACCGGAATTGCCCTGATAGAAGTGCTCTGAGATATGTTCAAGTTCTTCCTTGGTCATACCCACACCGGTGTCTTCCACCTCTATACAGAGATTGACACCGTATTCCTGGCTGACGGTGGAAATATGAACATATACTCCGCCTTCCTTAGTATACTTGATTCCGTTGGAAACCAGGTGCCAAATGATCTTCTTAAGCTTGGGGACATCCGTGATCATCATGGCAGGACATGCCGCATCCACATCCACTACCAGTTCCAGGTTCACCGGCTTAACATAGCCCAACTCAGTCACTATGTCGTTCAATATGGAAGAAAGCATGTATTCCTCATTATTGACCGCCAGCTTCTTCATATCTATCTCTGAATAATCCAGGATATCACTGATCTGCTCAGCCACTCGTTTACCGGCATCTTTAACAGCAGCCAGGTCTTTCTGGATCTCAGGATTGTCCTCTTTTTCTATACATACTTCAGTCAGGCCCATAACCGCATTGATGGGTGTACGGATCTCATGAGATACATTTGCAAGGAAATCATTCAGTCTGGTGGTAGCTCCAACCAGGACTTCTATCTCCTCCTTGGATTCATAGATGATCTCTGTCCATTTTCTGATAATGACCCTTGCAATCCAGCCCACCATGAACATGAGCATGACATGGAGCAGCGTCCTTGATATCACAAGACCGTCAAATACGTAACCCTGCTTGTACATGGCCACAAGATCATATGCAAGGATAAGATAATAAGTTACCTGCCAGAATGTGATAAGGGTCTTAACTCCCGTCATGGTAAACATGACAACGCAGGCTGTGATAACGCCCACCAGGTCATAGGTACTGGTAAGATGTATGCCGTAGAACACTGACGTGACCATCATCAAAATGGAATACACCCACAACCTCTGATAGGATGTAAGTACATTCTGAAGATGCATGAACCAGCATCCCAGAACTGCTATGACTATAAGGAATACTGCCCATGTCTCCCAACCCATGAGAAATGATTCACCGATGAGTATGGCAGAAAACAGGCTGTAGCTTACCAGTATCATCAAATGCGATGTCTGAAACAGTGAATTCTCTCCTACGTTCTTATTATTCATCAATTACTCTCCCTCATAGTGTATTCAACGTCTTCGTCTATCATTTTCAGCATGATATCGGCAATGGCCGGATCAAACTGAGCTTCTTTTCCCTTTTCTATCTCTCCTCTGACCACATCCTGAGGCAGGACTCCACGATAGCTCCTTCTGCTGCTCATGGCATCGTAGGCATCTGCAACTGCGATGATACGTGCCTCTTCGGGAATGTCAGTCCCGGTGAGTCCATCCGGGTAACCGCCTCCTCCGAATCTCTCGTGGTGCCATCTGGCCCCGTTTGACAGTCCCGGTTTCTCCCCGATATTCTTAAGGATCCGGGCGCCCATAACAGGATGGTTCTTGATCATCTCGAATTCCTCGTCGTTTAATCTTGCAGGTTTGTTGATGACTGCATCCGGGATACCGATCTTGCCTATATCATGAAGCAGCCCCATCAGGTAGATGTCATTCTGCTGTTCCTCGGAGTATCCCAGGCGTCTGGCAATATCCATGGAATACTTGGCAACTCTTCTTGAATGACCGTTGGTGTACGTATCCTTGGCATCTATGGCATCTGAAAGAGCCATGACGATATCGATGAATAGCCTCTGGTTCTCTTCAACCTTTTTATCTACTTCTTCCTTAAGGTTGTGCTGCAATCTGATAAGTTCTATGATATGACGCACACGAAGGGTAAGAACCTCCGGCACGAAAGGTTTCTTGATGAAATCCATGGCTCCTAAGGCGAGTCCGTTCCTTTCCGAATCCTCGTCTTCATTGGCCGTAAGGAAAATAACGGGTATCTGCTCATAAGGAGTCTCTATCTCTTTCAGCCTCCGCATGGTCTCGAATCCGTCCATATCCGGCATCAGTATATCAAGCAATATCAGATCCGGATAATTCCCTCCTGCCACATAATCAAGCAGTGCCTGTCCGCTCTTTAACGCTGTGACCCTCATATTGCATTTGCTTAAGATATGACCTGCCATCTTAAGATTTGATGTGTCGTCGTCTACAACTACTACCCAGTCTGCCATCTCTTCTCCTGTTCCTCCTCAAAAAAAATACACCTTAACCAGATTATTATACACTAACATAGAGTTCAATACCACAAAAAAATGGTCGGCACATCCACTGTGCCGACCCCATTGTCTCTACGCATTGGCAAGCTTTTTAAGTTCTTCCAGCATAACCGGCAGTTCCGTAGGCATGGTCTCATTAGAGAACTGGCAGGTTCCTACTTTCTTGTGGCCTCCGCCGTGGTACTTGAGCATCAGGCTTCCCACATCTATGGTACATGTCCTGTTGATAATGCTGTATCCTACAGCTGCGGAGCATCCCTGTCCTCCCTTGCCGCTGACTATCCACGCGGAAATGTTCTGGTCCGGATACATGCTGTAAATCATGAAGCGATTCCCGGTATAGATGGGATCCACTCCCCGAAGATCAGTGATAATAAGGTTGCCCTCAACCGTGGTATGGGCAGTGACCATCTCTTTAAACTTAGCCGTCTGCTCGTTATAGACTTCAATCCTCTCCTTAACATCAGGCATATCGAGGATCTCTTCCGTGGTCTTATCCTTGCAGGCCACCATGAGCTTCTCCATCAACTCATAGTTGGGAACCGAGAACTGTCTCCATCGTCCCAGACCTGTTCTGGGATCCATAAGAAATCCCACCAGGATCCATCCCTTGGGGTTCATGATCTCGTCCACCGTAAGATTACCGGAATCCACCTTGTCTACAGCTTCCATCATATCATCAAAGCCCGGGAACTTGTCCTTCCCGCCATAATACTCATATATTATCCTGGCGCAGGAAGGTGTTATCCTGCTCTCCCCCTTATACTTGCCTTCAAGCTCCAGCCTCTCATGCTCGCTGGAATGATGATCGAACCACAATCCGCATCCCGGAACGAAGGGAACGTTAGCCAGAACGTCATTCTCATTAACTTCCACAAGCCCATCCTGAAGATCCTTGGGATGTGCGAACTTCCAGTGGTCTATAACTCCTGCTGCCAGAAGAAGAGCTCCGCAGGCCAGTCCGTCAAAATCCGACCGAGTAACAAGTCTCATTGCCATAAATACCACTCCTTATATATTATTTATCTCTGAAAGTGTTTCATCAATCACTCTTATATCATATAATCTGTGTCCCTTTTTGTCCACATTATTTTATGATTCCACCTTGTCCGCCGGGAGCTTGGACTTAAGCAGGTCTTCCAGGTCCTCCTTGCTCACAGGTTTGGGAAAGAAATCATGAAATCCGGCTTCAATATACCTTTCCCTGGCTCCCGGGATCACATTAGAGGTCATGGCAATGTAGACCGTATCAAGATCCGGGTTCATCTCCCTGATCCTGTGCATGGTCTCTATCCCGTCCATCTCAGGCATCAGGTGGTCTATGAGCATGATGTCATAATAATTGTCACCTGCCAGCTTCAAGGCCTGCTTGCCGGAGATGGCCATATCCACCTTCATCTGTGTATCCTTAAGCAGACTGCGCAAAACCCTTATGCTGACCTTGGTATCATCAACCACAAGAACCCTTGCCGTCGGTGCATGAAAGTCCCCCATATACGTTTATTCCTTCCTGTTACCCTGTTTACAGTTTCTTTTTGATGGTAAGGATATTTCTGCCGTCCTTGTATTCATAAACAACCGCATCCATGCTCTTTTTTACGATAAATATCCCCATTCCTCCTATGGGTCTCTCATCCAGAGACTGACTCACATCCGGATCCTCCTTCGCCAGAGGATCGTAGGGAATCCCGCTGTCAATAAAGGTGATCTCCATTGTCAGAGGCTCTTTTACCACGTTGACCATTACCGTAGCATAACCGGTGCCGGAACCGTAAGCATAGTTGGCTATGTTGCCGAAGAGTTCATCCACTGCCACGTCTATGGCCGACTTTTCTTTGACGCCGCAGCCGTATTCATCAAGTATCTCGTCAACGAAATCCACAGCTCTGTCCACATTATCAGGTATTGCTTCCAGCGTGATCTCTTTTAAATGGTGATCCGTCAACGAATGGCTTCCCAGATACCGTATACACAACATGGTGATATCATCCGACTGCTCCGCTCCCTGCACGAATTCTACCAGATCCCCGGTTACCAATTCGCAAATGGATCGCGGTAATCCGCAATCCGACGAAGGTTCAGGATAATCCTCACCAAATGACAGGGCCTTCTTAAGGCGCTCTTCCCCATACAGGTTCTCCTCTTTGTCCATAGCCTCCGTCACACCATCGGTATAGAGATAAAGGATATCTCCCTTTTGAAGCTGCAGGGTCTGCTCCTTATATTCCATACCCTCCATCCCCGCAAGCATGAGGCCCGGCTTAAGCACCAGATATTCGGCCTTACCATCACGGATAAGTATAGGCGGATTATGTCCTGCGTTCGCCACGCGGACAAGGCCGGTCTCCAGATCCAGAAAGCCCAGCCACGCCGTAAGGAACATCTCTGCATCATTGCCTTCACAGAGCCTCTTATTCGCCTGAGTAAAGACCTCCTCAACAGGAAGGCCGCTTTCTACCAGATTCTTGATCACCGCCTTGGAAGTCATCATGAACATGGCGCCCGGTATGCTCTTGCCCGAAACATCGGCGATGAGAAAGCCCAATGTATGATCATCGATCATATAATAATCATAAAAATCTCCTCCTACTTCTTTGGCAGCGTGCATACTTGCATACAGTTCAAATTCATCACGGTCCGGAAAAGCGGGAAAAGTGTTGGGAAGTACAGAATTCTGAATGGCCTTGGCCACTTCCAGTTCCTCATCGATCCGGGCTGCTGCCAAAGTTATGAACTCTTTCAAACTGTCAACCATGGCATTGATGTCTGTTGAAAGGGAGTCGAACTCATACGTGCCACGCACCTCCACCTTTCTGTCCAGATTACCTCCGGTAATGGCTTTAAGGTCGGTGTTAACCTTCACGATGTTGTTAACTATAACCTTCTTCATCAGGACGATAAGCCCTACGAACAGTATCCCGAATACGGCCGATTCCATTATCACCATCATGGTTACAGCCTCATCCCTGACGTAATTGGCTTCTTTTTCCGGGTATACACCCAAAACATGCATCCTGCCCACATCATTAACAGTCACATATGATGGAACACCAAACACATCACATTTGAAGCATGTATAATCATTGTCTGCATCCGGATCCAGCTCGATTCCCGAATCGGCAATATTCTGACCTTTGTGTTCATTATGGTAACTGTTTATGATCTTATGGTCTGCACTGCACACCATAAGGTATCCGGTGTCTCCGATACTCCTGTTGGTGGCAACATACTGTCCCTGGATCTCAATCCAGTTGTCATACATCCTGTCCGGCAATCCTACCTGTAAAAACCCGCTTCCGTCTTCAAATCTCCTGCCGGAGTACTTCACATAACGGGTATCATCCATCACATCTTCCCTCATAGGCTGTGAATAAGTCAAAGTACTTCCGTCCAGTAAGACCAGAAATCCCGAGGATTCCGTTGATGATGAATAATTAAATCCCACAAACTCAGGATATGAGGATGCTATCAGGATCCCCCTTTTATCTGCAATATTGATCTCTATCCACTGGGTTCCGAAACGGGACTGGAGTTCACGGGAAAAAGCTTCCGGATCCGGGATATTTGCAGTTGTTACCGTTCCGGTGCTGACGAGTTCCTCCATAAAGCTTAAAACAGAGGCTTCCACCATCTGCTCCAGATCATTACTGACATCCTCAACATCGGATACGACCATCTTCCAGGCACTCTTCTCAGACCGCCGGGATAATATGACATATGTCAGTATCAAAGATAACGCGTATGTTATCACCACCGCTATCATCATCCATATGGTGATGATAACCACTACTCCCCTTTTTTTGGTCTTCATTCCTTACAATGCCTCAATATCCAGAATATCTGCCATTCCCGTAAAGGAAAATACCTCCATTATCTCCGGCGGAACCTTGATGATCTTCATACTTCCCTGCTTCGCCATTGTCTTACCCGCCGACATAAGTACCCTTATCCCGGCTGATGCCATATATTCAAGCTTTTCAAAGTCAAAGACCAGTTCGCTGATGCCTTCAATGTTGTTCTTTACAGCCTTTTCAAGCTCCGGAGCGGAAGTAGTTCCAAGCTTTCCTTCACATATCACCGTAAGCTTCTCCCCTTCCGATTTGGTCGTTACATTCATAATGCCTTCTCCTCTCTTTGATCATTTCGTATAATATCTAGTATAATACCATATTCGGGGCACATACGCCAATACTTCTTCATATCCCGTATACACTAAAAGGGGTCGCTTAAACAGCGACCCCTTATATCATGTATTCTATTGATCCATTATCCTATCTTAAAAATGAAACCTTTGCCCTCTTTAAAACCGACAGATACATGATGATCTGTGCTATGGAAAGAACAAAAGCTACGATCGCAAGAACGACACCTATTGCCTGACCGATCCCGTTTGCAAAGAATTGAGGAATCCACTTGAATATGAGAGAGATAGCGATAACAATGGCGACCACCGTAGATGCGCTCTGTGCTCTGGCAGCCAGATCATTGTCACCGATCTGCTCTGCTATCGACCATACTCCCTTAAGGATGTACCAGGCGATAAAGATCTCAAATACTCCTCCGACTGATGTAAGTATCTTGGCGAGTACGGGTATAAGCCCCGAAAGCACTGCTCCCAGTACGGTACAGATAAGGGAAACCAATATGCAGATATAGGCACTGGAAAAGTACTTGGTATTAGCCTCATCCTGCTTGGCCAGACTGGTTCCCTTGATCTGGAGCACAAGGCAAATGATGCCCAGAACAGCTGCTCCCAGTGTAAAGATAAGCGTTCCTGCGCCACCGGCGATAACTCCTGCCGCATTGATGTTATCGGCGTTTCCCTGCTGGATACCCTGTGCAACAATTCCTGCTGTAGCCGCTGCAGTCAAAACCCCCATGATAACTGCGATAGTCGTACAAAGAGCTGTGATAAGTTCAATGATGGCCGCCTTGTAAAGTTTTGCAACTCCCTCTGCTGCATTTTGTAGATTCATAATTCTTCCTTCCTTTCTTTGAACATTCGGCCCATCCGAAATTTGCCTTCGGCAAATGGGCCGATGCTACATGTAAAGCTTTCACAGAAAGCTTTACACATAACGTGGTTAGCATTCATGACCGGTACCACTATGGTACTGCATCATGATAATCCATTATAAAAATAATCGTTTTGGATGTCAACAAGACTCCTATTCTATTTAACGGTTATCTTGCATGTACCCTTCTTCTTGGTTCCGTCCTTGGCGGTAGCCGTGATGGTGGCGGATCCCTTCTTAACGGCCTCGACATCACCTGTCACTTCGTTAACCTTAACGATCTTCTTGTTGCTTGTAGACCATTTTATGTTCTGATTTGTAGCATCTTTAGGTGTGATCTTTGCCTTAAGGGAATATGTAGCCCCTACCTTAAGAGTTTTCTTTTTGGGGCTTACGGTGATCTTCTTGACCGGAGTATCAACCCTTACCTCATACGTGGCAATCTTATCTCCCGCAAGGGCGATGATGGTAGCCTTTCCTTCCGACTTGCCCGTTACGGTACCTGATTTGACCGTAGCGACCTTGGTATCGGAGCTGAACCACAATACCTTCTTGTCAGTAGCATTTTTCGGGGTTACCTTGGCCTTAAGAGTGACCTTCTTGCCTGTCTTGATGGCCGCGCCCTTCTTGTTGGTAATCTTCACCTTCTTAACAAGGGTAACCTTCTTATCCCTTACGGTAACCTTGCATTTAGCCTTCTTGCCGGTTCCGTCAGCTGCAGTTACGGTAACTGTAGCGGTTCCCTTCTTCTTACCAGTGATCTTACCCTGAGCATCCACGGAAACAATGCTTTCATTGCTGCTCTTCCATGTAACACCGTTTAGTGTTGCTTCAAAAGGTGTCATTACAGGCACCAGTTCCATAGACTGGTTCTTTCCTATGGTAACCTTGTCCTTAAGGTTGATCTTCTCGATGCCGGGTATTGCGTAAGCCTTGATGGGGAAGTTATCATATACCCTCTCCTTAGCGCCGGTAGCTTTATCCATGGGAGCAAGGAAATCCTTTGTATAAATGCTCCAGTCAATCCAGTCACCGTCAATGTAGATAAGACTTTCTCCCTTGTTAACCCTTGCATTATGGCTAACCAGTGAACCGTCATGGGCAGTGGACACCTTGTCAATTGCATTGGTAAGGACTTCATATCCGGCGCCCTCTGCCAGCTTATGGGTCAGGATAACAGAGAACTTCTCACCCTTCTTTATGACATAAGATCCGTGAAGTGTCAGTCTGTGATATCCGCCAAATTCAAAGGATTGGGTTCCCTGCTCCAAGAGCTCACCATCCCTGGGATTTGTATAATTAGCCTTAAGCTTATATATCTCATAACTTACGGTAGTTCCTACCGAAGCGGACTGGGTAGAGACATGGGTAAGCTTCTGGTCCATGGTAGCCGTGAATACGTTCGCCATGGATTTCAGATCTTTTCCTTTCACAGAACTTACAGTCTGGGAAGAAAGGAAATCATACTGGTTCACTGTATATATAGGGCTCTTGGG
Source organism: Lachnospiraceae bacterium (assembly GCA_017550165.1). Taxonomy (GTDB): domain Bacteria; phylum Bacillota; class Clostridia; order Lachnospirales; family Lachnospiraceae; genus SIG280. The sequence goes on along the minus strand of JAFZQH010000016.1, from coordinate 29,702 downwards.
CATATCCGGATCATTCTTGGTATAGAAATTAAATGACTCCGGTAAACATATGGACTGATCATAGTATGAAAGATAGAAGTATCCTTCTCCGTCGATACCCCATCCTGTACCGTTCAGTCCGGCGTTGTGGCGTCCCTCGGTGGTGTCGTTCTTATTGCCCCAGCTGTTCTTTATGATAAATGCTCCGTCAGCGGGAGGCTGTTTATCAGAAAGGAAGTTGGTTCTGGAATAATTATCATCATATCCGATGATGGTAACACCGTGGTTAATGCCCGTAAAATGATCGCTGTACTGGGCATAGGTTTTGGTATTTATAGTACCGCCGGTACCCTGGTCGGCCATATATGCTATACTAACCGGCCTTCCATTGGTGATCTCTTTCTTGATAGCTGTAAGACCGGCTTCATTAAACATATAATCACCATTTGCATCACGCTCGTTGGGTGAAGGAAGCATGTAGCTTTCCTGAAGGGCTGCAAAATTCGTTCCCAGCCTGTGTTCATGATCCACAGGGATGCTCCAGTCATCAAGATCGGAATAAGGCTGTCCTTCAGGGCTCGTTGTCAATGCCATAATCCTCAGTACAACTTCTTTCAGCTTATCTTCCGGTAATTGCGGATAAGCTTTTCCATATGTAGCCATGAGGCTCGCCAGGGACTTTTCCTTTAATCCCGGCAGAGTATAGGCTTCATAGTTAGTCCAGCCATTTGTTCCCCTGTATGCAAAGGGGTACTCATTGGTCTCACCTGCGAATAGCTGACTCTCCAGCTTAGGGCCGCTTCCGGATGAGAATAGACCTGTGGCATAGAACATCATTCCGCCCAGATTGTATGCAGCATTGATATTATTCTTTTCGAGATCACTGATATCCGGCCCCTCACCTACCTGTGAAGCCGGGATCACATCGCATACATCCTCATTTGTGATCTTATGCTGCGAGAACCATGCAAGGGCCTTCTCGGACAGATCCAGTTCGCCGTAAGTGTTCTTGTACTCCTCATTGGTAAGGCCCAGCTCGTAAAGCAGACTTGTCTCGGCTGCGGCTATAGCCGCAAAACTCCAGCAGGACCCCCATGGGTTCTGGAACTTTACGCTGGTAACATAATTCTTACCACCGGAAAAAACTGTTATTCCGTTGGTAACAGCAGCCTCACCGCCCACATGCCGAAGATCAAAGGCTGCAGGAAGCTTCTTCGCATCCTGAACATAGGCCGAACTCTGTTTATCCGAAACAAAGCCCAGGGCATCATTTCCGACGGATAATACTTCCGCACTGCCTGACAGGCCGGGTTTAGCGACTACATTTCCCACATTGGCGGGAATATTGCTCAAACCCAGAATAACAGTCAGGGCTACGGCAGTAGCCTTTTTTACGTGTAAATTGATCAACTTCATTCATATACCCCCTTTTGTACATCCATACACTGATGCTGAAAAGCGAGAATATTGTACCATAAAAATCCGGCCCGGTCAATGAATTATCAGTCTTTTTCCCGCGTTCTCCGGGATTTTTTCTGAAATTTTTTCTGTTATATCTTCATTTTTTGTGTTATCATCGGGATATGAAAAAAATAATCTCGGGAATATACAGAAAAATATACGGTACCTTCATGGAAGGTTATGACCTCTGGCAGCAAATGCTTAACATAGCAGTTATCGTTGCTATCCTTGGGGCTGTTTTTTCCGTGTTCATTTCCCTGGCGCTTGGCAACTCCGTATATGCCATAGCCGCCTTTGTATTTGCAGCGGTCTTTGCCGTGATCTGTCTTATCATTTCCATGAAAATGAAGGACGTCACCTTCGCCGCGGTGCTCTTCTCCATAGTGGCCAATTTTGTCCTCTTTCCCATTATGTATTTCACATCCGGAGGCTTTCACGGCGGCATGCCCCTGTGGCTGCTCCTCAGCCTGGTCATCAGCTGGGTGGTCATCAGGAAAAGATCGATCCTCTTTGTGGTATACGGCCTGAGCATCATTTTCCAGAGCGGATGCATCATATACAGTCAGGCACACCCTGAGGTGGTGGTCCTCTTTCAGACGGAGCAGGCTGTGGTATGGGATATAATCCAGTCAATGATCCTGGTATCCCTCATTTTCGGTATGATCATCAAATTTCACGAGCGGGCCTACGAGACCAAGAAGAATGAGCTTGACAAGGCAAATGCGGCTCTGGCCAAGGCTAACGAGAGGATCACCCTCCAGTCCATGTACACCCTTGCCAAGACCATTGACGCCAAGGATAAGTATACCAACGGTCATTCTATGAGAGTTGCCGGATATTCACGGATGATAGCCGAGAGAATGGGCTATTCGGAGGCGGATCTTGAAGACATCTACAACATGGCCATGCTTCACGATATAGGCAAGATCGGGGTGCCGGATGCCATCATTAATAAACCCACTAAATTAACGGATGAGGAGTTTTACATCATCAGAAAACACCCTGTTACGGGATATGAGATATTATCGGAGATGCCGGAGTTTAAGGAGATCAGCGCCGGGGCCAGGTGGCACCACGAAAGATACGACGGCACCGGTTATCCGGACGGTCTGGCAGGGGAAGACATCCCGCTTTTTGCAAGGATCATCACCGTGGCAGATGCCTACGATGCCATGACCAGCAACAGAAGCTACAGACTCTACATGTCCCAGGATACTGTCATAGCAGAACTTAAGAAGGGAAAAGGAAAGCAGTTTGATCCCGATATCACGGATGTAATGCTTGAGATAATAAAGGAGGATTCGGATTATGAATTCCGGGAAGGACAATTCACACATCAGGACGCTGTATGAGTGCGCCTCCTCCCGGGGATTCTCCGAAACGAGCTTCTTTGGCGAGGACAGCCTGCAGCAGTATATAGATACTGCTCTGGACGCCTACAGGGATTATGCCCTTTTTGATCTGGTGTTCAAAGGGAAATACAATGAGGATACATTTTCCCGGATGATGACCGTGGACTTTAAAAGCCGCATGTCCACCATGGCCGGGATAGCCAGCAGCGATTCCTTCGAGTCGGTTCTTCTTGTCATGCCTCCGGAGGTAAAAAAGACCGGCATGCGGGAATACTTTAAGACCGGCCGGCCCGGAGATTATACCCTCCTTCTCCGGCCCGTCATGTACAGATTAGAGAACTTTGAAAAGTTTGCCGGGGCCAGGCGGGCTAAGTACCTTGACCCTGATACCTGGTACCTCTACCTCTTTGCAACAAAGCACGCATTCCAAGGACAGGGCTACGGCAGGAAACTCATGGACTTTATGGTCTCCTTTGCCCGGGAAAAGAGCTGTTCCCTCTGCCTGGAGACCAACGACCACAACAACGTCGGTCTCTACGAACACTTCGGCTTCAGGGTCGTGGACGAATCCAGATACCGGAACACGCTGGACCACTATATCATGAAGTTTTGAGCTCACTTCATCTCACTTTTCATGTCCAGGTAGACCTCTTCCATCCGGTCTACCAGCTCTTCCGAGACAAGAACCAGTTTTTTAAGGTTTCCTTTCTCCAGTCCGGCTAAAACCGTCATCCAGTAATCATTCAGGATACGGTTGTTGTCATCGGACTTTTTCTTTCCCTGTTCGGTCAGGGATACGTCGGTGATACGCCGGTTCCCTTCATGAAGGGAACGTTCCACATAGCCTTTCTTCTCCAGGGAATTCATGAGCCTGGATACGGAGGTGGGGTGCATGGAAAGTGATTCCGTCAGTTCTCCCACCTGCATTGAACCGGTCTGTGTGTTACCGAGGGCATGAAGGATCACCAGTTCTGCGCTGCTCATATCCCTTATGAGTTCCCAGTAGCGGATTCCCTTCATCCTATGCATCATATTGCCTAAAGCCTGCAAGTATTCAGGATCGATCTTATTTGTCTTCATAACAGCACCCCCTAAATCGTCTCATTTACCGGCATCTCTTTCATGAATTCCGCCGCGTCGTCAGGTATGTCATCCAGTTCTGTGTCTGAGCCCGTATCTACATCTACAGGCTGTTTCTTGTAAAAGATGTCATACATGACCGGAATGATAAAGAGTGTCATAAGGGTTGCGTAGGCAAGGCCTCCTGCGATAACGAGAGCCATACCTTTACCCAGCTGGGAGCCCATGTTATCTCCGATAATGAGATTGGACTCAGCCAGGATGGTGGTCAGAGCCGTCATAAGGATAGGCCTCATACGGGTCTTGCCGGTGGCTATCAGGGCCCTGCGCCGGTCAAGACCGCCCTTACGCAGCTGATTGGTATAATCTACGAAAACGATACCGTTATTAACAACGGTTCCCATCAGCACTATAAGTCCCATGATGGCTATAACGGAAAGGTTCTCACGTGTAAGGATCAGTGAGAGGAAACCTCCGGTAAACGCCAGGGGTACCGTAAAGAGCACGATGAACGGGCTTAAGAGGCTCTGGAACTGTGCCACCATGACCAGATATACCATAAGGAGTCCCAGACCGGCTACAAGGAGCATCTGCTTTACCATCTCCACAACCGAATCGTATTCTCCTCCCAGATCGTAGCTGTAGCCTGCAGGCATATTGTATTTCTCCAGGATGGGCTCCAGCTGTCTGGTAAGGAGCGTGGTATTGTATCCGTCCTCCACGCCGGCGCTTACCGTGATGTATCTTGACTGGTTCTTACGCCTGATAGCGGATACACCGTCTTCTTCCACTACTTTAGCGAATTCACCCAGCTTATGGTCCTCCGTCACGGTATCATAGTCATCATCCGTGATCTGTGAGGAAAATGTATAATCAAGAAGGTTCTCCCTGGTAAGGGGCTTCATCTCATCCACGATCTTAATGTCCATATTGATGCCGTCCACCTTGATGGTAACGGAGCTCTTCTCGTTGGTAAGCTTCTTATTGATATCCTGATATATCTGTGCCACTGAGAAACCATGGCTCATGGCGGCATTCTTGTCTATGGAAAGGTGAAGGATCCTGTCCGCATCTTCCTGTCCGTTGCTTATATCCTTGTATCCCTCTATACTGCCCACCATTTCCATGAAATCTTTACTGATGTGCATAAGTTCATCCAGATCATCACCGTAAATGTTGATGCTTAATCCCGAGCCTCCCGTAAGGGAACTGGTCTCGGAAGAACTGGACTCCAGGGTAAAATCAAGATCCAGGTCTGCCACAGCCGCATTAATATCATTCATGATACGCTTGATCTCAGCAGCTCCCGCATTCTCATCCTCCGTCAGGAGTTCAAAGGACATTGTCCTGAAGTTGTCGGTAGAAGTTCCGCTTTCGGCAAGAATGAGGCTGCTGTCACCACCGTTGATCACGCCGATGGTGCCCAGGCCTTCTATCTTAAGCAGGCGGTCAAGGACCTCGTCGGTCTTTTTATAGGCTTCTTCCCTGGTAACGTCCTTGTCGAACTTCAAAGTAGCCTCCATCTGGTTGGTGGTCATCTCGGGGATAACTACTATTCCCATGGACACTACCAGAACCGACGAGAGCACCAGGAGACCGATGGCAGTCAGAATAGGCACGATCTTGCGTCTCAGGCAGAAATCCAGGGCCTTCTCATAAGCGGCAAGCATCTTGTCAAATAAGGGGTGCTGCTTCTCTTTAACCTTCCTGAGGACCGTAGAGCCTGAGGCGGGCACGACCGTTACGGCCACCACCAGAGAAGCCAGCAGGCAGAATACGATGGTAAGTGACATGGGTGCCATAAGGTCTCTTACGATACCCGAGGTAAATATCATGGGCAGGAATACGCAGGCCGTGGTAAGGGTAGAGGCTATGATGGCACCAGCCACCTGCCTTGTTCCCTGTACCGCAGCTCTCGGGGCCGCGATCCCCCTGCCTCTTAACCTGTATATATTCTCTATGACCACTATGGAGTTATCGACCAGCATACCTATACCCAGGGCAAGACCCGACAGGGAAAGCATGTTGAGGGATATGCCGCTGAAATACATGCAAATGAGGGCCGTAAACACACTTAAGGGTATACTGATGGCAACAACCATGGTGGGCTTAACGTCTTTAAGGAATATGGCAAGGACTATAATGGCCAGTATGGCACCGATAAGGATGGATCTAACGACATTCCTTACGATCAGGTCTATATAGTCGCCCATGTCCGCCAGCTTGGTGATCTCTATCTCCGGAAAACGTTCTTTAAGTTTTTCGTTGGTCTGTGCTATGGTCTTACTCAGATCATTGGTACCTGTGGTGGAACTCTTGTAGATGGAGAGTACCACTGCCTTGTTCTCTCCCATACGTACATAACTGTCCTTGGCGTTATCTATTACCGTGATATTGGCTACGTCACCCAGCTTGACGTCGCCCACCTTGTGAATGTTGCTCAATACCACATTTTCAAGGTCCTCAACCTTATCGAAATTCTGACCTACCTTAACGAGCCAGGAGTTATCCTTCTTATCATCCACATAACCTGCCGGCATCTCGAAATTCTGGGCATATATAAGGTTGGCAAGGGTATCCAGGGTAAGGAGGCTGTCTGCGTTGGCTTTGCGCTCTGCTTCCTTACGCTGCTTCTGATATGACTTGACGGCATCCCTATAGTCATCCCAGCCGTCCCCCAACTGTTTCTGTCCGTCATTTAAGGAATCCCATCCTTCCTTTATCTGCTTCTCACTGTCTTCCAAGGCGTCCCAGCTGCTGGCAAGCTGCTCTCTGGCGGAATCTATCTGCTTCTTGGCTGAGTCAAGCTGACTCTTTGCCGACTCCAGCTGCTGCTGGTTGATGGTCATCTGGGCATCAGCGCTCCCCAGACTCTCTGCTGCATCCAGCTTCCTGGATTCAAGCTCCTTATAGCTTGATTCTATGGCTGATTTCCGCTCTTCAAGAGAGGAAACCTTTTCCACAGCTGATTCATAGGCTTCCAGCGCGGCGGCTACTGCTTCCTGTTTGTCAGGATCGGATGGGTCGGCTGCCGCTGCAGCCCTGGCTGCGTCCAGTGCGCTCTTGGCAGCGCTTTGGTCAGCCTTGGCAGCGCTTATCTGAGTATTGAGGCTTTTCAGTTCCTGCATAGCCTGATCCAGCTGAAAGCTCAGGTCCGCCAGCTGCTTGTTGGTTTCTTCCCTCTTATCGTCAAGTGCCTTCTTGGATTCCTCCATTTTCTTAATGTTGCTCTCAAGTTCCTTACGGTTCTTCTTGAGATCTGCAGCATTTTCATCAAGCTCGTCCTCGCTGTCAAGGAGCTTCATCTTGCTCTCGTCCAGCTTGTCCTCGCTTTCTATGAGCTTGTCCCTGTTTTTATCCAGGGTTTCCTGAGAGTCAACTAATTTTTGCCTTGCATCATTTAACTGGTCAACGGCCTTGGCAAATGCACCGTCCACAGTTGAGAGGATCTTGTCATTAAGGGCATCCACCTTGGCCTGATCAAGCTCTACCTGAACGCTCTTGTTAATAAGGCCCAGAGTGCTGACCTGAGCCACCCCGTCCTGTCTCTCATAGTAAGGCGTTATCTCATCCTTTATAAGCTGAGAAAGCTCCTCCATCTCCTTGCCTTCCGCACTTATACCCAGGTACACGCTTGCCACCATGTCCGTAGAAAGCTCGATTATGGATGGTGTGCCTGCATCCTCCGGCAGCTTGGACTTCAGGGTGTTAACAGCGCTGGATACCTTGACCATGGCTGAATCGATATTTGTATCGTCCTCGAATTCCAGCTGTACCATTCCGTAGTTCTCGTGGCTTACGCTTAATACGTTCTTAACACCGGTAATGGTACCCAGGGAAGCCTCCATGGGCTGGCATATCTCAACCTCTATCTTCTCGGAGCTTGCGCCGGGATAGGTGGTCAGTACAAGCAGGTAGGGCAGTGATATATCGGGCAGCAAATCCAGCTGCATCTGTGACAGGCTTACAAAGCCAAGCACCACTGCCATCACGATCCCCACAAGCACCGTGAAAGGCTTTTTAACGCTTAATTTAGACATTTTGATCCTCCTCGACTCTCTATACTATCTATTGATCATTATTTACATATGTAAAGAGTTAGTCACAGAGAATTTTATTCTAATGAGAACAGTATGTCAAGAGTCTTTTGTCTCAAAGGATAATATGATAGAATGAATTGAAAAAAAAGAATGTATGGAGATGTAGTCTTATGAAGAACGCCGATTTTTACGGACTGGTATATATGGAATATCCCGATGATTACAGTGAGATGAGTGAAGAAGAGATCAGCAGATATTTCAGAGGCAACGCCCTTCGCTGGGGAGTGCGGTGTCCCGAGAAGCACATCATGCTCTCCCTGGGCAAGACCGGGAATTCAATTTTTAATGTGTTTTATGATGCAAAAGGCGCCCTTAACGGGGCAGAGAAGGTCCTGGCAAAAAACCTGAAGGACTACAAGCGCAGGGATGAGTTCGATGCTGTGGTCCTCGGCAACAATGCCAAGGGCATCCATTTTGAGTACACAGCCGATGACGTGGACGTCCGGCAGTTCTGTGAACTTGTGGTGGTCAAGGTCAAACGCTGTTTTTATACGGTGTATTGCATATCCCGGGCCAAGGACGCCGCAACCAGTGCCCCCTTGTTTGAAGAGTTCCGGGGGACACTACGCTTATTATGATCTTAAAAATTGCAAAACCCTCTCTTTAAAGTCCGGCGCCAGGTCGAAGACCGCATGGCCGTAACCGTCATATATGTGGGAAGCGAATCCGGGCTTCTCCTTCATTATCCGGATGATCTCCTCAGTGGCCTCCGTCCCGAGAACACGGTCATCCGAATCCCCCACAACCATAAGGGGACAGCGGATCTGCTCAAGACGATCCTTGATCTTAAAGCCCTCCATTCCCTCACCGAGGATAATGAAGCGCTTAAGTTCATCTTCAGACACGGCGGCAGCCATTTCGACCAGAAGATCTTTGGATGCTTCGAAAACACTTTTATTGTAAAGGGCCTCTCCGAAGGCAAGACACAGTTCCTTAACTTTTCCTTCCTTCGCCAGGGAAACCCAGCCGCCTACCACCTTATAATCCTCTTCCGTCACGTGGGCGGATGTGGATGCCACAACCACTTTTTCCACAAGTTCCGGGTGCTCTGCGGCTATAGTCATGGCCGTCATGCCACCATAGGACGCGCCGCAGAGGCAGATGTTCTTCAACCCCAACACATGGATAGCCTCCACCGTATCCCTTGCCGTATCATCTACCCTGTAGGGCGCCGGCAGATCGTTACGGCGTTCGAAGACGTATATGGCAAAGTCCTTTGCCAGAACCTGATAGGCATCAGCTATGGCATCAGCCGATTTCAATACATTCACGATACTGAGTCCGGGAATGAGCGCCATAGCCCTCTTGCCCTCTCCGAACCTGCAGTAACCCATGGTAAAATTATCAGTCTTTACAGTCTCAACTACTGCTTTCATAAAGCATTCTCCCTTTCTCATCTAATGGCACAATCGTACCATAAAAACCGTAAGTATACAATGACATGGAGATCATCGATATGAGATAAATGATATCTTTGTTTTTCCCCCATGATGCTATATAATGGACATATCTTTAACACGTAACAAGGGGGATCGATATATGAAGAAAATACTCGCTCTGACACTTACGATGATACTGGCGCTTACGCTGTGTTCCTGCGGAGGATCTGCTGCCACGGGAAGTTCCGCAGGCGGATCGGCATCAGCGTCTGCAGCCAACAAAACCACAGCCGGCGGCAGCGAGGCAGATGGCAAACCTATTAAATGCGGGATCCTTACCCTGCTTAACGCCACCGAAGAAGAAATGAAAAACGTGGGAGAAGCCATAATACTTGGAAGTGAGCAGATGGTAAAGGACGGCTATATCCAGCCGGACCCCTCTGATGTTACCGTAAAGAAAGGCGCCGGGGATCCCAACATCGAGGTCATATACTATGATACCCTGGATTCCATGATAATGGCCCTGGAGGCAGGGGAGATCGATATGCTGAGGATATACTACTCCACAGCCAGGTACCTGACATCCAAGAATGACAAGCTGGCCGTCAACGGCAAATACGACATAGTAAGAGAGAAATTCTTAGGGGTCGATATCGGTGACATAGCCCCCAAGGACATGTTTGCATATATACTCTCCACCGGCCTGGCCTCCAACGATTTCGCCTTTATGATGATGGAGGATAACACCGCCCTCCGGGACGAGTTCGATAAAGCCATCCTGGATATGAAAAAGGACGGCACCTATTCCAAACTGGTGGAAGAACAGATAAATGATGTGATGAACGGCGGCGAGATCAAGCCCGTGACCATGCCTGTGTTAAACAGTACCAGAACGATAAAGGTTGCCGTTACCGGTTCCCTTCCCCCCATGGATTACGTGGCCGCTGACGGAACCCCCGCAGGCTTTAACACAGCCATGCTGGCAGAGATCAGTAAGCGTATCAGGGCAAATATAGAGCTGGTGGTAGTGGACAGTATCGGCCGTGCAGCAGCCCTCTCCAGCGGGACCGTAGACGCAGTCTTCTGGACCAGGACCGATGATAAGAGCAGCTCATTTGCAAAAAAAGATGATGCAAAAAGGAAGGAATTTCTTGATAAAGTCCTGGCCAAGATGAGCAAGGACCAGCAGGAGACCATGAACAAGATAATCCAGCGGATCGATTACGCCAAGATCGGGACCCAGGATATGCCCAAGGGAACCATCATAACAAAGACATATTACAGCGACATATTAGTCAACGTGATCAAAAAATAACACTAATCCTTTAAATCTTTAATGATCCTGGTATTGCACAGATACTGCATGAACCGGTCGTAGGCCGTATCCAGCACTACAAAGAAGATCAGTGCCGCCACCGGGATCCCTATCCGCAGGGCAAGAGTCATCTCCCCCTCATATACAAGAGCGGGGAAGATGGCCGCCGGGATGGTGACCATCAGGACATAGGCCGCCAGCTTCATGAGAAGGTAAGCCTTGCTGCCCATGTTTCTTTTCTTAATGATCATGTCATAAATGCACTCCCGCAGAAAGAGATAACCCTCCAAAAGCCCGAAGGTAATGATATGGAGCTTATTGGGGATAATAAGCACACCCAAAAGAATGGAGGCAGCCAGGTAGGCTCCTCCTATGCCAAGTCCGCCCCCCAACGTAACGATGCCGATGGTAAAAGCGGCAAGGCATATAGGGGCAAATGATCCCACTTCGATAGTGCTGCCCACGAAAATGAGCACCATGGCCAGGGCAAGGCACACGCCGCCCACGGCTATCATCTTAGTCTTTACATGCATCGGCAAAGATCTCCTCCCATGCACTCACAGAGGGTATCGGCGATCCACAGCTTGCAGCACATGTCACCCATACCGTCGCCGCCGCAGCAATCCCCACTGCCGCTGCCACCGCCGTTACCGTACCTGTAGGTCTGGTAATTGGCTCCGGAATTCATGATCTGGTTAACAAGATTAGCGTAGGCCGGGTTGCCCGGGTTCATGGCCTGGGCCTGTCTGGCGTGATCCAGGGCCAGCATGTTATTACCCACACCCAGGTTGCAGATAGCACTGTGATAGAACCATACATCAGTCCGCTCAGTAACGGAATTGAGCATACCCAGGGCCTGATCGAACTGGCGGAGGTTCTCTAAGACCTGAACCTTCTGATAAAAATCTATCTCTCCCTGGCTGGCGCCACCCCCGGCATTACCATAGCTGCCTGAATTATAACTGCCGCCGTAACCGCCGGCAGCTCTCATTTTGTTGATAGTTTCGTAGCTTTCCTGAACCTCCTTGAACTTCTCTGAAGCCAGATCCGCCAGGGGATTGCCCTGGTAAGAATCCGGGTGGTACTTCCTACAGAGCTCCAGGTAGGCTCTCTTTATCTCTTCATCTGAGGCGTTGGGGCTTACCCCCAGCACCTTATAAGGGTCATTTACCATCTTTCTTCCTGTCCTTTATCCTTTCATATCTGTTCCAAACACCCATGTAGAGTATATTCCGCAGGATTCCCTCGTCTCTTTTAAGGGGCAGCCTCTCAAAAGCCGCGGTACACTCACCCATGTTAAGATTGATCATTTCCTCGATGTATTCCGTCCCCTTCTCCTTCAGGATCCTCCTGAGAGGATTATAGTTCCCGGACTTTTGATCCTGTTCAAGATCGTCATATGCATCCAGGAGGTAAATGAACTTTCCCAGGAAAAATGCCATCCGACGCAGGTCTTTTGAATATTCATCCTCTTTCATGACAAAGAGTTCCTGCATAAGCCTGCCGAAAGAGGCCGAAGTAATATCCGGCTCCTCGCTTGAGAACTCCGGGGTTTCCCTTTCAAATCTCTTCTGAAGCCTGTCCAGTTCTTTAAGCTCCCTCTCTATGCCGCGGCACTGCCTGGGATATCTCTCCGAGATCTTTTTATATGAACCCCTGATGATGCGGGATGCAAGGTCAGCCCCCAGCTTCTTATCATCAGTATAGTCGTCCCTCAGCTTGTGGTAGGTAAGGGCCATGTTCATATCAGCAGCGTAGCCGGACACCTCATTTTCAAGGCAGAGCTTCTTCTTCACCGGGTGCATCATGCAGCGCCTGTTAACCTTCCTCGGGGTCACTTCATACAGGGACGAGAGCAGACATATCAGAAAAGCCATGTCATATGTCAGTGTCATCTGCCCCGGGATCCCGAACCTCTTCTTCAGAGTGTGGCACAGGCCGCAATAAAAGCCCCGGAACTCATAGTACTCCTTGAACTTCAGTTCCGGCTTGTATATGGTTACATATCCGAACATATCCTGTGAAATCTCGCTTTCATCTCCGGGTCACTTAAAGAGGTTGACTCCGTTATTCTGCTTGTCTATGAGCCGGTAGTACCTTACCACCACAGGAGCCGACTCTGAAAAGGTCTCAGCCCGCTTGAAGCTGGTCCTGCCGTCGATCATGATGTTGACCACCTGCCCTACATTGTCGGTGTGCTTGGTGTTCACAGGTTCGGTATTGACGCTTGTAAACCCGGCTTTGATAAGCTCGGAGACAGCCTTTTCATATGGAGTGGCGATCCTCTCCTCCGATGAAAAGGGCGCCTGCACCGTCTTCCCACCGCATCCTGCAAAGATAAGCAAAACCACAACCAGAAACAATCCGATAGTTCTTTTCATTCAGGTCCCTCCCCCCAAATCAAACAACCTCATTATCTGCCTTATTCTTTACCTTTATAGTGTAAACCAAGCATGGTGATATCGTCAAATTGCGGTGCTTCACCCACGAACCCGTCAATGTCCTCTCTGAGACCTACCAACAGTTCCTTTAAGGAAGAATTCGTATTCCGGTTCAGGGCAGCTAACATACGGTCATAACCGTAGAGCACGTTCTCCGAATTGGTGGCTTCAGCCACACCGTCAGTGTATACGAAGAGAGTATCTCCCGGGAAAAGTTCGAAATCATGCTCCTTAAAGGGGATTCCCTCCATGGTGGCTACTGCCGGAGAATGACGGTACTGGATCAGTTCAAATTCTCCGTCCTTTCTGCGGACAACCGGGTGCTCGTGACCTGCATTGGCGGCCACGCCCTTGCCTGTTGAAAGGGTCAGTATGGCGAACCATACGGTAACGAAAAGCTCAGCCTCATTACCCTCGCAAAGCTGCTCATTTGCGTAAGCGAGCACCTCTGAAGGAGAACCGCCCATCAGGGCCCTGTTCTTGATAAGAGTCTTGGCGATGACCATAAAGAGGGCTGCGGGAACTCCCTTACCGGACACATCCGCCATGACCATACCCAGATGGTCATCATCGATAAGGAAGAAGTCGTAGAAGTCGCCTCCCACTTCCTTGGCCGGATCCATGGTGGCATATATGTCGAACTCAGTCTTATCCGGGAAGGGCGGGAAGATCCGGGGCAGCATATCGGCCTGGATCTGGGTGGCTACGTTAAGCTCCGCTCCGATCCTTTCCTTCTCAGCCGTAACCTTCTGGAGGTTGTCGATATATTCGTTGATGCCCACCTCCATCTGATAGATACTGTCGCTGAGGGTCTCGATCTCGTCTCCCGTATGAACACTCTTAAGCTTCTCGGAGATCTGGGTATTGTTGCCTACGAAATCATCAGCCTCTTTGGAGATCAGTTCTATAGGCTTGATCACGCTTCGGTAAAGCATGAATATTCCCAGGAAGAGGCAGATAAGAACGATACCGGCAGTGATCAATGAGACCCATAATACAAAGTTCCTTATATTAGACTCAAGAGTCAGCATGGGAATCTCTACTCCGATGCAGGCGATGGTCTTACCGTCCTTTACTATGGGGTACATAGCCGTCATGTTAAGACCGAAGCCTCCGTCTGATATATAATGTCCCTCGTAACGCTTTCCGCTTTCATATGACGCGATAACATCTTTTAAGAACTGGGGAAGGATGATGCCGTTATCACCCAGCTTGAAGTTATCCTCCGGGATCTCATAACTGTCAGCTATGTAGAAGAGGGGATGCCATGAACCGTCAGCCTGAGACTGCTCCGTATATGCTTTGGCAATATCCATGTCCAGAGTACATATGAATATATCATTTGCCTCCAGACTATCTCTCATATGATACAAAAGAGACAGCATATTCTTGTATCCCGGCTCCTCCATAATGGCTTTAAGCTCTGCCTCGGAAGACTTACCGTGATTAAAATCGTATGCAGCCTTGGCATACCTCTCCATATCCTCCGGTGTATAAAAGCCGGCCACAGCTTCCGCTGCATCATAGGCCATAACGTCATAGTATTCCTTGATGGAATAATCATATCGGTTATAACCAACCAGTATGGCTCCGACATAGATAAGGATACCCATCAATAACAGAACTGCCAAGAATTTAACTGATAGTTTCTTTTTCTTTGTTTTTTTGATGTTCTCTGCCATACATATCTCCTTTAATTCATTATGTGAAGCGGTTTCGGTTGCCCGTTACTGCTTTTTTTCTTCTTAAGTTCCATAAACTCATCTTTATTCACAAATGATAGCCTTACCTGGCTGATAGAACCCAGTTTCCGAAGATCATCATAATCCAGGCTCAGGCCTCTTAAGCACTTATCCATCTGATCGGCAGCTTCTTCCCTGATATTCTCCCCATCCGGCTCCAGGGCGACTATACCCCGGTAGCAGGCAGGTACTTCATCATACTCTTCGTAGAAATAATACTGCCAGATCGAAAGGCGGCTGATCTTGGACCATACCAGCATTGCCTGGTCCAGTGTCTTCATATCCAGCTTCTCCCCGGCGATGTTGAGCACAAGATTCTTACGGTACTGAAAAAGGATAATGGGCAGGCCCTCGAAAAATCCGGTCACTTTTAATATATCTCCCATTGCATACCGATACAAGCCCGAAAAAGTTGTAAGGATAAGCTCGTAGCATTCCCCGACCTTTAATGCCGAAGGGTCACTTAATACCTCTTCTTTATCCACCGGCCGGAACTCATAATAGGCGGTTTTCGGATAAAGGATGTAATCATAGGTATTCATACCCGCCGGCACTGCGATCATACATTCCGAGGAGGCATAGCTGTAATGCCACACATCAAGATCGCCGATGTATTTCCTGATGGAGATCTCCTCAGTCTGAAAGACCTTGCTTCCGATCCCGCTTATAAGCTTCATATCCTTCCACAGGCGTTTAACTATGCCGGCAAATCCACTCCCACATTCTTCTCTCACCCGGGCTATCCGGTCCCTGTGGAATCTTAAGGAGGTAAGACGGTCCTTGACCTCCTGGGGAAGATCCACCTCATCCGGGATCTTACCCTTCTCCATATCCGAAAGGACCCTATCGTAATTCTCTTCCATATAGTGAAAGAATATAAGAAAATCGTATAAGAATATGGACTCCATGGAAATGATATCTGTAGTGGCAAAGGCCAGCCACAGCTTGGCATAGAGGTAATCACAAGCTCCAGGATAGAAGCTGAGTTCCCCTCCTCCCGCCAGTGTATCCGGGTCTAATATCTCCTGCTCCAACAGATAGCTGTAGTAACAGGATGATAGAAGCATGGTATCATCCGTATTCACCGGCTTTTTGCCATCAGCCTGAATGAAGGAGACCATAAGGCGCTTGCCTCCTCCCTGCTCTGCCTGAAGTTCCATATACCGGTCTATCACATTGCCGTATCGGCTGAGAGCCTCCAGGGTAATGGGAATTATCTTGCCCCGGTCTGTAGACCCGGACGTCTGAAGGAAACAGTATCTTTCGTAGTTCGACAGGAGGTTCTTTTCTCCATTCACCAGTCTTTCCACGTAAGACCTGTACGCCTCATATCCGAATACGGGCATCCGGTTCCGGTACTCCTCGGGAGAACGGATCTCCCCGAAGCCGTAACGTCTCCCCCACTCTGTATCCTTATTGTCGGAAAGGATCTTCATAAGGATCTCATTATTATGTTTTTTAAAGTCTTTCCCGGCACTTCCAAGCTCCGGGTATATTTCGTTTATATCCATAGACTTCCTTTAACACAGCTTCCGTGTATTCTCCGAAAAACGGGCCGTTGACCACCTGTGTATCATAGCTTCCTCCAAGGGAAAGATTGGCTTCGATAAGAACAGCGTTTTCTTTATCATCTACTGCTATATCCCAGGAGATCAGCCTGTGATGTCCCATAAAGGGATGGGCCGCCATAACCAGTTCTTCACATTTATCCAGACAGGGAATCCGGGTGCCCTTTATGGTATAACCCAGGTCCGGGTGAACCTTTACCATCAAGACCGTATCTCCGTCATCGATCTCGCCCGATTCCCTTAATCTGCCATCCTCATCGACTCCGCAGTATATCCCTCCGGAGCAGCCGTTATCCAGCCTTGAACCTCCGGTGCCTATCTTTAATGACCGGGAAAGGATCACTACCTTCCCGTCTATGATAAGAGACACGATCCTTACGGTATTTAGTGACTGAGGATGAAGCTTTGACATCTCCGGGTGCTGATTTACAGGCGCCTGGATCATTATATCCTCTCTTATTTTTCCGACTGCCAACTTAAGCGTTCTCTTCTTCTGTGCAAATGATGATGCCTTGGAAAAGTCAAGAAAGCTGATTCCCGCTCCGCCCTCGGAGCTTGTTGCGGGCTTTACCACGACCTCTCCCCGGGAGAAAAGAATCCTCATTACCTGTCCCGGGCTGATAATCCTGTAATCCTTATCCAGCCAGGTCTTGCCTATCCTCATGGCATACGTCTCCGGCTGGATGGCATCCGGGAATAATCTGGCATAGTAACACTTATTGTCAAGATAATAGCTTAAATCCCTGTCGCTGTAATACCTGTCTATATCGCATAAATACATATCTTCCGGTATATATTCTTTACGGAATATACCGGACTTGCCCGTATAGATCCTGTGGGACTCGGTTGTAAAGCTTCTCTTATAGGGCATGTAATAGTCCCTTATCTCTTCTTTCCCGGACCGGGACAAGTCGGGAAAACGCCACGAAACCTCCTTTAGCGCCTTTCGGTCGATGGCTCTTAATGCTGCATTGGAAAGCAAGGCGCTATGAGTATATCCTGCCTTGTATTTTCCGAATAAAATGCCCTGAATGTTATCTCTCAGATAGTAGCGATCCCTGGGATTAAGGCCGAGATGGGGCTTTCTCCTTCTGCTGCCGTCCTTTTTGTAATACACCTCATCCAATATCTGCCTTGTACGCGCTCCGAATAAGGGGCCTAAGCATACCTGCATGGGAAAGAGGGTTCCCAATGCCAGATTAACCTCCACCAATACCGCCTCGCCGCTCTCATCTATTGCTACGTCCCATGATGCAAGGGCATTGTGAGCCATAATGCCATGAGCCTTTTTAACTAACTCCACAGCTCTTTCATAATAGGGCATTGTAATATCGGCAAAAGTGTATCCGTGATCCGGATGGGATGTAACAACCGTACCGTCATCCATAGTGCCCATTTCGGTAAGACGACCGTCTGTGTGTACACCGCACCAGACACCGCCGCTGCATATATTATCAACCTTACTCCCGGCTCTGCCTATCCTTACGGCGGTGGCAAAAACCCATACCTCACCATTCCTGATAAGAGACATTAAACGGAACGTATTGACCGATGACTCATTTAACCTGCTGTGAGACGGGTGCTGGACGATCTTATCCTGGATCACCAGATCGCATTTTTCTTTTGAAACAGCCTTTTTAAACAGCCTGAACCTGTCTTCTCCCTCAAGGAAAGTCAGGCCGAATCCCCCTTCGGAATCAGTCGCTTTCTTAAGTACGGCCTCCTCCTTGTCTTTAAGGATTTCCATAACCCTTTCTTCATTTACTATGGAAAATCCATTATCAAGCCATATCCCGCCTATCCTCATTGCTATCAGACCGGGAAGCTTAACATTTGAAAAGAACCGGTAATAGAAGCATTTGTTATCCAGATACTTGGAGGCGAGGCGGTCCGTGTAAAACGGCTCAATGGTCCCGTAATAGATCTCATCCGGTATGAATTCCGGAGAAAATCTCCTCGACCATGCCTTGTATCCTCTGTGAAAGAGCATGTCCGTCTTCTCGTAGGGGCGGAAGAATTCACGCACCTGCCGTTCTTCCTCCTCAGAAAGAGGTGGAGCGTCATGGGACTTTACATAATCCCACATCATCTTTCTTGCAAGCCGCCTCATGGCAAATCCGGGAAGGCGGTCCAAGTCTGTGACCCCCTCTTTGTATTCACCTGTCAGCATTACATGTAAAATGTCTTTTATCATAATCAGAACACCACGCTGAGTACATTCATTCCCAAAGTATAGATATAAATACAAGCCTCTGCCATCTTGTTTATCATCTGGACACCCATATGGAAATCATCATCCGAATCCTCGGCCTCCTGGAAGAGGTCATAGCGGGTGCCTGAGCACATGATGGATATACCGAAGACTCCGTCAAGAGAGAATACCCGGACATCTACGGGGTCATTCTCGTTTTTCAGTGATTTTCTGGCCATAACGGTCATAACCTCTTCCATGGCAAGACCGATACGTTTGGCCGTTTTGACGTCCATATTGTTTTCTATGCAGAATTCCGTAATATCCTCACTGGCCTTACAGATGGCCTCATCTGAAGAAAGAACGGAAAACCCTTTCACACGGTTGGTAGTCTCCGTATATCGATCCAAAAGGAGTACGGAGGATAGCTCATGGGTCTCTCCCCTGGATCTCCTTGCAATAGCCCATACTACAAGCAGGGTGACTAAGACCACCGCTCCCATGCCAAAGGGCAGGAAGAGCCATATAGGTACCCCGCATACGAGGAATATCGCTGCGAAAAGGAGGGGGAAAAACAGGGTTTCAAGGAACATGATAAAATCGGACAGCATGATCCTTTTTGCTACATTAAAATATGAACTCAGAACTGTTGCTATAAGCTCGAATATCACTGATATACCAAGGCAGATCATAGGGAAGAGAAGGCCGGAATCCAACTTAAAGAATTCTCCTATCTGATGATGGAATACTGCCAGGATCCCTGCATAAATAACCGAAAGGGCCAGACCCAGTTTGATCTCCGTGTCTACTATCATACGCGCGCCTTCGTTATCATAGCCTCCCAGGTATATACCCAGAAGCGGAGATGCGGTACGTGGAACCCCTGTAGTAATGCATAAGGAAAGCTCCAAGAGGGAATTTAATACTGTCCAGACGGCCAGTGCTCCGGCACCTCCGGCTATGTATAGAATCCAGTTGAGAACCGCCAATCTTATAACATCAAAGAGGTTGCCTATGGCAGAAGTCGAGCCGAACATGACGATCTCTTTCAGATTAGCGATCTTAAACAGGCTCAGATTCACCTTGAAAATGCCTTTTCCCGTCTGTAAACGGGTAAACCCATATATGGTGGCAAGAAGTACGGATATGACGCTGGCAAGAGATGCGCCCCTTACTCCCAGGTCAAATACGAAGAGGAAAAGGTAGTCAAAGATAATATCGGTTAGTATTACCACGCCCATCATTATGGACAGATATTTTCCTTTACCGTCAAGCTGAAGATAGTAGGAAGGGATGCATATCAGAATAAAAGCCGCAGACCCCATCAGGGTTATCCTTCCGTATTCCTCCACCATAGGGAGGAGTATGGGGTCGTTGCAAAGAAGTGAAGCGATAAAATGTGAACCAAAGAGTCCGGCCACCATAAATACCACGCTTGCGATCACCATCATCAATACTGAGGTATTGTAGTACTGACCGGCTGTTTCCTTGTCGTTTTTCCCAAGGGAGCGGGAAGCGGCCACAGATCCTCCTTGTGCAAAGAGACATCCAACGGTACAAAGCACCAGAAAAATGGGCATTGTAAGGCCCACCGCCGCCAATGCATCCGAATCAAGCCTTCTTGTTACAAAAGCCGAATCGATCAGGGCATTGACAGTTCCGCCCAATACCGAGATCATGACCGGAAAAAGGGCCTTTTGAAATTCTTTTTTGAGAAATTTATTGTCACGTTTCATAAGCGCCTACACCTTCTTTAAGATTATATCAGTATAAACCCTAAGAGTAAAGATTCTTCAAAGCATTGCAATTAGCCCGGGAGCCATTATAATGTAAGTAATGGGTATACAGGATATGAGAAAGGAAAAGAACTGATGCAGAACGCATTATTGTATTTTGTAATATTTATGGCTATGGTTGTAGCTCTGGGGGTCTTTAACGAGAAGGTGACCAAGATCACCTATGAGATCGCCCTGATGTTTTTTGCCATGGTGCTGGGCATCATAGGACTTTTTATCGAGTATTTCACGCCGGGATCTCCCATCTCCACCCTGGTCACGGATGTCCACAATTTCAACCTGGAATCCTTCCTGATCAACGGCGTTCTCTGTTTCATGCTCTTCTCCGGCTCCTGTCACATGAGCCTCAAAGACTTCAAAGACCAGGCCAGAGCCGTAACGGTACTATCTATCCTGGCCACCCTTCTGGGCGCAGTGTTTTACGGCATGCTCTTTTACGGTGTCGCCTGCCTGCTGGGACTGGGTTTTTCCATCCCCGTATGCCTGATGTTCGGAAGCATCGTGGCGCCTACCGATCCCATAGCCGCCACAAGTATCCTGAACAAGTTCGGGCTGCCTGAACGCACCAGCTTTCTTATAGAGGGGGAATCCCTTTTAAATGATGGTGTGGGGGTTGCTTTGTTTGTATGCTTCTCCGGCATGGTAAGAGCCAGTGCCGGCGGAGATAATTTCTTCGTGGTCCTGGGAAGAGAGATCATAGGAGCCGTAATAGTTGGTGTTATAGTCACCTTCATCTGCTATCCCATTTTTTCACACACCCATGATGCTGCACGACGGATCTTCGTGAGTATGCTTGCAGTCTCGGCCATATACCTTATTTGCGAATACCTGTCCTTCTCCGGAGCCATCGCATCCGTAGTCTGTGGTGTGCTCTTCTCCGAATTCAAGGACAAGCTGGAGGAAAAGGGGGAGGATCCGGTTGGGCTTCGTCAATACGACACCTTCTGGGAGATCCTCGACAACCTGTTGAATTCCATCCTTTATGTTATCCTGGGCCTGAGTTTCTTCTATATCCTTCAGATGCCACGGGTACTTGTCATTTCCCTGACGGCCATACTCTGCAACCTCATCGGCAGGTCTGCAAGCGTGGGGATCTGTACATTTATCATGGGGCCCATCCCCGATGGATTTAACAAGTGCAACTTTACCATCCTCCTCACCTGGGGAGGCCTGCGGGGCGCGCTGTGCATTGCCCTTGCCATGAGTACCGCCGGCATGATCGAGATCGGTACATATCACGTCATCCTGGGCGCCACCTGCGCCATCGTCTTCTTCACCACCATAGTCCAGGGCCTCACCATGAAGGCCGTGTACCGGAAGATAGAAAAGAAGCCGGGAAGATAAACCCTCTGCCCATTTGCTATTTTCATTTCCTTTGTGCTATACTTTTAACTACTTTAAGATCAGAAAGGACTATTATCATGGATATGAATATTGTTTGTCTTGACTTGGAAGGTGTATTGGTTCCGGAGATCTGGATCGCTTTTTCTCAGGCCAGCGGGATTCCCGAACTTAAGAAGACCACCCGGGATGAACCGGATTATGATAAGCTTATGAAATTCAGACTGGGAATCCTTAAAGAACACGGGCTGGGCCTGAAGGAGATACAGGCTACCATCGCTAAGATCGATCCCATGCCGGGAGCAAGGGAATTCTTAGATGAACTGCGGACCATTACCCAGGTCATTATAATTAGTGATACATTTACACAATTCGCCGGGCCTCTCATGGCTAAGCTGGGCTATCCCACCATTATGTGCAACACCCTGGAGGTTAGCGATAAGGGAGAGATCACAGGCTATCGCATGCGCTGCGAGAAATCCAAGCTCACCACCGTAAATGCGCTGCACAGTGCAGGCTTTGAGACCATTGCCGCAGGTGACAGCCACAATGACCTTGCCATGATCAAGGCAAGTAAGGCCGGGTTCCTGTTTAAATCCACCGATGCCATTAAAGCAGAAAATCCTGATATTCCGGCATTCGAAGAATATCAGGACCTGTTGGATGCGATCAAAAAAGCGTTATAAAAGACAATCTGAAACTGCAGTGTGCATTGTTTGCACACTGCAGTATTCTATACTACAGCATATCCCATGGCCCTTTTATTCGTAGCTTTCTCGCCAAGATAATTCGCCCATCTTTCCGTGTAAAACCTGTAATACGATCTTTTACCTCCCTTGCCGAGGGTAAATTTGATCGTACACCACGTAACTGACGGAATACCGATTACCGGCAAATACAACGGTCCCAGAACAAGGGACTGGATCGTGTGCCCGTATTCATGAACCAGGACGCGCTGCTCCATTTCCTCATCCGGTATCCTGTGTTTAGTCCGCAGATCCGTCGGCAAAACAGTTCCGATGAATACAAACAGCCCTAAAGACACACTTCCCCGTCCGGGTATCTCTGTTACGATAGCCCCATGATAAAAGAAGTGCCTCCTCCTGATATTTATCAAAAACAGAACAAATCCCAGCAGAGTCTGGGGAATCCCCCATGTACATTGAATCAATACATATAAAGCCTTCTTCATTCTCTGCCCCTCTTCATTTCACTATTTTAGCTTTCTCCAGCATTTTCCCTTTAAAAAATCCCTAATATCCCCGATATCTGCACTCTCGTAATATGTGACCAGTTTCTTTTTAAACTCAGGAACATAATCCTCGGGAATAACTATTAATCCGAGGCCATGAGCGATCATAAAGTATAGGCGGGATATAACCTGTTCCTCCGATCGACACAGGGACTCCCCGAATTCGTCCGCCATCGTAAAAGAAACCTTCATTAACCAGTTTTGCTATATGACAAAGCAGAAAATAATTCAAGATTATTTAGGGAACTTTTTTACGCTAATCGTAAAACTCCCATAATTGAAGTCCGAGTTCAAAATAAAGGGAACACCTTTTAACGTATCTGCTTTCCGACAACATCAAAAGAATACGATGTCTTGTAATTCTGGAACGGCCATACCTCCATGGTCTTCTTCTCGTTATTGTATATGGCGCTGTATTGTGTCATGGAGACCCCGGAAGCCTTGGTGTACGGATTCTGAGCGGCACTTTGAAGGATGACCAATGCAGCCGATTCCGGCATTACGGTTCGATACTTCTCAGCAGAGGTATCCCTGTGGCTCTCAAGCTGGCTGGCAATGGTACTGAAACGATGATACCCGTGTCCGTATCCGTAATTATACTGCTTCTCCCCTTTTTCATCCGTGATCATGACGGCATGCTCCCGAAGTTTGCCGTTTTTATATGAATCCTCTATATCGTCGTAGGTAAGATAAAAGTTGGTCACCACATCCGACCGGGCTGTGGAGACCTTGCCGTTCCGGCTCTCGATCACGGCATATTCCCCTGATGCATCGGTTACAAATATATGGCAATCCTGCCAGTCCTCAGGGGTTACAATGGCTGTATCCACCTTTTTTATTGCTTCTTCAACATTTGCGCAGTCATCAAGCATGTATCTCAAGAGCATGCTGGATCCCACCGGATAGCTCGCCGGCTGATCCCCTTTCTTGATATCCACTTTGAGAATTGATACACACAGGCCCTTCTCATTGATACCATCCATGCATTGGTATGGGATGATATCAAGCAGTGCCGGTTCAAATCCTTCCTTATCCGGTCCGCCCTGCTGCAGCAGGGGGTTCTTCTCGTCACACCAGACTGCATCGGCCATGGCGATGCTTTCGTACTTGCCCTCGGGCTTGCAGTGAAGCACAATGTTTAATCCGGTAAGAGTGCTGTCCTCGTCAGAGACCCGGTGCGGATAATCATAGTTACGACAAGTTATGGGCTCACCTTCAGGATTGTGGGTAAAAAATGATGAACATCCCGTATCGATAAGTTCAGCTTTCCTCAGGGCATCGATCACATCGGAGCCGTAATAGTCCTTAGTATAATCCATGTAATAAAGGTATCCTTCTTCATCGAGCCGGACTACTTCCCGCTGTGCCGGGCTTTGTGACTGCCCGGTGATGCTTTGCGGCTGTCCGGAGCTGCTTTGTGGCTGTCCGGTGCTGCTGTTCACCGGGTTGGGGCTCCCACCGCAGCCTGTCATACTGATTATCATGATCACAAGTATTAAGCCAAATATCCGTCTCTTCATAGTTTCATCCTTTCCCGACTATGCATGTTTAAGAAATTCACATGCTTCTTTGGCATTACTTATGCGCCCTTAAAGCTATCTTTGATATACTCGGCAAAACTCATATTGCCATAAGCAGTGGACCCCACCATATCATGGGACAGCGTGAATTTCGAAAACCGTATAACCGGTTCTCTTCCATTCTTCTTAAGCTTATTAACAAATGCAAGTACGTCAAAAAGCCACACGGGAGCATGCTTTATCATAGGCTTCCTGCCTGCCGCCTTAAAGCACATTTTTGCTATCTCTTCATATGAGTAGGTCTCTTTCCCTCCTATCTCATAGCTTTGGTTTTCATCAAGCATATGACCCACGATAAATTCTGCAAAATCTTCTGTGGAAATAACATTGGCGTAGACGGCCTTTTTCCCCAGGAGAGTTACTTTTCCCTTCTCTATCATGGGGCGGAAAACCTTGATGATATCATAAAAATATCCGGTGGGCCGCAGGATGACATAGGTCATGCCGCTCTTCTTAAGCTTTTTTTCAAACAGATATTTGGAGTGGACCATGGGTACGTCAGGTGCCATGTCCGCTTTAATGACCGAAACATACACAAAATGCTTCACACCGGCTGACTTAGCCTCTTTTAGGAGATTTAGATTGCCCCTATAATCAATCTCATAATTGGTGACAGTCGCAGATCCCTTTGTAAGACCTACCGTTGTGATCACCACATCTGCTCCGTCGCAAGTTCCCTTCAGCGTTTCAGGATCTGTAACGTCAACCTTTGTAAATGAATAATTACCCTCCAGTTCCAGGTCCCTGCGCATCATGTCAAGAGCTACAACTTCGTGGCCACATTTCAGTAACTCTCTGAAAATATCGGCGCCAAGATTACCATATGCGCCTGCAAGAACAACCTTCATATCATACCTCCTGCTGTTTCTTCTTGATATACTTACCAATCCTGTACTTCTCCACGCTCTTTTCGTCATAGCGGGCAATCCTCATTACCGTAATCCGTACCTTCTTCACTCTCTGTTCCACTCCGTATCTCTATATTTTTAAAAACAGCCGGGGATTGCTCCCCGGCATTATAATAATCTCATTTTCTAAGCCTGCATATCAAATACCGCACCGAAAGCATCATATGGCGCCATTTTTCCACTGCTATCATAGTTTCCGACCTGCTTGTTATTAAGACTGACAGCAAGATCTGTAGTTGTGTCTTTGTAGGGTTCACTATTTCTTACAAATAACTGATCACGCTGTTCTTCCGTATAGAGTTGCTGAAGCTTTCCAATCGGCTTAACTCCGCCAACGGGAGCACTACTCCAGCTTGAACCTCCACCGTACAATGAGATTGGCTCTATTCGCACTCAGATCACCTCTTGCTTCTCCAATGAGATTCCATATCATTGCGACTGATTTAATTATATATTCATTATGGCCCTTCGTCAATAATACCCTACATCCTGACCAACCGGTATCCGTCGCTTGCATTACCTTTCAACACAAAACCTCCGGCTCTCCCAATGCTTGATGTGATTCGGATTTTATCAGGTACAACTATTGATGATCCCTCCTGTGATTCCATCGATATTTCCACCTCCAGAACCGAGTTTTCATCCCAGGATCCGCCAAAATCAAGTTCCTCAAATCCGAACCAGATTTCTTCCCCGATCCTTATGAGGGACTCATCTGCATTTACGCCCCCTCCGGAAGAGTATAATTTGCCGTCTTTATAACAGGATATACCTATAGATGCCAGATCCATATCTGTTTGATTGACAATCCTAAACCATGTCTCGTTATCATAGACAGCGGTCTGGTCTGACCGGGCGTACAGTGAGATCCCCGACTGGTCCATCAGCCTCTCCAACGTGCGAATGCTTGTCCCGCAATTCTTGATGTCTTCACCGAGAAAAGCCGAGGCTGACGTCGCATCTATAGTACGGGTCTGTTTTTGTCCTTCAACAGAATATTCAAAAGAAACATGATCCAAATTACCGGTCAATCCGATGAGAACACGCCCAAAAGCGTCCATATCCCTTTCCTTCTGCTTCTTCGCCGAGGACGGAATATCCTTCTGCAACAGGATCTTCCACCCGAAAGGCTCTGCCCCTGTCTCCAGTTCATTTGTATATTCCCCGAGAAATGCCCCTATACCCAATGCACTTGCCGTCCTTTGATTGGCAGGCATATCTCCGACGTATGCATGCTGTGTTGCAAAGAGTTCAGCTGCCTGTGAGGAGACAGTCGCTCCCTCTGCCCAGATGATCCGGTCTCCTACACATACTTCCCGGATCTCCTCTCCGGCAGAAAAATGTCCATATCTTTTTCCGGGATACACCGGACTTGACTGCACAGATCTGGCATTTATCGTGACTGTTCCGTCTTTTTCCGAAAAGGACAGGTCAGCAACAGCCTGGGCACCGTTCATTGGCACCGCAGTAAAGGACAGTTCCTTTCCCTTAACTTCCAGATTCAGCGGCGTCCATGAAGTATAACTCCCGTCTCCGATCAGGAATATCCGGGCCAGACCGATCAGCAGCACAACCGCCACTCCAATAATGCTGCAGATAAGGATCCTGCCGTTTCTCTTCCTGTTTTTCTTTAGAAAATCTATTTCTTTTTTTTCTATTTCCGACTCTTCTGCCCTGCCGTCCTGCAACCCTTCCGGATCTTTCATGGAGGTATATATGCTGCGGCAGCCTTCACACTCCTTCAAATGTTCCTCGATCAATCTATTTGATACGTCACTTGTCAGCCCATCAACATAAGACGGCAAAAGATCTCTTATCACTTCACACTGTATATCGCTCATTCTTTCACGTCCTTTCCTTGAACACCGCCCAGCTTTTCCTTCGCCCGGTAGAATGTCACACGGGCCCAGTTTTCGGTCTTCCCATGGACCTCTCCGATCTCTGCAAAGGATAATCCTCCGAATGCTCTTAAATACACAACCTCTCTGGAAGGTTCCGGCAAACTGTGGATCTGTTTTAAAAGGTTCATTTGCCTAAGCTTACTTAATGCCTCATTTTCCGCAGATTCCGCGAAATATGGCGTTACCCCGAAATTCTCAGACTGCTCTTCCAGTGATTCTTCCACAGGGTGTTTTCTGGAATAGGTATGATGCACATTCTTCGCGATTCCAAATAACCACGTGGATATCTTGCTGCTCCCATCGTATCGGTCGATACATCGGATTGCCTGATAAAATGTCTCCTGTGTCAATTCTTCCGAAAGCGCCGCATTCCGCGTCAGAGAGAAAAGGTAGCGGTACACGGCTTTCGCATACTGCTGATATATTTCATCCATGGACTGCACCTTCTCATCCTCCCTCCTTCACGGTTCTATAATATATATGCAAAAAATGAACGTTTTGTTACAGCATAATTCTATATTTTTATCTTACCATAAAAAAAGGACCTCCTAAGAAGTCCTCAAATAATATCTCATGACCTACTCCACTGTCTCAAGAAGAAAGCTTACCGGCCTGAAGCCATCGTTACACGATATCATGGCGGACTTAGGGTTCTTCATCCATCCGTCATAAAAGTTCTTGCCCCCATGTGCAAGGGTCATAACAAATGGCGAAACCGTCTCCCATGCACTGTCACAGAAACCCTCCGGTTTCTCCCATCCGTTGCAGATAAAAGTCTGACCGAGTTTCATGTCACACGCATGCTCTATCGGGTTTTCATATTTTTCTATCAGATCGTCATAGCGGGCAATCCTCATTACCGTAATCCGTACCTTCTTCACTCTCTGTTCCTCTCTGCATTTCTATTCCATTATCTACAGGTAAGTCTTTCCAACTCTTCTGCGTCCATAGATGATAATATATCCTCTCCTTATCGGTTACCATTTACCTATTTAAGAAAAAAATCCGGGATCTCCTTTATCCCTTTTGCCCGGCACAAAACAGAGGTGGGGCCGGTATAGGAGATATCATTACCATCAATATCCGTAACAAAACATCCCGCTTCACTGGCTATAAGAGCCGCCGCCGCATAGTCCCATAATTGAAGCCGGAGTTCAAAATAAAGTGAGCACCTTCCACAAGCTACGCAACACAGATCCCAGGCAGCGGTTCCGGACCTTCGCACGTCAACGCAAAGCGGCAAGAGCTTCCCCACAAGCTCCAGAGTCCTCTCCCGAAGTCCCGAGTAATAGGGTGCCGTACCAAAAACTGTTAAGGAATCGGCCAGGGGCCTGTCTGATGACATGATCTTCTCACCGTTTAAATATGCCCCTTCTCCGACCGAGGCCGAGAACATCATATCATCATAAGGATTATAGACCACACCAATATAGGGTTTCCCATCCTTTAGCAGCCCGATGGATATTACGGAAGGTCTGTATTCGTAAATAAAGTTGGATGTGCCATCTATGGGATCGATGACAAAACAGAATCCCTTGCTCATTTTCGAAGAAAAAGTGTCCTTACCTTCCTCTTCTCCCAGAAACTGTGCCTCCGGAAGAATGAGCGACAACTTTGAGATCAGAAATTCCTGTATCTTCTCATCCATCTCCGTACAGAAGTTGGCATGCCCATCCTTCTCTTTTATCTTCGGTCGCTTGGCACCAAGCAGGATTTCCCCTGCCTCTCTCGCGATCTCAATAATATCATCTATTATCATTATTAACCTCCCAAGGAATAATCCCTCATCTCTAGAGTATACCATAATATCCAAACATACGTATATAAGTTTAAAAACCCTAAGCAGTCCATTGTAATACCATATCTTTGCTATCATCTAATCTTTCCAGAATCTCACCGAACCAAGCACCCTCTTCTGAATTCCGGAACTTCCTGTACTCAAGTTCATCCATACCTCGTGCAATCACATCCAACTGCATCCATTCAGCCCTAGTCAGTTCCCATCCACGTTCCTCGCAGTACTTCTGATAAAACTCAATAAAATCTTTTGCTGTCATAAAAAGAATCCTCCTTCAAAAAAAGACCAAAACTTGGGTTTCTCTTTCCTTGTTCTGGTCTAATCCTATCATCTGAGGAGTCCAATAATACTCCCTTAATCTACTGTATTATTTTGTAAGTTACTATTCACAGCCTATGGGCTCTTTCAGAAATCTTTTTCACAATGCATGACGATTTTTTAGTTTTGACCAAACGCTAAAAACCCAGATTTTTTCTAACTTTTTAGCGTTTTTCTATTGCTTTTTATATCGTCATGTG
>JAFZQH010000015.1 GCA_017550165.1 Lachnospiraceae bacterium | reverse complement strand
CCCAAGTATCTTTGGGCTTATTAAAGCACTCCCGAAACTTAACACACATGTACTTGCCATACGGGAGTTCGTGCAGTGCACGAACTCTTCCCTATTGGAATCAAGATTGCGAACGAGCGAAGCGAGTTTCGCAATTACCTACTTTCAAATATAATATATATATGATTATATGAAAAAATCAGGTCGCCGTCGACTGTTTTGCAGTGACATCCCCAAAAATAATATGGTAAAATATCTCTTGAGTTGATCAATAACATTATGAACTATTATGGAGGTATTCATATGAGAAAAACTATCATGGGGATTGCGTGTGTTATGGCTGTATGTTTCGTCGCCGGTTGCGGAGGAAGCGGGGCCGGGGGATCATCTGCTGCCGCCTCATCGTCGTCTAAAGCCTCGGCTGCAGCATCGTCAGCCGCTGTATCATCTGCTGTATCATCTGCTGTATCATCCGCTGCTTCAGAAGCTTCAAGTCAGAGTTCGGGCGGAATGAATGTGGGAATGCCGAATCCATGGGTGGATTTTGGGACTACAAAGGAAGCTGCCAAGGCAGCCGGATTCGATATGACGGTTCCTGAAAAATTCGACGGTAATCCCATCACTCTCGTGCAGGCTGTAAAAAATGATATGATGCAGGTTTTCTATTCTGACAAATCCCCAAGCATAGAGGGCTCCAAGAGGACCATTATAAGAAAAGGCGTAAAGAACGGGGACATTTCCGGAGATTATAATGAATATAAGAAAACAGATACCGTTAAGGTGGGCGACAGGGAAGTAACCCTTAAAGGAGACGGCAACAAAGTCTTCAACATCACCTGGACCGATGATAAGTATTCCTACGCGGTCATGTCGGACGTGGGAATAAGTACAAGTGAAGCACAGACCCTTGTGTCATTAGTGGAATAAGATCATATTAACTGCAGTTTCGTACTCTGCTTTACTTCGGGCTTTCTTTATGGTCTTGAGTTCTCCGGCTGCGTCCGGAAAATCCAAGGCCATAAATTGCCATATATCCTTCATCTTGAAAAGGACATCCCGTTCTCCGGACATTTCTCCTTCATAGACATGATACAGTTCATCAAGGAAACTCCGCATTATTCTACGTTCTTCCTCCGGCTTAAGGTCATGCGTCCCACGTATACGGTCCGCCAGAAAAGGATCCGCTAATAAGCCGCGACCCAGCATGACTCCTCTTATTCCCGGGAATTCTTCCATGATCTCTTCCACGTCCCCTGTTGTAAAAAGATCCCCGTTATATACCAAGATCTCCTTCGGCAGCATTTCATAGAATATCCTATAGGCCGCCTTGTTCGGCTTGTTCTTGTAGAAATCTTTTCGTATGCGGGGATGAACAATGATTTCAGAGAAAGGATATTTCATATACAGCCGTGCTATATCCTCGGCCTCGTCATAGGAATCTATCCCAACCCTTGTCTTAACAGAGAGTTTCGGCAGGTCTTCCCTTTCTTTTGCATCAAAATATGCATCAAGAAACCTCCCGAAAATGATCAGGTCATCAAGCATACCGGAGCCTCTCTTCTTTGCCACAACGGTACCGGAAGGACATCCTGCATTAAGGTTGATCTCCCTATATCCCTCATCCCGTATGACTTTTGCTGCCCATATGAAGGTTTCCGGGTTGTTGCCGAGAAGCTGCGGAACGATATTGTCTGCAAAGGGTATGAACTCCCGCTGATCACGTTTTTTAAAAGAGCGGGAGCTCTGAACCGAGATAAAGGGTGTGTAGATTCTGTCCACACCCTTGAAATATTTACTATATGTACTGCGAAAGATTGCAGTTGTGATCCCCTCTAAGGGTGCCATTTCTATCAACATCTTCTTCATTTCCAGGGGCGCTTGTTTCCAAACCACCCCTTCTTCTTCCAATAATTATTGTCGGCAGGGCTGGAGGCAATCTTGCTATTGGCAATGCGTATCACATTAAATAGTCCCTTTGTCTTGGGACCCGGAGAAACATGACCTGCCGTGGCCCTTATCTTTTTGGCCAACTCCGATGTATTCTTTTCTATTTCTGCTTTTTTCTTATCAGATATCCCATCCCACTTGATGGCGTGAACATTGCAGCCGTATTTATATATCTTTCCGACGCCCCAATGTAACAGGCTGTCCGCCATATCCTTATTGGTGGACTTAGTACCGCCTCCTGCGGCGGTACTTATACAAACTCCCTGCTTGCCAAACATCTTCTCTTCCGGTCTGTGGACCATCCATCTGTAGCCCAGGTGATCTAAAAAGGCTTTCATAGGTCCTGTTACATGGAGGACATATACAGGGCTTGCAAGGATTATAACATCAGCCTCATCCATTGATTTCACGATTGGCGCCAGTTTCTCGTAATGAGGGCACTTATCCTCAGATTCCAAAAAGCATCTTGTGCACCCTACACAGAATTCACCGAAGTCCCTTGGGAGAAAGAACTCCGTCTGTTCAAAACCGATCTTGTCGGCCAGCATTTTTGCTATATGATAGGTAGAACCCTTGTGGTTCTGTCCGTGAATTATCAAAGTCTTCAATTTGATACACTCCTTTGTCCTTAATCACAGTTATTGTAGCATATAATAAAACAAAGAGATATAATTAATCATATGAGTTATAAATGAAGGAAGCAAAGGAAATCGATGTCCAACGATAAGATTGAAACACAGGAGAAAAAAGTTGAATACCTCGAACTGATCTATGACCTTATATTCGTATATCTCATAGGCCGGAATAATTCCATCCTTCAATATGTGGAGGACGGCTTCGTGCCGTGGTCGGTTTTTCTTTCCTACATTTTATGTATGCTGGCCATAATCCAGATATGGAATTTCACCACCTTCTATATCAATCTGTACGGGAGAAACGGCATAAGGGATCATGTTTTCCTTTTCGTCAACATGTTCCTCTTGTATCATATGGCAGACGGGATCCATACCGGATGGCAGAGCCGGTTTTACCAGTTCTGCATTGCCTGGGCCTTGATCCTGGCGAATATTGGACTGCAGCATATTATTGAGATGAGATATCACCGAGACGAACCTCGGGTACTGGAAATGCTGCGCCGCAAGTCGGGGATCATCATGGTTGAAGTCCTGCTTGTGCTGGTCCATATGTTTGTATTCTCCCGGACGGGGATTTCCATTGCATATGTTCCGATCCTGTTCGGGATCGCAGCCACTGCGTTGTCCGGAAAGGTCAATATGCTTGTGCCCGTTGATTTTCCGCACTTAAGCGAAAGAGCCATGCTATATGTTGTATTTACCTTTGGAGAGATGGTCATTTCCATAACGGGATACTTCGAGAATGGGATCGAGCCCACTTCATTATACTTTTCCACTATGGCCTTCCTGATCGTGGCCGGACTGTTCTTAAGTTATGAGGTGGTGTATAACAGGATTATAGACCGTAATATGACTACCAACGGCACAGGATATATGATGATCCATGTGTTTTTGATATTTGCCCTTAACAATATATCTGTCGCATTGGAATTTATGAGGAATGATGGTGTGGCGCTCCTGCCCAAGGTTATGTTCATTACGGGATCATTTGTGGTATATTTCATATGCCTGTTCCTGCTGGGGTTATTCTCGAAGAAATGCTGCAGATTTAACCGGAAGTTTCGGATGATGATAATTCTTTCGGGCGCCGGCTTCTTTGCGCTGATGTTTGTATTCATGCGTAATATGTATATGAACATAGCCATCAGCGTGATATTCGTCATGGCAGTATTCCTGATCCTCTTTAAAAAGAGCAGGGAAGCAGGAGAAAATGAGGGACTGGAGTTATAGACAATTTAAAGGAGGTCATACAAAAGGGGCGTGGTTTGCAATAACCGGCTCTTTTTTGTTATACTGCATTTATGAAAACGAAGAAGAACGACTTTATTCTTATCGGAGTCATACTTCTGGTGGCTTTGCTTATTTACGGAGGGTACAGGCTTGCTAACATGGGAGCCGGAGGAACTATCCTTATCACGGTTAACGGGCAGGAGTATTCCAGACTGAGCCTCGCTTCAGAGGGCAGCTATCTGATCCGTGAGGGCGAGGTGCTGCGAAGACTCTCCGAAACAAAGGTTCCGGATGACATTACCGATAAGAAATACAATATTCTTACCATTAAAAACGGTGTTGCCTCCATGGTGGAGGCAGGATGCCCGGATCTGCTGTGTGTCCACCAGAAGGACATATCACTTAAAGGGGAGCAGATCGTATGCCTGCCTAATAAGGTGGTGGTATCTGTTATTGACGGAGGAGAGAATCCGGTGGATACCGTGACTAATTAACGGGTGCAGTCCGGTATTGACCGGTATGGTACACATTTCCGGCTTTACGGTATGGAGTATTCTATGAATAGGAAGATTGCGTATTATGGGCTTCTGGTAGCCCTTGCATTTATATTTTCATATGTGGAATCACTTTTCCCCATTAACTTCGGAATTCCCGGGATCAAGTTGGGTCTGGCCAACCTGGTGGTGATCGTTGCACTCTACATTTTCGGGATAAAGGAAGCCATAGCAGTTTCCCTGATAAGGATAGTGCTGTCCGGGTTGACATTCAGCAGTATAGCGGCAATGGCATATTCATTGGCGGGAGGGATTCTTTCCCTTGCCGTCATGATCATCGCAAAGAGGCTTAATAAGCTGTCTGCCATGGGTGTCAGTGTTCTGGGAGGAGTGTTCCATAATGTGGGACAGATACTGGTTGCCATTGTCGTTCTTGAAACGGGCAGTCTCATTTATTACCTGCCTGTGCTCATTATATCAGGACTGATCGCCGGTATTATCATAGGCATTCTGGCGGCTGAAGTCATAAAGCGGCTTCCGAAGACGGAGGAACGTTCGCCAAACACGTAAAAGGATCAGATCGAGGGTAATGACCAAATGAAAAAGAAGACCGTTATTGTAATGACAGCTTTATTCTTTCTGATGACCGGAGCATGCGCAGGTTTATCCGGGGGGACAGCCGGAAGGGGCACATCGGTTTCCACTGCTGCCTCGGTGAGCCCCATCACGGACATTACGGAAGCGTTAAACACCTCCATTACCATAAGTATATACGACTCTACTGATAAAAGCCTGATCGTACAATGTTTCGATCTGATAAAGAAGTATGAGAAGATGTTCAGCCGGACTGATAAGGACAGTGAGATATATGCACTAAATGAAAAAGGTGAAGCAGACGTTTCTGATGAGACACTGGAGCTTATAAAGACAGGCCTGCAGTACTCAAAAGATACAAACGGGAGATTCAATATCGCCATCGAACCACTGACATCCCTGTGGAACTTCAGCTCCGAAAGCCCGAAAGTTCCGGCTGATGCGGATATAAAAAAAGCACTGGATCACTTGGATTATACGAGAATAAAGATAGAGGGCAATCATGTTACGCTTCCCGATAAAGGATCAGGGATAGATCTGGGCGCCATAGCCAAAGGCTATATCGCAGATAAAGTAAAGACGTTTCTCCTTGACAAGGGAGTGAAGAGTGCCCTGATCAATCTTGGTGGAAATGTCCTTCTTGTAGGAAGCAAACCTGACGGCAGTGATTTTGCAGTAGGACTACAGGATCCCTTCGGTAACAGAAATGAGTACAAGGACGTGGTAAAGGCATCCGACCTTTCCATAGTGACGTCCGGGACCTATGAACGTAATTTCACCGAGAACGGAAAGACCTATCACCATATACTGAATCCTGCTACCGGCTATCCTTACGATAATGGATTGGCAGCCGTGACCATCATTTCCGGGAAATCCGTGGAGGGAGATGCCTTGAGTACTTCCTGTTTTGCGCTTGGGTTGGAGGATGGCATGAAATTTGCCGAAGAGCATGGTGTTCAGACCTTGTTTGTTACTACAGACGGGTCATATCACTACTCAAAGGGTTACAGTTATAAGTGATTTGACTTTTTTGATGCAAGAGTCTATAATGAGTAAGGTTTTTATCGCGGGGTGGAGCAATCCGGAAGCTCGTCGGGCTCATAACCCGAAGGTTACAGGTTCAAATCCTGTCCCCGCTATATGTCCTAAGGAGGGACCCGCTTGCGGGAGGATACCTTAGGACAGCATTCCGCCGTAGGCGGTGCGTCCTTAAATCAATGAAACTCGATAGAGTTTCTTCTGATTGAACCCCGCATCACAACGTGATGTGGGTTATTTTTATCTAAGGGGGTATTTCTATGTCAGACATCGAAAGATTACAAGAGATCATTGACGGTAGCAACAACATCGTATTCTTCGGCGGAGCCGGCGTCTCCACCGAGAGCGGCATTCCCGACTTCCGCAGCGTAGACGGACTCTACAACCAGAAGTACGACTATCCGCCGGAGACCATTTTAAGCCATACATTTTACATGAACAGGACAGAGGAGTTCTACAGATTCTACAGGGATAAGATGCTCTGCCTGGACAAGAAACCCAATAAGGCCCATATAGCCCTGGCCAAGCTGGAGGAGGCCGGAAAGCTCAAAGCCGTTATCACACAGAATATAGACGGGCTGCATCAGGCCGCAGGCAGCAAGAAGGTCCTGGAATTGCACGGATCCGTTCACAGGAATTACTGCAGGTCATGCCATAAGCTATATGATGCGCAGTTCATGCTGGATTATGACGGAGTACCCACCTGCGAGTGTGGCGGCAACATCAAGCCTGACGTGGTCCTGTACGAGGAAGGACTGGATAACAATGTCATTTCCGAATCCGTCAGATATATAAGTGAGGCAGATGTACTTATAATAGGAGGAACGTCGCTGGTTGTATACCCGGCAGCAGGGCTTATTGACTATTATAAGGGAAACAAGCTGGTGGTCATCAACAAATCCCCCACATCCAGAGACAAATACGCCGATCTGTGCATCTCAGGAAGCATAGGAGAGGTCCTCGGATCTCTCAAGATTTAGGGATGTAAATAATTGTAAAGTATTTTTTCGAAAGTACTTGAAATAAGAAAAACCCTGTGCTATAATCGTGAATCGTGATATATCAATACGTCATACACCCCATTTACAGGGGCGTGACACAAATCCTTGCTCCCGAGAGAGACGGGGGCCAGAGACCAGAAGGAGGTTAAAGCACTATGAACAAATATGAGTTAGCTCTTGTTCTGACTGCCAAGATTGAAGATGATGCCCGAGCAGCAACATTGGAAAAGGTTAAAGAAATGATCGCACGTTTCGGCGGCAAGATCACCAATGTTGATGAGTGGGGTAAGAAGAGGCTCGCATACGAGATCCAGAAGATGAGAGAGGGCTTCTACTATTTCATTCAGTTTGATGCAGATGCAGACTGCCCGGCAGAGATAGAGAAACGTATTCGTATTTTAGACAATGTCATCAGATATCTGTGTGTCAGAGCAGAAGCGTAAAGCTCTTTTCTTGCATGAACACAGAAGGAGAGATGTAATATGAACAAAGTTATTTTAATGGGACGTTTGACCAGAGATCCCGAGATGAGAGTATCCCAGGGAGAGAATGCACTTAATATAGCCAGGTTTTCCATAGCCGTTGACCGCAGATTCCAGAGAGGCGGAGAGAAGGAGACAGACTTCTTCAATTGTACGGCTTTCGGCAAGCAGGCGGATTTTGTTGACCGCTACCTTAAGCAGGGAACCAAGATACTGCTTTCCGGCATAGTGCAGAATGACAATTACACCAACAAGAACGGTGAGAAGGTGTACAGCGTCCAGATCATTGCAGAAGAGATCGAATTCGCGGAGAGCAAGAATTCTTCAGGTGGC
The DNA here is from genome assembly GCA_017550165.1 of Lachnospiraceae bacterium. Lineage (GTDB taxonomy): Bacteria > Bacillota > Clostridia > Lachnospirales > Lachnospiraceae > SIG280. The sequence continues at coordinate 86,152 of JAFZQH010000015.1, read as the reverse complement.
GGAGCGCCCACCGAGAGACCTGACCCCAGCGCAGCAGCCGGGGATGGTTTTATGAATATCCCGGACGGGATAGATGAAGAACTTCCTTTCAATTAGGAGGCTTCCGCGCAGCATTTTTAAGGAGGTTTTACAATGGCTTTTAATAAATCAGACAGACCGGATTCTCCCATGAAGAGAAGGGGAGGCCACAGAAGAAAAAAGGTTTGTGTGTTCTGCGGTAAAGAAGATACAATTGACTACAAGGATGTTAATAAGTTAAAGAGATACGTATCGGAGAGAGGCAAGATCCTTCCCCGTCGTATCACCGGTAACTGCGCTAAGCATCAGCGAGCTCTTACTGTTGCAGTTAAGAGAGCAAGACATATCGCACTGATGCCTTACGTACAGGACTAATTCTGAGGACACTTTCCAATTATTGGGAAGTGTCCTTTTTCTACTTTAAAAATCTCTCCCCGGGTGATATAATACAAGTTGAGTGTAAAAAAGGGACCCGTTTGGATTCCCTGAATATCGTACCTTTGGGTATGACGGAGGATTGTATGAACAAGAAAAAAAATCTCCTGAGGCATTTACAGACACTCCTTATTATCGCTATCGTATTCGGAGCGGTCCTCATTTGTGCCGACATAGGATTATTCTTTATAGACACCAATGCCGGTCTTATCATCCTGGGAGTCATCTTTATATATTTTGGCATCTTTATCAGTTCATATGCTTTAGAGAGAAAAAAGGTCCTTCAGCAGTTCATTGATTTCGCGTCGGAGTATGGCAGGCTTAATCAGCAGATGCTTAAGGAACACATTGTTCCGTATACCCTGCTGGATGAGACGGGGCGCATCACATGGATGAACGATGCATTTATGGATTATATGAATGTGCCGGAGGATTACACCAAATCTGTCACTAACATTATCCCGGTCATTACCAGGGAGGTCCTTGAGAAGATGGGACCGTACTATGAAGTTGAGACAGAGGTTAACGGCATGACATTTCTTGTTCAGATCAAGAGGTTTGATCTGGAGAAGTTTGCCGATCGGGCCGGATCCGGCGAGGAGGTGGGATTTGGCGGTTTCCTGTACGGTATGCACCTCCTGGACAGAACAAAGCTTTACGAGTATATCAGGGCTTTGGACGAGACACAGCTGGTTGTCGGCCTCGTCTATATTGATAATTATGAAGAGGTGCTTGACAGCGTTGAGACGGTTAAGCGCTCCATGATCACGGCTCTTATCGACAGACGCATCAACAAATATCTGGAGTCTGCAGACGGTATTGCAAGGAAGATAGAGAAAGACAAGTATTACATCATTTTCAAGAAAAAGTACCTGCCTAAGCTTCAGGAGGATAAGTTCTCTCTCATAAGCGATATTCACTCGATCAATGCCGGAGAGGGGGCGACTGTCACACTGAGTATCGGGATTGGTTACAATCCTGACAGTTACGGTGCGACCATGGAGTATGCAAGGATGGCTATAGAACTGGCTCTCGGTCGTGGCGGAGATCAGGCGGTGGTCAAGGAGCCTAACAAGATATCCTACTATGGTGGTTCTGTCAAGACCGTGGAGAAGAGCACCCGGGTTAAGGCCAGAGTTAAGGCCCATGCCCTACGAGAGATCATCCAGTCCAGAGATAACGTGGTCATCATGGGGCATAAGATATCCGACGTGGATTCCTTTGGTGCGGCCATAGGTGTATATAAGGCCTGTGAGGTACTTAACAAGCCTGCACATATCGTTATAAATGAGATTACCAATTCAGTAAGATCCATGATAGATAAATTCCTGGGTCAGGAAGGATACCCGGACGACATGTTCTACACCAGTGCAGATGCGGTAGAGAATGTGACGGCTAATACTGCAGTGGTAGTGGTGGATGTTAACAAGCCCAGCTACTGCGAGTGCGCAGAGATCCTGTCCATGACCAAGACGGTTGTGGTTCTGGACCACCACAGACAGAGCGAAGAAGCCATAGAGAATCCGGTATTGTATTACGTGGAGGCTTATGCGTCCTCTACCTGTGAGATGGTTGCCGAGATCCTGCAATACTTTGATGAGTCCATTAAACTCAAGAATCATGAGGCTGACTGTCTGTATGCGGGTATCATCATTGACACCAATAATTTCACCAGCAAGGCGGGAGTCAGGACTTTTGAGGCGGCTGCATATCTTAGAAGGTGCGGCGCTGATGTTAACAGGGTCCGTAAGATGTTCAGGAATGATATCTCCGCCTACAAGGCAAAGGCCGAGGTGGTAAGAAATGCCGAGCTCTATAACGGATTTGCCATTTCCGTATGCGACCCAGACCATGTGGATTCGCCTACCATAGTGGCCGCCCAGTCGGCCAACGAGCTTCTTAATATTATTGGAGTTAAGGCCTCCGTGGTCCTTACGGAGCATAACAATATCATATACATAAGCGCCAGATCCATGGACGAGGTCAATGTATCCAAACTTATGGAGCGCATGGGAGGCGGCGGGCACGGTAACACTGCCGGAGCACAGCTCGCAGGTTGTACTATGGAAGACGCTATTTTGCGGATCAAGTCGGTTATTGATGAAATGATCCGGGAGGGAGAAGCATAGAATGAAAGTAATCCTGATAGAAGATGTTAAATCTCTGGGCAAGAAGGGTCAGGTAGTTGATGTCAGTGACGGATATGCCAAGAATAAGCTGCTTCCGGGCAAGCTTGCACTGGAGGCTAACAATAAAAACATGAATGATCTTAAACTTCAGAAAAAGCATGAGGACAAGGTTGCTCAGGAGAATCTTGAGGCGGCACAGGCGCTTGCCAAGGACCTGGAAGGCAAGGAGGTTGTCGTAAGCGTCAAGTCCGGTGAGGGGGGCAAGGTATTCGGTTCTGTCTCCTCCAAGGAGGTTGCCAAGGCTGCCAAGGACCAGTTGGGACTTGAATTGGACAAGAAGAAGATGCAGATGGATGAAGCCATCAAGACACTGGGTTATCATGATGTTACCATTAAGCTTCATCCCAAGGTTTCAACCACGATACGAGTACATGTAACTGAAGGCTAGAGGAACCTTATCCATGGAAGAACAAGTTATTAAGAGAGTTATGCCTAATTCGACCGAAGCAGAGCAGGCCGTTATAGGTTCAATGATCATAGATCGGGATGCTATTATCAAGGCATCTGAGATACTGACTCCGGATGATTTTTATCAAAAACAATACGGGCTTATATTTGAAACCCTGGTAGAACTTTGTAACGAGGGAAAACCGGCGGATCTTGTTGTTTTGCAGGACCGGTTAAAAGAGAAGAAGGCCCCGGAGGAGATCAGTAATCTAGAATATGTAAGGGAACTCCTTCGTAATACGGATACATCTTCAAACATCGCCTTTTATGCCAATATCGTTAAAGAAAAATCCACTCTCCGCAAGCTGATCCGGACAGCGGAGGGCATAGCAAATGACTGTTACAAGTCTGACGCGCCGCTGGAAGAGATCATGGAGAATGCCGAGAAGGATATGTTCAATATCTTTCAGGATAACGGTAATCAGGATTATAAACCCATCAATGTCATAGCAGTCGAGCAGCTTCAGAGGATCGCCCTGGCTGCAAAGACCAAAGGCGGTATCACCGGTTTACGCACCGGGTTTCATGCCCTGGATTATATGACCGCCGGATTTCAGCCTTCGGATTATATTCTTATTGCAGCCCGTCCGTCTATGGGTAAGACGGCCTTTGTACTGAATATTGCCCAGCATGTGGCTATATCCGAGAGACAGCCGGTGCTGATCTTCAGCCTGGAGATGAATGAGGGACAGCTCTTTAACAGGCTTCTTTCCCTGGAATCTAAGGTTAATGCCCAGAACATCATGAAGGGTGAACTCAGCGAAGATGAATGGAACAGGATAGGCGAGGGAGCTGATACGGTGGGAAGCTCCCCCATTATCATAGAGAATACCCCGGCCCTGACTATCGGAGAACTCAGATCCAAGTGCAGGAGACATAAGCTGGAACACGGCATCAAGCTTGTTATCATAGATTATCTGCAGTTGATGACCTCAAAGGGAAGGGTTGAAGCGAGACAACAGGAAGTATCGGATATTTCCAGATCCCTCAAGGCCATTGCCAGAGAGCTGGATATTCCGGTGGTGGTGTTGTCCCAGCTTTCCAGAGAGGTGGAGAAGCGTCCCAATCACAGGCCGGTCCTTTCAGACCTTCGTGAGTCGGGTTCCATAGAGCAGGATGCCGATGTGGTAATGTTCATTTACCGTGATGAGTACTATCATCCTGAAAATGAGGAGAGCCGTGGGATCGCGGAGATCAATATTGCAAAGCAGAGAAACGGCCCCATAGGCAAGGTGGAACTGGCATGGAATCCTGAATATACCAGATTCTTAAATATTGATAACCAGCGAAATGGTAATTAAAATAGGCTTGTTTTATTTGTATTTTTATATTAGAATAAGGTTTAGCCGAAAAGGTAACGAGTTTTTTAATGACAAGGAGGATTTTTATTATGGCTTATGTTATTACAGATGATTGTGTATGCTGCGGAACATGCATAGATGAGTGTCCGGTTGGAGCTATCAGCGAAGGCGCTGACAAGTATTCCATCAATGCAGACGACTGTGCTGATTGCGGAACATGTGCAGATTCATGCCCCAACGATGCTATTAAAGAGGGTTAATTGAAATGCAGGTAAAGAAAGAAATGGTTATTTCAGATATTATCAGACTTGATGAGGGTCTGATAGGTGTGCTTATGGCTGCGGGGATGCATTGCGTAGGATGTCCTTCGGCACAGGCAGAGACCTTGGAAGAGGCTTCCCTTGTGCATGGACTTGATCCTGATGCTGTAACCAGCGAGCTTAACAAATACCTTGCAAGTCAGGCATAGATAATAGTCGGATAATCAAAAATAAAGACCTATCCCGAGCAACCGGGGTAGGTCTGTTAATTTTGTATGAAAAATGATCAACTCATCTCTGCCATGGTCTGCAATGCATTGTTCTTAAGGATCACTTCGCAGTGCTCATTGATATATGCCAGGACACTGTCAGAGCATTTGCGGGGAGATGAATATTCGGAAAGAATGTTACATACTTTATTGTAATCCTCCGGGCTGTGAGGTCCTTTTGTGGTCATCAGGATGTAATCATCGCTCTTCGCATCCTTATATAATGTATTGGTTCCGGTATAGAAGCCCTTAAGTATCGCTGAAGCGTCTGCTACGGTCTCCAGGTTCTTGAACGTATAAAGCTTTGTAAGGATAATGGCGATGCCTGCAGGATCCGGATCAGCTGCTTTGGGCTTGGTATCTGCAGATTTGTTCAAAGCATCGGGAAGAGGAACAAAATCCTTGGATTCGCCGCCAACAACCGAGCTTTCCTTAAGCCTCTTAAAGAGATCCAGAACATCCGAATCATCTGATGCGGACTCATCTTCCGACGTATCATCATAATCTGTATCAGTCTCATCGTATGAAGAAGGAGCAAACTTAGAGAATCTCGTATCAAGTTCTTCGGGATATTCAACCTTGGTTATGATAAGGATGATACACTCTGAGGACAGGGGTATAGCCTCGATCATAAGAGGAATGTCCTCCGCTTCAAATCCGAACTCGTAGGCAGCCTGCTGCATCATGTCCCGGAAAAGATCCTTGGCTTTTTCAGTACCGTATGCAAGCTCGCTTAATTTTAGCTGCCGATCGGCCAGGTCTGCTTTTGTTAAAGTACATCTGATCTGGTTCTCATTAACCTTTTCAATTTTCATACGATCACCCCCGATCCGAAAATATCTCACAATTGCCCCAATTATTACTTATAGTATACACAATTGCGCGCATTTTGTAAAGCAATTACAAGGCTTTGATACAGAGTATCTTAACACTTCGATAATGTCAAGAAAAAATGAAATGAAAATTTTGGAAAAAAGACTTGCAATAATTCCCATTATAGTATATAATGCTCTCAAACGCCAATAATAAGGAAGGAGGATGAGAGGGTTAATAAGGCGGGTCTTAACCAAATTGTTTTTGTGAGATTTCGTTTTTTCTTGTTACTATTTGTATCGACATGGGATTATCATTTGTTTAGCGCGAAGGATACAAAAGTGACATCTGTAAATCTATACGGTCTGATGTTAAATCAAACGATCTCCCCAATTATAAGATTATCTGTTCCCGTCGGGCGTTATTACCAATGAAAGGAGGAATTATTCTTAATAACATAAATAAAATGATATATCACGATTAACCTCTTCATTTTTTTATTTATGTTATCAGCAAATTAAAGGCAATTATTCATAGAGGATAAATGCAGAACTTTATTAAAACGCAGTAAAACCAATATTGATTTCAAAATGTCATTAATTGGCATCGACGAAACAGGACAGGGCGGGAGATCTTCTCTCGCCCGATTTATATGCGCTCGATGGCGGTCAAAAAGCAGGATCACCCGAGTATGTGGTGGTGAAATCTCTGCTACTGAATCCTTGTAACAAGGCATCTCCTATGCTATAATAAAGCGGATTGTAATAAGGAAAGTATTTGGAGGAAATCTCATGAATAAAAGAGCAGCCAGAAGGCGCGCTTTAAGGATAAAAAGGGGTCTGATATTAGGCTCCGCACTTTTGCTGGTCATTTTGATCGTTTTTTTGATCATCAGGTACGGTCCCAGTCATGAGAAGGCTGATCTTAAGAAATATTTCAACCTTACAAGCGATAACGATGTGGGTGTGGTATGGCAGGGCAACGTGTCAGAGACCGTAGCCAAGAACTACGATGGCAGGATTTATGTAGAATACGAGTTTCTCAAAAGTTATATCAATCCCATATTCTACTTTGATTATAATGAGAACGTGATGATGTACACACTTCCCACGGATATTGTCAGCGTGGAAGTGGGGAGCAGGGATTATTACATTTCCAAGAACAAGTATACAGAGGAATACACTATCCTCAAGACGGATGCCAGGACGGCGTACATTGCGCTGGATTTTGTCCAGAAATACACCAATTTGGATTATCAGGCTTTTGAGAACCCGAACAGGGTGCTCATTACAAGTGAATGGGGCAATACCACCCTTGCAGACGTAAGGAAGAACGACGATGTCAGGTATCTTGCAGGCAATAAGAGCCCCATAGTTACCAAGGCCAACAAGGGCGACGTAGTCTGGGTCCTGGGAGATGAGGGAAGCTGGAAGAAGGTTCGCACCCCGGATGGATACGTGGGTTATATCCCCGGAGGAAGCCTGAACAGGATCCGGGAAGAGAGTCTTTCCAGAGCCTTTGATGAACCGCAGTATACCGGTATCAGGAAAGACAAGACCATTAACATGGTATGGAATCAGGTGACCAATAAGACGGCCAATGGATCCTTCCTTAAGAACATTGCGTCCACCAAGGGCGTGAACGTGGTAGGACCCACATGGTTTGCCTTGTCTGATGATGAGGGCAATATCAGGTCCCTTGCCGACAGCGAGAACGTCAATTACGCCCATCAGGTCGGTATGGAGGTATGGGCTACGGTCAATGACATAGATGCCGATGGGGATGCCAACAATGTACTGCCCTTTACCTCGAAAAGGCAGAAGCTGGTGAACAACATCATTTCCGAGGCTATCCAGTATAACATAGACGGTATCAATATCGATCTGGAGCTTATCAAGAAAGACAGTGCTGACGGTTATATCCAGTTTATCAGGGAGATGTCCGTTAAATGCCATAACAACGGTATCGTTCTTTCCGTTGATAATTATCCTCCCAGGAACTTTAATTTGTTCTATAACAGGAAGCAGCAGGCGGTATTCGCGGATTATGTTATCGTCATGGCATACGATGAGCATAACAGGACTGCAGAGGAGGCAGGATCGGTATCATCCATAGGTTACGTCAGGGAATCCGTTGAGCTTACCCTGATGGAAGTTCCGCCGGAGAAGCTTATCATGGGGATTCCCTTCTATACAAGGTTGTGGAAGGAGACGCCCAATAATGCGGCGGAGGGAGAGAAGAATTACGATCTCTCCGTAGAGACTATCGGAATGCGATCCACCCCCAAGAGGCTGGAGGCCAACGGTGCCACCACGGAATGGCTGGAGGATGTGGGTCAGTACTATGCCGAGTTTAAACACGAAGGCTCCACCTATAAGATATGGGTCGAGGACGAGCGTTCCATTGAAGAGAAGCTTAAGGTCATGAAAGAAAAGGGGCTTGCAGGAGTGGCAAGCTGGAAGCTGGGCCTTGAGTCGGAGTCAATCTGGGATCTTATCATTAAATATGTGAATTAATATGGAGACTATAATAGAAGAATACTCCCCCGGGGCAGTTGCCCGGGCCGGAGAGATAATCAGGCGGGGAGGCCTTGTGGCATTTCCTACGGAGACTGTGTACGGTCTGGGTGCTGATGCCATGAAGGAAGACGCATCGTCCAAAATATATGCAGCCAAGGGCAGGCCTTCAGACAATCCTTTGATAGTTCATATTGCTGATATGGACAGTCTTAATGTCATTTCGGAGGATATTCCGGATGCGGCATATAAGCTGGCACAGAGGTATTGGCCGGGACCCTTGACCATGATCTTCAGGAAGAAGCCTATTGTTCCGGATATGACAACAGGGGGATTAAACACCGTGGCCGTGAGAATGCCGGATTGTCCGGCGGCCCTGGATATCATCAGAAGCGGCGGCGGATTTGTGGCGGCACCCTCAGCCAATACATCCGGCAGGCCCAGCCCTACGTGTGCTGAGCATGTCATCGAGGATCTGAAGGGGATCATAGATATGATAGTGGATGGCGGACCGGTGTCCATAGGGCTGGAGTCCACCATTGTGGACATGACCGGGAAGATTCCTCTTATCCTCCGCCCCGGTTATATAACGGAGGAAGATATCAGGCATGTTGCCGGTGATGTGGCTACCGATCCCGGAGTTTTGTCAGCAGTTTCGGATAAGGAAAGACCCAGAGCTCCGGGAATGAAGTACAGGCACTACGCCCCGAAGGCTTCCATGGTTGTGGTGGAGGGAGATAATGACAGAGTTGTTTCCTACATCAACGGCCGGATAAAGGAATTGGAGTCGGAAGGAAAGAAATGTGGTGTTATTTCTTCAGAAGATAATAAAAACAGCTACATTTGTGGTATAATAAAATGTGCGGGTGCCAGGAACCGAAGTGACGAGGTTGCCCGTAATCTGTACAGGATATTGAGAGAATTTGATAAGGAAGACGTGGCTATGATCCTGTCAGAGAGCTTTAACGGAGGGACCGGAAGCACTGCAGTGATGAACAGGCTTCTTAAAGCCGCAGGACATAATATTATCCGCGTATGATATAAGAGCATCAGGAGGAATAGAGTAATGTCAGAAGTTAAGATCATGGATCACCCGCTGATCCAGCACAAGATTGGATTGATCAGGAGAGTAGAGACCGGGTCCAGGGATTTCAGGGCGCTTATTGGCGAGATTGCCATGCTTATGTGTTTTGAAGCTACCAGAGAACTGAAACTTGCTGATATAGAGATAGAGACTCCCATATGTAAGACCATGGCCAAGGAGCTGAAGGGAAAGAAGCTTGCCATCGTTCCTATCCTGAGGGCAGGCCTGGGAATGGTAGACGGTATGCTGAACCTGATCCCCGCCGCCAAGGTGGGCCATATCGGACTATACCGAGATCCGGAGACACTGAATCCCGTGGAGTATTACTGCAAGCTTCCTGCAGACTGCGCTGAGAGAGAGGTATTTGTGGTAGATCCCATGCTGGCTACAGGCGGATCCTCTGCAGCCGCCATTACCATGCTGAAGAACAAAGGTGTTAAGAATATAAGATTCATGTGCATCATTGCTGCTCCGGAAGGGATCAAGAAGATGCAGGAAGAGCATCCCGACGTTGATATATACGCCGGCGCACTTGATGAGAGACTGAATGAACACGGTTACATAGTACCGGGATTGGGAGACGCGGGAGACAGGATATTCGGAACGAAGTAACTGCCCTCGATAGAATAAAAAAGGAGAGTACAATGAGCGAGAAAAGAACGGATTATCTTTCATGGGATGAATACTTTATGAGCATTGCCTATCTGGCAGGTATGAGATCCAAGGACCCCAATACACAGGTCGGCGCATGCATAGTAGACTGCAATAACAAGATCCTTTCCATAGGATATAATGGTTTCCCTGCAGGGTGTTCGGATGACGAATTTCCCTGGAACAGAGACGGAGAGCCTTATGATAATAAGTATTTCTATGTGACACACAGTGAGTTGAACGCTATTCTGAATTACAGAGGCGGAAGCCTGGAGGGCGCCAAGTTATATGTTTCTCTTTTCCCCTGCAATGAATGTGCCAAGGCCTGCATTCAGGCAGGGATCAAGACTATAGTATATGACAGCGACAAGTATGGCGGAACTCCTTCCAACAGGGCGGCAAAAAGAATGCTGGATGCAGCCGGAGTCAGATATTATCAGTATACTCATTCGGGGAGAGAGATAAGCTTCAGCGTATAGAGGATGAGAGGGAATAAGATATGCCAGAGATTATTTTGAATAATGATACAAATAATGCAAGAATCCTAGTTATAGGAGTCGGCGGTGCCGGCAACAATACTGTGGACAGGATGATCCGCCAGGAAGTGACAGGAGTTGATTTCCTGTGTGTTAATACCGACCGTCAGCAGCTTGACCGTTGCCTGACATCCAATGTTATGCAGATAGGTGCCGGACTTACCAAGGGCCTTGGGGCAGGCGCTAATCCTGAGATTGGAAGGGCTGCGGCGATAGAGAGTAAAGAGGATATAGCCAAGGTTTTGGAAGGCGTTGATATGGTATTTGTCACCTGCGGAATGGGTGGCGGAACCGGAACCGGTGCGGCGCCCATTATTGCGGATATGTCCAAGAGTGCCGGGATCCTTACGGTGGGAGCGGTAACCAGACCCTTCAAATATGAGGGAAGCGTTCGCAAGAGGAATGCAGACGGCGGAATAGAGGAACTTAAGAAATTTGTGGATACGCTTATCGTGGTACCCAATGACAAACTTCTTGAGATATCAGATCGTAATACCAGCCTGCCAAAGGCACTGGAGAAGGCAGATATGGTCCTTCAGCAGGGCATTCAGGGCATTACCGACCTTATCACCAAGCCGGGTCTTATTAATCTGGATTTTGCGGATATCAGGACTGTAATGAAGGACAAGGGATTGGCCCATTTCGGAATGGGAGAGGCTACCGGTGCCAACAAATGTCTTGATGCTGTTAAGATGGCGGTCAACAGTCCTCTTCTTGAGACTAAGATCGATCATGCAAGTCATGTAATTGTTAACTTCAGCGGAGATGTGGGACTGCTTGAAGTCAGTGAGGCTACTGATTATATCACGGGTATCGTAGGGGAAGATGCGTCCATGTTCTTCGGTTCCATAGTTGAGGACGAGGGCAGCGATCATGTTACTGTTACATTGATCGCCACGGGGCTTGACGGCCCACAGAACAAGTTCTCTTATAAGGGCATAGGCTCTTCCGCGGATAAGCCTTTTGTCAGACCGGAAGTTTCCGTAACTTCCGCTGCGTCGCCGGCGGCTGTTCCGTCACCTGCCCCCACGCCGCATCCTCAGCCGGCAGCGACTCAGGGAATTACCATTCCCGATCCGGTTAAGCCAACCAGAACATTGAATAACATAGAGGTACCGACATTCCTTAAAAAGTAACAAAACTGGTCAATAAATATGTAATTGTCTGCATATGGACTTTTTTCGGGGAATTTGGTATAATATTTAGCGTAAATTTTGCGAAAGGACCGTATACTCAGACATGAACAAAGATGTCCAAAAGACGTTGGTGCTTGTTACCCAGTTCGGGATAAGTATGATCGTACCCATTGTTTTGTGTATGTTTTTGGGGATGTTTGTGGCAGACAAGCTGTCTGCGCCTATTATTACGGTTCCTTTCTTTATTTTAGGGGCCCTTGCGGGTTTCCGGAATGTATATATTCTGGCCAGATCCGTGTATAAAGATGACAAGAAAAAGAAGGAGCAAGATAGTGATGAAGAACGCGAGCAGCGTCCTTAAGGAACTGTTCCTGGAGATCGTGATACTCGGCGCCATTATCCAGATCATAGGATTCTTTTTTGTGAAGGATCAGGCCTTGTTCGCCCTGGGATTATGGATAGGTATCGTTTGTTCCCTTGCCATGGCGGCGCATATGGAGTGGGCGCTGGTTACGGGGATGGACATGGGAGAAGGGGCCAAAGGGCATATTATCAAACACTCCGTTATAAGATACCTTGTGGTGTTCGTTATCTTCGGGCTTTTGGCCTTTTTTCTGAAATATGCGGTGGTTCCCTGCTTCCTCGGGATCATGACATTGAAAGTAGCGGCGTATCTTCAGCCGTTTACCCATAAAATTATTCTTAAAGCAAGAGGCGAAACTAAAAGGGAGGTGAAAATGTGAATAGTATTATTGCTGGAGCGGCAGATGTGGACTTTATGATCCATGGCGTGTTCTCGTATCAACTTTTCGGACAGACCGTATGGATCACCACCACCCATGTATGCCTGCTGATCGTTTTGCTGATACTCATTGTATTCATGATATGTGTGAGAGTTAAGATGAGCAAGGCAGATGAGATCCCCGGGACATTCCAGAACATAGCCGAGCTTGCGGTTGAGGCTGTGGACAACATGGTTGGTACGAATATGGACAAGTATGCTCCTAAATTCCGTAACTATATCGGGACCATATTTATGTTCATTCTATTCAGCAATATATCCGGTCTGTTGGGACTCAGGCCGCCTACGGCTGACTATGGTGTTACGTTCCCTTTGGGAGTGATGACATTCAGTCTTATTCAGTTTAACAATTTCAAATACAACAAGCCCATAGGCGTTCTGAAAGGTTTGTGCGATCCATGGCCCATATGGGCGCCCATCAACATCATCGGAGAAGTGGCGGTTCCCATATCGCTGTCCTTGCGTCTATTCGCAAACGTTCTTTCGGGAACGGTTATGATGGCCCTTGTTTACGGGCTGCTGGGAGTTATAGCAACGGGTTGGCCGGCTATACTCCATGTGTATTTTGATCTTTTCTCGGGAGCCATTCAGACATACGTATTCTGTATGCTGACCATGACTTACATCAGAGACAAGATCGGAGACAACTAACAACTACGAGGAAAAAACATCTGCGATGTTTTTTTAATCTAACCGCTCCAAGCGATGAGCGGACCATCTGCAAAGATGCTAAAGCATCTTCGCATAATAAGGAGGAAAATATTTATGAATATTACAGGACACGATTTAATCTTAGCATGTTCAGCAATCGGTGCAGGCCTTGCGGTTATCGCAGGTATCGGACCTGGTATCGGCCAGGGTATTGCAGCAGGTTATGCAGCTAACGCAGTTGGAAGAAATCCGGGAGCTAAAGGCGATATTACATCCACCATGTTACTCGGACAGGCCGTTGCAGAGACAACAGGTCTTTACGGTCTTCTTATTGCCATGCTTCTGTTATTCGTTAAGCCGCTTGTTGGCTAACAGCCGTCTTTTGAATAATATTATCTTAAAAAGAATTAACGAAAGGAGGCTGGACGTTGAGTAGATTATTTGATCTCGACCTGCAGTTATTGGCAGACGCTGTTTTGACCATGATTGCCGTTCTTGTTCTGTTCATATTGGCATCTTACCTTCTGTTCAATCCGGTAAGAGACTTCCTTAAAAAACGTCAGGACAAGATCAAGGATGATATCGACAGTGCGATCGCTGACAGAGAAAGCGCTAAGCAGTTGCGGGAAGAATATGAAGCAAAACTTAAAGATATCGACAGGGAAGCAGATGAGATATTAAGCGCAGCCCGTAAGAAGGCTTTGGCAAATGAGGCTAAGATAGTGGCTGAAGCCAAAGAGGAGGCAGCGAGGATCATTGCCCGGGCAAATGAAGAAGCTATTCTTGAGAAGAAACGTGCCGTTGATGACGTTAAGAAAGAGATGATCACCATAGCTTCTGCCATGGCCGGCAAGGTTGTGTCTGCTTCTATAGATACTACCATTCAGGATTCACTGGTAGAAGAGACCTTAAGAGAGATGGGTGATAAAACATGGCTAAGCTGATATCAAAGACATATGGTGATGCTTTGTTTGAACTGGCCCTTGAAGAGAATAAGATCGATGACTATGTGGAAGAGGTTAAAGCCATAGCAGAGATCCTCAAGGAGAATCCGGAGCTTTCAAAGCTGCTTGATCACCCTAAGATAAGTAAGGAAGAGAAGATCCAGGTAGTCGGGTCCGTATTTGACGGGCGGATCAGCCGTGAACTTCTGGGACTTATCAACATGATCGTTGAGAAGAACCGTGAAAGTTCCATGGAGGACATATTCAAGTATTTCATTGACAGAGTCAAGGAGTACAAGAATATCGGAGTGGCAAGTGTTACAAGTGCCATGGAGTTGTCTCCGGAGCAGAAGTCACAGGTTGAAAAAAGACTGCTTGAGACCACAAAATATGTACAGTTTGAGATCGATTACAAGGTTGACAAGGATCTTATAGGCGGAATGGTGATCCGTATCGGCGACCGCGTAGTTGACAGCAGCATCAGGACAAGGATTTATGAACTGACCAAGGATCTCACCAAGATCCAGATAGGTTAAGTCCTGATGACTAACAGTAAAGGAAAGTAGGTGGATGCGCTCCATGAATTTAAGACCGGAAGAGATAAGTTCAGTTATAAAAGAACAGGTAAAAAGATATGCTGCGCAGCTTGAAGTATCTGAAGTAGGTACTGTTATCCAGGTTGCTGACGGTATAGCACGTATACATGGTCTTGAAAACGCTATGCAGGGCGAGCTGCTTGAATTTCCGGGTGAAATCTACGGTATGGTTATGAACCTCGAGGAGGACAATGTTGGTGCCGTTTTACTTGGTGACCACAAGAACATCAACGAGGGTGATACCGTTAAGACAACCGGAAGGGTAGTTGAGGTTCCTGTAGGCGATGCTATGATTGGTCGTGTTGTTAATGCACTGGGCCAGCCCATAGACGGAAAAGGACCGATCGAGACGAATAAGTTTCGTCAGATAGAAAGAGTTGCTCACGGTGTAATCGAGAGAAAATCCGTTGATACACCGTTACAGACAGGTATCAAGGCTATCGACTCCATGGTTCCCATCGGAAGGGGACAGCGTGAGTTGATCATCGGTGACAGGCAGACGGGTAAGACCGCTATCGCCATTGATACCATTATCAATCAGAAGGGACAGGGTGTTAAGTGTATCTACGTAGCCATCGGCCAGAAGGCTTCCACGGTTGCGTCGATCGTTAGTACATTTGAAGAGTACGGCGCTATGGCTTATACCACGGTTGTTGCTTCGACAGCCAGTGAGCTTGCACCCTTACAGTATATTGCACCTTATGCAGGATGTGCCATAGGTGAGGAATGGATGGAGAACGGAGAGGATGTTCTGGTTATCTATGATGACCTGAGCAAGCATGCTACGGCTTACCGTACACTCTCCTTGCTCCTTCGTCGTCCGCCCGGACGTGAGGCATATCCCGGAGATGTATTCTACCTGCATTCAAGACTTCTTGAGAGAGCATCAAGATTGTCAGATGCTTTGGGCGGAGGATCTCTGACAGCCCTTCCCATCATTGAGACCCAGGCAGGAGACGTTTCTGCATATATTCCGACTAATGTTATCTCCATCACTGACGGACAGATTTATCTCGAGACCGAAATGTTCAATTCCGGTTTCAGACCGGCTATCAATGCAGGTCTTTCCGTATCTCGTGTTGGTGGATCCGCACAGATTAAGGCTATGAAGAAGATAGCTGCTCCTATCCGTGTGGAGCTGGCACAGTTTAGAGAACTTGCAGCATTCTCACAGTTCGGTTCAGAACTCGATGATGATACAAAGATGAAACTTGCCCAAGGTGAAAGGATCAGGGAAGTATTAAAGCAGCCGCAATACAAGCCCATGCCTGTAGAATATCAGGTTATCATTATTTACGCTGTTACAAACAAGTACCTTCTCGATGTTGATATAGCAGATGTACTCCGTTTCGAAGAGGAGCTCTTTGAGTTCATTAAAACGAAGTATCCCGAGATCCCACAGGATATCAAGAATTCCAAGGTTATGTCGGAATCTAACGAGCAGGCGCTTATTAAGGCTATTAAAGAGTTTAAGGAACAGTTTAAATAGAATTCAAGTTGAGAAAGTGGTGATATTATGGCCTCAATGAGGGACATAAAAAGGCGAAAAGGCAGTATTCAAAGTACTCAGCAGATCACTAAAGCCATGAAGCTTGTTTCTACCGTTAAACTGCAGAAATCCAAGACTCGTGCAGAGAATGCCAAGCCATATTTTACAATGATGTACAATACAGTGTGCTCCATTCTTGCCAAGTCAGGTAATATTGAGCATCCCTATCTCACGGGAGGCGAGTCCGACAGAAGGGCGATCATCGTGATCACTTCCAACAGAGGACTTGCGGGAGGATATAACTCCAACGTTGTCAAGCTTATCACAGACAGCGGTTTTGATAAGGAGACAACAGAGATCTATTCCATCGGTAAGAAGGGGTATGAAGCATTGGCCCGTAAGGGATACAACATAACCCATGATTATGGTGAGGTTATCGAGGAGCCATTGTATGAGGATGCCGCCGAGATATGCAAGGCTGTGCTTGAACAGTTTGCTGCAGGCGAGATCGGAGAGATATATCTGGCATACACATCATTTAAGAATACGGTGAGCCATCAGCCTACATTGCTGCGGCTTCTCCCGGTGGATCTGGAGAACCAGAGCGATGAGGAGGCACAGGTTAATCTGTTGATGAATTATGAGCCTAATGAAGAAGAAGCTCTTAATGACATCATTCCGAAATACCTGACAAGCCTTTTCTACGGAGCACTCATAGAAGCAGTAGCCAGTGAGAACGGTGCGCGTATGCAGGCTATGGATTCGGCTACAAGCAATGCTGAAGAAATGATCAATGACCTGGAATTAAAGTACAACAGAGCCCGTCAGGGATCTATTACACAGGAATTAACAGAAATTATTGCAGGTGCGGATGCCATAAGTTAGCGGCATAAGCACGACACAAGACTAATAAAGGAGTGAGTAAAGCGAATGGCAGATAAGAATATAGGTAAAATCACTCAGATCATCGGTGCCGTACTTGACATTAAGTTCTCCGAAGGCAATCTGCCGGAGATTAATGAAGCTATCAACGTACGCCATGAGGATGGCAGTCTGCTGGTAGTGGAAGTGGCACAGCATTTGGGTGATGATACGGTACGTTGTATCGCCATGGGCTCTACAGACGGTTTGGTACGTGGTATGGATGCAGAAGCTACGGGTGCCCCCATTACGGTTCCCGTTGGCGAGAATACATTAGGACGTATCTTTAACGTTTTAGGACAGCCTATAGATGAGAAGGAGGCCCCCACTGACGTGGAGTACTCTCCCATTCACAGAAAAGCCCCGTCATTTGAAGAACAGGCTACGAACACTGAGATGCTTGAGACCGGTATTAAGGTCGTAGATCTTCTCTGCCCCTATCAGAAGGGTGGTAAGATCGGTCTCTTCGGAGGTGCCGGTGTTGGTAAGACGGTTCTTATTCAGGAGCTTATCCATAATATTGCAACAGAGCATGACGGATTCTCAGTATTCACCGGTGTTGGTGAGAGAACAAGAGAAGGAAATGACCTTTACTACGAAATGAAGGAATCGGGCGTTATCGATAAGACCACCATGGTGTTCGGACAGATGAACGAGCCCCCCGGAGCAAGAATGAGGGTTGGTCTTACGGGACTTACCATGGCGGAATACTTCCGTGATAAAGGTGGTAAGGACGTACTTCTTTTCATTGATAACATTTTCCGTTTTACACAGGCAGGTTCCGAGGTGTCCGCACTCTTGGGCCGTATGCCTTCAGCCGTTGGTTATCAGCCTACGCTGGCTACGGAGATGGGTGCCCTGCAGGAGCGTATCACATCTACCAAGAACGGATCCATCACATCAGTTCAGGCTGTATATGTGCCTGCCGATGACTTGACCGACCCGGCTCCCGCGACTACATTTGCCCATCTGGATGCTACCACGACGCTGGCGCGTTCCATCGCCGAGATGGGCATATATCCGGCTGTAGACCCGCTTGATTCTACATCAAGGATCCTGGATCCCCGTATAGTAGGAGAGGATCACTTTAACACAGCCCGTAAGGTACAGGAGATATTACAGAAGTATAAGGAACTGCAGGATATCATTGCTATCCTCGGTATGGACGAACTTTCAGAGGATGATAAGATCGTTGTTGCCAGAGCAAGAAAGATCCAGAGATTCCTTTCACAGCCTTTCTCAGTTGCAGAACAGTTTACGGGTTATGCAGGAAAGTATGTCCCCATTAACGAGACTATCCAGGGATTCAAGGAGATCATCGATGGTAAGCATGATGAGATTCCCGAGAGCTACTTCCTGATGAAGGGTAATATTGAGGATGTAGTTGCCGCATATAACGCAGAGCATTAGGAGAGACCATATGGCTGACGATAAGAATTTTAAGATCAAGATCATATGCCCTGACAGAGTATTCTATGAGGGCGCGGCAGAGATGGTTGAGTTCACTGCTTCTGAAGGTGATATTGGAATATATAAGAATCATATTCCTCTTACAACAGCCATCAAGCCGGGTATTCTTACCATAACTGATGATCAGGGAGGTAAGAAAGCTGCCGTACATGCAGGCTTTGCGGAGGTTTTGGGCGATTCTGTTTCCATCCTTGCGGAGGTGGCAGAGTGGCCGGATGAGATTGATGTCGACAGAGCGCAGCGTGCAAAAGAGCGTGCTGAGGCCAGACTTGCATCCAAGGATGAAGGCATCGATGTTTTACGTGCGGAGATAGCTTTGAAGAAAGCCCTTGTAAGACTGGATCTTTGCGGCAGGTAAGAGATAAAAGTTCATACATTTTCGTTTAAGCGGTTGTCCTTTATCTCAAATACGTTTTATAATATAGTCATGATGTGAATACATCATGACTATTTTTATTGTTCTGCATGGAGACTTGATATGAAGATCAGGTATATTCTTATAAGGGTACTTCCCTTTTTGGGTATTTTTATCATAGCATGGCTTGTCACAAGCATAGTGATCAACCGTGGGGACGGGCTTGATTCCTACGATACCTCGGAACCGACTTTTCCTGTTATGTACATGGAAAAGGAAAATGAGAGGTTTAACATCATAAGGGGATATAAGGGGGAGATGGACGAGACCCAGCTGAGGAACTGGGTTTATCCCATGAATTCTGACGGATTGATCCCATTTGATCTGGAGAAGTACGGCAATAACATCAAGAGTGTGAAGTATCAGGCTATGGAGTACGTCGGACGAAAGGTCATTGCGGAAGGAACGGTAAATGATCTTAAGGATGACGGCAAATTTGTGTCCGGGGTGATCGATGTATCTACCAGGATCAAAGACAACAAGGAATATTATTTAAAGCTGATCGTAGATACGGCAAAAGAAGAGATATCTTACTGCACCCGGATCATGTTCCCGGGAGAGCGTGAGTATCTGGAGGCCCTGTCATTTGCCAAAGACTTCCATAGGAATACCTTCAACAAGTCCGCCAATGAAGCTATCTCCAATTACCTGGAGATCAGGACCGATGTTAACAATAATGTATTCAATAAAGTTAACATCGGCAGCAGTTATGACAATATTACCTGGGGCAGTATGAAGGTGTCAGAGTACACCGAGCCCGTGTATAATTTTAGCGAGATCAATTCTTCCTTCACGGGAATGAGGGCTGATTATGTCCTTAAGGTTGATGATCCCGACAGCACGGATCTGTACACCCTGTATAATATCCGGGAGTACTATCGTATAAGAAAGACCGATGGGAAGATGTATATCCTGGATTTCAACAGGACCATGGAGCAGATATATGATATCAATAACATCATGGTAAGTGAAGGCGCACTGCTCCTGGGGATAGCTGACCCGGAAAATGACTGCAAGACCAGTGAATTGGGAGCCGTAGTGGCCTTTGTCAGCAACGGAGAACTGTTTTCCTTTAACAGCGGAACCGGTGTTATGCGCAAGCTTTTCGGGTATATCGGGAAAGACGTAAGAGACGAAAGAGCTAATAATGATGATCACGATATCCGGATCATCAAGGTCTCTGAGTCCGGTAATATTACATTTGCGGTTGTGGGATACTTTAATGGCGGTGAGCATGAAGGAGAAACGGGAATATCGGTATATAACTACAATGCTCAGAGCAAGGAGATCAAGGAAGATGTATACATAAAAGTTTCCATGCCCTTCCGGGTTCTCAAGGGAATTGTAGGAGGGGTTCTCTATCTGAATGATCATAATGATCTTTATATTTCCTACGCAGAAGAACTGTATCGTATCAATCTGGGGGATAAGAGTATTAAGTCCGTTGCTAAGGAACTGTCAAAGGATATCTACTCTGTCTCTGATGATGGACACCTGATCGCCATCAGTAATAATAAGTCAAAGTATGATATAACAGAGATCACGGTCATGAACCTTGATACAGGGAAGACCTATGTCATTTCTGCACCTGAGGGTAGCAAGATCTACCCTGCGGGCTTTCTGGGAACGGATATTGTATACGGAACCGCATATGACAGTGATATTATCACGGACTCCGTGGGCAATCGGCTTTTCCTGATGCATAAGATGACTATTGCGGATGATAAGGGGGATGCCAAAGAGTACGAGCAATCTGAGTACCTCATAAGCAGGGCTTACATAGAGGGAACCAAGATAATGCTGAAGCGCGTTACGAAGGATAGCAACCATTCACCGGCCTCAGATGACAGTATCGTCAATCTTAAAGAGAACAACAGGATCGGTAACAAGGTTGCCATGGTAAGTACCCGTGACAGGAAACAGCAGAGGGGCTATGTTTTTGCGGAGGGAAGCCCCCATGCAGCCCATCCGGAAACGGATGATAAGTATTATAAAAATAAGGATAATACTGTTGATAACGGAATGTCATTTGATAAAGAGAGCGTGTTCTACGCTTATGCTGCAGGGGAGATAAACTGCATCTCGCCAAGGACCGAGGAAGTTATAGCGGCAGGGGACGCTGCTTCCGGTGTGGTGTTGGACGGGAAAGGAGCATATCTGTGGATCAAGGGACAGAAAAGCAGGCAGAAAGAGCTTGCAGGATATGACGTTACCTCTTCGGGAGGTTCCAGCTATGAGGCCTGCCTTAAGGAAATGCTGGCACATATGGGTATTAACACGGATGTGAAGAGCATGCTGGACTCCGGAATGAGCCCGGTGGAGATACTTGAGAAAACCCTGAATGTACAGGTGGTCAACCTAAGCGGTTGCGGCCTTGATTGTGCACTTAATTTCATCAGCGAAGGCGCGCCGGTGTTTGCCGTAAACGACAAGGGACAGGCGGTACTCATAGTGGCTTATGATATATATAATATTACGGTTGCAAGCCCGTCTGAGGGCAACGCCAAGAAGATCAGCCTGTCTGATTCAAGGACCATGTTTTCGGAAGCAGGGAACCTGTTTTTGACATATAAGAGATAAGGAAAGCACTCAGTCTATGGCTCAGAATCCTAAGCGTCCGGTGCGGGCCACAACTTCCAAAGAGCGTCCTGAGAGGATTGATATTGATCGGGATATTCCCGAGATCCGGGATGATGAGATCGATAAAGGATCCAAAGGGGACGCAAAAAGTCCGGTAATTGTCAAACCGGAGGAAAAAGAGGGCCCCGGGAAACCGGAAGAAGAGAAAGAAAGTACTGATACAACTGAAGAGAAGCCGAAGAAAAAGAAAAAGAAGAAAAAAAGTAAACTTCGCGGTTTTCTTAAATTCCAGCTTTTTCTCATTATTCTTGTACTCATCGTTATGGGGGTATATTATTTCTCGGGCACCGGTGCTACCGTCAAAAAACTGAAGGATGAGGCGGTGCGGCTTGCCCGTTCCACCACGGAAGAGAGCTTCCGCGCTGTTCAGACAAGTCTGGTCTATGACAGGAACGATGAATTGATATCCAAGCTGGTGGGAGAGAAAGATGTGTATTATCTCTCATATGACCAGATCCCTTTGTATGTAAAGAAAGCATTTATCACAACCGAGGATAAGAAGTTCTACGAGCACAGCGGAGTGGACTATAAGGCCATACTTCGTGCCATTAAGGCATTGATAGAGAACGGGACACCTACTGAGGGCGCCAGTACCATAACCCAGCAGCTGGCCAGAAATATGTTCCTGTCATATGAGAAGACCTGGCAGCGTAAGGTAGAAGAGATCTTTATTGCCATGGAGCTTGAGAAGATATACTCTAAGGATAAGATACTGGAATTCTATATCAACAACATATATTTTGCCAATGGTCATTATGGGATCCAGGCGGCAAGCAGGGGATATTTCAGCAAGGATGTGTCCCAGCTTAATCTGTCTGAGATCGCATTCTTGTGTGCAATTCCCAATAAGCCCTCCATGTATGATCCCATAGAGCATTTTGACAATACCATTACGAGAAGAGATATGGTATTGCGGATGATGTATGAGGACGGCATTATCAACTCAACCCAGTATGACGAAGCCTGCAACACCCAGATCACACTTAAAATGTCCGACACTGAGAAGAGAAATTATGTTGAGACCTACACCTATAACTGCGCAACAAGGGCCCTGATGGAGGCTACGGGTTTCAAGTTCCAATATGAATTTGATTCCACTGAGAAAGAGCTTGAATATGATAAGGATTATGCTGAAGCATACTCCGACTGCCAGAAGAAGCTTTATACCGGAGGCTACAGGATATTTACATCTATCGATCTGGAAAAACAGGCCAAGCTTCAGGCTCAGATGGACAGCGCCCTGTCCTATTACACCAGTACGAACGAGGAAGGTGTATATCAGCTCCAGGGTGCAGCGGTATGCATCAACAATATCACCGGATACGTGGAGGCCATAGTGGGTGGCAGGACTCAGGAGATGGTGGGCTATACCCTAAACCGCGCTTACCAGAGTTACAGGCAGCCGGGAAGTACCATCAAGCCCATTCTTGTATACACGCCTATGTTGGAGAGGGGATATACCCCCGACACCATAGTGGTGGACGAACCAATAGAAGACGGTCCTGTGAACGCCGACGGATATTATGCCGGGGAGATGACCCTCAGGAATGCAGTGGCGGTATCTAAGAATACCGTGGCATGGAATACCCTGAAGACCCTTACTCCCGGTGTGGGATTAAAGTACCTGTTCAATATGGGCTTTACCCATCTGGCCCAGTCTGACTATGTTCTGCCTATTGCTCTCGGCGGATTCACTTACGGGGTTTCGGCAGTGGAGATGGCAGGAGCATATTCGACGCTTGAAAATGACGGAGCCTTCCGTGAACCCACGTGTATAGTGAAGATCATTGATTCCACCGGGAATCTTATCTGGGAGAGAAAAGAAGAAGCCTCTCAGGTATATCAGGTTAATGCCGCCAGAATGATGGTGGATATGATGAAATCTGTTATGGCTTACGGGACCGGGAGGGGATATGCCCTTTCTTCCATGCCCTGTGCAGGAAAGACCGGAACTACCAATGACAATAAGGACAGCTGGTTCATAGGATTTACCCATTACTATACTACCGCAACCTGGGTAGGTTATGATATGCCACAGACCTTGCCGGGAACAGTAGTCAATACCCCCATAAGTATCTGGAAGCGTTATATGGAGGATATTCATCAGGGACTTGAACCCATTGATCTTCAGGAACCATTATATAATTGAAAAAGGACCCGGTCGGGTCCTTTTTATATAGATTATTTTTGGTTATTTTTGTAGTTGTTGACCAGAGTCTGGATCTTATCATAAGGATTGAGCAGTTCACTGATGGAAGAATCATTATTAAGCTTATCCACAAGGAAAGCGATATATTTGCTCATATCACAGCTGGTGTACCAGGGCTTGGATAAGAGTTCCGGAGACTGATATACCAGGTTGGTGGTAAGGATCTTATCGATCAGGCCCTTGTCATATGCTTCATCAAATTTCTTCAGACCGTTGGTGAAGAGACCAAAGGTGGCAGCTACAAAAATCCTGTTGGCATTACGCTTCTTCAACTCTGCGGCAACATCAAGTATACTTCCACCGGAAGAGATCATGTCGTCGATAATGATAACATCCTTGCCGTCCAGAGAGGATCCGAGGAATTCATGTGCCACAATAGGGTTGGAACCGTTAACTATGGTAGAATAATCGCGGCGCTTGTAGAACATACCGATCTCAAGTCCAAATACGTTAGCGAGATATACCGCACGGTTGGTTCCGCCCTCATCAGGAGAAACGATTATCATGTGATCGCTGTCTATCTGAAGATCATCAAAGGAACGAAGCAGTCCTTTTATAAACTGATATGAAGGGGTAACTGTCTCAAACCCGCTTAAAGGAATGGCATTCTGAACTCTTGGGTCGTGTGCATCAAATGTGATGATGTTCTCAACGCCCATGTTCACCAGTTCCTGCAGGGCCAATGCACAGTCCAGGGACTCACGGGTAGTACGCTTGTGCTGCCTCCCCTCATAAAGGAAGGGCATGATAACGGTAATCCTGTGGGCCTTGCCTCCTAAGGCTGCGATGATACGCTTCACATTCTGGAAGTGATCATCAGGAGACATATGATTCTCCTCACCAAACATCTTATAAGTGAGACTGTGGTTAGTCACATCACATAATAAGAATATGTCATATCCTCTGGCAGACTCTTTGAGGATTCCCTTACCTTCACCGGAACCGAATCTGGGGGTGGCAACCTTAAGGATGTAGTTATCCCTGTGATAGCCCACAAAGGAGTGGTTATAGTCATCATTCTCCTCTTCATTACGCCATCTTACCAGATGATCATTGACTTTCTGCCCCAGCTCTTCGGTACCCGGCATGGGTATCAGCCCGAGAGCACCCACTGGGATATTGTTAAGAGCAACATTTTCCTGTTTCATAAATAACCTCCGATGTTTCTAAAAGCTAATGGATCTTCTTTTTTATACGAATATCCGCCCCGGTGAGCTTAATTATATCATAAGCCATTGATATCCGGGAGAATGTTCTTTCAGTATAATTGTCAATGATATCGTTAACGGACAGGTTGGTGGAAATGATGGTGGATCTTTTATTAAGGATCCGCTCGTTAACGATAAGAAACAGCTGGGAAGAAACAAAAGAGTTGACCAGTTCCGTCCCCAGATCATCTATAAGAAGCACATCACATTCGAAAAGGTGATCATATATGGCATCAGGGTTATTCTCACGGAAGGTGTACCGCGCAATGGAATCGAATAATTCGAAACTTGTGAAATATATAACCGAGCTGTTCATATTGATCAGTTCGTTGGCGATACAGTTGAGGAGAAAAGTCTTGCCGACCCCTGTGTCTCCGTATATGAATATGTTCCCGGATCCTTCACCAAAGTTCTTTACAAAATGCAGTGCCTTGTCATAGGCTTCCTTTGCAGATGCAAGAGGGGTTTTGCCTGTTACGGGATCCGTGTAGGAATCGTCGTAATAATCAAAAGTAAAACTCTCAAAGGTTTGAGATGCATCAATGTTCTTAAGATTAGTGTCCTGATACATGTACCTGGTGGCGAGCTCCTTGTAACAGTGACATCTCTTTCCGCCTGTATATCCTGTATCATGACAGTCTTTACAGAAATACCGGAGTGTCAGGTAATCTTCTGAATATCCCATGGATTCAAGAAGACCCCTGCGTTCTTCTTTAAGGTCCGCCAGCACCGATGCCAAAGGTGGGATATCTGTCCCGGGATCTGATAATCTCTTCTTCACATAATCAACAGAGGCATTGGCAATCTCTTCATCAATAGCGGAGAATCTGGGATTCTTATTATACACCTCGTCGATCCTTTTATCCAGTTCCTGACGGGATAAAAAATGCCTCATGTCATATTCCTGCATTACAGCAGAATGTATATCGCTTCTTATGCCCATGCTACTCCTTACGATCAGTTACCGTTGCCTACATTACCAAGGAGCTGTTTCTCCAGGGAATTGTAGTCATAGTCTCTTTGGGAAAAATTGTTGAATCTATTACGGTCGCCCGATATCTTTTTAACTTTGGTTGTATTCGCCGTATTCTTTGCTGTGGTCTTGGAAACATTATGCTTCTCATCCAGAACCTTAATGTCGTCAAGGGCAGTGACTCCCGCCTTGGCCCAACGGTCCAGTATGCAGTCGGCGTACTTGAAGCTTGCCTGTCCCGTGAATTCGATGGTCCTGTTGCAGGCTTCCCTGATGATATCCTCATTGAAATGGTATGAATTGATCCATTTGCTGACAAACCCAAGTTCGGAAGAATTGAGCATACGTCCGCTTATACCGAGTGAGTGGACTATGGCCGCATATACTTTGGAATGGGTAAGGGAATGAGTCCGGGCCTCATCCGGAGTGGAGATACCCTCCTCATGCCAGCTTAGGGCAATCTTCTCAATAGATCTCATATTTTTATATCCGGCTGATACACAATGCTCGATCAGGTATTCGATCAGCTCTGATGAGAACTGCAGTGAATCCCTGAAATAAATAATCTTGTCAATCTCAGTGGGAGACAGTGTCTTGCCCAGATATTTTTCCGTAACGAAAAGAAGCATCTGCAGTTCTTCCTCATCTGCGGACGAAGTCCTGAATTCCGAAATATTGGAAGGCTCGGATTTGGTCCGGGATACAGTCTTCTTCTTAAGCTGAACTGTATCCTGCAGCATCTCCTCCTCTTCCCGTATATCAAGAAGGTCGATGGAAGTAAGCTTCTTTCCGGTGTATTCCAGATTAAGAAGCTTCATCTTCTCCCAATACTGCAGGGCCCGCTTAACATCCTTTTCAGTAGTCTCAAAGTGATCGGCTATATCCGATATGGACAGATTGCTGAGATCTGCATTGATGCATCTTAAAAGATACAGATAAACCTTGACGTATTCGCCGTTAGCGTCAGTCATGTATTTATCTATAAAAATATTTGAAACCGGCGTCGCAGCGGATTCATTTCTGCGCCGCAATTTAACATCCTCTGACATTAATCTTTTCCCCTCGTGATTTATGTTCTCTTACTATAGCACATGAAGGGCAAAATTCAATAGGTAGAATTGCTGAAATGACCAGTGTTTTCAGGGCTTTGGTCCATCAGAAAAATGTGGATAAAAGTCCCTTGACAAAGAATTCATCAATAGTCTTTCCTTGAAAAATCAGGTCAATGAAAAATCCACATTGAACTGTGCGTAAGTCACAGGCTCGAATGTGGATTATGTGGATAATTATCTTCCCAAGAGTTTATCTCCCACCATATCAATATCTCCGGCCCCCATAGTTATCAACAGGTCTCCCTCTGTGCATTTTTGCAACAGGTAATTTTCTATTTCGTCAAATGTGGGGAAATAGGCACTGTCCACTCCCATACTTTGTAGGACGGCCAAAAGATCCTCAGAGGAAATGTTGTATGTGTTCTTTTCACGGGCCGCATATATATCGGCCAAAACAACAATATCGGCCAGGGAAAGGGCATTTGCAAATTCTTTCAGGAAAGCCTTGGTCCTGCTGTAGGTGTGTGGCTGGAAGGCTACAACGATACGTTTGTGGGCGCACTTTCTCGCAGCAGTGAGGGTTGCACGTATCTCCGAAGGATGATGGGCGTAGTCGTCTAGAATAGTTATCCCGCCCAGCTTGCCTTTGAACTGGAATCTGCGGTCCGTTCCCGTGAATTCCCTAAGCCCGGCTGCAGCCTGACCATATTCAAGGCCTATAGCACGGGCAAAAGCAATGGCTGCCAGGGAATTGGACACATTGTGCTCCCCGGGGACACCAAGAGTGATACGGATCCCCGTATGTTCCTTTTTATATATAAGGTCATATGAAGGGCGCGCCAGCTCATCATATGTGATGTTATCTGCCGAATAATCGCAATCACTTGAAAGACCGAATGTCACCACAGAGCCTTTGACATTTGCTGTGAGTTCCTCATATTTTTCTATATCTCCTCCAATTATAAGGGTACCGTCTTCGGGAGTAAGCTCTGCGAAACTCCGGAAAGATTTCCTTATATGTCCGATGTCTTTAAAGAAATCCATGTGGTCTTCTTCCACATTAAGGATGATGCTGATCCTGGGGAAGAAGCTTAAGAATGAGTTGGTATACTCACATGCCTCTGTAACAAAAAAATCTGAATGCCCCACCCGGATATTACCGCCGATGGACTCCAGCATGCCCCCCACGGTAATGGTGGGATCGCAATCATTAGCCATAAGGATCTGGCTTATCATTGAGGTGGTAGTAGTCTTGCCGTGAGTTCCGGATACTGCTACCGGCACCTTGTAATTGGCCATGATCTCACCTAAAAGCTGGGCTCTGGTAAGCATGGGGATCCCACGCTTAACTGCCTCGGCAAACTCCGGATTATCTTCCCTGATGGCTGCGGAATAGACTACCAGATCCGTCCCGTCCGTTATATTGGAAGCACGCTGGCCGATACTAACCTTCGCGCCATTCTCCTCCAGACGGTCGGTGAGTTCCGATCTCTTTGAATCCGATCCTGAAATGGTAAAACCTCTGTTTAATAAAATCTCTGCCAACCCGCTCATGCTTATGCCGCCGATGGCAATGAAATGAACATGGATGGGTGAGTTAAAATCTACCTTATACAATGTAAAGCCTCCAAACTGCAAATGATAATCCTTATATTACCACATTCTCATTTTACGAACAAGAAAAAGGGAAGTATAATGAAGGAGGTGATGATATTTTGAGAGGGGGATTTTTATGTCTGACATTAATAAAGTCCATGAATTATACGATATGATGGCAAGGCGGTTTGCCGCCTGTGCCCATACACCTAACCAGGCCCGGGTATACGCCGAGATACGGGATCTTATAGCAGGATGCTCCACAGTGGATGACAGCATGCAAAAGATCAAGAACTCCAAGTATTATACAGCACCTGCCCAGGCATTGATGCTGGATAAGATGAATGCCTACAGGGAAGCAGCTCGGGATAACAAAATGCCGGAGCTTGAGAAGATCTATGATGAAAAATACCGTGAGATAGAGGCTGATCCAATGAAGGCTTACGAGATGGGCTATGAGAAAAAGGTGGCGGCCCGGGACCTGAAAATGAATCAGAAGATCGCTGCCTTCAATGATGCCTATATGGCCTATGTAGAGTTACTCTGCTGCGGATTTGATAAGGATGAGATTGACCGTCACTGCCGGGATATCAAAAAGGCACTGGAGGAAATGGATCGGGCATGTGAGAGTTTTGCATCCCTTGCGGGTCAGGAGATGTATAGAAAGCTGGTTCCCGCCAATGATACCGGTTTCAGGGACTTTGTATCCAATGCTCCCGGATGTGCCCAAAACCCTCCGGACAGATCCCATGAAAAGGCAGCTTTTGAAAAAGAGTTTAACGAACTGTGGTCCTCACTTTCGGCAAAGAAAGGACAGATAACCGAGATGGGCAGGAAAGAACTTGGGAAAGCAAGATATGCCGCCTGCCTCGCCATTCCCCCGAAAGACCGCACCGGCCATTATGAATTTGAATTGAGACAGGAGGAGATGCCATGTTAGATATGATACAAACCGCAATCTATGCACCTACCGTCTCCGTGTTTGATGCATATCCTAATGTAAGCCCGGAGTTGGCAGCAGAGATCGAGGACTGGAAGATACGATTTAAGGAGCATTGTGAAAAACAGACGGATTTTGCAGCATTTATGGGGCAATTCTACGGAAGCGACATCCAGGTCGAATCCTCCAATCTCTTAAGCAGGGCAGCTATGGAGGCCATGGGAGGGGCCACGCAGCAGAATGAAGTAAACAGCGAGGCTGAAGTGATATCCGTTAAGGATTACCTTGAACAATACCGCAGCGCCTATGATGAAGTCAGGGCGGCAGGCTACCGCAAAAGGGGCGAGGCTGCCTATGAGGAGCTTCTTAACGTGGCAAACCGCACGGATGATATGGTGGAGGCTCAGCTTATCATAGAGAAGGAACGGCTCCTATGGAAGATAGTATCCGAGGATACCCTTGACATATACGAGACCATACAGGAGGCCATGGATCCCCTCCATGAGGGGATGACATTTCCGATCTCCGCCTTTGCGGAGGTTTACAGGAAGGCAACCTGTGATGAAGACCTCACATATGAACTGGAGAGGCTTAAGATTGTTGTCCCCGTTGTGGTACAGCGCTCTGTGATCAAGATATTCCTGGCGACAGTCATAGGGACAAATATCCTGAACTATGCCAAGGGAAAAAACAAGATCTATGCGTGGGCAAGCGATACGAGCGCCCAGGAAGGCCTTGGGGCCATGATCGCCTGCAGGGACAATATCCGTACCTTCATAAAGCTTCTAAAGGAACACTTTGATATGAGCTTTGAGGACATGGTAAATGATGAGTTTACCAAGCTCTGGCTCCTATATCCCAGAGGCCTTGACAGTCTCGGGAGGATCAAACGCATCCTTGACCCGCAGAACCTTTCCGCCTTCAAGGAGATCGTAAATGAGTGTCTCTCCGACAGGACCATCGAAGACATACTCCTTTCGGGATCACGATACGTGGTGTATTTCGACCTGGAAAAGACCGACGAAGAATATGAAGGGAAGGCATCGGAGCGAACAAAAGAACTGGATGGCGGCCTGACCTACTACAGGTATGAAGCCACCCTGAAGAAGACCGTCGAGAGTATGTGCAACATAAAATAAAAGATAAAGGATCAATTACAGGAGGATTGCATATGTTTATTACAGATAGCATACACTACGTTGGGGTTAACGATCATAAGACAGACCTTTTTGAGGGGCAATACCATGTTCCGGACGGCATGGCTTATAATTCTTATGTGATAACAGATGAGAAGATCGCCGTAATGGATACGGTGGATGTTCATTTTACGGGGGAATGGCTTGAAAATGTGGAGAAGACCCTTTCCGGGAAAAAGCCGGATTACCTGGTGATCCTTCATATGGAGCCGGATCATTCCGCAAGTCTCTCTGAGTTTATAAAAAAGTATCCGGATGTGACATTGGTGGGAAATGCCAAGACATTCGGGCTGCTTGATCAGTTCTATCCTGAGGCGCCGAAGAGCGAGAGGAAGACGGTGGCAGACGGAGAGATGTTATCTTTGGGAGCGCACGAGCTGACATTTACCTTTGCACCTATGGTTCATTGGCCTGAGGTAATGGTGGCATATGAGAGTAAGGACAAGGTGTTGTTCTCTGCAGATGCTTTCGGCAAATTCGGGGCGTTGGATGTGGAAGCGGACTGGGACTGTGAAGCAAGAAGATACTATTTCGGTATTGTGGGCAAATACGGCGCTCAGGTTCAGAAACTCCTCAAGGCACTTTCAGGAACAGATGTAAAGATCATCTGCCCGCTGCACGGACCCGTTTTACAGGGTGATCTGTCTCATTACCTGAAGCAGTACGATACCTGGTCATCCTACAAGCCGGAAGAACCGGGAGTCCTTATTGCGGTGGCATCGATATACGGGCATACCATGGAAGCTGCAGAAAAGCTTGCTGCGAAGCTGGAAGAAGCCGGTGTGAAGACTGTAGTGGCAGACTTGGCAAGAGAAGATATGGCGGAGTGCGTGGAGGATGCTTTCCGATATGACAGGCTGGTCCTTGCCTCAGTAACCTATAACGGCGGCATTTTCCCCTGTATGGAGACCTTTATAAATAACCTTACGGAGAGAAACTACCAGAACCGCAAGATCGGATTCATAGAGAACGGAAGCTGGGGACCCGCAGCAAGACGCGTTATGCAGGGGATGTTTGAAAAGAGCAAGGATATGGCCTTCTGCGAAACCACAGTGACCATCAAGTCATCGCTTAAAGCTGCAGACAATGAGGCCATAGAACGGCTGGCAAAAGAACTATCATAATGGGAAAAAACAAATAGGCGCTACCCCAAAAGGGCAGCGCTTATTTCATCTTTAACCTGGAATTCTTTGTTTTTAGTGTGCTCATGCTCATGAATGGCTCGGAGGATTGCGTCCAAATCTTCCGGAGTGAACATCCCGGCACACCTTGAAATCTGATCTACATTGTCTGCATTGATCTTTAAAGTGCCGCCGCTGGGAAGATTAACGGTTATGATATCTTCACCTTCGGCCATGCTTCCGAGACAAATTGTATTGTTGTCATAATCACATGTAAAAAACACGCCGTTGTATTCAATGATCCCGTCCTTGGCCAGAGCGGAGTATGGGCAGTTCCGATCATTACCCTTTAGGTAGTCAATGATCGATGAATTATCGTCGGAGTCGATGGCGATGTCGATGCGCCGCATCAGTGTATTCCACTCATCATTAGAGTATTCCTGCGCCCCGATGGAGAACTTAGGCGTAGTGTCTCCTGAGAGGATCTTCTCACCCAGCTGCTGTTTCTGAGCCAGGAACATACTCTTGAAATCATTTTCATTATCAGAGGTTTCATCAGCGATGCGAGCATTAAAAGATGCGGCGGTGATGTTATACTTTGTTGAAATATCAGAGATAGTCAAGTACTTCACGTCCTTTCATGGAGTTTTATCGCTTTCAAAATCCATTTTTGCGCAGAAGTCCTTTTCTAAGATAATATCGGCGATAATCGGAATATGCTTAAGCAATAAAAGACAGAATATGATATTATGATGTTGTTTACATCTTAAAAGATTATGGGGGGATGAATATGCCAAATGATGAAGTGAAGGATCGTGAGAAACTCATAATAAGGACAAGCGTGGTCGGGATCGCTGCCAATGTGTTTTTGGTCATCGTTAAAGCAATTATAGGCTTACTCAGTAATTCCATCGCGATCATCCTTGACGCTGTAAATAACCTGTCGGATGCCCTGAGTTCTGTTATCACCATAATAGGGGCAAAGCTGGCCGGGCGCGAAGCGGACAAAAAACACCCCTTCGGATACGGCAGGATCGAATATTTCAGTTCCCTGATCATTGCAATCATCGTTTTTTATGCCGGCATCACATCCCTTGTGGAATCCGTTAAGGCCATAATCCATCCGGAGGCACCGGACTATTCGATCATATCACTGGTTATGGTGGGGATAGCAGTCCTTGTAAAGATCGTTCTGGGCTTGTATGTAAAACGGATGGGAGACAAGGTTAATTCCGATTCACTGGTCAACTCCGGAAAAGATGCCCTGCTTGATTCGGTAATATCTTCTGCAACTCTTGTGGCGGCCTTGATCTTTACATTCATGCATGTATCACTGGAAGCTTATCTCGGAGCTATTATTTCATTAATTATAATCAAAGCCGGATTTGAAATGCTTTCCGAGACAGTATCAAAGCTACTGGGAGAGCCCGGTGATGTTGAACTGCTGCAGGCCATTAAGAAAACAGTACGTTCATTTCCTGAGGTGAAGGGAGCGTATGATCTTATACTTCATAATTACGGACCCGACACCTATAACGGTTCCATCCATATCGAGCTGGACGACAACTGTTCTCTTACAAGGCTTGATGAGCTTACAAGGGAAATAATGGTCGAGGTCTACACAAAGCATCGGGTGCTTCTTACGGCAGTGGGCGTTTACTCTGTAAATACAAAAGACCCCGAGGTTATGAAACTAAAGGAAGAGATCGGCAGATGTGTATTGGCCCATGAGTATGTAAGGCAGAGCCACGGATTTTATTTCAACAAAAAGGATAATGCCGTCCGTTTCGATGTTGTCTTAAGTTTTGATGCACCAAGCCGCCAGGCGGTCTTTAATGAGATACTTGAAGAATTAAAGGGAAAATATCCGGAGTATACATTCGCGGTTGCCATGGATATGGACTTCGGGGAGATATGCAGGGAAAGGAAGGAATAAGAGTGATGAAGGTCATACTGGCCAGTGGATCACCCAGAAGAAAAGAACTAATGGAAAAGGCCGGCTTGGAGTTCGAGGTGATCCCGGCTGAATGTGAGGAAGTAATAGACCCGGCCCTGACTGCTGAAGAGACGGTAATGTCTTTGGCGAGCCGGAAGGCTTCCTGGGTAGCCGAAAATGAAAAAGATAAAAGACGGGATAAGACGATTGTTATCGGAGCGGATACAGTTGTTGTCC
The DNA here is from genome assembly GCA_017550165.1 of Lachnospiraceae bacterium. Lineage (GTDB taxonomy): Bacteria > Bacillota > Clostridia > Lachnospirales > Lachnospiraceae > SIG280. Next base: position 52,101 of record JAFZQH010000015.1, on the reverse strand, counting down.
TTGACGGGAAGATCCTTGGGAAACCGAAAGACAAGGCGGACGCATTTTCGATGCTCAGGGCTCTTTCGGGCAGAGAGCATGAGGTATATACCGGAGTGGCCCTGATCTCTCCGGACGGGAAGATCAATGAAACATTTTCAGAATGTACGAAGGTAAAGTTCCGAAGCCTTTCGGATCAGGAGATAGAAGAATATATAGCCACAGATGAGCCCAATGACAAAGCCGGAGCCTACGGTATTCAAGGCTTGGGCAGACGCCTGGTGGAAGAAACTATCGGAGACTACAACAATGTGGTGGGCCTTCCCGTGGAGGCGCTTATGAAAAGGATCGCCGGGATAAAAGATGAGCAATATAAAGAATAAGGAAAATATGAAAGAATACAGGTTTTGGGGCTGGCAAAACGCTGATATTGCCCCTATCAATCGAATATACAAAGGGATCGGGAATCCCAGAGATCTTTACGATGCACTGACTAAGGCCTGGTGTCCGGAGACATGCGCTCCCAGGATGAGGAGCAGATGGACAAAGGATAACATGACCCTGGGGCAATGTGCAGTCACGGCATTCCTGGCCCAGGACATCTTCGGCGGAAAAGTCTACGGCATCTTGTGCCCCGGCGGATTCTATCATTGTTACAATGTAGTGGGCGACTGTAAGTTCGACCTTACATGTGAACAGTTTGAAGGCAAGCCATTGGATTACGCAAACAGTGTAGAACAGTTCCGCTCAGTTCATTTGTTGATGGCTGAAAAATATGAAAGATACCGAACCCTGAAGACACGGTTAAGGGAAGTCACCGGGTAAAATAATCCGACCGCTATCGCGCTAAGGGCTTGACATATAATCCTATTAAGAATACTATATAGTCATAAAAAAGAGCTGCCGAGTAAGCGGTCAGCCTTTAGTGTTTATTTTTTGGTAACCACTTCGGACTGGGAAGTGGTTATTTTTTTGTGTATCTGCCTAAGCAAATACCCAGACTGAACACAGTCAGGGTATATCCAAGAACAGTAATCAATTCAATTACGTCCATTGGCATCACCCCCCTCCACATTTCTCCCACAAACCGGGATAGTGTTTCGGCTAACCACTTACCGCATGCGGCAGCTTGTTGAATATATTAACACGAAATACAGATTCTATAAATACAATATTTAAAAATTATTCCTATTTATGGATAGCACCAGGCCCTTACATGTCCTCTTTCGTGCTCTGTAAAAACGATTTCGACTGTCACTCAAGCTGAAGTGGCGGTCTTTTCTAACTATCTGCTTTATTACGCATGTGAGCCTGCGGCAGGAGAGTCTTATGCATTCCGGCCTACGTGCTCCGGGCAAGGAATCTCCACTCTATCCCGTTTAGTGATGTATATGTGACGCTAGCGTCGGACAATCGCCATCCATGGCTTGTGTCCGACTTCCTCGCCATCCGGGCTCGGATACGCTGTGGGTAGCACGGGATAGCGGGAGATTCTATTGCCCTGCACAAAGTAGGCCGGCATACATAATACTCCCTTGCCGCAAGACATACACTACTATGATCGGACGCAATAAATGATAACAAATAATTTGACCGCCACTCAATAATCAGCTGACGTGGCGGTCTCTTAACCATAAACTCGGCCAACCATTTACCGGTAGCGCCTTTATGGTTTTATGGTATTCGCTCTAGGATTATTTGTCAAGATATCACCGCACTCTGGTGGCGTTTTTATTGATCCTTCAAAGAGATTTCTTTATTTAAAAACCAGTTAAGTGTATTCCCGGTTATCCGTGCGATCTCGATCATAAACAGGGTCGGAACGGCGGTCTTCCCGGACTCATATGCACTGATGACAGAATGAGCGGTGTTGAGCTTTGCCGCAAGCTTCTCCTGAGAGAACTTATTAGCCAGTCTTGCAAGGCGGATCCTGCGTCCCAGCTCTATCCGGTCAATATCGTTCTTATTAAACTCAACCCGCATTTCATCGGACAGGAAAGCCAGATAATCAATGTTGATATAGAAAGCATTAGACATTTTGTTAAGATAGTGCAGCGGGATTGTATTCTTGTCGATCTCCCATAAAGAATAAGCAGACCTCTTGCAACCAAGGATCTTTGCCATCTGCTCCTGCGTCAGTTCTTCGTTTTCCCTTAAGAATCTAATCCTTTCCGGATTCATAAAATCACCCGGAAAGATTGTGTCATAAAACGCTATCTATAATGACATAATGCTATCAAATACGACGGGAATTGAAAAGAAGCATATTTATTAATAATATCTATGGCACATCATACAGCAGCCATAATATGTAAAAACAGTAAATAAATACTTGACAATTTATGGAAATCATGGTAGAAAAATAGACATAGGTGCTACCAAAGAATGGTGAGTGGTTGGCCTTCTCCGGAAGGACTGGACCTTCCGTTAATATAGACACCGCAAATGCGGAATACTGTATAGGAAGGTGTTGCCAATGATCAGTATTGAGATGTTTTTAGGCATCCTCAGCTTCGGCATAGGGTGTTTCAGCGTCGGATACATGATCGGACGCAATAAATGATAAATAATAATTCGACCGCCACTCAATAATCTGCTGGAGTGGCGGTCTCTTGTTAGACACAATTCTGGCCAACCATTCACCGGTAGCGCCTTTGTTTGATTATAAGATAGCACATTCGCCCCGTGAGTTCAAGAATAATTGGAAAAATTTCGGATGTAATCTATCCCGATTCGTAAAACACAAGGAATTAATGCGCCAAAGGATGCTATTTATATTGACAAATTGCTATCACATACGACAGAAACGTGGTATAATTATCATGAGTTTATGTGCGTACGACATAAGATTATGATGTTTAAAATCAGTACCATTGTATTGATGAGAGGATTAGGTGATTTGAGTGTTTATAGAGTACGATTCGGAAGAATGGTATAGGGTACTTTTCCCGGATGATAAGAGTAAGGCAGAAGCATTTGATAAACTCGCTGAAATGTATTACAAAACAAACTTTGCGACCACCCCAAAGGCAGAAGTAGATTTATTCATGTTTTCAGTTTATCTTAATCGCTTGTATCAGTCAGAAGACGTTCAGGAGCAGGATTATAGTGACTACTCGCTTTCCAGAGTTCTTGGTATTACCCAGAACAGAGTAAGCTCGTTTAAGGAGCGAATGGAATTGAAGTATCCTAGGGAGGCTTATGAGTGGAGAGAATCATTTAAAAATGTACTTCCCAAGGCTGAATTCGTTGACGGTAAAGTACAGATTTACATTTATGATCAGAGATTATTTACAGAACTGAAAAACGTAATATATCTGCTCGGAAGTTATTCTGAAGAAAGACTTACGAAGCAACTGATCGTTGTAACCCCTCCGGTGTTTGTTGATTTGATGGTAGAGGCATTTGATGTTGCTACTAAGGAACAAATGAGAGAAGAACTCCAAAGAATCCTGGAGGAAAATCATTTAGATGGTGAAAAATACATCCACAGGAAGAAGAATTTAAAACAAATCCTGAGGGATCAAAAGTCAGAAATTGCAAAGGCGGTTATTCTTCAGGCTGTCAAGGCTATACCGATTATTGGGGATGCAGTAGCCGAACCGGCAAAAACTGTTCTTGATAGCATTATTAAAGAATATTCGAAATATTAATGGGGACGATTAGCTGTGAATAAATCATATAAAAGAATAATAAAAGGTGTATTAAAAAATAATGGATATTCAATTGCCTTAGAAGGGATTTATAGGAAAACTGGTTATAAATATAAGCTGACACACGGAGGAACTGTTTTTATTAATGAAGAAGGCAAGTATTGGTGCCGGGGAAAAGAAAAGGAATCTATTATGGAATTTCTAAAAAGTGTGGCTCCAGGCAGGTTATTCGCAAACAAGCTTTTTGTTGTTTATGGCCATGATGAGACGGCAAAGAATGAGCTGGAGGCTATCCTAGAAAGATTTGATGTCATTCCGGTTTTTTTATCAGACGAGCCTGCACAAGGAGAAACGATTATTGAACAACTGGAGAGGTGTATTCAAGAAGTTAATTATGGTATTGTGTTAGCTACTCCAGACGATGTGGGGTATCTATTAAATGAAGAAAAGCAGGCAAGAGCCCGAATGAGACAAAATGTTGTCTTTGAGTTGGGAATGCTTTATGAAGCATTGGGAAGAAAGCGCGTAGCTATTCTTATAAAACAGGCACATACAATAGAATTGCCTTCTGATATTGATGGGATAAAGCGATTTCAGTTTCAAGATCACGTAAAAGAGGTAGAGGGACAGTTAAGGACAGAACTGGTAGCTGCAGGTTATTCGTTACGAAGGAGATAGTTGATTTATGAAAGTAATGAACAAGCTTTGTTTAAAACATATTCTGTTTGGTTTATTGTGCGTATATACACTCGTTTTGTGTGTGCCTGGTAGAGTTGAAGCAGCGGCTGGCGGAACATGTGGTGATAATCTGACATGGAAGTTGGATGATGGGGGAATATTGACTATCAGCGGAACAGGAGAAATGTATGATTACAATTTTGACGCTTCGCCGTGGACTCTTATGGAAACGACCGGTAATACCGGAACAAGAGTCAAGACAGTAATTGTTGAAAGCGGGGTAACATATATTGGAAAGCTTGCATTCGATTCGTGCAAAGAATTAAAAGATGTTACCATACCAAATACTGTAACCCATATAGGGGACAATGCGTTTGCTCATTCTGGTTTGAAAAACATTATAATCGAGGAGGGTTTGACTCATATAGGAGACTGTTCATTTTGGGATTGCTATAATTTAGAGGGCATAACGATCCCAGAAAGCGTAATAGATATTGACGACGGTGCATTCAGTTTATGTAAATTTACTGAGATTAGAATACCTAAAAATGTTAAAACTATTGGAGTTGATGCATTATTTTGCGAAAAGCTCACAAGCATAATCGTAGACCCGGAGAATGAATTCTTTTCGTCGGAAGAAGGGGGCTATTTATATGATAAAAATAAGGAAACGCTTTTAAGATGTCCAAACGATATTGGCGGGAGTTTTAGTATTCCAAACACTGTGAAAACAATAGGAAATGAGGTGTTCGCCTATCGTACGGGTTTGTCAAATGTTGTTTTTCCCGAGAGTATAACCAGCATAGGTAATTCCGCATTTAAGGGATGTACGGGTTTGAGAAATGTCGTATTGCCAAAGAACTTAGCGAATATAGGCTCAAATGCCTTTCAGTATTGCTCTGATATATGTATAACAATTCCCGCTAGTTTATCTGTTGTTGGATGGCATGCATTTCAGTGCAAGAATCTTAGCGTGATAATATCTGAAGGGACAACAGGTATATGTGATAATTCTTTTGCAGATTGCAGTGGTCTTAAATCCATTTTAATTCCCAATACAGTCAAAAGTGTAGGAACCGGCGCATTTTATGGTTGCAGTGGTCTAACAGATGTCAAGTTGCCAGCAAAACTTGAGAGCATAGGAATGAGTGCTTTTGCCAACTGTACAGGCCTAAAAAACTTGGCAATTCCGGATTCGGTGACAATCATAGATAAATCGGTTTTTTCTGGATGCGTTGGATTAACAAAAATATCGATCCCTGATAACGTTAAAACGATTGGGGATTGTGCTTTTGCAGGATGTGGATTGTTATCTGAGATAACAGTCTCAGGAGTAGAGAGCATTGGTCAACTAGCATTTGAAAATTGTACAAGCATTGAGGATATCTCTATTTCGAAAGTAACGACAATTGGTGATGGCGCGTTTAGAGGTTGTACTAGCCTTAAAAGAATAATAATTCCAGAGGGAGTAACAGTCTTAGGTGATGGGAAACTATCTAGTGGCAAATACAGTGTGTTTAGTGGTTGTACGGGATTAGAAAGCGTATTGTTGCCTGATGCCCTTAAAGCGATTGATGCCAATTCATTTTACGGTTGCTGCAGTTTGAAGGAGATTTCAATTCCTAACGGGGTGGCATATATTGGGGAAGGCTCTTTTAATCAGTGTAGTAGTTTAAGAAGTATTACCCTCCCAATAGGAACGAATTCCATAGGCAAGGATGCATTTAGTGGATGCGGGGAATTGACTTATATTTCTTTGCCTGGAAGCGTAATTTATATAGGCAACGATGCATTTAGCCTGTGTGAAAAACTAACTGATATTACTCTCACCAACTCTTTAAGTAAACAGGCATGGAAAGGGGTGCTTTCCGCAAACGACAAAGAAAAAGTACTTACTATATCTGATGGTATTACGGCTATTCCTAAGGAGACTTTTAAAGGGTGTGATAATGTTAAAAGCGTAATCCTTCCTGAGAGTCTTACAACGATTAGAGAAAACGCTTTTGAAGGGTGCAGCGCCCTGACGGAAATCACACTCCCTAAAAATGTTCAGTATATTGATCCGGGGGCTTTCTCCGATTGGAACAGTAACGGAAGTCTGGTATTGGAGGAAGGTAATAACTACTATTCGATCACTGATGGGGTTTTATATGATAAGGACATCGAAGAGCTGATATGGTGTCCGGGCAGTCGTACTGGTCTTTATCGGATTCCTGAAACGGTGACAAATGTTTATTCAAAGGCATTTAAAGGCTGTAGCGGTTTGACATCCATTGTTATTCCATTCAGTGTTACGTCCATAGGGTCGGACGCATTTTATGGCTGTGATAGTATAACCGATATTTATTATTTCGGATCGGAGGATAGCTGGAATGCAATAGAAGGTATCAGCGATGGAGCGTTGAATGGGATAAGTCCGACCGTTCATTATGTGGGAGGATACTGCGGAGATAAGGACGATAATGACGGAAAGAAATTATATTGGACGCTTGAACTTGATGGTACGCTTGCTGTTACCGGCACAGGTGATATGGACGATTTTGCGAAGGACGGTCCATGGCCGGCGGCATTGGTTAAAAAGGTTGTTATCGGAAGTGGAATTACAAGCATTGGTGCGAATGCTTTTATTGGATGCGCACAGATGTCGACTATTGAACTCCCTGATAGTATAACAAAGTTGGGATCAGGAGCGCTTAAAGGGTGTGCCGGACTAACGAGGATCTCAATTCCTGAGAGTGTGACTGTTATAGGGGCAAATGCCTTTGAAGGTTGTAATGGGCTTGCAGAGATAGGGCTCTCTAAGAATGTTACAAGCATAGGGACGGATGCGTTCCTGTCTTGTGAGAAGTTGGAAAGAATTACGGTAGATTTGGATAATAATTCATATAAATCAAGTGAAGGAGCGTTGCTTGATAAGAATGCAGAGCAGTTAATCTGTTGTCCTGCAGGATTTGAAGGGAGTTTTACTATTCCTGATACAGTCATTAGCATTTATGATAGAGCATTTTTGAACTGTAAGGGAATGACGGAGGTAATAATACCAAGCATTACAACGAGCATAGGAGCAGAAGCTTTTAAGGGTTGTACCGGATTATCATATATCACAATTCCCTTTAGTGTATCTGCTATCGGTGATAGTGGTTTTTACGGCTGCGACAACCTCTCAGATATATATTATTATGGATCAGAATCCAGTTGGAATGCGATTACGGGAATATCCGGGGATGCACTGAATGGCGCTAATCCTACTATCCATTATTATGGAGGTTATTGTGGCAAACCGACTGTAAATGGCGGGAAGAATCTGTATTGGACGTTGGATAGAATCGGAACCTTGACCATTACCGGCTCCGGTGATATGGAAGACTATTCAGAACATGGCCCATGGGAAGCCTCTTCAGTTAAAAATGTTGTCATGGGAAGCGACGTGACAGGTGTTGGTTCAAATGCTTTTGTAGGTTGTAATGAGTTGACAGAAATCACGATTCCCAAGAAAGTGACAAGTGTCGGAGCAGGAGCTTTCTCTTGTTGTGATAAACTTACAAGCATTATAGTTGACCCTGATAATACTGCATATAAAGTAAGTGAAGGGAGCCTGTATTATAAGGACGTTAAGAAGGTTGTTTGCTGCCTTTCATCCTTTGAGGGGACGTTTACGGTTCCTGATACAGTGGAATCTCTTTTGACAGGAGCATTTAAGGGGTGCGATAAACTTACGGGAATTGTCCTTCCGGGCACGTTGACAGGTATTGGAGCGGATACGTTCAAGGGCTGTACGGGACTTACGTATATAACAATTCCCTTTAGCGTAACGTCCATAGGAACAGGAGCATTTAATGGTTGTGAGAACCTGGCAGATATATACTATTATGGTTCGGAGTCGAGTTGGAACGCGATTGAAGGAATAAGTGGTGGAGCTCTAGACGGGGCGAGCCCGACCATTCATTACATGGGAGGCTATTGCGGCAAGAAAACCATAAACGATGGAAAAAACCTGTATTGGACGCTGGATATCAATGGAACATTGACTGTTACCGGAACCGGGGATATGGAATCTTATGCGGAGCATGGTCCTTGGGATTCCTCATTAGTTAAAAAGGCTGTAATAGGTAGCAACATTACAAGCATAGGGGCATCTGCTTTTAGTGGTTGCAGCCAGATGACGGATATTGAGATGCCCGGTAGTATAGCAAAGATCGAGAGTAATGCTTTAAAGGGATGTACTGGACTGCCGAGTATATCAATCCCAGCTGGAGTAACGGAGATAGGGGCATCAGCTTTTGAAGGGTGCACCGGCATCTCGGCTATTTCAATCCCCAAGAACGTGGGAAGCATTGGTGCGGGAGCATTTTCGAATTGTGAAAAGCTGACAAGCATCAGTGTTGATTCGGATAATACCACCTATACCGTAAGGGAGGGCGTGTTAGTAGATAATAGCGTTGAACAGATAATTTGCTTCCCCGCAGGTTTAGAGGGGAGCTATACTATCCCGGATACGATAAAAACGTTGTTAGGCAGTGCGTTTAAGGGCTGCAAGGGACTGACTTCCATAACAGTTCCTGTTGGAGTTACATCTTTGGGAACAGGGACTTTTAGCGGATGCAGTGGTCTGACAGATATATACTATGACGGATATATAGGTCAATGGGACAGAATAACCGGAATAGATGATGCGGCATTAACAGAGATTAATCCCAGTATTCACTATAAATATGCCGGGGGGTATTGTGGTGCCCCGGAAATAAACGGTGGAAAGAATGTATATTGGGGACTTGATTTAGAAGGAACGCTTACCATTACCGGTAATGGCGTAATGGCGGACTTTTCTGGGCATGGTCCGTGGGATTCGTCAAAGGTCAAGAAAGCAGTCATAGAAAGCGGTGTAACAAGCATTGGTAATGAGGCGTTTTTAGGATGCACTAATCTGACGGATATTTTTATTCCGGAAAGTGTAACATCCATAGGGAAAGAAGCATTTTATGGATGCTCGAGATTGGCAGGCGTTTCGCTCCCATCAAGTATTACCAATATTTCAGACTATATGTTTTATAACTGCACCGGACTGATAGACATTACTCTTCCGGAAAAAGTAACGGAGATTGGAAAACGGGCATTTTTCAAATGCAGTAGTCTTGAAACAATTACAATAAAAGGCGAATTGACAGGTATCGGGACAGAGGCATTTTCCGGGTGCAGCAAATTAGCAACTATTGTGCTTTATGCCGGTCAAAATCATGTATGGAAGCAGATTCTGGAGGCATGTCCAAGCGTAAAGAATGTTACGATTGCAGGTGGTGTGACATCACTATGGGATAATGCTTTTAAAGATTGTGAGGGAATAGAATGTATCGTACTTCCTTCGGGACTGACGACTGTTGGGAGCAATGCATTTAGCGGATGCAATGTTTCAACAGTTACTCTTCCCAATGCTTCAAAGGTCATTTGGGATGCTATCCTTGATGGATGCAGCAATTTGACCTCGGTAGTGATACCTGCAGGTATAACGGAAATTCCTGAAGAGGCATTTAAGGGGAGATGCAATTTGACACGCATAAGTATCCCCGATAGCGTGACTGTTATAGGAGGAGATGCATTTAACGGATGCTCCGGGTTGGAGAGCATTGCTATTCCTGATGGTGTGGAGATTATCCAGAATAATACCTTTGAAGGATGCACCGGTTTGACGAGTATTGATATTCCGGAATCGGTGACACGTATTGCCGGAGAAGCTTTCAAGGGCTGCAGTAATTTAGAAGAAATATCAATCCCAACAAGTGTTTCCATAATAGAAGAAGGAGTGTTCTCTGGGTGTGAGGCATTGAATACGATTGATTATGCCGGAACACCGGATCAGTGGGAGGCAATCTCCGGTATAGGAGATTTGGACACATGCGGTGCACAGATATATGATTCGTTATCTGTGAAGGTTGAGAGTATTAAGCTTGACACGACGGAAGCAACGATAAAACCGGGAGAAAAACTCGGCCTGAAGGAAAAGATATCTCCGTCTGACGCAACGTATACTGATGTTATCTGGAGTAGCAGCAACGAAGAAGTTGCAACAGTAAGCCAATCCGGAGAGGTTCTGGGTATTATGGATGGCGAGGCGACAATAACTGTTAAAACTGTTAATTCCAAAACTGCTAAATGTGAGATAACAGTTGATTCCACAATTTATGTAACGGGAATCAGGCTGAATACGAGCAAGGGATCTCTTAAAGGAAAAGAAACTCTTCAACTGATCGCAACCGTGAATCCGAGTGATGCAACTGATAAAACAGTCACATGGACAAGCAGTAATATAAATGTGGCAACGGTAAACCAAGAAGGACTGGTTACCGGAGTTGGCAACGGAACAGCCACTATTACGGCAAAGAGTAAAAACGGAAAGACTGCAACTTGCGAGGTGACGGTAGATACAACTGTCTATGTGACAAGTGTTAGCCTAAATACAGGTTCTGCTACTCTAGAAGCGGGAAAGAGCATTAAACTGGTTCCGACTGTTGCTCCATCAAATGCTCATAACAAGAATGTAACATGGACAAGCAGCAATACAGGTGTTGCAACAGTCGATTCCCAAGGAAATGTAAAAGGAATAAAGGCGGGAACATCAGTTATTACCGTTAAAACAGTTGATGGAGGAAAGACTGCGACCTGCAAGATCACAGTCAATGCTACGACGTCTAAAGATGTAAAAGCTACAGGAGTTAAGCTTGACAAAACAAAAGCGACTGTATATACAGGAAAAACTGTAACTTTAAAGCCGACGGTTAGTCCTACAAATGCGACAAACAAGACAGTTACTTGGAAAAGCAACAATACAAAGATTGCAACTGTTTCATCTAACGGCGTGGTTACTGGTAAGAAAAAGGGTACGGTTACTATCACCGTTACGACTGCTAATGGAAAGACGGCAACTTGTAAGGTGACGGTAAAGCAATCGGTTGTTGCAAAGAGTGTTAAGCTTAATAAAACCACGGTAAGTATCAAGGTGGGTAAGACAGTTACTCTCAAGGCAACTATTAATCCCTCAAAGGTAACCGATAAGACGCTGAAATGGACCAGCGGTAATACAAAGGTTGCGACGGTTTCTTCCAAGGGCGTTGTAAAAGGAAAGAAAAAAGGAAAAGCTACCATTACGGTTAAAACATCTAATGGGAAGACGGCAAAATGCAAGGTGACCGTAAAGTAAAAAATATAGCATAAATAGGAAGAGGCTGTGCCGCGGGGCACAGCCTTTTTTGCGGGGTGCAGGAGAGCAGTGGGGGCGGCAGGGAGGATACCCGCATTGTGGAGGGAGGTAGTATTACCCCGCTATCCCGTACAACCCACAGCGATTTTGCGCCGTGAGGGCGCAAAAAGGGCGACTCAAAGCCATGGATGGCGGTTGTCGCCCGGTCGCGTGACTGATAATAGGCTAAACGGGAGAGCGTTGGTAATACACCTCTCGAAGCACTAAGGGTATCCTCCATGCCGCCCCCACTGCTCCCCTGCGCCCCGCGAATCCGAGCACCCCGTGCCCTTGTGCGCTGTTCGTGTCTTCGTTTTAACTGAAGGTATGCCCTGACTCGATGAAAAGAAACAAATGAGGCATATGATCTTAGGAAAAGAAGTAAGGAAAAGCGAGAAAATATGCCTTAACCGGAAGAAAAGTAGCAAATGGGTCATGCAGTCTCTGAAAAAGGGAGGAAAAAAAGCGAGGAAATATGCCCTAACTAGGAGAAAAGTAACGAATGGGGCATACAATCCTAGGAAGAGAAGCCGAGAAGAGCGGAAAAGTATGCCCTGATCAGAAGAAATCGGGTGTCTGAGGCATATTTTTGCATAAAACAGGAAGGTGTACCCCCTGCCGTACCCACTGCTCCCTTTGCCTACAGAACAACGGATCCACATTATGGTTATGTTTGAATGAGGATATGACAGATTTTTTCACGAATACCATAATCCTATGCTATAATACATATAATTGACAAACGAAGGAAAAAGAGGACACAACATGGAGCGCATCAAAGTATTCCTTGTGGAGGACGAGTTCGTCATCCGCAACGGCATAGAAAAAAGCATAAAGTGGGAAGAGAACGGCTACGAGTTCGTGGGAGAAGCGGGAGACGGCGAAGTGGCTCTGCCGCTGATATTGAAGACCAAGCCGGACATCCTTATAACCGACGTAAAGATGCCCTTCATGAACGGCCTGGAGCTAAGCCGGATCGTGAAGCAGGAGCTGCCGGAGACCAAGATCATCATTTTAAGCGGCTATAATGAGTTCGATTATGCCAAGGAAGCGATAAACCTCTCCGTGACAGAGTACCTCTTAAAACCCATATCCGCAGCCCAACTGTTAGAAAGCCTGGATAAGGTAAAGGAATCCCTCTTAAGCGAGAAGGAGAAGAAAGAGCTCATAAAGAAATACTCCGAGGAAATGGGAGAGAATGCGGAGAGCACCAAGATCAAGTTCTTCAGGCAACTCCTCTTCGGAGACATGCCCACAAGCGACGCCATAGAAGGCGGAAAGAAGTATGGGATATCCCTAAGCGCCGGGACATATTGCATAATGTTGTTCAAGATACTGCCGGCGGCGGAATCGGATAATCCCCTTGATAACCTCTTCGAAGTGGAGAACGATATAGACCGGATAACGGATTCCATGGAGGAGGCCATAGCCATCCAGAAAGGAGTGGAGGGCTGGGCGTTTCTTCTGATGGCGGAAGAAGAGAGCGGCATGGATCAAAAGATAGAGGAGTTTAGACAGAAGCTGGCGGAAATGATGGAGAAGTATCCGGAGGTAGAGTATTTCGGCGGGATAGGCCGGAAAGTGGTCCGGATCAAGGAACTGAAGAAATCCTACATGGATGCGGATAAGGCATTCATAGGAAGATTCTCACTTAAATCCAATCAGATCATATCCTTAGATCAGCTGAAGGAACATGAAGAGGAGACGGAGCTTCCCGTTGGATTTGCAAATGTGGAGCATTCCAGGGAGCTGATCGGCAAATACCTCTCCAACGGAACCGCCGGAGAGATGGAAGGATTCTTAAAGCTTTATATGGAGGAGTTTACAAGGGATGCCCTGACATCGGAGATCATGAGGCAATACCTTATCATGGACATATACATCACCGTGATGGCGTTTTATGAGAAGCTGGAGGCGGAAGATGAAGACTTTAAGAACCGGGCCGAGCAGGTGCGGAACAGGATGCAGAAGAACCAGGCTCCGGAGCAGATGGGAGAGGACTTAAAGGAACTCCTTACGGCCATAATAGAATTACGGGATAAGCAAAGCGAGCGCAGATATTCGGATATCATCGGCAGGGCCAAAGAAATACTGGAAGAGACCTATATGCAGGATGATATATCCTTGAATTCCGTGGCAGAGATGGTGGGGATGAGCCCCAGCTATTTCAGTTCCATATTCAGTAAGGAAGCAGGAAAGACCTTTATCGAATACCTGACGGAGATCCGAATGGAGAAGGCAAAGGAGCTGCTGATGTGCTCGTCCATGAAGACATCGGAGATAGGACATAACGTGGGATATAAGGATTCCCATTATTTCAGTTACATATTTAAGAAGAAACAGGGATGCTCACCAAAGGAATACCGGGCGAGAAAGAAGGGGAACTGATTGAACAGAGGGGGATCAAAACTACAAAGAAGCCTGTACCGGCTTATGGCCATCTGTCTTATACCGATGGCTGCCGTTATAGTATTCATGCTGGTTCTCATGCAATCATTCACCCATAATTATGACCTGATAGTGGATGATATCATAAAGGCAAATGCCTACAATATAGATTTTAAAAGCGACATGGACTTCAGTATGTACACCATAATCGTCAATTCCGACAGAGCCGGCGAACTGGTGGATCTGGATAAGCCCTTTTCCATGATAAAAAATGCCCGGACAGATTTTAAAGACCTCTATGACAAGACGGATTCGGACGCTGCAAGGAATCAGCTGGATCGTATCCTTCGGACACTTGATACCCTTGAAGAACGTGTCACGGAGATCGTAGATGATTCGAAGGTATTGGGATCATACTCCATCAACATGGAGCGGCTTGATAATAACGTAAGGATCCTCACGGAACTTATCCAGGATCAGATCCAGGAATACATCAATTATCAGGTTATCGGGCTTGATGAGCTGCGACTGGGGATCAAACAGAATCTCAACATAAGTGTTATAGCGGGGATCGCTGTTTTCTTCCTTATCATACTCGGCGCCGTCCTCATAAGCCGAAGGATCATGAAGGGGATCGTGGAGCCCGTAAAGGAACTGTGCGAAGTGGCAGGATCGGTGGGAACGGGAGACTTCGATGTCCGGGCCCGGTCGGATACCACCGATGAGCTGGCGATCCTGGGACAGAGCTTTAATGAAATGGTAGGCAGGATCGGAACCCTTGTGGAGGATGTAAGGGCAGAGCAGGAGAAGCTGCGCGTTATAGAACTCCAGCTCCTTCAGGAGCAGATCAACCCCCACTTTTTATACAATACACTGGATACCATAACCTGGCTGTCCGAGATGGGGGAAAATGACCAGGTCATCCTTATGGTCAATTCCCTTTCGGATTTCTTCCGTACGGGACTTTCTAGCGGAAAGTCCATGGTAAGCATACGGGAAGAGATCAAGCATGTGGAGAGCTACCTGAAGATCCAGCAATTCCGTTATCAGGATATCCTTGAATTTGAGGTTGAAGTGGATGACAGTATAGGGGAATACCGGATCCCCAAGCTTACCCTTCAGCCCCTTGTGGAGAATGCATTGTATCACGGGATCAAGAATAAGAGGGCAAAGGGCCGGATAATAGTATCAGGCCGACAAGACGGGGATAATATCATCCTGTCCGTAAAGGATGACGGAGTGGGAATGGAGCCGGAAGCATTGGATAAGATAAGGAAAAATCTGTCGGATAATGGACCGGGAAGCCCCGCAGAGAGCGGATTCGGCCTTCGCAATGTCCTTGAAAGGATCCGGCTTACTTACGGAAACGACTATGGCATTGAGATAGACAGCATATATGGGGCCGGAACAAGCGTTATGGTAAAAATCCCCTGCGAATAATGAAAAATCACACCGATTTTAAAAAAAATCACACCAAAATGACAAATAAATATCAAACCGGATTAATAAATAAAAAAACAAACTAAAATAAAAAATTACTCCGTTTTAATTTCAGGGGTCATTTGCTAGAATGATTTTGGCTTGAAAAACCCAATTACTATTTATGGAGGTAAGAGAAAGTGAGAAAGAAAATTGCAAGTATCATCTTAGCAACAGCATTGTTAGCAACAGCTGCTATCGGATGCGGCGGAAGCACAGGCGGAGCATCATCTAAGGCAGCATCATCAGCAGCAGGATCAAGCGCAGCAGCAGGATCATCTGCAGCAGCATCATCTGCAGCAGCAGGATCAAGCGCAGCAGCATCAGGCAAGACCTTAAAGGTTGGTATCATCAACAACGATCCTTCAGAGTCAGGATATCGTACAGCTAACGATAAGGACCTTAAGGCTACATTCTCAAAAGAGAACGGCTATGAAGCTACATTCGCTTATGGTAAGACCAATGATGATCAGATCACAGCAGCTAAGAAGATGATCACAGACGGTATCGATTATCTGTTACTTTCAGCAGCAGATACCAAGGGCTGGGATGCTACATTACAGGAAGCACAGAAGGCCGGCACAAGAGTTATCCTCTTTGACCGTATGGTAGAGGCAGATGAGAAGCTTTACGAAGCAGCTATCGTTTCAGATATGGCTAAGGAAGGCGAGACAGCAGTTAACTGGTTAAAGGATCAGAAGCTTGACAGCTACAACATCATCCACATTCAGGGACAGATGGGTACAGACGCTCAGATCGGACGTTCAGGCGCTTTAGAGAAGACAGCTAAAGAGGCTGGTTGGAAGATCGTTAAGCAGCAGACAGCTAACTGGAACGCAGAGGAAGCAGAGAAGATCGTTGCTTCAGTTATCTCCGCTAAGACAGACTTCAACGTAATCTATGCTGAGAACGATAACATGGCTCAGGGTGCTGAGAATGCACTTAAGAAAGCTAATATCGAGTACGGCGAAGGCAAGAAAGTTGTTATCATGGGATTCGACTGCAACAAGTTCGCTCTTCAGAACTTAGTTGACAAGAAGTGGAACTATGATGGACAGTGCAACCCCTTCCAGTCTTCATACATTGTTGACGTTATCAACAAGTTAGAGAAGGGCGAGAAGATCGCTACAAAGAAGATCGTTATGGAAGAGAAGGGATTTGATTCCAAGACAATCACTAAGGAAGATGTTGAGAAGTACGGAATCTAATTTCAGATGATCGAACAATCAATATAGCAATAATATGTGGCGCAGCGCAATTCTCGTTGCGCCACTTTTTTAAGAGAACAAAAGAGAGGAGAAATCCATGGAAAAGATACTGGAAATGAAGAACATCTATAAGAGTTTTCCGGGTGTCCGGGCTCTTTCTGATGTCAGCTTTTCTCTTTGTCCCGGTGAGATACATGCGCTCATGGGGGAGAACGGCGCCGGTAAATCCACCTTGATCAAGGTCCTTACAGGCGTTTATACAAAGGATGAAGGAGATATCATCTTAGATGGTAAGAATGTCAGCATCCGCTCGCCCCAGGATGCTCAGAACCTGGGAATAAGTACGGTATACCAGGAGATAACACTCTGCCCCAATCTTACTGTGGCAGAGAATATGTATATCGGGCGGAGCAAGAACATCATCCAGAACTGGAAACAGATGAATGAAGGCGCGAATAAGATGTTGCAGTCTCTTGATATTCCGGCGACCGCTACCAAGCAGCTGGGAGACTGTTCTCTTGCTGTACAGCAGATGGTGGCCATAGCAAGAGCCGTGGATATGGAATGTAAGGTTCTTATTCTTGACGAGCCTACATCATCCCTGGATGAGCAGGAAGTTGAGAAACTGTTTGATCTTATGAGAAATCTTAAAGCAAGAGGAGTAGGCATTATCTTCGTTACTCATTTTCTTGAGCAGGTCTACGAGGTGTGCGATAAGATCACAGTTTTACGGGATGGCAAATTCGTTGGCGAGTACACAGTAGCGGAGTGTCCCAGAGTGCAGTTGGTTTCAAAGATGCTGGGCAAAGAATTCGATGACCTGGCAGAGATAAAGGATAATAACGTTGAAGAAGACGTAGATATAGATGCATATGTATTTGAGGCAGATAACCTGTGTTCCGACCAGGGAATAGAACCCTTTAATTTCACCATAGGAAAAGGCGAGGTTAACGGCTTTACCGGTTTGTTGGGATCCGGACGATCAGAGTGTGTCAGAGCCATATTCGGCGCAGACCGTGTTACATCCGGTACTGTTAAGATGAACGGAAAGAGCGTTAAGATTTCCAAGCCCATAGATGCCATGAGGAATGGAATAGGATATCTTCCTGAAGACAGAAAGGGAGACGGAATAGTAGGAGACCTTTCCGTGCGGGAGAATATAATCCTGGCGCTTCAGGTCATGAAAGGCTTCTGGAAACCATTCTCCAAGGCGGAGGCCAATAAGTTTGCTGACGAGTATATTAAGCTTTTGGGTATCAAAACTGCATCAGCTGATACGCCCATCAAGTCATTGTCCGGTGGTAATCAGCAGAAGTGCATAGTTGCAAGGTGGCTCTTAACTCATCCGCAATACCTGATACTTGATGAGCCTACAAGAGGTATTGACGTAGGAACCAAGGTAGATATCCAGAAGCTTGTGTTAAAGCTTGCATCGGAAGGCGTATCCGTAACATTTATTTCATCCGAGACAGACGAGATGCTCCGTACCTGCTCCAGGCTTGTGGTCATGAGAGACCGTAAGGTGGTTGGAGAACTTAAGGGAGCAGATCTTAATCAGAATAAGATCATGAGTACTATAGCAGGAGGTGATGGAAGTGGAGAAAACTAAGTTTTCAATAAAGAATCTGTTTAAGAATCAGATAATGATCCCGATCACTGCGCTTATAGTACTGATATTGTTTAATCTAATAGCGGACCCGTCGTTCTTTGCCATCACATTTGCACCTAATTCAGAAGGTACCATGGTGTTTGGCGGACAGCTTGTAACGATCATTGATTATGGTTCTGAACTTGCCCTCCTTGCCATGGGAATGACGCTTGTAACAGCGGCTTCAGGCGGACAGGATATCTCTGTCGGTGCAGGCATTGCTGTTGCAGGAAGTATGGTGCTTAAGGTTGTATGCGGCGGTAATAACAGGCCGGATCATATGCAGGCACCTCTTATCCTCGGAGTATTAGCGGGTATTCTGGTAGCCATGCTCATAGGTGCCTTTAACGGTATCCTTGTTGCCTACTTTAAGATCATGCCCATGGTCGCTACCCTGATCATGTTCACGGCAGGGCGATCCATTGCATCCTGGTTTAACAATAATGAGCTTCCCATCATAGTGGATCCGGAATTCGGTTACATTGGTAACACTATCCCGGGGTGTCCCATTCCGTCCCCGGTGCTGGTGGCCATACTCTGCATGGTGATCATGGCCCTGGTACTCAAGTTTACCAACTTAAAGCTTTATGTTCAGACTGCCGGTATCAATGAGAGGTCGGCAAGACTTAACGGACTTAATCCCACAGTCATCAAGTTTGCTACATATGTGATACTCGGAGTATTCGTAGGTATTGCAGGTTTTGTTAAAGTAAGCCGCTTATCGACTATTAATTATAATGTTATCGCCAAGGATATAGAGATGGATGCCATCCTGGCAGTAGCCCTTGGAGGAAATGCTCTTGGCGGAGGAAAATTCTCCATTGCTGCGTCTGTAATAGGTGCTTACGTTATCCAGTTCCTGACCATGACCTTATATAAATTTGATGTCAGCTCGGAAGCGCTGCCGGCATACAAGGCTATTGTCGTAATAATCCTTGTAATTTCCAGTGCTCCGGCTGTAAGAGAGTTTTTTGCCAACAGAGCAAAGAAGCTTAAGAAGAACACTGCAAAGGAGGTGGCATAGATGAGTGAGAACAAGGCTGCTGCCCCCAAGAAAAGTATCGGAGCAAGACTGCTTGGCCTGTCCGATTCAAACATGCTGTTCCTTATAACGGTTGTAGTATTTGTGATCATGTATATCTTTGCCATGGCTGTTCTCGGCAAAGGTTTCCTCACCGGACAGGGATTTTTAAATATCCTTAATAACAATGCTTACATGATAATCCTTGCCTGCGGACTATCCGTAGTAATGATCACAGGTGGGATCGATATTTCCGTCGGGGGCGTTACAGGTCTTATAACCATGTGCTGCGGTGTATGGCTTGACAAGCAGGGAGGCAACCTGATCACCTCCATATGCGTGGCTGTTCTTATAGGATTTGCCTTTGGTGCAGTACAGGGGTACCTGGTTGCTTATCTTGACATACAGCCCTTCATCGTTACACTGGCAGGTATGTTCTTTGCAAGAGGTCTTACCACTATTATCAGTTCAGTGCCCTTTAATGTTGCCAATGAAGAATTCGTCGGACTTCGCGACCTGAGGATCGTTATTCCCGGACTGGGATCTGTCAACAGAAGAGGAGTGTATGTTGATGCTACCATAGAGGCAGGGGTTATAGTTGCCATAGTAATAGTTGTCCTTATGTTTATACTTCTCAAGTTCACTAAACTGGGAAGAGCCTTTTATGCAGTAGGCGGTAACAGGCAGTCGGCTCTGATGCTTGGTATCAACGTTAAGAGAACGAGATTTATGGCTCAGCTTATATGCGGGGTTTTAGCCGGTATCGGCGGATATGTATATCTTACTCATGTTGGAAGCGCCTCCGTGCTTAATGCTTCCGGAGCAGAGATGAACGCCATCGCTTCATCCATCATCGGAGGAACCCTTCTTACAGGCGGTGTAGGTAATATCATAGGAACCTTCTTCGGAGTATTATCTCTCGGTACCATAAAGGATATCGTTACATCCGCCGGATTTGAACAGTCATGGTGGACAGGTATCACAGTTGCCGGAATGCTCTGCTTCTTCATTGTTATCCAGAGTATCCTCATGAAGGTTAAGGCACGAGCCAAAAAGAAATGACATGATACAGGAATGAAAAAAATAAAGCAAATAATTGCAGGTTTAATGACTTTGTCCTTGATCCTTGCGATCGGATGCGGGAAGCAGGGAAACAGCCCTGCTTCCTCTGTTAAATCTGCAGCCGAGGCGGAGACATCCGCCAGACAATCGAAGATAGTAGTGGGTTTCTCCCAGGTGGGCTCTGAGTCAGATTGGCGCAGGGCTAATACTGCGTCTTACAAGAAGGTTTTCACCGATGAGAACGGCTTCTACCTCATTTACGAGGATGCCCAGCAGAAACAGGAGAATCAGCTTAAAGCGGTAAGGAATTTTATCCTTCAGGGCGTGGATTATATTATTTTAGATCCCATAGTGGAAACCGGCTGGGAGGAAGTGCTCAAAGAGGCCAAGAAGGCAAATATTCCCGTTATACTGGTGGACCGCAAGGCCGATGTGGCTCCGGACCTGTATACCTGCTGGATCGGCAGTGATTTCTACAAGGAAGGAGTTAATGCCGGTAAGTGGCTGGAGAACTACCTGGTTAAGATCGGGAAGGATAAGGAGAATCTCAATATAGTGTCTCTGCAGGGAACGTTAGGTTCCACGGCCCAGATAGGCAGGACGGCGGGCTTTGACGATATCCTGAAGGAGCACAAGAACTGGCACATGCTGGAGAGACAGACGGCAGATTTTACCCAGGCAAAGGGAAAAGAGGTAATGTCGGAGTTTCTTCAGAAATACCCGGAGATAGATATACTGATAAGCGAGAATGACAATATGTCCTTCGGAGCAGTGGAGGCCATTAAGGCAAAGGGGATGACCTGCGGACCCAACGGGGATGTCATGATAATATCCTACGATGGGGATATTGCGGCCCTCAACAAATTGCTCTACGGTGATTTCAATGCCATATTTGAATGCAACAGCCAGCTCGGTCCCGTGGTGGCTGAGGTTATAAAGAAGCTGAATGCAGGAGCGTCGGTAGATAAGACGATTTATGTGGAAGAAACATATTTTGATGATACAATGGAACTGTCAAAGATAATTCAGGAACGAAAAAAGATATTAAGTAATTGAAGGGAGAAAGTATTATGGGAAGTGCGCAGGTTATCGAATCAGGCAAAGCTGTCATGGGGTTGGAGTTCGGTTCTACCAGGATCAAGGCGGTCCTTATCGATGAAGAATTCAAGGTCATAGCCCAGGGTAATCACGACTGGGAGAATAAGCTAAAGAACGGGATCTGGACATATTCAGAGGATGATATATGGGAAGGACTCAGGGATGCGTATGCGGATCTTGCAAGGGACGTAAAGGATAAATACGGTGTGGTATTAAAGAAAGTGGCTTCCATGGGATTTTCCGCTATGATGCACGGATATCTGGCATTCGGCAGGGATGAGAGGCTGCTGGTTCCCTTCAGGACCTGGCGTAATTCCATTACGGGACAGGCTGCGGAGGAGACCACTAACGCCTTCCAGTACAATATCCCCGAGAGATGGAGTATAGCCCATATATATCAGGCAATTCTTAACAATGAGCCCCACGTAAAGCATGTAAAGTTCTGCACCACCCTGGCAGGATTTGTTCATTGGAAGGTTACGGGGGAGAAGGTCTTAGGCATAGGTGATGCCTCGGGAATGTTCCCCATCGATCCGAAGATCAAGGATTACGATAAAGCTAAAGTGGCCATCTTTGATAATATGCTGGAAGAGAAAAAGGTTCCCTGGAAGCTGGAGGATATCCTGCCCAAGGTACTTGTGGCGGGAGAGCCGGCCGGAACCCTTACTCCCGAAGGCGCAGCGCTTATAGACCCCAGCGGCAACTTAGAGCCCGGGATCCCTCTTTGTCCCCCCGAAGGAGATGCGGGAACCGGAATGGTGGCTACCAACAGTGTTGCCAAGCGTACCGGCAATATCTCTGCAGGAACCTCCATTTTCGGAATGGTTGTGCTGGAGAGAGAACTTAAAAATGTTCATAAGGAACTTGACCTGGTTACCACTCCCGACGGAAGCCTGGTAGCTATGGTCCATGCCAATAACTGTACATCAGACCTTAACGCCTGGGTCAATATATTTGAAGAGTATACCGAGGCTATGGGGATAAAGGCTGACAAGAATAAGATATTCTCCGTACTCTATAACAAGGCCCTGGAGGGTGATCCGGACTGCTGCGGTGTACTCTCATATGGGCACCTGTCCGGTGAGAATATCATGGGAACATCGGAAGGCCGTCCCATGGTAGTGCGTACTCCCGAGAGTGAGTTCACCCTGGCCAATTTCATGAGAGCCAACATTTCCACCGCATTCGGCGCCTTAAAGATCGGTATGGATATCCTGGTAAATGAAGAGGGCGTTGAGATTGACAGTGTACTGGGGCATGGCGGCATCTTCAAGACAGAGGGAGTTGCCCAGAGTATCCTTGCTGCGGCTATCAATGCGGAAGTATCCGTAATGGAAGGCGCCGGGGAAGGCGGTCCCTGGGGAATGGCCCTTCTTGCTGCATATATGAGCCAAAAGGAAGAAGGAGAGAAGCTTTCCAACTTCCTTGCCAATAAAGTCTTCGCCAATGCCAAGAAGTCCACACTGGCTCCCAAGCCTGCGGATGTCAGGGGATTTGAAGAGTTTACCAGAAGATATGCCGAGTGCATTGAGATAGAGAAAAAGGCTATCGAGTGCCTGAAATAAAGGAGAGTACAGATGTTAGAGAAATTAAAAGAAGAAGTCTACGAAGCGAATATGCTCCTTCCGAAGTATGAGCTTGTTACCTTTACATGGGGCAACGTAAGCGGCATCGACCGGGAGTCGGGACTCTTTGTCATCAAGCCCAGCGGGGTTGAGTATGATAAGCTGGGGCCCTCTGATATGGTAGTCGTAGATCTTAAGGGCAATAAGGTGGAGGGAGACTACAAGCCTTCATCCGATACGGCCACCCACATGGTGTTATATAATAATTTCCCTGATATAGGAGGAGTGGTCCATACCCATTCATCCTGGGCTACAAGTTGGGCTCAGGCAGGCCGCGGGATCCCCTGTTACGGCACCACGCATGCGGATTATCTCTACGGCGAGATCCCCTGCATGAGGAACCTGACAAAGGAAGAGATCGACGAGGCTTATGAACTGAATACCGGCAATGTGATAGTTAATGAGTTTAAAAGGATGAACCTGGACTATATCGCCATGCCGGCAGTGCTCTGCAAGAATCACGGCCCCTTTACCTGGGGAAAGGATGCCCATGAGGCAGTCCATAACGCAGTGGTTTTGGAGGAGGTTGCCAAGATGGCGGCCCGTACGGAGACCATCAACAGAGAGGTGGCCCCGGCTCCGCAGATCCTTCAGGATAAGCATTACTACAGAAAACACGGCAAAGATGCCTATTACGGACAGAACTGACCTGAAAAGGAGAGTTTGGAAATGAGCGATATAGGAGCCATTATCCTCGCGGCAGGAAAGGGGACGAGAATGAAGTCCGACCTGCCCAAGGTGCTTCACAAAATAAATGATAAGGCCCTGGCGGAATACGTGATCGATGCGGTTTTCTCAGCGGGGATAGACAAGGTGTGCCTGGTCATAGGTTATCAGGCAGACCTGGTAAAAGAGAATATCCACAGGGATGTGACTTATGCCTACCAGGAGGAACAGCTGGGGACAGGTCATGCAGTCATGTGTGCGAAGGATTTCATTCCTGACGAAGGAGACACCTTGATATTGTGCGGGGATACTCCTCTTATTACCGGAGTAACATTAAAAAAACTGATGGATTACCACAAAAACGAGGGAAATTATGCAACCGTTCTCTCTGCCATTATGGAAGACCCCACCGGGTATGGGCGTATCATAAGGGATAAGGAGGGGAACTTCGTTAAAAATGTGGAGCACAAGGATGCATCCGAGGAAGAACGTAAGGTATGCGAGATCAATTCCGGAATGTATATTTTTAATTCAAAAGAACTGAAGGAAGGCTTATCAGGTCTTACTACCGACAATGCCCAGGGAGAGTACTATCTTCCCGACGTTATAGTTGCTATCAGGAATAAAGGACTTAAGGTGGGGGCATATTGTCTTGATGACCCGGAAGAGATCTTCGGCATCAACACAGTTGAGCAGCTGGAACAGGCCGGGAGAATAATCGATAAAAGGTAAAAGGGGACGTAGTAATGTATATCATAGTGGGATTGGGCAATCCCGGTCTTAAGTATGCCAAAACCAAACATAATATGGGCTTTATGACTATTGATGTCCTTGCTGACAGATACCGGATCGATCTTAGCAAGCGTATGGGACAGGCCTACTGTGGCCAGGGGATCATAGAGGGGCAAAAGGTCCTCCTGGTCAAGCCCCAGACCTATATGAACCTAAGCGGCGAGAGTGTTGCCGCTTTGACTAATTTCTACAAGATTGATGTATCGGAGGAGCTTATCATCATATATGATGATATAAGCCTGGAACCCGGCAATGTCAGAGTGCGCAAAAAAGGAAGCGCCGGGGGACATAACGGGATGAAGAACATAATCAAGTTTACCGGAACCGAGGAGTTCATGCGTGTCCGGGTGGGGATAGGCGGTCCTTCGGAGCATTCCGATCTGGTAGATCATGTCCTGCATCCCTTTGAACCTGATGTGATCCCTCTGATCGAAGAAGGGATCGATCGTGCCGCAGATGCCACTGTTTCCATTATCAGTGAAGGTATAGAGATTACCATGAACAAATTCAACAGAAAGGTCAGCGGAGAATCATAAGTTGAAATGTTTTACGGAACCCATGGAGGAGTTGGAGGAACTCCTTCAGGTCAAAAGAAGTTTAGGCGGTCCGGGGATCACACAGATCACGGGATGTGTTGATTCCCAGAAAGCACATATGGCATATGTACTGGGCAATGGTTTTTCAAAGAAGATCATTGCTTCTTTTAGTGAAACAAACATGCGGGAACTCTATGAGGATTACCGGCTCTTTGACAGGGATGCGGTGATATATCCCGCCAAGGATCTGATCTTCTTTCAGTCGGATATACACGGCAATCTTATTACCAGGGAGAGGATGATAGCCATCAAGGCCCTGCTGGAGAATGAGAACGTTACGGTGTTCACTACTGTCAATGCCTTTATGGATTCCCTTATTCCTCCGGAGATCATAAAAGCGTCAATACTGTCCATCAAGCCGGGGGACATCATCAATACCGATGAGTTCACAGCCGACCTGGTCATGCTTGGCTATGAAAAAAATTATCAGGCAGAGCAGCCGGGGCAGTTCTCTGTCCGGGGTGGGATCGTTGACGTATATCCGCTTACTGAGGAGACTCCCTTCAGGATAGAGCTCTGGGATGATGAGATCGATACCATCCGATCCTTCGATGCGGCCTCCCAGCGGTCTATTGAGACTGTGGATGAACTGCGCATTTACCCGGCCACGGAGATCATTGCAGACAAGGACCGTATAAAAAAGGCAACCGGGAAAATGAGGTCCGAAGCGAAGAAAATATATGAGACCTTCAGAAAGTCCATGAAGACAGAGGAAGCCCACCGCATAAAAACGGTTATAGACGAAGTGGCAGAGGAACTTACGGAGACAGGCACGTCAGGCCGTGCTGACAGTTTCATAAGATACTTTTATGACGAGACATGTTCATTTACGGATTATTTCCCGGAGGATACCCTCCTGATATTGGATGAGCCGGTCCGGGCTATGGAGATGCTCCGGGCTGTGGAGAATGAATATACGGAAAGCATGTCCGGAAGGCTGGAGCGGGGCTATGTCTTATCAGGCCAGCTGGAGGTCATGAGGACCGTGAAAGAGGTGGCAGGATCCATTAATGCCATGGGCGGAGCCGCTCTTTCCGTCATGGATACCCTTCCCAAAGAACTGGATGTTGTGCATGTATCCAACATCTCCTGTCAGTCAGTAAGTCCCTATAACAACAGCATGGAACTGCTGACCAAGGACCTTAAAAGATATAAAAAGAACGGGAGCCGGGTTATACTTCTCTGCCCTTCGGTTACCAGGGCAAAGCGTCTTGCGGAGGACCTGCGGGAGTTTGACCTGAACAGTTTTTATACCGAGGACCCCGACAGAGTGGTACAGCCCAGAGAGATAATGGTCATATTCGGGAATGTAAGACGGGGCTTTGAATATCCTCTTATTAATTTTGCAGTCATTTCCGAGACGGATATTTTCGGCAGGAGAAAGACCAAAAAGAAAAAACGCACCGCCGGCGGTAATGCTATTGCAAGCTTTGCGGAGATAAGTCCCGGAGATTATGTGGTACATGAAAACCACGGACTGGGCATCTACCGCGGTATTGAGAAGATAGAAGTGGAGGGCATCTCCAAGGACTATATCAAGATCGAATACGCCAAGGGAGATAACCTCTACATCCTGGCCACTCAGCTTGAGGCTTTGCAAAAATATGCCGGAGCCGATGCAAGAAGGCCAAAGCTTAACAAATTGGGAGGCCTTGAGTGGACAAAGACCAAGAGCAAGGTCAAGTCATCCGTATGGCAGGTGGCAAACGATCTGGTGGAACTCTATGCCCTCAGACAGGCAAAGGAAGGCTACAGGTATGGCGAGGATACCGTATGGCAGAAGGAGTTTGAGGAGACATTTCCCTACGAAGAGACGGCAGACCAGCTTCTTGCCATTGAAGCGGCAAAGAAGGATATGGAGAGCACCAAGATCATGGACCGCCTTATATGCGGTGATGTGGGGTACGGCAAGACCGAGATCGCGCTGCGGGTAGCCTTCAAGGCTGTTCAGGAGGGCAAACAGGTAGTGTATCTGGTTCCTACCACTATCCTGGCCCAGCAGCATTACAACACCTTTATCCAGAGGATGAAGGATTATCCCGTAAGGGTGGACCTTCTCTGTCGCTTCCGCTCCACTGCCCAGCAGAAGAAGACCATTGAAGGCTTAAAGAGCGGATCGGTGGACATTGTCATAGCCACCCACCGGGTCCTTTCGTCAGATGTATCATTTAAGGACCTGGGAGTTCTTATCATAGATGAGGAGCAACGTTTCGGAGTGGCGCATAAAGAGAAGATAAAGAAGCTGCGCAACAGGGTAGATGTGCTGGCCTTGTCTGCTACACCTATTCCCAGGACCCTTCATATGAGCCTTATAGGCATAAGGGATATGAGCGTTCTGGAAGAGCCCCCCATGGACAGGATGCCGGTCCAGACCTTCGTTATGGAATATGACGAAGAGATGGTGCGGGAGGCCATTAACAGGGAACTGTCAAGGGGAGGCCAGGTATACTACGTTTATAACAGGGTCCGGGATATAGACGAGATGAGGGACCGGATAGCCGCCATGGTGCCCGAGGCCAGGGTGGAATACGCCCATGGACAGATGCGGGAGAGACGGCTGGAAGATATAATGTACGATTTCGTAAACGGAGAGATCGATGTGCTGGTATCCACGACTATAATCGAGACAGGAATGGATATTACAAATGTCAACACCATCATCATTCATGATTCGGACAATATGGGACTTTCCCAGCTTTACCAGTTGAGGGGTCGTGTGGGACGGTCCAACCGCAATGCATACGCATATCTCATGTACCGCAGGAACAAGATGCTGCAGGAGACGGCAGAAAAGAGACTTCATGCCATCAAGGAGTTTACGGAGCTTGGTTCAGGAATAAGGATCGCCATGAGAGATCTGGAGATAAGGGGGGCAGGTAACCTCTTGGGAGTGGAACAGAGCGGCAACATGTCTGCCGTGGGATACGATATGTACTGCAAACTTCTTAACGAGGCGGTATCCCACCTTAAAGGCGATGTTAAAGAGGATATATACGAGACCACCATAGATCTGGATGTGGATGCTTTTATCCCTGACAGATATATAGCCGGTGAATTCCAGAAGTTCGATATTTATAAGAGGATAGCGGAGATCAGCACAAAAGAGGATTATGATGATATGTATTCCGAACTCCTGGATCGTTTCGGCAACCTTCCGAAACTGGTGGAGAACCTGATGGATATCGCATCCTTAAAGGCTCTGGCCCATAAGGCTTATATCACGGAGATATCCCAGAAAGGTATATACGTAAAGATAACCATGTATGAAAGGGCAAAGGTCAATCCGGAACAGATCCCTGTCCTTATTGAAAAATACAAGGGACGCTTGGGCTTCAGGCCTGAGGCTATCCCCTATTTCACCTATTCCATCCCCAAAGAAAAAGGAAAGCAGGCTTCAGTGATAGAAACCTGCCGTGGTTTGGTTGAAGATATGATAAATACCCTCCTTGGGGATCAGTAATTGTGCTGCGTCATTCCTGCGGTTTCCTGCTCGAACATCAGCCTGATCCTGGATATGGCATCCGTAACGGCGGGGATGGAAATGACCACGATAGTAGCTATCATTTCCGGAAGGATATAAGTCGCATTATACCCCAGGGTGTATATTACGGGATTCGTTCCCTCCGGAGCGTAGGATGCAAAGAAGACATAACCGGATACGACATGGCAGGCATATCTGCACAGGACACCAACCAGATATCCCGGGATGATCCCCTTCTTTGAGCGGGAGAATAACCCGGCAAGACCCAGGGCGCCAAAGGCTGCAGGATAATCCAGGATAACCTGGATAGGATGATATATGTAGGGCCCGGTAATAAGCTGGACCATTCCGTAGGCCACACCGGTCATAACTCCGATCCTGGTCCCGAACACATAACCTGTCAGGCAGATAAACAGCATTGAGAATAAAGTAATGGAACCGCCGTAGGGAAGGGACGAGAATTTTATAAAGGAAGTAACGGTGGAAAGCGCGATGGCAGCGGCGCAAAAAGACATTTCACCGGCGCTCAGGCTCTGCCGGTTATCCTTCTTCAGGAGCGCGATAACAACCAGCACCGCAACAAGGATAAGCGCAAGAGCGATATAGCCCGGAGTAGTCAGGACATACTCGTAATTTTCTTCGTTCCAGTTTAGAAAAAGTGACATAAAAAAACCTCCTGATAATAAGCCGGAGGGACGCGATAAAACAAAAGCTTCCTTACGCCGGTATGACCCGGATCAAGTGAGAGGGTATGATCTCAGCCTGTTTATGTTTGGCACCCCTAGCTAATGATAATGATCATCTTACTGACCGAATGATTATAGCACAGCCCTGCGAGGGAAAACAATAGGAAAAAAGAAAGAGCCGGCTCTTCTTGTCAAGAAGGCCGTGATATCGTACAATGTAACATAACTTCAGCAGTGTTCATATGGCTAAGGGAGGGAAGGTAAATGGACAGATCAAAAGTATATTTTACTGATTTCAGAACGGAACTGGGAGTCAGCCTGCCGGCAAAACTTCAGAAACTGATAAAGACGGCAGGGATCGAGACCATCGATATGGAGGGTAAGTTTGTCGCCATAAAGATGCATTTCGGAGAATTGGGTAATCTGGCATATCTGAGGCCTAATTACGCCAAGGCTGTTGCGGATGTTGTAAAGGATAGGGGCGGTCTTCCCTTTTTGACCGACTGTAACACCCTGTATCCCGGAAGCCGGAAGCATGCCCTCGAGCACTTGGACTGCGCCAACATCAACGGCTTCAATACTGTCACCACCGGCTGTCAGATCATCATAGCCGACGGACTTCGCGGAACCGATGATATCATTGTGGAGGTTCCGGGGGCTGAGTACTGCAAAGAGGCTTATATAGGGCGGGCTGTAATGGATGCGGACGTATTTATATCCCTTACTCATTTTAAGGGACATGAGATGACCGGTTTCGGCGGAGCCATTAAGAATATAGGAATGGGATGCGGAAGCCGGGCAGGAAAGATGCAGCAGCATAACAGCGGCAAGCCTGAAGTAAATGAAGAGAAGTGCAGGGGCTGCAGGAGGTGTGCTAAAGAGTGCGGCTCTGACGCCATAAGCTATAAGGATAAAAAGGCTGTGATCGACATTGATAAGTGTAAGGGCTGCGGACGATGCATAGGAGCCTGTGCCTTTGATGCCATCAGGAATAAGAACTGGAATGCACCCCAGATCCTGGGATGCAAGATGGCAGAGTATACGGCTGCGGTAGTTAACGGCAGGCCCTGTTTCCATATCAGCCTCATAACGGATGTATCGCCCAACTGTGACTGTCATGGGGAGAATGATGCCCCCATCCTGCCGGATATCGGAATGCTGGCATCATTTGATCCGGTTGCCCTGGATCAGGCCTGTGTAGACCTGTGTCAGAAGGCAGAGCCTGTTAGGAACAGCCAGCTTGGAGATAATATGGCAAGACCTGATTTCCACGATCATGGCAATGTATGGCATAACAGTAATCCCAATGTTGCCTGGGAAGAGACCCTTGAGCATGCGGAGAAGCTGGGGATCGGAACAAGGGAGTATGAACTTGTTAAAATGTAACAGGACAATAATAGGCGTTTCACCGCAAGGGATGAAACGCCTTAATCATTTCATTGAACTGTAAAACTAGATGGTCTCAAGCATTGTCTTGGCCTTTGTAAGAAGCAGCAGATAAAGGACATACTGGGCAATACTGAGCAGGATAGCTACGATGGCGATGACGCCGGCAACGATGGAGCCGGTCTGTCCGCCCATGAAGCTGACTGCAACATTGGCAAGTATGGCAAGGATCTGGATCACAAGGATCATCAGCATCTGTGCTCTGCCCTTGATGGCAACCTCGACCTGGTTAAACTGAGTTGCGATCTCGATGATAGCCTGGATCACAAAGATGGTGCTCGCCAGATTGGCGGCGTTGGCAAATGCCGTAAGCAGGCTCTGGAGAGTGGGATTGGCTGAAAATGATCCGGACACGATGGCTAAAACGATGTAAACCAGGATAGCGTAAAATGCATATTTAAAATTCTTCTGATCCTTGGAAGCAGTGCTGAGTCCGATCAGTGTCATGATCGCGCCAACCACCGACACTACGGAACCGATAAGAAGAACTGCTACGGTCCCGAATCCTGCTGCAATGGCTCCGCCGGCATCGTTCTGGCTCAGGGTGGATGCAAGACCCACAACTCCGAGGCCGGTCCCGATCAGCAGTACGAGTGTTCCTACCAGACCGAGGATCTCACCGGTAAAGATCTTTTTAACGCCTTCTGAGGCATTTGGATAGCTCATATTAATCTCCTCCTATACAAACAAACGGTTTTCCTAAATCTTATCACCGCATAAAAGCATTTGCAAGATTATCTTGTAAATATTCTTCATTGATAATATAATGTTCTATGTGTCTGGGTAGACGGACAGAAGATAGGAGGTTTTACCATATGATCAGAAAGAAGATAGCGGGAGCGATACTGGCTGCTGTTATGACTGCATCATTTATCCTTTCCGGATGCAGTGCCAATAGTATAGATCCGGGAACTACAGTTGCTACTATAGGAGATACCAAGATAGCTTTCGGGCTTGCCAACATTCTTTTGAGAATGCAGCAGGCCAATTACGATACATATTACAAGGCATATTTCGGTGATGATATGTGGACTAAAGACGAAGACGGTTCCGGCGAGACATTGGGAGAGAATGTCAAGAAGGGCGTTATGGATTCTCTTCAGGAAATGTACGCAGCAGATGCCCATAAGTCCGAATATAACATTGAACTCACCGAGCAGGAGATGAATACGATTAAAGAGACGGCCAAGTCGTTTATGAACAGGAATGGATCAGTGGTTAAGAGCGGGTATGCCGTTACACGGGAAGAGGATGTTGCTGAACTCCTGAGACTTTATACCGTAAGGACTAAGGTTGCCAATGCCATCAAGGCTACGGCTGATAAGAATGTTACCGATGAGGAAGCAGCACAGAGATCCTTCTCATATGTGAGCCTGGATCTGAATTCCAAAGCAGGAGAGAATGGTGATGTAGTGGATCTTACCGATGACGAGAAGGCAGAGGTAAGAAAGAAAATGGCCAAGCTTGCCGAGGACGCCAAGGCAGGCGGTAATTTTGATGAACTTGCCAAGGCCATAGATGAGACCGTTAAGACCGATTCATATGGCAAGAATGACGACGGAACGGTGGAAGAAGTCAGGAAAGAGGCGGATAAGCTTAAAGAGGGAGAGTACTCCGAACCCTTCGAAGCCGATGGACTTTTGTTTGTTATAAGGCTTGATAAGGAATTCGACAGAGAAGCCACGGATAATAAGAAGAAGAGCATCATTTCCGAGAGAGAACAGGCTAAGTATGAAGAGGTTACAACGCCGTGGAAAGAAGCTCTGGAGGTAAAGACCGAAGAGACGTGGTCCAAGGTCGGGTTTGAACGTACTATGGCTCTTTCTCAAGGGAAATGATCTGTTTTGAAGAGGTAATAGAGGGGAAATGAAGAAGCAGAGAGAAAAGTTCGGATCCAGACTGGGATTCATCCTGGTGTCTGCAGGATGCGCAGTAGGTCTGGGTAATGTGTGGAAGTTTCCGTATATCTGCGGACAATATGGAGGAGCCGCATTTATACTGATATATCTTATATTCCTGGTTATACTGGGTATTCCCTGCCTTATGGCTGAGATGGCCTTGGGCCGGGGGAGCCGGCAGAGTATTTCCATGGCTTTTGACGAGCTGGAGAATGACGGAGAGAAATGGCATTGGTCCAAATGGATGAGCATTATCGGTAACTATATGCTGATGATGTTCTATACCATGGTCTGCGGCTGGATGATCAACTATATGTTTAAGATGGGGAGCGGTCAGTTATCAGGCCTTGCTCCCGATGCGGTGGCTGATAATTTCGGCCAGATGCTGGCCAACCCCGGTGAGCTTATATTTTGGACGGTACTGTCCTGCGTTATAGCTTTTGCCATATGCGCCAAGGGACTCAGAGGCGGTATAGAGAAGATCACCAAGGTGATGATGATCGTCCTTATCATTCTCATGGCAGTCCTTGCAGTTAACTCCCTGCTCCTTCCGGGGGCGGATGAAGGAATTAGGTTCTACCTGGTGCCGGATTTCAAAAAACTGATGGACAACGGTATCGGTGAAGCCGTATTTGCTGCCATGACCCATGCGTTCTTTACCCTGAGTATCGGTATCGGTTCCATGGAGATCTTCGGAAGCTACATGGAAAAAGACCGGACCCTTACAGGCGAGTGCATTAATATAGTGGGAGTGGACACCCTTGTGGCATTGATGGCAGGGATCATCATCATCCCCGCATGCTTTGCCTATAATGTTACCCCGGGAGCCGGGCCGTCGCTTTTGTTTATTACTTTGCCCAATGTATTTAACAATATGCCCGGAGGCAGGATATGGGGAACCCTCTTCTTCCTGTTTATGACTTTCGCAGCCCTCTCTACCGTTATTGCCGTATATGAGAATATTATCGCGTTTTTCATCGACGGCCTTGACTGGACCAGGAGGAAAGCGGTTATCTTTAATATTGTGGCTATCATAGTTCTTTCCTTGCCTGCAGTATTGGGCTTTAATATACTTTCAGGCGTGGAACCCCTTGGCCCCGGCACCGGGATCATGGATCTGGAGGATTTTATCGTATCATATAACCTCCTTCCTCTCG
Organism: Lachnospiraceae bacterium; assembly: GCA_017550165.1. Taxonomy (GTDB): domain Bacteria; phylum Bacillota; class Clostridia; order Lachnospirales; family Lachnospiraceae; genus SIG280. Next base: position 18,309 of record JAFZQH010000015.1, on the reverse strand, counting down.
GAAGCCTTACCTTTATCCTTTTTGCCACCAGGAAGAACGGATGGGGATATGACAATTTCCTTACGGAACTCAATACGGGTGAAGGGATGAAGACCGGCGGAGGTTTTAAGCCATACCTGACATTTATCCTTCCCCTGATCATAGTTGTGGTTTATCTTAAAGGATACTGGGATATGTTCTATGATCCCGCCGATATAGGAAAGCTCATCGGATGGATGGTATTTGCAGCTGTCCTGCTGGCATTTATCTTTCTCATCGCATCAGGAGTACTTAACAGGAATAAAAACAAACAGACAGCTTAAAGCTGAGATTGAAAAACCCCGGAGACCTCCGGGGTTTAGTTTATATGTATTCACTGACGGGGATGGGGACCCACCTTGGAATATACGATCTTCTGGCTGGAGTAGAGTGAACTGTATCCGGACACCAGATAGCTGACGGCGCAGGCTACACCAAAGAGCCCCACATTTCCGCCCCCGAAGAATTCGACACTTAGTATTATGGATGCTACAGGGCAGTTGACCACGGCACAGAAGAAGCATATCATGCCGATGGCCGCTCCCAGTCCCATATCGAATCCGATAAGGGATGCCACCACATTGCCGAAGGTGGCGCCGATGAAGAATGAGGGAACTATCTCGCCGCCCTTGAAGCCGGCACCGAGAGTGAGGGCCGTCATGACGATCTTGAGCAGAAAGGCCTCCGGTCTGGCAGGTTCATGCATTGCCCGCTCAATAACAGGCATTCCTGCACCGTTGTAGTCTGTTGTGCCGAGAAGAAGGGTAAGCCCGATGACCAGCAAAGCCCCAACGACTATGCGCAGATACTGATTCTTTAAGTATTCCTTATAGGTCTTTCCGGCAAAATGCATAACCTCTACAAAGATAACGCTCACAAGAGCGCAGCCTACGGCTATGATAACAACCTGTCCTACATGTATAAGCCCAAGGTCATCGATAACAGGCGCAGCCATGGATTCTTTCTCAACTCCCAGCAGAGTAGCTATAACTGAGGCGGTGAGAGAAGAGATTATACAGGGAAGAAAGGCGGCATACTGCATGATGCCCACGTTGACCACTTCCATGGAAAAGATGGCGGCTGTAAGAGGAGTCCCGAAAAGAGCTGAGAACACGGCGCTCATTCCGCTCATGGTGACGACTCTTATATCCTCATCTTTCAGCTTGAATGATCTGGCCAGGAATGCTGCAATGCTTCCTCCCAACTGCAGCGCAGCGCCCTCGCGGCCCGAGGAGCCACCGCATAAATGGGTCAGCATGGTGCCTACAAAAATAAGAGGCGCCATGGGCAGGGGAATCTTGTCCGCAGATCGTACCGAATTGATTATCGTATTGGTCCCACCGTCATCGGCCATATGGGCACCCCGGTAAAGAGCGACGATGATAAGACCTGCAATGGGGAGACAGTAAAGAGTCCAGGGGTTCTCCCCCCGGAAGCCCGTGACAAAGGCAACGGTATAGTGGAATCCTACTCCGATGGTCCCGCATATCCCGCCGGTTATCAGGGCAAAGGCACACCATTTGACCATGGTCCTCAGATATACGCCGAGGTTCATCGCCCGTTTCATGATTATCTCTCCCGTTTCTTTTCTCTTTCCTGCCATATTGATACCACCGCCCGTAAATCAGTATTATTTCTTACATAATAGATTATAATAAGAAGGTATGCAATGCCTTTATTGACCCAGTGACTTTATTATGGTATAGTATTAGGGTGTGTAATCCACATAGCATAGAACAGTTCCCGATGGGGATAACGAGAACTTGATATTTAAGGAGGATAATTAGATGAAGAAGAAGATTGCAGCAATTGCGCTTGCAACGATCATGGCAGTAGGAGCATTCGGATGTGGAGGAAACGGCGGAGCAGGAAGCTCATCGGCTGCAGCAAGTTCAGCAGCGGCAAGTTCGGCAGCAGGAAGCTCAGCAGCAGCAAGTTCAGCAGCAGCCGGTTCATCATCCGCAGCTAAAGACACATATATCATAGCAACCGATACCGCATTTGCACCCTTTGAGTATGAAGACAGTACCGGTAAGAGACTTGGTATCGATATGGACCTTATGGAGGCCATTGCTAAGGATCAGGGATTCAAGTATGAGATCAAGGCACTCGGATTTGACGCATCTCTCCAGGCTCTTGAGGCAGGACAGTGTGACGGTGTTATTGCAGGAATGAGTATTACTGACAAGAGAAAAGAGAAGTTTGATTTCTCCGAAGCATATTATAACGTTCCGGTAACCATCGCAGTTAAGGCTGATGCTTCCATCGCTTCCCTTGATGACCTTAAGGGTAAGAACGTTGCTGTTAAGAAGGGTACTACAGGCGCAACATTCGCAGAGTCCATTAAGGATAAGTACAACCTGAAGATCACCGTATTTGATGATTCACCCACAATGTATCAGGAGATACAGGTTGGCAACTCCGTAGCCTGCTTCGAGGACTATCCGGTTATGGCATATGCCATCAAGGAGAACAAGAGCCTTAAGCTTAAGGTTGTAGAGGCTGTTAAGGAGATGGAGACACCGTATGGTTTTGCAGTTAAGAAGGGCCAGAATGCAGACCTTCTCACAAAGTTCAACGCAGGACTTGCCAACATCAAGAAGAACGGCGTATTTGATGAGATCATCAACAGATACACCAAATAGATAATAGTTTTTAATTGAAATTAAATAGAGACTGCAGCCAGTTGCAGCTGCAGTCTCTTTTACAGTATATATAGACGGGATGAGATTTTAATGAGTATTATTGAAATAATACAGGAGAATTATCTGGTACTCCTGGCGGCTTTGGGCAAGACCCTGGAGCTTACTTTTCTGTCATTGGTGTTTGCGTCTGTCCTGGGGCTTATATTCGGTTTGTTTAATGTCTCCAAGAGCAGGGTGTTGCATATTATAGCCAATGTTTATATAAGCATAATAAGAGGAGTTCCCCTTATCGTTTTAGGGTTTTTTACGTATTTCGGTGTGCCTCTGGCAACGGGGATCAAGCTTGACGGTCTGGTTGCCGGTGTTATAGCATTAAGCCTTAACGCAGGCGCATATATGGCTGAGATAGTCCGAGGAGGAATTCAGTCAGTGGATAAGGGACAGATGGAGGCGGCAAGAAGCCTTGGTCTTTCCTACGGTAAGAGCATGCGCAAGGTAGTGCTTCCTCAGGCTATAAGGACCATGATCCCGTCGATCATCAACCAGTTTATCATTACATTGAAAGATACATCCATATTATCCGTTATAGGTCTGCCGGAGCTGGTTAAGCAGGCGCAGATCATAATATCTCGTACTTTTGAGAGTTTTAACACCTGGGCTATCGTTGCTGTTATGTATCTTATAGTTATAACGATCCTGTCAGTAGTAGCCAAAAAGGTGGAGAGGAGGATATCCTATGCCAAGTAAAGTAAGTGTCAGAGGACTTAAGAAGAGCTTCGGTTTCTCTGAAGTATTATCCCATAAAAAGCGCAGCGGTAAGGCTGCCTTAAGCAAGAATTTCGGAGTTCTTGAAGTCCTTAAGGGAATGGATGTTGAGATAGAGGAAGGCGAAGTTGTATGTCTCATCGGACCTTCAGGCTCGGGAAAGAGTACATTTCTTCGCTGCCTGAACAGATTGGAGACCATCACCGGTGGTGAGGTTATCGTTGACGGTTACAGTATGACCGATCCCACCACGGATCTTAATAAGGTAAGGGAGAATATAGGAATGGTGTTCCAGCACTTTAACCTCTTTCCTCACCTGAGCGTTTTGGATAATATCACCCTTGCTCCCGTGGAGCTTAAAAAGATGGATAAAGAGGCTGCCAAGGCCAAAGCCCTGGATCTGCTGAGAACAGTCGGCCTTGAGGATAAAGCCTATGCTTTTCCGGCACAGCTTTCAGGTGGTCAGAAACAGCGTGTTGCCATTGCACGAGCTCTCGCCATGGATCCGGATATCATGCTTTTTGATGAGCCTACATCGGCTCTTGATCCCGAAATGGTAGGTGAAGTACTAAATGTTATGAAGGATCTGGCTGAAGGCGGTATGACTATGGTGGTTGTTACTCACGAGATAGGTTTTGCCAGAGAAGTATCAGACCGTGTCATTTTTATGGACGGTGGTGTTATTGTTGAGGAAGGAACTCCGGATGAGATATTTAACCATCCGCAGAATCCCAGAACCATAGATTTTTTGAACAAGGTATTGTAAAGTTTTCAGAAAGGCAGTATTCGCATGAATAACGAGAACAATAACGATAATAAGAAGAATGGCAGGAACGGCCAGACCATAATGATGATGATCATCATGACCCTGGTTTCTCTTATGATCGTTACATATATCATGAACAGGATCAATGATGTCTCCAATCAGGAGATAAGCTATGACCAGTTTATGACTATGCTTTCAAAAGGCGAGGTGGCGGAGGTTACCATCGACAAGGATAAGATAGGTATTACTCCCAAGAACCAGAGCCCGTATCTTGAAAGGACGTATTACACCGGGTATGTAGGAGATGAGGATCTTGTCAAGAAGCTCCAGGATGCCGGAGTTAAGTACTCCGGAGCTATAGCTGATGACAAGTATGTATGGCTGTACAACATCATTTCCATCGTTCTTCCGGTAGTTCTCCTGGCAGCTTTCTGGACATTTATCATGAGAAAGATGAATTCCGGAGGCGGCATCATGGGCGTGGGTAAAAGTAACGCCAAGATATACGTTCAACGGGAGACAGGCGTGACATTCAAGGATGTTGCGGGTCAGGATGAGGCAAAGGAATCTCTTCAGGAGGTGGTGGATTTCCTCCACAATCCGTCCAGATACACCAAGATAGGGGCCAAGCTCCCTAAGGGAGCGCTTCTGGTGGGACCTCCGGGAACAGGTAAGACATTGCTTGCCAAGGCTGTTGCAGGAGAGGCAAATGTGCCATTTTTCTCATTGGCCGGTTCCGATTTCGTGGAGATGTTCGTCGGTGTAGGTGCATCAAGGGTCAGGGACCTCTTCAAGGAGGCTCAGAAGAATGCGCCCTGCATCATTTTCATAGATGAGATCGATGCTATAGGAAAAAGCCGTGATAACAGGTACGGCGGCGGCAACGACGAGAGGGAACAGACCTTGAACCAGCTCCTTGCAGAGATGGACGGTTTCGATACATCAAAAGGACTTCTTATACTTGCGGCCACCAACAGACCGGAAGTGCTTGATAAGGCCCTTCTTCGTCCGGGACGTTTTGACAGGCGTATTATCGTAGACAAGCCCGACCTTAAAGGACGTCTTGATACCCTGAAGGTTCATTCAAAGGACGTTCTCATGGACGATTCCGTTGATCTTGAAGCTATAGCCCTTGCCACATCAGGTGCCGTCGGATCTGATCTTGCCAATATGATCAATGAAGCCGCCATCAATGCGGTCAAGAACGGACGTAATGTTGTGTCACAGCAGGACCTCTTTGAATCCGTGGAAGTTGTCATAGCAGGAAAAGAGAAGAAGGACCGAATCCTGGGCAAGGATGAGAAGAAGATCGTTGCATATCATGAGGTGGGTCATGCTCTGGTTACGGCCCTGCAGAAGAATGCGGAGCCCGTACAGAAGATCACCATCGTACCCAGGACCATGGGGGCACTGGGGTATGTTATGCAGGTTCCCGAAGAAGAGAAATACCTTCTTTCCAAGGATGAACTTAAAGCCAGACTTGTAACATACATGGGCGGACGCGCTGCAGAGGAGATAGTGTTCAACTCCATTACCACCGGCGCTGCCAATGACATAGAGAAGGCCACCAAGACTGCCAGAGCCATGGTGACCCAGTACGGAATGTCAGATACTTTCGGCCTTATGGGGCTGGAGTCCATTGAGAGTCAGTACTTAGACGGCCGTCCCGTACTTAACTGCGGTGATGATACTGCAGGCAGGATAGATACGGAGGTTATGTCTATCTTAAGGGATAGTTATGATACGGCTAAAAGGCTCATCAGAGAGAATAGGCAGGTTCTTGACAAGATCGCGGAATATCTGTTTGAGAAGGAGACCATCACAGGTAAGGAATTCATGAAGATATTCAGGCAGATAAAGGGCATCCCCGAGCCGGAAGAAGATGTATCGGAGGTTAAAGCCGAGAAGATGGAGGGGACCGTAGACGGGGAAGAAGAACGTCCCGTATTGGAAGAGAAGAGATTCCCTGCCATAGAGGAGAAGCCCTTTATTATCCCCGGCGATACCAAGAGGGATGACACGGCTGCCGTATTTGCAAAAGGCGGTGTAATATATACCACTACAGCCAAAACGGTTAAGGATCAGGCAGCCAAAGAGGACCATTTACCATCGGATGACTCTGCTCCCAGAGCTAAGACGGGACTTGAACTTGCCAAGGAGGCTGCAGAGAAGAAGGATAAGGAATCCCCAAAGAAGGCAGAGCCCTCAAAGCCTGCAGCCGGGAAAGCTACGAAGGAGGCTTCTGAGAAGACGGCCAAATCCTCCGGGAATAAGTCAAAGACTCCGGCTAAGACTACGCCCAAGCCTTCGGGAAGGGGCCCCGGCAGACCTAAAAAGAAAAAGAACGATGGCTTTCCGTTTTCCTGATATCATGGGGTTTAAGGGTTTTTCATGTTCGATATTGATGAAGAATTAAAGAAACTCCCTTCCAGGCCGGGTGTGTATATCATGCACGGGGAGAAGGATGAGGTAATCTATGTTGGCAAGGCAGTGAGCCTGAAGAACCGCGTTCGTCAGTATTTTCAGTCGAGCCGGAATAAGGGTCTTAAGATTGAGAGAATGGTTACTCATATCACGAGATTTGAGTACATAGTAACCGACTCAGAGATGGAGGCCCTTATATTGGAGTGCAACCTGATAAAGGAGCACCGTCCCAAATATAATACCATGCTTATGGATGATAAAGCATATCCATATATTAGAGTTACCCTGGGTGAAGAATACCCTAGGGTACTTTTTTCTCACAGGGTTAAAAAGGATAACTCCAGATATTTCGGACCCTATACCAATTCAGGGGCGGTAAAGGATACGCTGGAGCTCATAAGGAAGATCTACAAACTCCGGACATGTAACCGTGTTCTTCCCAGAGACACGGGCAAAGAGAGACCATGTCTGAATTATCATATAGGTCAATGCAACGCTCCCTGTCAGGGTAAGATAACGAAAGAGGAATACATGGCATCTGTTGACCGGGCCATGGAGCTTCTTGGAGGCAATTATTCCTCTGTGGTTAATATGCTTAAGGACCGGATGAATTACCATTCGGAAAGAATGGAATATGAGAAGGCCGGTGAGATCAAGGAACTTATCTCCAGTGTCAGGAAGGTGGCGGAGAAGCAGAAGATCACAAAGGTGGATGGAGATGACAGGGATGTTATAGCAGTCGCCAAAGAAGGAGATGATGCGGTTGCCGCAGTATTCTTTATCAGGAACGGCAAACTCCTGGGCAGGGATCACTTCTTTCTGAAGGTTGGGGAGGAGACAGAGGAAAACCATATCCTGTCTTCATTCGTAAAGCAGTTTTACTCAGGGACTCCTTTCATTCCAAAGGAAATAATGTTACAGTATGATCCGGAAGATGCAGAGCTGATGGAGAACTGGCTTTCATCCCTTAAGGGAAACCGTGTCCGGTTCATAGTTCCCAAGAAGGGCGTTAAAGAGAAACTTGTGGAGCTGGCCAGAGAGAATGCAGCCATGGTCATTACCAAGGATCGTGAGAGACTGAAAAGAGAGTACATCAAGACCACGGGCGCTGCCAAGGATCTGGCAGATCTTATCGGAGTGCCATCGGCAGACCGTATAGAGGCCTTCGATATCTCCAATATCAGCGGAACAGACTCTGTAGGTTCCATGATAGTATATGAGAAGGGAAGGCCCTTAAAGAACGATTACAGGAAGTTCAAGATCAAATGGGTCTCCGGACCCGATGATTATGCCAGCATGGAGGAGGTCCTGACCAGAAGATTCCGGCATGGCCTTGAAGAACGAGAGAGCACGGTGGAGGAAGAAAGCGGACGATTTACACGTTTTCCTGATCTTCTCATGATGGATGGCGGCAAAGGCCAGGTGAATGTTGCGCTGCGGGTTCTCCGGGATCTTGGCTTTGATATTCCCGTATGCGGAATGGTCAAAGATGATAATCACAACACGAGAGGTTTGTATTATAATAACAGAGAGATACCCATAGACAGGCACTCTGAATGCTTCAGGCTTATTACAAGGATACAGGATGAGGCCCATAGATTTGCCATTGAGTATCATAGGAAACTTCGAAGCAAGGGTCAGGTCAGGTCAGTTCTTGATGATATAGAAGGTATAGGACCGGCCAGAAGGAAGGCACTGTTGCGCGCATTCGGATCAGTTGAAAATATCAGGGAGGCTGACCTTGAGGATCTCAAGGCTGTTGATGCAATGAACGAGGCAGCTGCCCTTAACGTATATAATTTCTTCAGGAAATAAGGGGGGAAGCATATGGGAAGCATCAAATTACAGGAATTGATAGAAAGAATGAACCTGACGAACCTGTCTCCGCAGCTTGATATCACTGATGCTGTTGTTTCGGAATCTCAGGTTAACAGACCGGCGCTGCAGCTTTCCGGATACTTTGAGCATTTTGATTCCCGAAGGGTTCAGGTTATGGGTAATGTGGAAGTCTCATATATGGAGACCTTTGACAAGGCTACCCGCCTTGAACGATATGAGGAGCTCTTCGAACGCGGAGAGCATGATATCCCCTGTATAGTATTCTGCCGGAATCTTACTCCGGAGCAGGAAGTGATCGATGCGGCCGTAAAGCACAATATTCCCGTGCTTTTGACAGACCGTATGACTTCGGAGTTCATGGCCAGCACCATAAGATGGCTTAACGTGAAACTGGCGCCATGCATCTCCATTCATGGGGTACTTGTGGATGTATACGGTGAAGGACTCCTTATCATCGGTGAGAGTGGAGTCGGAAAAAGTGAGGCTGCCCTGGAGCTTATCAGAAGAGGCCATCGTCTTGTTACGGATGATGTGGTTGAGATCAAGAGAGTCAGCGATGAGACCCTTATAGGCTCCTCCCCGGAGGTTACCAAGAACTTTATCGAGCTTCGAGGCATCGGTATAATAGATGTTAAGACCCTGTTCGGTGTTGAATGTGTTAAAGAGACCATGAATATCAACCTGGTTGTCAAACTGGAGGAGTGGAAGGACGGCACGAATTTCGACAGAGTAGGCCTGGATGAAGAATATATGGAGTTCCTTGGGATCAAGGTCGTATGTCAGACCATTCCCATTCGGCCGGGACGCAACCTGGCAGTCATCTGTGAGACCGCAGCGGTCAATCACAGGCAGAAGAAGATGGGATATAATGCTACCAAGGAATTGTACAAGAGAGTTCAGAATAATCTCAGAAGGGGATAGGTTCTGCCATGGATAAGTACATATGGGGAATAGACGTAGGCGGTACCGCCGTTAAGATCGGTCTTTTTTCCGAGACCGGAAGAGAGATCGCTAATTTCGAGATAGATACAAGAAAAGAGGATTCCGGGAAGAATATCCTTCCCGATATAGCAAAGGCCGTAAAAGAGTACATGAGCCGTGAAGGTATCTCCGAAACAGAGGTACTGGGAATAGGACTGGCCATCCCCGGGCCCGTTGATGCTGCAGGTACTATCCATAAGGCCGTTAACCTGGGCTGGGGAGTGTTTAATGTAGAAGAGACCATGCGGGACCTGACCGGACTCCCGGTCTTTGCCGGGAATGATGCGAACCTTGCTGCCCTGGGAGAAATGTGGCAGGGTGCTGCCAGGGGATATCTTAACGCCGTTATGATCACCCTGGGAACAGGGATCGGCGGCGGAGTCATATCGGAGGGCAGTATAATCTGCGGACATAAGGGTGGGGCCGGAGAACTGGGCCACATTCATGTGGAAGATAATGAAGAGGAAATGTGTACCTGCGGTAATTACGGTTGTGTCGAGCAGTACGCCTCGGCTACAGGTCTTGTGCGGCTGGCCCGCAGGATCTTGAAAGAGAAAGATACGGCTTCAAAGCTGAGAAGCTGTGTGGAGATAACAGCTAAAGATATATTTGATGCGGCTAAGGAGGGAGACGGTCCGGCCCTTGAGGCAGTGGATCTCTTCGGAAAGTATCTGGGAAAGGCTGTCGGGACGGCTATCACTATTCTGGCTCCCGACGTGGTGGTCATAGGCGGCGGTGTCTCCAAGGCAGGTTCGGCAGTGACGGATGCGCTGGAGCGTTATTACCGGGATCATACATTTCATGTATGCAAGGATGTGCCGCTGGTACTGGCCCAGCTTGATAACAGAGCGGGGATGTATGGCGCAGCAAGACTGGTTATTAACAAAACTCCGCCTTTTGAGCCGGAGAGAGAGGTACGATAACAGGAGGAAGAATAATGGACAGAAAGACTGCATGGGAGAAATACAACAAAAAACAGAGGCAGGAAGTTATGACTTTTGCGGAGGAATACCGTCAGTTCATTTCCGAATGCAAGACAGAGAGAGAATGCGTAAAAGAGTTTATTAAACTGGCAAAGAATCAGGGTTTTAAAGACTTAAAGACCATTATTGACGGGAAGAAAAAGCTTAAAGCCGGTGATAAGGTCTATTTAAACAATATGGGCAAGGCGCTTGCCCTCTTCGTGATAGGTAGGGAGCCCTTGGAGAACGGCATGAACATTCTGGGTGCGCATATTGATTCTCCCCGGCTGGATCTTAAGCAGAATCCCTTATATGAGGAGTCCGGCCTTGCCATGATGGACACCCATTATTACGGCGGGATCAAGAAATATCAGTGGGTTACCCTTCCCATGGCCCTTCACGGGGTAGTGGCAACAAAGGATAAGGTTATTGAACTAAATATCGGTGAGAAGGAACTGGATCCCGTATTCGGGGTATCGGATCTTCTTATCCATCTGGCTGCAGATCAGATGGATAAAAAGGTGGCTAAGGCTGTTAAGGGCGAAGCTCTTGATATCTGTGTGGGCAGTATTCCTTTAAAGGGCGAGGAAAAGGATGCAGTGAAGAAGAATATACTTAAGATATTGAAGGATTCCTACGGTATTGAGGAGGAGGATTTCATCTCCGCCGAAATAGAGGTTGTTCCTGCCGGAGCTGCGAGGGATTACGGTTTTGACCGCAGCATGATAATGGGATACGGCCAGGATGACCGTGTATGTGCATATCCCTCCTTCAGAGCCCTGATGAGCGTTTCATCCCTCAGGAAGACGGGAGTCTGCCTGCTGGTGGATAAAGAGGAGATAGGCAGTGTAGGCGCTACGGGAATGCATTCCAGATTCTTTGAGAATACTGTGGCAGAGATACTAAACTGTATGGGATGCTATGACGAACTGACCCTTCGCCGGGCAATGTCCCGCTCCAGAGTATTATCTTCGGATGTCAGCGCGGGATTCGATCCCAATTACCCGGATGTATCGGATAAGAATAATTCAGCATACATGGGCAAGGGCATGGTATTTAATAAATACACCGGTTCCAGGGGTAAGAGCGGATCCAATGATGCCTCAGCAGAGTATATAGGAGATCTTCGCAGGATCCTTGATAAAGAAAAGGTGTCCTACCAGACGTCGGAGCTGGGTAAGGTAGATCAGGGCGGCGGCGGAACCATTGCCTATATCCTTGCCAATTACGGAATGCAGGTAATAGACAGCGGGGTTGCGGTACACAACATGCATGCGCCCTGGGAGATCACCAGCAAGGCAGATATTTATGAGGCCTTAAGAGGCTATGAAGCCTTTTTAAGAGAGGCATAGATCGGAGAGACGATTGTGGATTTAGTTAGTGATCTTAACAATATATGCGGTCCGTCAAACGTATTCGTAAATGAGATGATGAAGGATCATACCTCATTCCGTATAGGAGGACCAGCTTCATATTATGTGACGCCCGGGAATGAAGAAGAACTGGGAGAACTGATCAGATATTGCGTCAGGACCGGAAGTGAGTATTATATCCTCGGCAACGGCAGTAATCTTCTGGTCAGTGATAAGGGGTATCCCGGGATAGTTATCAGGCTTTTTGAAAGATTTAATGATATACGGATAGACGGCAGCAGGATATATGCCATGGCAGGAGCACTGCTTTCAAGGACGGCCAATATGGCGGCGAAGAATTCTCTTTCCGGACTGGAGGCCGCCGCAGGGATCCCGGGGACACTGGGAGGAGCCATAGTAATGAATGCCGGAGCCTATGGCTTTGAGATGAAGGACGTAACGGAATATGTCCGGGTCATGAAGCATGACGGTTCCACAGAGGATATCCCGAGTCATATGATGGAGTTCGGATACCGGACCAGCCGCTGCATACGTGACGGTCTTATTGTTCTGGGAGCGGGTCTTGTTCTTGCTTCGGGGGATGAAGAGACCATAAGGGACCGCATGAGGGAGTTAAAAGAGCAGCGGAGCGCTAAGCAGCCCCTGGAATACCCCAGTGCCGGCTCTACCTTTAAGAGACCTGAAGGGTACTTTGCGGGAAAGCTTATCATGGATGCAGGCCTTAAGGGATATTCCGTGGGCGATGCCTGTATCTCCGAGAAGCATTGCGGATTTGTGATAAATAAGGGCAACGCATCGGCAGAAGATGTGATAAAACTGATAAAACACGTACAGGATACGGTTCTTGATCGATTTGGAGTAAGATTGGAGCCTGAGATAAAATTCCTGGGCGATTTCACATAGGGATCCGTCGCAGGACCGGTAAGGAGGAGAGAGTGGTATGAGATTTGTGGTTCTTACGGGAATGAGCGGTGCAGGAAAGAGTACTGCTCTGAAAATGCTTGAGGACATGGGGTATTTCTGCGCTGATAATATACCTATCCAGCTGATCTCAAAGTTTGCGGAGCTGACAGTCGGCAATACATCCGGCAATAACGAGATCGATAAGGTGGCTCTGGGAGTCGACATCAGAAGCGGCGAGAATCTGAAGGAGATGGAGAGTGTATTTGAGGAACTTCGCAGCAGGAATTTCCCATACGAGATCATGTTCCTTGATGCCTCCGACGAGTGTCTGGTCAAGAGATACAAAGAAACCAGACGGTCCCATCCCTTATCGGGAGGTGCCAGGGTTGAACAGGGTATCACTCTGGAGCGCAGTCAGCTGGATTTCTTAAAGAAACATGCCAATTATATCCTGGATACAACCCAGCTTCTTACCCGGGAACTCAAACAGGAACTTGAGAATATTTTCGTTAACAACCGAGAGTTTAAGAGCCTTTTCATCACCATTTTATCCTTTGGATTTAAGTACGGGATCCCCACTGATGCGGATCTTGTATTTGATGTCCGTTTTATCCCCAATCCCTACTATGTGGATGAACTTAAAGGCTTGAACGGCAATGACAAGCCTGTGCAGGATTTCTGTATGAGCTATGACGTAGCCCGGGTTTTTATCGATAAGCTTGATGAGATGCTTAGGTTTCTCATTCCCAACTATATCGATGAGGGTAAAAACCAGCTTGTAATAGCCATAGGCTGTACCGGCGGCAAGCACCGTTCGGTCACCCTGGCAAATGAACTGTATAACAGGTTAAAAGACAGTGACCAGTATGGGATCAAGATAGAGCACAGGGATATAGAAAAGGATGCGTTAAGAAAGCGATAGGTGCATAAATGTCATTTTCCGGAGACGTTAAAGATGAACTGTCGAGACACGTTCCCAAGTCCCGACACTGCTGTATGGCAGAATTGGCAGCAGCTATAGCATTGTCCGGTGATATAACGAAGGAGAAGACCGGCTTCCATATATGCATTCATACCGAGAATACTGCTGTTGCCAGAAAATACTTTACATTGTTAAAGAAAACATTTAATATAAATACTGATATTTCCGTAAGGGAAACGGACTATCCCCGCAAAAGCAGGTTGTGCGAGCTTCATGTATCGGATAACGATAAGGCGGTGGAGATCCTTCGGAGCCTCAAACTGCTCGATGCAGAAGGTGATCTGTCGGAAGCGACCCACACCGTTAACGGCCTGCTTATCCAGAAGACTTGCTGTCGCAGAGCCTTTATCAGAGGGGCTTTTTTGTCATCCGGATCCGTGAGCGACCCGGAGAAGTCCTATCATTTCGAAGTTGTATGCGACTATGAGGATCAGGCTAAAGAGCTTAAGGGTGTCATTAACGGCTTCGGATTGGAGTCCAAGATGATCAGGCGCAAGAACAGTTACGTCGTCTATATCAAGGAATCGGCGCAGATAGTGGAGATCCTTAATATCATGGAAGCCCATGTCGCCTTGATGGAACTTGAGAACGTAAGGATCCTCAAGAGTATGAGGAATACGGTTAACCGAAAGGTTAATTGCGAGACGGCCAATCTTAACAAGGTTGTCAGTGCTGCCGTCAAACAGTCTGATGATATTAGGCTTATAGACGAAATGCTTGGTCTTGAAAGCCTGCCGGAAGGGCTCGAACAGGTGGCCAGACTGAGACTGGAGAATCCTGAACTGCCCCTGAAGGAACTGGGTGAGCTTCTTAACCCGCCCGTGGGTAAGTCGGGAGTTAACCACAGATTAAGGAAGATAAGTGAGATAGCAGATGGTTTGAGATAAGGAGGAAGAAATGATCAAGAAGACTGTTAGGGTGAATATCCCCTCCGGACTGGAGGCCAGATCAGTTGCCATGGCTGTTCAGATAGCCAGCAAGTATAACAGTTCCATGTACTTCGAGGTAGATACGAAGAAGGTCAATGCCAAGAGTATTATGGGTATGATGACCCTGGGTGTCAACGCCGGCGAAGATATTACGGTCAATGCCGACGGTCCCGATGAAGAGCAGGCCATGGAAGAGATGGAGAAATACCTGTTGGATATTAAATAGGGGTGCAGACTATGGGTGAGATTTTTGATGTAGCAGAAAGATACGGAGAGAACGTATTCAGTGATTCGGTGATGAGAGAGCGTCTGCCTAAGCAGGTGTATCGTGAGCTGCAGCAGACCATATCCGAGGGGAAGGAACTGGATACAATGACAGCGGCGGTGGTTGCCCAGGAGATGAAGAATTGGGCCCTTGAAAAGGGAGCGACCCATTATTCCCACTGGTTCCAGCCTCTTACCGGTGTTACAGCCGAGAAGCATGAGGCTTTTGTTTCACCTCAGCATGGTGGCAAGATGCTTCTTGAGTTTTCAGGAAAAGAACTGGTCAAGGGAGAACCGGATGCTTCCTCATTTCCGTCGGGGGGTCTTCGTGCCACCTTTGAGGCCAGAGGATATACAGCGTGGGATTGCACATCCCCGGCATTTATCAAAGAGGATGTGACGGGATCTATTCTTTTTATCCCCACGGTATTTTGTTCATATACGGGAGAGTCTCTTGACAAGAAGACACCTCTCCTTCGATCGATGCAGGCCATTAACGACCAGGCCCTGCGCCTTATCCGGCTGTTCGGCAATACCACCGCGAAGAAGGTTACCGTATCCGTGGGTGCTGAGCAGGAATATTTCCTTGTAGACAGAGAAAAGTATTTAAAGAGAAAGGACCTCATTTTCACCGGAAGAACACTGTTCGGTGCCATGCCCCCAAAGGGACAGGAGATGGAGGACCATTATTTCGGTACCATAAGACCGCGTATTGCGGGCTTTATGAAGGATGTTAATGAGGAGTTGTGGAAACTGGGTGTCCCGGCCAAGACACAGCATAACGAGGTGGCTCCTGCCCAGCACGAGCTGGCATGTGTATATACCGAGGCAAATATCAGCGTTGACAATAATCAGCTGGTTATGGAGACCTTGAAGAGAGTGGCAGAACGCCATGGATTGTCCTGTCTTCTCCATGAGAAGCCCTTTGCGGGAGTTAACGGATCCGGCAAGCATAATAACTGGTCCATCTCCACGGATGAGGGAAAGAATCTTTTGGATCCGGGTTATACACCCCATGATAATATACAGTTCCTTCTGGTGCTTACCTGTATACTCAAGGCAGTTGATGAGCATGCTGACTTGCTCCGTGAGTCTGCCGCGTGTGTAGGCAATGATCACAGGCTCGGAGCCAGCGAGGCTCCTCCGGCAATTGTATCGGTTTATCTGGGAGAGCAGCTTGAGGACGTGCTTTGTCAGCTTATCAGCACCGGAGCGGCAACACACAGCAAGGACGGTGGTAAGCTTCAGACGGGAGTGCGCTCCATTCCGGATTTTGCTAAGGATGCTACTGATAGGAACAGGACTTCGCCCTTTGCCTTTACCGGTAATAAATTCGAGTTCCGTATGGTCGGTTCTTCCGATTCAGTGGCAGGACCTAATATTGTTCTCAATACCATAGTTGCAGATGCTTTCAAAGAAGCCTGCGATATTCTTGAGAAGGCTGAAGACTTTGATATGGCTGTCCATGACCTGATCAAGAAATATGCTACCGATCATCAGAGGATAGTCTTCAATGGTAACGGCTATTCGAAAGAATGGGAGGAGGAGGCCGAGAGGCGGGGCCTTCCGAATATAAAATGCATGGTGGACAGTGTAGAAGCGCTGGTTACGCCCAAAGCCATTAAGCTTTTCGAAGAGTTTGGCGTATTTACAAGAAGTGAGCTGGAATCCAGGGCGGATATACAGTATGATTTTTATTCCAAAGCCATTAATATTGAGGCTCGGACTATGATCGATGTTACGGGTAAGCAGATCATACCGGCAGTTATCAAGTATATTACTGCACTGGCAGGATCCATCAGTTCCGTTAGATCCGTGAGCGATGCCGATGTAAGTGTTCAGACCGAACTCTTAGAGGAGGTGTCGGGGCTTCTTTCCGATACAAAGGTCAGGCTGCAGCATCTTACGGATGTTACGGAAGAGGGTGCAGCTATCATCGGCGATAACAGGAAAAGAGCCATCTTCTTTAACAGAGAGGTGGCGCCTGCCATGAGTCAGTTGCGAGATCCCGTTGACAAATTGGAGATGCTTGTCGATAAGGAGATGTGGCCCATGCCCTCCTACGGAGATCTGATATTTGAAGTATAACCTGTAAGATTAAAAGACCCTCTGCTCCAAAAGGATAAGAGGGTCTCTTTATTCATCAGGTTCTGTGCTGACAGTCATTTTATATACCCTGCGTTCAGGGGCTTCAATGATGCTGAAGGCGGATACAAGGGAATCAGAGATGCCTTCAACAGTCCCGGTATAGCTTTTTTGCAAAGAGTTATTATT
The DNA here is from genome assembly GCA_017550165.1 of Lachnospiraceae bacterium. Lineage (GTDB taxonomy): Bacteria > Bacillota > Clostridia > Lachnospirales > Lachnospiraceae > SIG280. The sequence goes on along the minus strand of JAFZQH010000015.1, from coordinate 1,184 downwards.
GAGGTCTATCCATTTGTCCTTTGGTAGATCATAAGTTACGTCAAGAAATGCCATGACCCTTCCCTTGAACGTGATCTCGGCATTTCCCGAGTATGTACGGCCTGTTAATGATAATCTGTAGAAAAGGATCCATATGATCAACGCCAGTCTGGAACGAAGCATCAGATTGCTTTCGGGGTCATCATCGCAGGAAATATTGACGATCCGGCCTTCGGCTTCATTTCCGAAGACATCGGTTATGTTCTTTATATGCTGCTCCATGGATATATCATTGGAAGACAGGCTCAGGAAAAACCTATCAACGATCTTTTTTTGGAAGACTTTGATGGTATTGATGGTGTTGCCAAAGGGATCGACGCAGCGCAATGTTGTGAACTGCGCAAGGACCTCTACCATTCCGTTATACATTCTCCGCATGGTTCCCTGGCGGATCCGGCTGAAATGAAGCGCATCCCGGAGTTGCCTTGCCAGATCCTCGTTGGTACGGACGAGGCTGTTCCATTCCTCCCGGTTAACACTTCTGACCATAGAGACGGAGACCATCTCATCCAGCGCCGGTATAAGTTCTTCATCGATATCAAGAGGAAACGTGAGGATTTTGTAAACAGGAGCTGTATTGATCAAAGCCGAAAAGGATAAAATATCTATCATATCGGTGCATATGATGCAGATAAGATCCGGATTGATGGTAACGAGAGAGCGCAAAATACTTGCTGCATCATCCCCGCCAACAGTGGAATTGGCTACGGTGATGCTGAGTTTGGGATGATCTTTTAAGGCTTCTCGGGCACTGGACAGATCTTCAGCCTCAACAATGGAATAATCAGTCTGTGACAGGCAGCGGCGAAGATTATCCTTTAAGCTTCCGGCATCATAAAGGAGCATGATCTCGGTACCGACGGGATTCTGAGCCGTCAGTTCCGCCATCATCTGATCTAACTGGGATTTCTCATTGGCAGACATACCTTCCGCAGTCTCGGCATCTTCACCGGGCTCTGAAGAAAAGTCTGTATCATCATCGAAAAAATCATCTTTTAAGTCAAAATCCGTATCCATATAAACTACCCGTATGAATTAATTGTTGCCGGTATTATTACCGCCGTTATTTACATTGTTATTATTGATATTGTTATTATTGATATTGTTATTATTGATATTGTTATTATTGATATTGTTATTATTGT
>JAFZQH010000014.1 GCA_017550165.1 Lachnospiraceae bacterium | reverse complement strand
GCGAAGCGGACGCAAGGCCTCCTTTTTAAAGAAAAGGATGACAACACTGAGGAAACTATGATAGAATGACCACACAATTCTTTATCAGATCATTTGAGGAGAACTCTATCCTCTTGTTTCCGAAAGTATACATACACTATCTGAACCCTCCCCTGTCTTGTTCATATCTTTGACTTTTGATATAATTATGTTCAGAAAGGGTTCAACGTAATGAAAAAGAGTTACAAGACGGAGTTCCACGTTCACACCCGTTATTCCAAAGACAGTCTGCAGTTGTTCATTCTGATGCTTTTGATGTGCAAGCTGCGGGGCATTGACACCCTGGTGGTCACCGATCACGACGAGGTCGCAGGAGCGCTGCGATACAAAAAGGGGTTCAGGAAGCACGGTGTGGAGATCATTGTGGGGGAAGAGATTTTCTCCGCGGACGGCGAGATAATAGGCATCAATCTTAAGAGCAGGATCGAGCCGGGGCTTTCCGGCGCTGAGACTATCCGTCGTATCAGGGAACAGGAAGGGGTAGTATATGTGCCCCATCCCTACGATGAAATGCGCAAGCGAACCGTACTGGATGAAAAGATCATCGAGGACTTTTCTCATGACATAGATCTTATCGAGGTCCACAACGGACGCAATCGTGAGAAGGCCTATGATGTGAAACAAAATGAACTGGCGGAGAAGTACGGCATTAAGAAGATAATAGGCGGCGATTCGCACACATTCTTTGAACTTGGTAGAAATGTGGTCCTTACGGAAAGACCCATCAGAAGCAGGCTTAAGGTGGCGGATCTCCACGACGCTCGTTTCAAATGCAAGGACTTCCTGCCGATGGCGATTACCTGCACACGCGTGGCAAAAGCCGTCAAGTTGATCTTAAGAGGTGATTTTTATGGATTATTTAGAGCTCTCAATAAAAAAATTACGGGAAGAGGATAAAAAGCTTTTTTATAAGGTAAAGTTCAAATATGACTTCGACCTTGTTATCTTCATTGCCAGAGGAGCTTATATGATAGGCGAGGATCTTGCCAGGCTCCAGGATGTACCGTGCCTTGAGATATATGCGTCAAGACGGGGCAATAACCTGAAGGATTTTTTAAGCCCCCTATTAAAGAGGATCCCCACGGGAGTGAAGAAGAATCTCCGAAAGAGGGAGATGAACTCATCACTTCATGCGAAAAACATTGAGCGTCACGTAGAATATGACGAAAATGTATGGGCAATATACCGCACCTGCAGAAAGATCCTCCTGGTAGATGATTCGGTAGATACGGGACACACCATTAAGAACTGCCGCGATACCATAGAGGATTTCTTCCCCGAAGCTGAAGTTAAGGTTGCTGTCCTCAATCGTTTCTCAAAATCCGCCAAAGTAACAGATGTAGATTTCTACCTCTATACCGATACATCCATCCTTGCGCCCTGGTCCAATGATTCCAGGGAGAACACGGACTATCTCAACAGGTACAGCCTTTGGCACAGAAAGCACGCAAGTGACAGCATTTCCGTAGTTATGGCTACGTACAACGGGGAGAGGTTCCTGCGTGAACAGCTGGACTCCATAGTCTGCCAACTGAGGGACAAGGACGAGCTCATCATTTCCGATGACGGATCCACCGACGGAACTCTTGATATCATTGATGAATATATGAAGCGCCATGAGAATATCCATCTTTTTAAAGGTCCCGGCAGGGGAACGGTGGAGAACTTCGAAAATGGCCTCTACAACACGAAAAACAAATATATCCTGCTGGCGGATCAGGACGATATATGGTCAAAGAACAAGCTATCTGTTATCCGCAGATATTTCAGGAAGCGTGACTGTACTACCATCATGCACGATGCCTATGTTATAGACGAGGACGGCAATGAGATCATGGGCTCCTGGTTTGACCATCGCAACTCCGACAGCGGATTGCTCAAGAACCTGGTAAAGAACAGATATCTCGGGTGCTGCATGGCATTTGACAGGAAGCTTTTAGACTATATCCTTCCCATTCCAGATATCGAAATGCACGACTGGTGGATCGCCCTTCTTTCCGAGAAGCACGGCAAATCCATATTTGTCAGGAACAAGCTGATCAAGTACAGGAGGCATGGTGGGAATACATCGAGCCTGCAGCATTATCCATTGATGAGGATGATCAGGAATCGAATTATGCTGCTGATAAATCTGATTGGAAGGTAAATAAGGAAGACCCGCCTCCGGCGGGTCTTTGAATCATGACTTACCACAACAATGCTTATACTTCTTTCCTGATCCGCAGGGGCAGGGATCGTTCCTGCCGACCTTGGCGTTCTCACGACGCTTGGGTGCGCGGGTTGCGGTATCGTCCTTGTTGGTGCCTGTGGCCTGAGCCACTTCTTTTCGCTCTATTCTCTGCTCTATCTTAAGATGGTAGAGTATCCTTATGGTATCTTCCTGGATGTTGGCTGTCATCTCATCAAACATGCTGAAACCGCTCATCCTGTACTCTACCAGCGGGTCTTTCTGACCGTATGCCGCCAGTCCGATCCCCTGGCGAAGCTGTTCCATATCGTCGATGTGATCCATCCACTTGCTGTCAATAACACGAAGAAGGATAACACGCTCGGCTTCACGGATCATCTCCTCGTTGGGGAATTCCTTCTCCTTCTCCTCATAGAGCTTAACGGCCTTCTCGGTAAGCATATCGCATATGCCTTCCGACTTAAGGCCTTCTATATCCTCTTCCGTGACGGGCTGCATCGGGATCACGGGGATCAGCAGCGAATTAAGCTCCGTAAGATCCCAGTCTTCTCTGGGCACTTCGTCATGAATAGCCATTCCCACATCTGACGCAACCGTATCTGCGATCATCTTCATAACGGAGTCTCTCATGCTCTCGCCGTCAAGAACTCTCTTTCTCTCGGAATAAATGATCTCACGCTGCTCGTTCATAACCTGGTCGTATTCAAGCAAATGCTTTCTAATACCGAAGTTATTACCCTCTATCTTCTCCTGAGCCTTCTCTATGGCGTTAGACAGCATCTTGTGCTGTATCTCTTCATTCTCGGGAACGCCCAAGGTGTTAAATGCGCTCATCAGTCTCTCGGAACCGAAGAGCCTCATAAGGTCATCTTCCAGGGAAATGTAGAACTTGGATTCTCCCGGGTCTCCCTGACGACCGGAACGACCGCGGAGCTGATTATCGATACGTCTCGACTCATGACGTTCCGTACCAATGATACGGAGTCCCCCTGCGGCTTTGGCTTCCTCATCCAGCTTGATATCGGTACCACGGCCTGCCATGTTAGTGGCAATGGTTACCATGCCGTGTCTTCCCGCATCGGCTACGATCTCAGCCTCCCGCTCATGGAACTTGGCGTTCAGCACGTTATGGGGTATGCCCTGTTTCTTCAGCAGCCCACTGACTTCTTCCGACATCTCGATGGTGATGGTACCTACCAATACGGGCTGGCCTCTGTCATATGCCTCCTTGACGGACTCAACAACAGCGTGGAGCTTCTCTCTCTTTGTCTTGTATACGGAATCCTCATGATCCTGTCTTATAACCGGAACATTGGTGGGGATCTCCACAACGTCCATACCGTATATGTCACGGAACTCCTTCTCCTCAGTCAGAGCCGTACCGGTCATGCCCGCCTTCTTCTCGTACTTGTTAAAGAAGTTCTGGAAGGTGATAGTTGCAAGGGTCTTGCTCTCTCTATTGACCTTAACATGCTCCTTAGCCTCTATGGCCTGATGGAGACCGTCCGAATAACGTCTTCCCGGCATGATACGTCCGGTAAATTCGTCAACGATAAGAACCTCATCGTCCTTAACCACATAATCCTGATCCCTGTGCATGAGATTATGGGCACGGAGAGCAAGTATGATATTATGCTGGATCTCCAGATTCTCCGCATCGGCCAGGTTGTCTATCTTAAAAAATTTCTCAACCTTGTCCACACCTTCGGCGGTAAGATTGACTACCTTGTCTTTCTCATTAACAATGAAATCTCCGGTCTCTTCGATCTCTTCGCCCATGATGGCGTTCATCTTGGAGAATTCGGCGCTTGCCTCACCACGGCGCAGCTGTCTGGCCAGCACATCACACATCTCATAGAGCTTGGTGGATTTGCCGCTCTGACCGGAAATGATGAGGGGCGTCCTGGCCTCGTCGATAAGGACCGAGTCCACCTCGTCGATGATGGCATAATGAAGACCGCGCTGTACCAGGTTCTCCTGTCTGATGACCATGTTATCTCTCAGGTAATCAAAGCCGTCTTCGTTATTGGTGATGTAGGTGATATCACATGCATATGCCTCCTGACGCTCCTCGGGAGTCATGGAATTAAGCACAACTCCGACTTTAAGTCCCAGGAATTCATGAACAGCGCCCATCCACTCAGCATCACGCTTAGCCAGATAGTCATTGACCGTAACGATATGAACACCCTTGCCCTCTAAGGCATTAAGATATGCCGGGAGAGTAGATACAAGGGTCTTACCTTCACCGGTCTTCATCTCAGCGATACGGCCCTGATGAAGAATGATACCACCAATGATCTGGACTCTGTAGTGTTCCATATTGAGAACACGTCTGGCTGCTTCCCTTACCGTTGCAAATGCCTCCGGCAGGATATCATCTAATGTCTCACCTTCGGAAAGCCTCTTCTTAAACTCATCCGTCCTGGCACGAAGGGCTTCATCGGACAATTCCATCATCTCAGGACGCAAGCCCTCCACCTTATCCACCAGGGGCGCTATGACCTTAAGTTCTCTCTCACTGTGAGTACCGAATAATCTCTCAACAAATTTCATAATAATATAATCCCTTTCACTACAAAAAAAACACTGTTATTTATGATATCATACCCGGGGTTAAACATCAAGAAATATAAAAGACTGAATAGAATTAGGCTTTTTGCACAAAGCATAAAGGACAGCTTTCGCTGTCCTTTAAGGAGAAGGTATTTCTAATTTTATGGGGGTAGTAAAAACTATAAAATTGGGGGGAGTTTTTACGATTGTTATATTATCAAATGCAATATCAAATGTCAACACAAATAATTTAAAGAAATTCTAAAAAATTTGTGCACTATTACTAAACTGACAAAATGACGTTGTGCTTTTGTCAAAAAAGAGTGTCCCCGGCTTACCGGAAACACTCTATTATTGAACATATGAACAAGTTTTCAAACAAATTAGTCCTAAAGTAACATCAGGCAAATAAAGCTTCAAACTCGTCTCTTGTGATCTTTTCCTTCTCAAGGAGCAGTTCTGCGCATCTGTTGAGGACATCTTCATGCTCACGGATCTTGGATAAAGCTTCCGCATAGCATTTGTCGATGATCTCCTTTACTGCCTCATCGATATCCGATGCGATCTTCTCTCCGTATCTTCTGGCATGTGCCAGATCACGTCCGATGAAGACCTCGCTCTCCTCATTATCATAATTAACGAGACCCAGCTTCTCAGACATTCCGTATTTGACAACCATATCCCTTGCTATCTTGGTAGCCTGCTTGATATCCTGGGAGGCTCCCGTGGTAATATCATCAAATACAATGGATTCTGCAGCACGTCCACCCAGATCTACCACGATGGTCTGAAGCATCTTGCCTCTGGTGTTGAACATCTCGTCCTTCTCCGGCAGGGGCATGGTGTAACCCGCTGCACCCATTCCCGTAGGAATGATGGAAATGGTATATACAGGGCCCACATCCGGCAGAAGGTGGAAAAGTATGGCATGTCCCGCCTCATGGAAGGCAGTGATCTTCTTTTCCTTATCGCTTATGAGCTTACTCCGCTTCTCCGCTCCGATGCCGACCTTGACAAAGGCCTTGTTGATATCTTCATGCTTGATAAAAAGCCGGTCCTGTTTAGCAGCCAGTATAGCAGCCTCGTTAAGAAGGTTCTCCAGATCAGCCCCGGTAAACCCGGCAGTAGTTCTTGCGATCTGCTCCAGATCCACATCCTCTGCCAGAGGCTTATCCTTGGAATGAACCTTAAGGATCTCCTCGCGTCCCTTGACATCGGGAGCACCGACTCCCACCTTACGGTCAAATCTTCCCGGTCTCATTATGGCAGGATCCAGGATATCCACACGGTTGGTGGCCGCCATAACGATAATTCCCTCATTTACACCGAAGCCGTCCATCTCAACCAGCAGCTGGTTCAGGGTCTGCTCACGTTCGTCATGTCCGCCTCCCATACCGGTTCCTCTGCGTCTTGCAACGGCATCGATCTCATCTATAAATACGATACAGGGGGAATTCTTCTTGGCATCCGCAAAGAGGTCTCTTACTCTGGATGCACCTACACCGACAAACATCTCCACAAAATCGGAACCGGAAATACTGAAGAAAGGAACCTCAGCTTCTCCCGCTATAGCCTTGGCCAGCAGGGTCTTACCTGTTCCAGGAGGGCCTACCAGAAGGACTCCCTTGGGGATCCTGGCACCCACATCTGTATATTTCTTGGGATTACGCAAGAAATCAACGATCTCCTCCAGCTCTTCCTTTTCTTCAGCCAACCCCGCCACATTCTGAAAGGTTATCTCCTTCTTGGAAGGGTCTATCATAGTGGCCCTGCTTTTGCCGAAATTCATCATCCTGGTATTGGTACCGCCTCCGCTGGTCTGCCCGTTGATGATGATCCAAAAGATAAACAGGGCTCCGAATCCCAGGATATACGGCAGAAGCGTCATCACCCAGTTCTTCTTGGGTACATCCTTAACGTCTATGTTGGCTACATTCTTCCCCCGAAGGAGAGTAATGATCTCATTGACATCAGGAACAGCTATCTGCTTCTCTTCCTTATTGTTAAGCACCACAGACACAACACCCGTGGGGGTCTGTTCATTCAGGTTAACTACGGCGGAAACTATCTTGCCATCCTCTATGTCCTGCAGAAACTGGGGATAATAATATGTGGTCGTGGTCTTGGTACCGTTCTCGATAAAATACCACGCCAGCATCACAAGGACAACAAGAACGAAATAAAAGCCGTAGCTTCTGTATTTCTTATCCAATTAAAGGTCCTCCTTAAGTACTCTATTACAATTCAACTGCCCCTATATAGGGGAGATTCCTGTATTTCTGATCATAATCCAGACCGTAGCCTACGATAAATACGTCCGGAACGGTAAATGCGGTATAATCCACGTCAACATGTACCACTCGCCGATCCGGCTTGTCAAGCATGGTACAGAGCCTGAGGCTGGCAGGCTTACGCTGGGCAAGCATGGGCATAAGATAGCTTAAGGTCTTGCCGGAATCGATGATGTCCTCAACCACCAGAACGTCCTTGCCCTCTATGGATTCATCCAGGTCTTTTACGATCTTGACTATACCGCTTGAGGAAGTGCCGCTTCCGTAACTTGAACAGGACATGAAATCAAAGGTGACCGGAAGGCTGATTCGCTTGGCAAGCTCAGTAGTAAAAAACACGCCGCCCTTAAGCACACAGATAAGGTGAACCTCCTTGCCGGCGTAATCCCTGCTGATCTGCTCCCCCAGTTCCTTGATCCTTTTGTTTATCTCTTCCTCGGAAATGAGGACATTGATCTTATCTGCCATGTCTATTTCTCCGTAATCTCAAGTTCAAGTACCCTCACAGTCTCTTCTTTTATCTTAAAAGCTTCGCTGAGCCTGTAGCCCACTATCCATATTACCTGCTCCTCATCGCAAAGGAGCCAGATCTTGTCTCGCAGCGACCTGGGTATCTTTTCATTAATAAAGTAATCTTTGATGGAAATACGTCCTCCCGCCTCATTGACAGCCAGCATATCACCGGTTCGACGGTGGCGCAAGAATAACCTACCCTTGATTTTATCACAGTCGATCAACTTCGTGTAGGTTTTTTTCTCAATTTTTATGGCATTTTTATCTGCAAATGATGTCCGAAGGCTTATATTTCCTGCATCCGTAGCCCCCGGTACCGACACAGGTACTGAGATATCAAGGTTTTTTCCCTTATCCTCAGATGCAGTTTTTCTTATTATAAGAGAATCGTACTCCCTCTCAGCCTCCACTCCCATAGACAGGCTGCACCTGCTGCCGGTCTCTTTATGGCATAAAGCAAGCGCATCATTTACATGAACCCGCCCGATGTCCTTAGACCCACCTGCCGCAGATGCCATAAGGCTTTTTACGATCTCCCGCTGTACATAGTCGGCTTCTTTATCCAAGAGAGAAATGTCGATCCGCCATTCTCCGGCTTCATTCTTCGCCATGCCATCCTTTTTGCGCGCAATGAGATCACCTAATACAGACAGGGCATCCGATACATCCTCTGACAAAGCCATGATATGCTCCGGGGCGCCGGGATTAAGGTTCTCCAGTTCCGGGATAATGCGGTGCCTTATCTTATTCCTTGTGTATTCATCGGAAAGGTTGGTGGAATCCGTCCTGAAGGAGGCTCCTTTGGCCGCAAGATACTCTTCTATCTCAGACCTGGTAAGACATAAAAGGGGCCGGATAATGTCATCCCGTACGGGACGGATGCCGGCAAGCCCTGTAAGAGAAGTCCCTCTGGCCATATTGTGGATGACCGTCTCAGCATTATCATCCATGTTGTGGGCTATGGCGATCCCGGTGGCGCCATGTTCCCTACAAGCCTTTCCAAAGGCCTCATACCTTGCCTTCCGGGCAGCTTCCTCAAGGGATATCTTTAATTCCTCCGCCAGAGCAGGAACATTGACATCGTATCTGTAAAAAGGAACCCTCATTTTTTTACATAATTCTTCTACAAAAGTGGAATCCGAAAGGCTCTCTTCACCTCTTATGCCGTGCTCCACGTTTACAACGAAGAGATTGAAACCCATCTTTTCTTTCAGTTCTGAGAGCATAAGAAGAAGGCATACCGAGTCCGCTCCGCCGGATACGCCTGCCCCGATCACATCGCCGGGATGTATCATATTATATTTTCCTATAAAGGCTTCAACACGTGATAAATGATCCATAGGTCCGTAAATAAGAAAGAAGCAGATCGCTCTGCCTCCGAATCTCACTCTTTCTTAAAAACAATTTCATTTGAATACAACAGGCCCAGCTTTTCTTTTGCCATCTGTTCTATAAACTCTCTTGTATTGGTGCTGCCTGCAAAATTCTCGATCTCAGCTGCCCGGGCCAACTCCTCCTGCTTCCGGGTTTCCTGGATCTCAATCTCAGAAAGCAGGGCTTTACGCTGAGAGTATAAGCGGAAACTCAGGATAGCAAGAACCGTGAGCATGATAAGAAGTATGCCCGAAATATACAACATAGCTTTTCTGTTTTGATGATTAACAGCTTTGCGCGCCAAAAAAATCACCTCTAAGCAGCTTATAAATAAATGATAAACAACTTTTGGAAATTTTGCAAGTAATAATTAAATTTTCTTATAACAAATTTCATTTAAAGAAGTTTGTACATCTCTTTTGCTTCTTCTTTTTTGACGGTCTCGGCCACCGTAAGTATCTCAGCCTTAACAGTTCTGGTACCGAAGGCTATCTCCAGCACATCCCCTTCTTTTACGTTGGAAGAGGCTTTGGCCACTTTGCCGTTGATCATGACACGACCTGCATCACAGGCCTCATTCGCAACGGTTCTTCTTTTTATCAATCGAGATACTTTAAGATATTTATCCAAACGCATAATATCACCCTCTTATTATCAAGAAAAAAGATGCTGCGACAAGTCGCAGCATCTTCAAATAATCAACTTTAAACAAGCTTATTTGTTAACAGCATCCTTTAAAGCCTTACCAGCTCTGAACTTAGGTGCCTTAGAAGCGGGGATCTTGATCTCCTTACCAGACTGAGGATTACGTCCTGTTCTAGCTGCTCTCTTAGCTACTTCGAATGTACCGAAGCCAACTAATGCAATCTTGTTGCCCTTCTTTAACTGTGCAGCTACTACATCTGTGAAAGCCTTAAGAGCCTTCTCTGTGTCCTTCTTTGAAAGTCCGGCCTTGTCAGCCATTGCTGCTACTAATTCTGCTTTGTTCATAATCTTTTCCTCCTATGGAACTTACCAATTTTAAAAGGTCTTAGTGTTTACTACCTTCATAAACATTTATACCTTTTTAGAATTTGTTTGTCAAGGAAAAAAAGCCATATTTTCCGCGGAAAATCGGATTTTTTTAATATAAGCGTCAGTAACTAATCCAAATTGAGCATCTTCAACGCGCAGTCTCCTAAATTCTTTGCCTCTTTAATGGATTTGTCCAAAGTGTCAGACTTAATTCCGAAATATACTTTTATCTTCGGCTCTGTTCCGGAGGGACGAACACATACCCAGGAATTATCCGGAAGGTCATAATATATTACATCCGATTCGGGAAGACCTGTGGGCTTGGTTGCGCCTGTCTTCGTATCCGTGATAACGTCCTTTTTGTAATCGCGAACATCAAGAACCGGATAACCGCCTATCTCAGAGGGAATTGATTTTCTCAGGTTCTCCATGGTCTCTTTGATCTTGCCGGCGCCCTCGATGCCCTTTAATGTGATGGATACCACATCTTCCCTGTAATATCCGTATCTCTCATACATCTCCACCATGGCATCCCAGAGTGTCATTCCTTTTCCTTTATAAAAGGCCGCTGCCTCGCACAGCGCCATGCTTGCCACTACTGCATCCTTATCCCTTGCATAGGTCCCTATAAGGCAGCCGTAACTCTCCTCAAATCCAAACAGGTAAGTACCTTTGCCGGCTTTCTCAAACTCCAGGATCTTGCCTCCGATATATTTGAAACCTGTGAGAACCTCTATGAGTTCGGCGCCATAGTATTCGGCAATGGCCCTGGACATATTGGAGGTAACTATGCTCTTGATAACGGCACCGTCCGCCGGGATGCCCTGTTGCTCCTTGGTCCTGGCCAGCTCGTACTCTTCCAGGAAGCAGCCTGACATATTACCTGTAAGGCAGACGTAGTCGCCCTTTTTATCCCTTACATATACGCCAAGACGGTCTGCATCCGGGTCGGTAGCCAGCACCAGGTCGGCGTCCTTTTCCTTAGCAAGGGCAAGCCCCAGTTCAAAAGCCTTCTCCGTCTCCGGATTGGGATAGCCCACCGTCGGGAAATCTCCGTCGGGAAGCTCCTGCTGCGGAACAACGAATACATTTTCAAATCCGATCTCTTTAAGAACCCTTCTTACGGGGATATTACCCGTTCCGTGAAGGGGAGTATAAACCACTTTAATGTCCTTGCCGTATTTATCAATAGCTTCCTGACATTTGATCTGCTTCTTAAGTTCGGCCATGTAGGCATCATCCACCTCTGAACCGATGGTAACGAAGAGACCGGCCTTCTCTGCCTCGGCTCTGTCCATGGTCTTTAATGTGGAAAAATCGGTGCGGGCAAGAACCTTGTCCATGATGCCCGTATCGTGTGGCGGTGTGATCTGGGCACCGTCCTCCCAGTAGACCTTGTACCCGTTATACTCCGAAGGATTGTGACTGGCAGTGATATTAACTCCTGCCGTACATCCCAGATGCCTTACCGCAAATGAGAGTTCCGGCGTGGGTCTTAATGATTCAAACACATAGGCTTTGATCCCGTTGGCAGCCAGGCAGAGTGCGGTAGTCTCCGCAAATTCCGGTGACATATGTCTGGAGTCAAAGGCTATGGCAACGCCTTTCTTCTGTGCTCCGACGGAAATGATGTAATCCGCCAGACCCTGAGTCGCTTTCCTTACGGTATATATATTCATACGATTGGTCCCGGCGCCGATTATACCGCGAAGGCCCGCCGTACCGAATTTAAGCTCGGTATAGAACCTCTCCTTTATCTCGTTATCATCCCCCGAGATGGCTCTTAATTCTTCCTTGGTCTTCTCATCGAAACAGTCAGACTCCAGCCAGCTCTTATAGTTTTCCAAATAATCCATAAATAATGATCTCCTTCCCTTTTCTTTATCTTCTATTATAATATCATTTTCCGTTAATTATTGGTATTGAGAAGCGAGTTCTGCAAAATGGAATTCTGCAGGGACCGCATCTGGTCCTCAACGGAATTGATCAAAGACTGCCTTGCCGAGGAATCCATGGTGGATGAACTGCTGCTCGTTCCCGACGACGAAGAGGATGAAGAGCTTGAGGTCGTTGATGTCGTCGAGGTCTTTGAGGACGATGAGGAGGATGAACTGCTCTGTCCGTTGGACCTGGTGAGGTTAATATTGATATCAGCCTGCACACTGTTAAGCAACATGGTCGCGCCGTAAGTTTCATAGCCCGGCGCCTTGACAGCCAGATAATACTTCCCGTATATCAGTTCCACCGGCTGGGTGGAATTCAGCTTTGAACCGTTGATATATATCTCCGCATCCGAAGGCGTGACATGGAAGTTGACGATACCTGTGCCGGTCTTGGTCTCCTTTAACTTAGTACAGTCTATCTCCACATCCTTATCCCTGGCCACGCTGACTACCATTTCGCCCTTGCAGCCGTGTCTGGTCAGCACCGCATTATAATCTCCCTCGGGAACATCAAGGATCATTCCTTCTTTTATAACCGAGATGACCTTACCCATCTCGATCCATCCGCCGATGTATGCGCTGCTGTTCTTAAGCCGCACGGTTCCATGACCGGAGGTGACGGTAATGGTATATGCCACATTCCCGATGCCCCTCACCGTTATCCTGTCCTTCTCGGCTATCTCATCCATATCGATCTTGGTATTGTTGGAGTATATCACGTAATTATTATTGAGTTTGAAATAGGTGTTCTCGAGCTTAATGCCTCCCAGGTCCGACTGCCTGGTGAGATACTGGCCGGTAGTCTCTATCTCCCAGCGATCCCTGGCCACATGGACATAATTAAGTATCTCATCTTTGGTATTGTAGACCAACCTCACAAGATCTCCGCATTGGAGGCGGTCAACCACAGTGGATTCACCCTCAAATGTAAGGATCTCCGTCCGGCCGGAGTACTGAAATACAGTCTCCGCACCGGATTCAGCATGTATTACGCGCATCATATTACTGTCATGATCAACACTCTGGAATATGTACAGTTCTTCCCTGCTGCTGTAATCCTCCTCTATAGATACGGGAGCAGATGAATTATCAGCTTTTTTTACACAGGATGATGCAAAAAAGCACAAAAACAGCAGCATCAATACAGCCACTGTTTTTATCCTTTTACAAAATGATCTTATATCTCTGTTCATGATATTCACCAACAAATCTATGATAAAACCTAGCACAAACCTTCCTTTATATAGGAAAGAAGAACATCTTTTTTATTCCTGGCCGGGTCTTCAAGAACAATCTCCAGAAGGGATTTAAGCTTCTCCCCTATCTCTACGCCTGCAGGGATCCCCGCATCCATAAGATCGTGTCCGTCCACCGCAAGATCCTTTATGGTAAAGCACTGCTTCTCTGAAATGATCTTTTCAAAGCATCTTCTGTAGTCCGAGAGTATGGCCAGTTTTTCTTCTCTCATATAATCACTCTGGCCCAGAATATCTCCGTACTTGATGTCCAGAAGCAGCGGGAAAAGATCTTCCCCCACCTTTGAAAGGAGGCGTCGTATGTTCTTCTCGGTAGCATCCGGCCGTACATCATGCCATTTAATAAGGGTCTTTACCTTATGAATACTGTCATTGTCAAACTTCAGGCGTCTTAATATCCCTGCCGCCATCTCAGCGCCTACATTCGGATGTCCTTTAAAATGAGTGTATCCTTCCTCATCTACCGTCCCGGTGGCCGGCTTGCCCACATCGTGAAGCAGGGCCGTCAGCCGCATCACCTTGCTAGGCAAAACGTTCTCCATGACCTTGATGGTATGTTCGCCCACATCATACATGTGATGCATATGATTCTGAGGCGTCTTCATCATCACATCAAATTCCGGAAGAACGGCCGCTGTGATCCCCATCTCATAGCAATCCCTGATCCGCTCCGGATGAGAAGATGTGATGAGCTTGACCAGTTCAGTCTGGATCCGCTCGGCGCTTATATTCTTAAGATTGCCCGAGAGCTCTCTAATGGCTTCTGCCGTATCCTTATCTATGGAAAAATCAAGCTGGGCGGCAAACCTGACTGCGCGGAACATCCTGAGGGCGTCCTCGTTGAAACGTTCCCCGGACTCGCCCACGCAGCGGATAACCCCGCTTCGTAGGTCTTCCATGCCTCCGAAGAGGTCCACCAGCCCCCGGCTCTCGTTATAGGCCATGGCATTGATGGTAAAATCCCGTCGGCTTAAGTCCTCTTCAAGGCTTACCGTAAACTCCACCCTGTCGGGATGCCGCATATCACTGTATTCGCCGTCGATACGATAGGTAGTGACTTCATAACCTTCATCTCCCATCATTACCTTTACGGTGCCGTGCTCAATCCCCGTATCTATAGTGCGGCGATATATTGCTTTCACATCCTCCGGCCTGGCGGATGTGGTGATATCCCAGTCCTCCGGGGTCCTGCCCAGGATCGAATCCCGTACGCACCCGCCCACGGCAAAAGCTTCAAAGCCGCGGGATTCCAGGTCTGAAATAATCTTACACACATTCTGTGGGAGGGTGATCTTCATATTAATAAGCCTTTCCCCAATAAACCATCTTGGAAGCCGGCTTTCCGCAACATACACATACGTCTGAAAGCTTCTCCTGCTCAAACGGAATGCATCTGGATGTGGCCGTAGTCTCTTCCTTTATCTTGAGCTCACAGTCCTTCTCTCCGCACCACATTGCGCGGATGAAGCCGGGCTTTTTCTCCAACAAGTCCTTAAACTCATCGTAATTCCGGGCATCCGATACATGCTCATCGCGGTGCTTCTTAGCCCTCTCGAACATTTCCTTCTGCATAAGGTCAAGGATTCTGGTAAGCTCGTCCTTCACGTTCTCAAATGCAACGGTGTATTTGTCCCTTGTATCTCTTCTTACAATGACACACTGCCCATTCTCGATATCCTTGGGCCCGATCTCTATACGAACAGGGATTCCTCTCATCTCCTGCTCTGCGAATTTCCATCCCGGAGATTTCTCGGATTCGTCAATCTTCACCGTAAATGAGCCTTTAAGCGAAGCTGCAAGTTCCCTTGCCTTATCCAGCACGCCTTCCTTCTGCTGCTGGATGGGGATGATATCCACCTGGACCGGCGCGATCTTAGGCGGAAGCACAAGTCCCGAATCGTCGCCGTGAACCATGATGATGGCTCCGATGATACGTGTGGACAATCCCCAGGAAGTCTGGTGAACATACTGTAATGTATTATTCTTATCCGTATACTGTATTCCGAAAGCTCTGGCAAATCCGTCACCGAAATTATGGCTGGTACCGGACTGCAAGGCCTTGCCGTCATGCATTAACGCTTCAATAGTATATGTAGCCTTGGCTCCGGCAAACTTCTCCTTCTCAGTCTTCTGTCCCTTTATAACGGGGATGGCAAGTATCTCCTCACAGAAGTCCGCATAGAGATTAAGCATCTGAATGGTCCTCTCCTGGGCATCTTCTTCAGTAGCATGGGCCGTATGTCCCTCCTGCCACAAAAACTCCCTTGAACGAAGGAAGGGTCTGGTCTCCTTCTCCCAGCGCACTACAGAGCACCACTGGTTGTAAACCTTGGGCAGGTCCCTGTGGGACTGGATATCATTTTTATAGAAATCACAGAAAAGCGTCTCTGATGTAGGACGTACGCAAAGCTTCTCCTCAAGGTCGTTAAGTCCTCCCTTGGTCACCCATGCAACCTCGGGGGCGAAGCCTTCAACATGGTCCTTCTCCTTCTCTAACAGACTCTCGGGGATAAAGAGGGGCATGTAAACGTTCTCAACACCCGTCTCCTTGAACCTGCGGTCCACTTCCTTCTGAATATTCTCCCACAGGGCATATCCTGCGGGCTTTATGATCATGCAGCCCTTGACGCTGGAATAGTCGATAAGTTCTGCCTTTTTAACTACGTCTGTATACCATTGGGCGAAATCTTCCTCCCGCGAAGTTATCGCCTCAACCATCTTCTTATCCTTTGACATAACATAACTCCTTCATTATATAATGGTGACCCTCTCACCACATTCTATCATAGGTTTTTTATTTGTCAATTTACACACTTTTCACGGCAAATTCGGCATTTGAATATATTGAATTCAATTGACTTTTTGAGAAAAATGTCAGATAATAGTGGAATAGAGAATAGCGTTTTAGATATAAATAACTACTAATTAGGAGGGAATTTTATGGAGGGATATATTCCTGCTGATAATCAGCTTCTTCAGGACTGTCTTGATGTCCTGCCTCTTTTGTACGACCTCTTTGACGAGGATGTTTCATTTTCGGTATGTGATACAGAGAAATTCCTGATGAACAGAGGACAAGGGGAAATGGTCATAGAGCATGACTTAGGAATACCCGTTCCCAAGGGGGGGGCCGCCGGAATGGCGCTTTCATCAGGGCAGTCACAGTCAAAGGTAGTCCCAAAAGAATTATACGGGATAGTATTTAAATCATATGCTGTTCCGGTTAAGGACGAGGGTGTTACCGTAGGATGCATCAGCCTGGCTAAAAGCCAGACAGCTCATTCCAAGTTTGCCGAGACTTGTACGGCGCTTTCTGAACGTCTGTCCCAGATACATGATGTTATCCATGAGATGTCCGATACCATGCAGGAGATGCTTGCTTCCAATGAGCACATCCTTGAGATCACAAA
This sequence comes from Lachnospiraceae bacterium, assembly GCA_017550165.1. Classification (GTDB taxonomy): domain Bacteria; phylum Bacillota; class Clostridia; order Lachnospirales; family Lachnospiraceae; genus SIG280. Next base: position 7,164 of record JAFZQH010000014.1, on the reverse strand, counting down.
TAAGACAGTTGCGGCTGCCGATTCCACATCAGAGATATTATCATTTATCCAGAATATCTCCACCCAGACCAGGCTGCTGGGCCTGAACGCCTCCATCGAGGCTGCCAGGGCAGGGGAATCCGGCAAAGGATTTGAGGTTGTTGCCCAGGAGATAGAGAAGATGTCCCAATCCACCACGGATTCGGTAAAGAAGAGTTCCGGACAGCTCGCCACCCTTTCGAACGCAAGCAAGAACGTATTGAAGCAGGTCAAACTGTCAAACGATGCATTTTCATCTCAGGCGGGACGTATAGACGAGATCATTCAGAACATTTCGGAGCTGAACGATAGCATGACCAGGTTAAACGAGCTGGTTAAGGATGTATAATAGGGAAGAAGGAGAACCGTTTATGGAAGAATATTTAACACCTGATTCACCCACACTACAGAAGGTAATTAACGTCATCCCGTTCTTATACGACTTCTTTGATGATGATGTATCTTTTGCTGTGACGGACAGGACCAAATACCTGTTCAATAGAGGAAAAGGAACTTTAAACATCAAGTCAGAGCTGGGGCTGGAAGTTCCCAAGGGCGGTGCTGCTTATGTCGCCCTGTCCACAGGGGAATTCTGCTGCAGGAAGGTTCCGGCCACCGTATATGGCTTCCCGTTCAAATCCTACGCCATCCCCATTAAAGAGGACGGCCAGGTTGTGGGATGCCTTCTTATGGCGAAGAACATAGCCAAGAGCGAGGAATTCACGGATATCTGCCAGAATCTGAATGATCGCATGGAGAATATCACCGGCGTTACGAAGACCATGGCTGATGCCCTTGAGAATATGGTAGTTGCCAATAACGAGATATTGGACAGCACCAACAAGACAGTTGAGGCTGCAGACTCCACTACCGAGATCCTTTCCTTTATACAGGATGTGTCGACGCAGACACGTCTCTTAGGTCTTAATGCTTCCATCGAGGCAGCAAGGGCAGGCGACCTGGGAAGAGGATTTGCGGTTGTGGCTCAGGAGATCGAGAAAATGTCCGTATCCACTACGGATTCCGTTATCAAGAGTACTGAACAGCTGGAGACATTATCCACCGCCAGCCGTGAGGTTCAGGAACAGGTGTCACAGTCGAATGAGACATTTACGACCCAGGCCGGACGTATCGAAGAGATACTGGCCGCCATCACGGAACTGAATGAGAAGGTTCTGGAGTTGAACGAATTGGTTAAATATGTGTAGAAAATATATGAGGTCTCAATGGATCAATGATCCCTTGAGACCTCATCAAGTTTTACATAACAGGTGTTAATTTGTTCAACCTCCTTGGGGGTTGCGGGACGGCCGGAGTAGTAATACTCTACGTTTGGTGTACTTTCGCTCGCATCTGCGGGAGTGCGGCCTACCTTGCGAAGAAGCTGGGCGACTGTCCCTTCTATACCGTCTACGAATGCAATGCGCTCAGGTATCTGACACCTGAGTGCTTTTTTAAAATAATTAAAGTGGGTGCATCCCAACACCAGCGAGGTGTAAGCATCCAGATCCGTTCCTTTGAGCTGTTCCCTGATATAGTCCTGCACTTCATTTCCGTCAAAGATACCTGATTCCGCAAAGCGCACCAGCTTCGGCATGGGGATCATATCCACAAGATGCTCCGAGTCCACACGTTCCAGGAGATACTTCATCTTATCACCCCGGACGGTGACGGGGGTGGCCATTACAAGAGTGCGCCCTTCCGGGTACTCTTCTCTCGCCTTCTTTACCGCAGGCTCCATGCCTATTATGGGAAGATCGTAGTTCTCCCGCATAGCCTTGATCGCCACGCTGGTGGCGGTATTGCACGCCACAACCACAGCATCCACGTTACGCTCCACAAGAAACTCCATGACATTCCCCACGATATTGAGAATGACTTCCCTAGGCTTCTCTCCGTACGGAACATTGTCCGTATCCGCATAATATATAAATTCATCATCCGGCATTACCTGCAAGGCTCTGTGCAACACGCTCAAGCCACCGATACCGGAATCAAAGATACCAATCTTCATTGCGTTCACCACTTTTTTCTAGTATTATATCACAAAAGCCAAATGCTTGAATGAGGATTTATATGATAGAGATAACGTATTATGAAATGCTGCTCGCTATCACGGTAATCTGGATCGCTTTGCGTGCTGCTGTATGTATCAAAAACAAAAGCTTTGAGTGGAAGAGGGAATTACGGCTTTTACTTTTTTATATCTGTATAATCGTAATAGCAAGATTTGTGTATTTTCCACTGCATCGCATAGACGGACAGATCGGGACGCTGATCTTTGATCCCAAAAGGATCATACCACCCTGGTTGAATCTGGATCCCTTTACATTTATACACCAGCGATATGACGGATGGCAGATCAATATAATCGGGAATGTCACCATGTTCATTCCGGTGGGGATCATACTTCCCGTATGCTTTAAGAAGCTTGATAACGTGGCAAAGGTCACACTTGCCGGTTTCGGGATGTCGCTTTTTATAGAGCTGAGCCAGTTTCTGTTCTATGACCGAGGCACTGATGTTGACGATCTGATCTTAAATACCGCAGGGGTGCTAATCGGGGCGGTGTTGTACTTTATCTTCAGAAGGATAAAGAATCCCAAAGACAGAGCATAATAAGTCTTAGCTTTTTGTTGACAAGGGGAGAATGATATATTATAGTTAACTGGTAACTTTTATAGGCTGATGTGGCACAGGCGGTAGCGCACCTCATTGGTAGTGAGGAGGTCACGGGTCCGAGTCCCGTCATCAGCTGTTTTATCATTTTTGATGGAAGCCTTTAACCCCAAGGGTTTGAGGGCTTTCTTTTTTAGCTGAAAGGGAATGATTTTGAGGTACTGCGAGGTACTACCCTTGGTATTATAAGATACCCGGTACCACCGTTTACTATCCTTAGTTATGCCTTCTCTGGTATCGCCTGATCAGTTCGGCTTCTGCCAGAACATGGCCCTCCATCGCTTTTATAAGATCAGCCTTCTTGCTGTTCGCGCCAATCGTAAGCATCGTATCCAATGCATATATCGTAAATCTGTAGCGGTGGTTACCGTTAAATGGCGGCTTAGGTCCCCTGTAGCAATGCTTTCCATATCCGACTCCCTGCTCAATATGAATAGGTTCATCTACAATTCTTCCCTTAGGCAGAGCACCCGGTATACGGGTAGCAGGTTTGACATTCCAAGCTGTCCAGTGATTAAAGCCCGGTAATATAGGATGGTCCAGATCATCCATTGCAATTGCCAGAGAAACTGCCGCTTCCGGGATATCATCGATTATCATTTCAGGTGACATATCTTCTCCATAACCTGAAAGGGAATCGGGCATCCATCCGTCGGATGATAATTGCGGTAATGTGATGATCATTATAAACCAACCTCCTACTTCTATATGTCGGCAATACTTTTGAACACGAAAATATTTTAATCCGTAAGACTGTCAGCCCTTGCATACTTAACCCAACTCTTTATTTCCCAAAATAGTATCGATTATATTAATATGCTTAACCCCGCTTCTTCGTTGAAGAAATTTATCCATGGTGACAAGGTACTTAGGGTATCCATCAGCGATCTTCTCAAGCGGACGATATTCTCTTTCTTCGGTAATATTCTTCCCGTTCTCATCATAATTATCATTATCTATCGTTCGGGCCACTTGGACATAAGCGTATTCGTCCGTGTTTTTCCTGAGAATAAAATCTACTTCAAGATTGCCTATTTTACCAATGCTCACTTTATATCCTTTAGACTTTACATAGTTATATACAATGTTTTCTAATACAGGTCCATAATTGATTCGTCCATCTGTATTCTTTGCAAAGTAAAAGCTTAAATCTGACAGATAGTATTTTTCTTCGCCATTCAATGAACGTTTGCTTTTCATATCAAAACGTTCACACTTAGAAATAATCTTTGCATTTTCCAATATTTCAAGGTAATTGTAAATTGTTTTTTTTGAGACACTCTCAACATTATTCCCAAGATAGTCACAAATGGAATTCACAGAAGTCGTTGCACCGAAATTATTAATGATATACGTCTGGACTTTCCGGAATAGAGTTTTCTTTCGTATTTTCTTATTTGCTTTAATGTCTTTATCATAGATTTCATCGATTACACTATTAACATAAGCCATCTTCTCATCATACGTGTTATATTTCACCGATAACGGGAATCCGCCTTCTGTAATATACTGTATGAACTCTTTCTCCATATCAGGATTTAGTGGTTTCCCGAAAAACTGCTTTATTCCTATATACTCGTCGAACGTGAGTGTTCCCATCCCAAATTCGATATATCGTCCGGTCAACTTGGTGGCAAGTTCACCCGATAAAAGATAAGAATTACTTCCGGTAATAAAGATGGAATAATCTCCTTCTTCCCTGTATGAATTTACAACTTCTTCGAAGCCCTTAACATTTTGAATCTCATCGATAAAAAGGTATTTCACACCGCTGACTCCTGATGTCTTCGTGTCGATTACTTCTTCCAACCTTTCAGCTGTCTTGATAGTCTTAAAGGGGCGTTTGTCAAGATGGATATAGATGATATTATCCGCATTAACGCCGTTCGCAATAAGCTCGTCACAAACCATTTGCATAAGAGATGATTTACCGCAACGTCTTACTCCAGTAATAACCTTTATCATGTCAACATCATGATAGAAGCCTCTTAATCGCCTCAAGTATTTTTCTCGTATATATAATTTCTCCATAACTGTCCTTTCATCCATAGATCAGAGACTTATTAAGCTGAATTCATATACATAATATCATAGATTGTGCTGTTAACGGAACTTTTTTTATATTTTTTTGTTTTTGTTCCGTTATCTCGTTAACTTCCGGATCATTATTTTTCATATTTTTTGAGGTACTGGTTGGGGTACTCGGGATTTGCCGACGCCGAAACCCCCTATTCTCAAGACTTCCCGAGCCTGTCTATATTTCCGAGTCCCGTCATCAGCTGTTTTATCACTTTTGCTGAAAGCCTTTAATCTCAAGGGATTAAGGGCTTTCTTTTTTTGAGAAAATGAAAAGTTCTCACAGTGTTCTCAACTCCCGTGACCTATTGTGCTTTAATATAATAAATCATTTCTTGACAGAATACCGTTATTTTACTACCATGATATTAGCTTTTGGGCTGGCAGCGATGCCAGGGTCCAACCTACTTGGCGGGGAGACTCCCCGCCAGTTTTAATAATGAGACGATAATTAAGCGACAGGGTTTACATATTGATAAAAGATGATATATTTATAGTAAGCGGAGATTTTTATCATTATACGTATTTAGGAGGTGACAGGTATGTCAGAACAAGTTCTTATACAGTTTGAGACCGATAAGGAATTAAAGCAGGAAGTTACTGATATATATGAGCAATTAGGTATGGATCTTGCAACTGCACTCCGGATGTTTATGAATAAAAGCAAACAGGTAAGAGGGCTCCCTTTTAGTGCAACTCTTTCAGAAGATTCTTCAGGGAATGACTTTCGTAATGCTTTTTATGCCTTACGAGAAGAGGCTACCGACATTGAAGAAATGACTTTGGATGAGATTAATGATGAGATATCCGCAGCAAGAAGAACTCGTAAAAGGGGATAGCACATGGTTTACGCAGTAATTGATACGAATGTTTTCGTCTCAGCATTGCTTTCAAAAAATCCTGAATCAGCTACGGTAAAGATATATGAGGCCATTGCAGATAAACGGATTATTCCGCTTTATCACAAGGATATCTTAAATGAATACTATGAAGTGCTTCATCGTCCGAAGTTTAAGTTTAGTGAATATAGAATCCGAAATCTGCTTGATTTGATAATAAAGTATGGAGTAGAAGTATTTCCCCAACCAACCGGAGAGATACTTGTCGATATGGACGACTTGATATTCTATGAGGTTGCGATGGAAAAGCGTGATGATGGTTCATATCTGGTAACAGGTAATCAGAAGCATTATCCCATAAAAGATTTCATAGTAACACCTTCCGAGATGATAGAGATAATTAATAGCAAATGAATAGGCGGGGAAGTTCCCCGTCATTTTTATATTGACCGCTTAAATCATATCCTCCTTTCCATTGCTTGATCTATTGTCTGAGGCATTATCGAAACTCCTGTTACATCAACCTTTTATAAATATCCAGCATACTCTCTATCTGGTATTTCAGAAGCCAGGCAGCATTATTATACTCCGGCTCCGCCTTAACAACATTAATAAGCTCCGGATAATACTTTTCCGTCTCCTTGATCATCCTGAAGATTCTCTTACGGCTTAATCCCCAGGACATAGAAGTCAGGTTATTACAGCGGTCAATACATTTGACCAGAGCCGCCTTGGGGTTTTCCGCAATGGCGGCATAGTATTCCTCCATGACCTTGTCACGGTTCTCCGGGTTCGTCTTCGCATGAGAAAGCAGCCTCACGATCTCCCGGCACTCCTCATTTACAGGAAGCTCATCAAGACATTTCCCGCAGTCCTCGATAACATCGTGGAGCATGCAGGCAGCAATGATCACATCCTCCCTGATCCCCATGGAAAGAGCATGACAGGCCAGATTCAACGGATGATAAATAAGGCATCTTGAAATCGCCATTTCCAAAGGTATGTCCCGTCATAAAACCCTTCTTAATGATGTGTACTGACTTATCCGTACATATTAGGTACTCTTTAAATGCACCCTTGAGGGCTATGATTATTACTTCATCGTTAGCAATAACACCTTTAGCAGCCTCAAGTGTTTGGCTCAAAAAAGCATCTTTAAGCTTTATTGAATCTGTATTCATACAACAGTCTCCTCTCGCCATACTCTTATTTTAGAATTCCCTCCGGATAATCAAAGAATTTTCCTAATCCCTGGTCCTTAACCATGCTCTTATCAAATGTCACTTTTCCTTGACTTCCAAAGTCCATTGTAACAGTATTCTTGATTCAAGCTCTTTCTCAGAAAGAGGCTTCTTGTTGAACAGTCCCATAATACATTCCTCTTGTCATCCCATAATTAACAAACACAACTATAGATGAACTTTTGACAGAGGCCGATGTCAAACATGCTGATACACTTGGCCGCTACTATGAAGATGATCATCGCAAGATGATAACCCGGCTGAAGAAGTATCGTGACAACTATTTCAGATGGCTGTACGACTTCTCCATC
>JAFZQH010000013.1 GCA_017550165.1 Lachnospiraceae bacterium | reverse complement strand
TATTCACAGATCCTCAGAAGCCCATGACAGTTGAGCCGGGTATCTATCCTATCAATGGTGCTACACCTGATGATATCTGTGCTACAACAGTTGACTTCGCTCTTACATACTTCGTTGTTTCAGGTGAGTTAGAGCGTTCAGGTAAGCCGGTTAACCTTCTTATCTCTGATGCAGGCGGAATGTCAGTTCTTACTGCTTGGGCTGCTGGTAAGCTCTCTGCTTCTACTATTGCCAAGTTCTTCGAGGAGCAGGATATCGCAGGTAAGATCAAGAGCAGAAAGCTCATCATCCCCGGTAAGGTAGCAGTTCTTAAGGGTGAGATAGAAGCCAAGCTTCCGGATTGGGAGATCATCGTAGCTCCTAACGAGGCAGTACAGCTCGTTAAGTTCATGAAAGACCTCTAAGATATAGAGAAATCAGTATATCTTAAATAATAAAAACACATAAGTGAGAGGAGAGTTTTAATGGGTAAATTTATCGTAATCGGAGAGAGAATTTCTACAACAGCTCCATCTATGAACAAGGCTTTAACAGAGAGAGATCCTGAGCCTATCATCAAGAGAGCAAAAGAGCAGATTGCTGCAGGCGCAGATTATATCGATGTTAACATCGGACCTGCTGAGTCAGACGGAGAGGATCGTATGAAGTGGGCAGTACAGCTCATTCAGTCAGAGTGTGACAACATTCCTCTTGCACTTGACACATCTAATGCTAAGGCTATCGAGGCCGGTATCTCTGTATACAACAGATCTAAGGGTAAGCCTATCGTTAACTCTGCAGACGCAGGAGATCGAATCGGCTACATTGACCTGGCTGCAGCTAACGATGCTATCTGTATCGCACTTTGCTCCAAGGGTGTAGTTGCAGCAGATAATGACGAGCGTATGGCATTCTGCCAGGAAATGCTTGAGAAGGGTCTTGGGCTTGGTATGGAAGCAGAAGATCTCTGGTTTGACCCCTTATTCCTTGTAATCAAGGGAATGCAGGACAAGCAGATGGACGTTCTTGAAGCTATCAGAATGATCAGCGACATGGGACTTAACACAACAGGTGGTCTTTCCAATAACTCCAACGGTATGCCCAAGGAGCTTAGACAGATCTTTGACTCTAACCTCTTAGCTATGGCTATCATGAACGGATTTACATCCGCTATCGTTAATCCTAACGATAAGAGACTCATGGAGACAGTAAGAGTTACCAACATCATCAGAAATGAAGTACTCTATGCTGATTCCTGTCTTGATGACTTAAAGTAATCAAATACAAACTTTTGAGCCGGGAGCGGTAATCCGCTCCCGGTTTTTTAAAAAGATTTCATGAGGTTTTTTGTGTATGAACGTTGACGAGAAGAACAACAAAGAGCGTCTGCCCTTTGAACATTATAAGGCGCTTTATGAGAAGATGGACCCCAAAGAGGCCGCTAAAAGGTGCCGGGTTCCTTATGACGAGGAAAAATGCGAGTTTACAATAACTCTGATGAATAAAAAATACAGAATAACTCATCCCGGGTATGTGATAACTCCGGTAGATGATGATGGAACATACCATGCCTTGACCGAGTACAATGCTTCTGAGATACTGGTCTTACGTTATCTTCTTGAGGGAGTAAACAAGGATCCGGGACCGGAGATGAAGGCTTATGCCGATATGCCCTGGGGAGATGTTTACCTCCAGCAGTTTACAGGAAGATGCATTCAGAGACTGGCTTTTACTTATGGCTTTAAGCTGGACAAATTTGCCGAAGCCATGGAGAAGATGGGGGCCGAGAAGGTTGATATGGGGGATGTGGCCTACAAGCTGGAATTCTTAAACAACCTGTATGTATACTATATCCTCTGGGCTGCTGACGATGAGTTTCCGCCCTCGTCCCAGATACTGTTCTCGGACAATTTCCAGTATGCATTTAAAGCTGAGGATATGGCAGTTGTAGGAGATATAAGTATAGGCGCGATGAAGAAGGTGTGATAATATGGCTGAGCGAATTGTAAAATTTATTCCCAATAATGTTACTGTTGAAGTGCCGGACGGCACCAACATCCTTGATGCCCAGATCAAGGCCGGGCTCGTTCCCGATGCACCTTGCGGCGGTAAGGGGACCTGCGGTAAATGCCTTGTGAACATCACTGACGGCAAGGAAATAAGCGGTATCGTTAAGGCCTGTCAGACCAAGATCCATGAGGATATGACAGTAGATCTCATCAATGTGCCGAAAGGGTACCATCTCCTGACACAAGGAGTGGAGAGAAAGATCGATATCGACCCGGGATTAAAGGCGGTAGATATCACGGTCAAAGAGTGCATTATCGGAGACAATCGTTCCGACTGGGAGAGGCTGAAGGATGCGGTAGCTGAGCGTGTGGCTATTAACGAGAAGGCCATCCCGCCCAATATTCGCATTGTATCCAATCTGTACAATCTCCTTCAGGCCAATGATTATAAGGTAAATGCCGTCATTTTCAATGACGAGATCATAGATGTCCGTGCTGAGAGCAGGCCGGTTTATATTGTGGCATTTGATATTGGAACCACATCAGTGGTGGGATATCTACTTGACGCTGCTACGGGAAAGGAACTGGCGGTGGCTTCTATGCTTAATCCCCAGTCTCAGTTTGGCGCTGACGTTATCCAGAGATCCAATTATGCCATTGAGCATGGCACGAAAGAACTTGCGGAGGCTATAAGGGGCGCCCTTAATTCCCTTATAGAGAAAGTGGCAAAGAAAGCGAAGATTGAAATAGATGATATTTATGCCGTGAACCTGGTGGGGAATACCTGTATGAATCATCTGTTCTTTGGAATAGATCCCGGAGCGCTGGTGCATTCGCCCTACAATCCGTCATTAAGTGAAAATGTGGTTGTTAATGCGGGACACTACGGGATAAAGATCAATCGCGCCGGTAAGCTGACCTTCCTGTCCAACATAGCAGGATTCGTAGGTGCGGATACAGTCGGAGTCCTTTTGGCAACGGGCTTTGATGAGATAGAACCCATCACCCTTGCTATAGATATAGGAACTAACGGGGAGCTTGTCCTGGGCAATAAGGACAGGGCGATAACCTGTTCAACAGCCGCAGGACCGGCTTTCGAGGGAGCCAAGATAGAATGCGGCATGAGAGGCTCTGAGGGCGCCATCGACCATATCAAACTGAAGGGCACGAAATTCGAGATGTCTGTTATCGGGGACGGCAAGCCCATAGGAATATGCGGATCAGGCTTGATGGACATTATTTCCCTGCTTCTTGAGACAGGGATAGTAGATGAAAGCGGACGTATCGTGGATGAGGACGAGCTGGAGACCGAGGCAGCCAAGGCCAATGCCGGACGCATTATCGAGATAGGAGACAAGAAAGCCTTTCTGCTGGCGGATAAGAATGAGAGCGGAAACGGCGAGCAGATCTTCATCGGACAAAAAGATGTACGGGAAGTACAACTGGCCAAAGGAGCCATGGCGGCAGGTATTGAACTCATGTCAAGGCAGCTGGGCATTCAGATACAAGATATCAAACAGGTAATGATAGCAGGGGCTTTCGGCAATTATATGGATCCCCACAGCGCCTGTGCGATCGGACTGATCCCCAGGGAACTTGAAGATCGGATCATTCCCATCGGTAATGCTGCCGGTGAGGGGTCTAAGATCGCGGCGCTCTCAAGATCTGAGTGCAAAAGAGCGCAAAAGATGGCCAAAAACACTGAATTTCTTGAACTTGCCACAGATCCTGACTTCCAGGATACCTTTGTGGATCAACTGGAATTTCCCGAAAATGGGAATTAGAAGATGTCAATAATTATTGGTATTGAGAGCACAAAAAATGACTGGTTTATCGGCCCGATTGTTTAATCAAATACATTGACTTTTTTCGCTCTATGCTATAAAATATCTAAGGTGAGGAACTATTTTCGGTTGGTTCCCGTGAAATTGAACAAAATGAGTTTTTAGGAGGATTTATTAATGATCATCATTGGTGAAAAGATTAACGGATCGATCCCATCAGTAGCTAAGGCTATTGCTGAAAAGGATGCAGAACTTATCAAGCATCTTGCTAAGATCCAGACAGAGGCTAACGCTACATTTATCGACGTATGTGCTTCCGTTGAGGATGATATAGAAGTTGAGACAATGAAGTGGCTTATCGACCTGGTACAGGAAGTTACAGATACACCTATCGCTGTTGACAGCCCGAACCCCAGAGTTTGTGTTGAGGCAATGAAGTTCTGTAACAAGCCCGGACTTATCAACTCCATTTCCATGGAGGGTGACAAGGCTCAGGTTGTTCTTCCCGTTATTGCTGATACAGAGTGGGAAGTATGCGCACTTCTCTGCGACGATACAGGTATCCCACAGACTGCTGAGAAGAGACTTTCGGTATTTGCTGACCTTATGGCAGAAGTTAAGAAGTACAACATCGATCCCAGCCGTATTCATATCGATCCCCTTATTGAGATGCTTTGCACTGCTGAGGACGGTATCAACATGGTTACATCAGTTATGCAGGAGATCAAGAAGCAGTATCCTACCATCCATATCACAGGTGCTGTATCCAACATTTCCTTTAACCTGCCCGTAAGAAAGATCCTTAATCAGGCCTTTACAGTTCTTTCAATGAACTCCGGTCTTGATTCTGCTATCTTCGATCCGACCAACAGAGACCTTATCGGTATGATCTATGCTACAGAGGCTATGCTTGGTATGGACGATTACTGCATGGAGTACATCAGTGCTTATCGTGACGGATTATTCGGACCGCCACAGAAATAAAAAGGAAGATACGCATCTTCGCATTACGTAAGAGTACTATGCTGCTGTTTCGCCAAATAGCAGCGGCATAGTTTTCTTAAATAAAACCAAAAGGGAATTATTTATCAAAACAAAGGAGGACAAAATTATGTCAAAAATTGATGAAATCGCTGCTGCTGTTGAAGCGGGAAAAGCTAAGATCGTTGGTGGTCTTGTTGAGGAAGCTATCAAGGAAGGTTGTGATCCCACAGAGATCCTTAACGTTGGTATGATCGACGCTATGGGTGTTGTTGGTGATAAGTTCAAGAAGAACGAGATCTTCGTTCCCGAGATGCTTGTTGCAGCTCGTGCCATGAAGAAGGGTGTTGAGGTGCTTAAGCCTCATTTGGCAGGCGACAGCTCAGCTACTATCGGTAAATACATCATCGGTACAGTTGCAGGTGACTTACATGATATCGGTAAGAACCTGGTTGCTATGATGATCGAGTCTGCAGGCTTCGAAGTTATCGACCTCGGTGTTGATGTTCCTGCTGAGAAATTTGTTGAGGCTATCAAGGAGAACCCGGACTGCAAGGTTGTTGGTGTATCCGCACTTCTTACAACTACAATGCCTGCTATGAAGGATACCGTTAAGGCTATCATCGATGCAGGTCTTCAGAGCCAGGTTAAGATCATGGTTGGTGGAGCTCCTATCACTCAGGAATTCGCTGATGAGATTGGTGCTGATGCTTATACACAGGACGCAGCTTCTGCAGCTCAGGTTGCTAAGACTTTAGTATAATTCATGTTACGACATAATGGGGGGTATGTAAAACATACCCCCATTTTTTTGTTTATTTTTAGTAAATAAGATGATATAATATTTTGTTGTATATATCAGAGTAAAAATTAATAGGGGACTTGAAATGAGCGAGCATAAAACACATTTCCATGACCATGACCATACACATGATCATCATCATGAGCATTGCCATGATGGCGAATCACATACCCATGTACTGGAGGACGGCACTGTTATTACCCACAGCCATCATGGAGAGCACGGGCACCACCACTCAAAGGAACACGTAAAAAAGGTATCCAATAGACTGGCCAGAGCTATAGGACATCTGGAGTCTGTTAAGCGGATGGTGGATGAAGACAGAGATTGCGCGGAAGTGCTTATCCAGTTGGCCGCAGTAAAGTCAGCCATCAATAACACAGGAAAAGTAATACTTCAGGAGCATATAAAACACTGCGTAGTGGATGCGGTAGAACACGGCGACGAGGCCGCTCTTGAAGAATTGTATGAGGCTATAGATAAATTTATGAAATGATATAGGGACGAAAAGTTTTATGACGACTGTGCTCGCACAGGGAGTCATAAAACCTTGAGGACCGAACGTACATGAGGAAGTAGCGATTTTTCAAAGAAAAATCAGCGGATTCCGAATGTACGTAGAATTGCGGGAGCAGCTTTAGCTGCGTAGCAATTCGTATTTCATTTCATAAGAAATAGGGAGGAAATAACATGTGTGAGGAAAACCGTATTACCAGTGATTGCGAATCGGCAGGCCATGATTGCAGCCAGTGTGCATCAAGCGACGGCAATGGCGGTTGTGCCCACGGCAATATCCCGGAGCCGGGAGAGCGGACCATGACAGATTATCTTGAACTGACCTACCGGCAGAATCAGGTTATAGCCTTGAAACTTGACGCATATGTTAAGGACCTTGAGAAAGCAGGAAGAGTCGATGTCGCAGATAAGCTTCGAAAAGCCATCCCCGAATTTGAAAAGGGAAATATGCTTATCGGTATTGCGAAAGATATGTTAAAACAATGAAAAAGTGAGTCTAAAGGAGGATTGATATAATATGAGTCACGACCATACACACGAGCATGGGCATACACATGACCATGAGCATTCACACGAGCACGAGCACGTTCACAGCCACGAGCATACCCATGCGGACGGCACTACCCACAGCCACCATCACGTTCATTCGCACACCCATGAGCACAGCGGTGATCATGATCATGTAGAATCAGAGCATGCGCATACTCATGACGGTGAGCACGGACATGACCATACTCACGGACATTGCCACAGCCATGAAGGTGGCAGCAAGGATCCTAACGTAGCCCTTCTTTCGTACATGCTTGAGCATAATGAGCATCATGCGGAGGAACTGGTTGGAACTGCTGAGAAGATCAAGGAAGCAGGATTCCCGGAGCCGGCGAAGGAGATACTTGAGGGTGTTGAGTTCTTCAAGCAGGGTAACGCAAAACTGGCACACGCGTTAGAGATAGTTAAGGCTCATAATATGTAAACGCTGTATAACAACGTTCACAGCATGTAAAGGAATTCATATAAGGAGGCGGCAGATATGTGTTTAGCAACAGCATACAGGAATACTGAGAGTAAGGATCAGATCATTTGCGATAATATTACCAAGATCACCGTAGATGGTGATGAGATCACTTTGGTTGATATCATCGGAGAAGTCAGAAAAGTTCTGGGTCGCATATCCATGGCCGACCTCACCAAAAGCGTTGTCATCATTGATGCAGCGGACTAGGAGATTTGATACTTATAATACTATTCGATAATATTAAAGGGAGACGAGGTAAATTATGAAAAAGACATTAAGAAGCGTTATTACATTGGCAATGGCTACTGCCATGATCTTCGGAATGACAGCCTGCGGCGGAAGCACAGGCGGATCAAGTTCAGCTGCTTCAAGTGCGGCAGGATCAAGTGTGGCAGGATCAAGTGCGGCTGCTTCAAGTGCAGCAGGATCAAGCGCAGCGGCTTCTTCAGCAGCAGCTTCAAGCGCATCAGCCGGCGGATCAGGCATTAACAGCCCGGCAGACCTTAAGGACAAGAAGGTCGGTGTACAGACAGGTACCACAGGGGACTTGTTCGTATCCGATGATAAGGAGCTTGGAGATGTAAAGGTTGAGCGTTACAGCAAGGGCGCAGAGGCCGTTATGGCACTGTCTCAGGGCAAGATCGATGCAGTGGTTATCGATAACGAGCCTGCTAAGGAATTCATCAAGTCAGTACCCGGACTGAAGATCCTTGATACCGATTATGTTCAGGAAGACTATGCTATCGCCATTAAGAAGGACAGAGCTGACGGCCTTCGTGATAAGATCAACAAGGCATTATCAGAGCTTAAGGCAGACGGTACTCTTGACAAGATCGTTAAGTACTACATAAACAATGGGGACAATCCCAATGCTGAAAGATATAAATCTACTGCAACAAGCTATCCCAATGGCAAGATCGTTATGGGGACAAATGCTGAATTCCCGCCCTATGAGTTCATCGAAGACGGTCAGGTTATAGGTATCGATGCAGATATGATGCAGGCTATCGCTGACAAGCTGGGAATGGATCTAAAGATCGAGAACATGGAGTTTGATTCCATCATCGGTGCCGTTCAGTCAGGCAAGATCGATGTGGGTGTTGCAGGTATGACCGTAACAGAGGATCGTAAGAAAAACGTTGATTTTTCTGATACATACTACACCGGACGTCAGGTTATCATCGTAAAAGAATAATGGATATATTTATAGAAAAATTTACTCAGAATTTTATACAGGATAACAGATGGAAATATTTGTTAAATGGCCTGGGGGTTACACTCCAGGTCACATTCTTGGCGCTTATCATAGGGATCGTGGTAGGCTTTATAATCGCTGCCATCAGATCTACTTATGAGTTGAACGGCACCTGTAAGATCCCTAACGCCATTTGTAAGGTATACATTACCATTATCAGAGGAACACCTGTGGTTGTCCAGCTTCTGATCATTTACTATGTTATATTTGCAGCTGTGGATATCGATAAGGTTATCGTCGCTGTATTTGCCTTTGGTATCAATTCCAGCGCTTATGTGGCTGAGATCTTCCGATCCGGCATCATGTCCATCGACAAGGGACAGTTCGAGGCAGGCAGGAGCCTTGGGTTTAACTATGTCCAGACCATGCGCCACATTATCATGCCTCAGGCATTTAAAAATGTACTTCCTGCCCTGGGAAATGAGTTCATAGTCCTGCTTAAAGAGACCTCCGTTGCAGGCTATATCGCCCTGCAGGATCTCACCAAGGGCGGAGATATCATCAGAAGCCGTACATATGAGCCCTTTATGCCTCTTATCGCAGTGGCGCTCATTTACCTTATCATGGTCATGATCTTCCAGACCCTGGTCAACAGGATGGAGAGAAGACTGCGAAGCGGCGACAGGTAGTGACTCAGAGGGTTAAATATGGGTGCATTTGAGGACGCATTAGGGAATTTCGTAAAAGGTTTTGCATACACAGGCGCGGTTAAGCATTTGCTTAACCGCGGCTATTCTGTTGAGCGGATAATGCAGGAGTATGATTACCGCCTGAGCAGGGAAGAGGTTGAAAAGATCGCGGAGGAGGTCCGGGCAGAGCAGGAAGCTAAAAGTTCGTCGGAGCCCGCTCCCGGTAAGAAAGCAAAAGATACTGATACGAGATGATCACAGAAACGAGAGTAGGATATGTCAGATTATAAAAAGGAAATCGAAAGAAGGAGAACATTTGCCATAATATCTCACCCGGATGCGGGTAAGACCACTTTGACGGAGAAATTCCTTTTATACGGGGGCGCCATTAACCTGGCGGGATCCGTTAAGGGTAAGGCTACGGCCAGGCATGCGGTGTCCGACTGGATGGAGATAGAGAAACAGAGAGGAATCTCGGTTACATCCTCGGTGCTGCAGTTTGAGTACGACGGATATTGTATAAATATCCTGGATACCCCGGGACACCAGGATTTCTCAGAGGATACCTATCGTACCCTGATGGCAGCGGATTCGGCGGTTATGGTAATAGACGGCTCCAAGGGTGTTGAGGCCCAGACCAGGAAGCTTTTTAAGGTGTGTGTAATGAGGCACATACCCATTTTTACCTTTATCAATAAGATGGACCGGGATGCCAATGACAGCTTCGAACTTTTGGATGAGATCGAAAATGAGCTGGGTATCGCCACCTGCCCCGTTAACTGGCCCATTGGGTCCGGTAAAGGTTTTAAAGGGGTGTACGATCGGAATACCAGGCAGGTTACCACATTTTCAGACACGCAGAAGGGAACCAAGGAGGGTCATGCAAAGATCATAGATCTGGACAGCAGTGAGCTCGAGGCAGAGATAGGAAGTGAGGCCAAGGACAAGCTTCTTGAAGAGATAGAACTTTTAGACGGTGCAGGAGCCGAATTTGATCAGGAACTGGTCAGCAAGGGAGAACTTTCCCCGGTATTTTTCGGATCTGCCCTGACGAATTTCGGGGTTGAGAATTTTTTGATCCATTTCCTGAAGATGACTACATCTCCTCTTCCCCGGACCTCGGATGAGGGTGTGATAGACCCCTTTGATGAAGATTTTTCGGCATTTGTCTTTAAGATACAGGCCAACATGAATAAGGCCCACAGAGACCGCATCGCCTTCATGAGGATATGTTCGGGACGTTTCGATCCCGAGCGGGAGGTAACCCATGTGCAGGGAGGCCGCAAGATCAAGCTGTCCCAGCCCCAGCAGCTTATGGCGTCGGAGCGTAAGATCCTGGATGAGGCATTTGCAGGGGATATCATAGGGGTCTTCGATCCCGGCATTTTTTCCATAGGAGATACCCTTTGTACAAAGAAGGACGTATTCAGGTTTGAGGGGATCCCCACATTTGCCCCGGAGCATTTTGCAAGAGTGCGGCAGGTGGATACCATGAAACGTAAGCAGTTTATCAAGGGTATTACCCAGATAGCCCAGGAGGGAGCCATCCAGATATTCCAGGAATATAACACCGGAATGGAGGAGATCATCGTGGGCGTAGTGGGCGTGCTGCAGTTTGACGTATTAAAATTCAGGCTGGAGAACGAATATAACGTGGAGATCATATTGGAGAACCTGCCCTACGAGCATATAAGGTGGATCGAGAACCCGGAGATAGATCTTGACAAGATCAGCGGCACATCTGACATGAAAAAGATCAAAGATCTTAAGGGGAACCCCCTTCTTCTCTTTATAAATGCCTGGAGCGTCGGTATGACATTGGAGAGAAATGAGGGGCTGGTCCTATCGGAATTCGGCAGAAACAACTGATATATTCATTAATGTAAAAAAATGGTTGAAAAGACGAGGTGATTATGGTATAGTTATCTCGTCTTTTGGTTTTACTGAAGGTTAGCGAAGTCAAAAAAATCGAACATATATTCGCAAAAAGTTGTTGACAGCATATGGCAAGTATACTATCATAGTTTTTAGGAACGAACGTATGTTTGATTAATGCGATGATTTTTATGATATTTTTTGAGAGGAGAATTTATAATGGCAAAAGATAGTGTTAATGAAGATAAACTGAGAGCTTTGGAAGCAGCAGTTTCCAAGATAGAGAAGGATTTCGGCAAGGGTTCCATCATGAAGCTGGGGGATGCCTCATCACATATGAACGTGGAGACAGTCCCCACCGGATCACTGAGTCTTGACGTGGCTCTGGGAATGGGCGGTATCCCCAAAGGAAGGATCATAGAGATATACGGACCGGAGTCTTCGGGTAAGACTACGGTTGCCCTCCATATGGTGGCAGAGATCCAGAAGCGGGGCGGGATAGCAGGATTTATCGATGCAGAGCATGCCCTGGATCCGGCCTATGCCAAGAATATTGGAGTCAACATAGATGAATTATATATATCACAGCCGGATAACGGTGAACAGGCCTTGGAGATAGCTGATACCATGGTCCGTTCCGGAGCCATCGATATCATTATCATCGACTCCGTTGCGGCCCTTGTTCCCAAGTCCGAGATAGACGGTGAGATGGGTGATTCCCATATGGGACAGCAGGCAAGGCTCATGTCTCAGGCCCTTCGTAAGATGACGGCCCAAGCTAACAAATCCGACTGTATCATAATTTTTATCAACCAGCTTCGTGAGAAGATAGGTGTTATGTTCGGTAATCCGGAGACTACTACCGGAGGCCGTGCACTGAAGTTCTATGCATCCATCCGACTGGATGTAAGGCGTATAGAGTCTTTGAAGCAGGGTGGAGATGTTATTGGTAACAGGACAAGGATCAAGGTGGTCAAGAATAAGATCGCGCCGCCTTTTAAAGAAGCCGAGTTTGATATCATGTTCGGAAAGGGCATCTCGAAGGAAGGGGATATCTTAGATCTTGCTTCTGACAATGATATTATCGTCAAGAGCGGAGCCTGGTATGCATATAACGGTGAGAAGATAGGACAGGGCCGTGAAAATGCCAAGAAGTACCTTGTCGATAACCCGGAAGTTGCAGAAGAGGTAGACCGTAAGGTACGTGAGAAGCTGGGACTCATTCCGACGGATGCGCCTCAGGAGGCTTAAACCAAAGCCGAACTAAAAATAATAAAAAATAACTGTTGCGGAAAAATACCTATTAAAATACAATTAATATTAGGAGGCGGGAGTATGCTCTCTGCCTCCTAATATCTAGCATAAGGGAGTTGAAAATTCAGAATGGGAAGAGTTAGAGAGAAGCTCAGACGGTGTTTGACTTTGTCAATGACGGTCGCATTAGTGGGCGGATTGTTGCCGGGAACGGTATATGCATCTAAGGGCAGGAATGCGGAGGCTCTTGAGAAGGCATATAACACTACGGGAACCTATGTGAAGAATGAAGTGAAGGCCAAGGCGGATAAGGATAATCTGTATGGAAGCGAGTGGTATATCATCGGGCTTGCCAGAACCGGTGTTATCAATCATGATTCCGACCTGGCCAAGCGTTATTATTACGCAGCCTACGACAAGGCAAAGAGCAAGGGCAGCCGATTAGGGTCCAAGGCTGAAGAGAACGCAAGAGTGATCATGGCGTTAACTGCCCTTGGATACGATCCGGAGAATATTGCCGGCCGTAATCTTATATTGGGATTCAGTGACCGTGATTTTGTTGAGAAAGACGGTCTTATGGGAGTTATTTATACCCTGATCGCCCTTAATTCCGGGAATTATGGCGATCCGTCAGCTACAGTTACAAAAGAATCATTGAGGGACAAGATCGTTGGTCAGGCAAATATCGGGTCAGGGGGCTGGACATCATTTGGGTTCGGCGGTACGGCTAATCCGGATGTAACAGCTTTGGCGATCATTGCGCTGTCTCCGTATTACCACACAGGGGATGCAAAAGTGGATGAAGCGATCGATAAAGCCATGAAGGAGCTTTCTGAATTACAGAATGCAAACGGCGGATATACTGTTGATGATAACGGCAGTAAGAATGATCTCTGCGAATCCACGGCCAGGGTCATTGCAGGTCTGACATCTGTTGGTGTCGATCCGGATTTTGATGGTTATTTTATAAAGAACAGCGGTTACAATTCATTGATCGATTCCCTGCTTAGATTTTCCATAAGCGGAGGCGGATTTAAGCATAAGACAACAGATACTTCTGTAAATGCTGATGCTACGGCACAGGGATATCTGGCTCTTGCAGCATATTACAGGTTATATAATAAAAAGAATGCCCTGTTTGATATGACAGATGTAAAGATTACCAAGCCTAATCCCATTAGGCCTATAGATGTCAAGAGCATCAAGTTTACCAAGACATCGGTTGATCTGACTTATAATCCTACTACGAAATCTTACACAGGAGCTCCTCTTGAACTGGGGAACCTTTTGGAGATAACCCCTCTTTCAGGCAGCAAGGTCAAAGCCCTGGGAGCTAACGTGACACAGACATGGACCGTTTCATCCGGTGCAAGTCTTGTCACCCTGGATAAGAGCACGGGCAGGCTTACCCCCAAGGCTAATGCCAACGGGACTGTTAAGATAAAGGTTACCGTAAAGGATAACAGAAACGTTACCGCCACTGCCAATATCACAGTTAAGATCACCGGACCTACCAAGGCAAAGAGCGTTAAGGTTACATATAAAAAGAAGACCAAAGAAACTATAGAGAAAGATGCCAGCATTGTTTTAACCTCTGCAGTTTCACCTACTAATGCTGCAATACATGAAGTTACCTGGAAGGCTGATAAGAAGTCATATGTAACCCTTACCCCGTCAGCAGACGGTAAGAGCTGCACTGTTAAGGCACTGAAGGCAGGTAAGATAAAGATCACTGCTACTGCCAAGGACGGATCTAAGAAAAAGGGAACCTTTACCCTTACCGTTAAGCCCAAGGCAGTTAAGAGCGTGACAATTAACGCGGAGAAGAAGATCACACTGAATGTGGGAGATAAGCGTAAACTGACTGCTACGGTTATGCCCCTGGATGCGAGTGAGAGGGGAGTTACCTGGAAGAGCAGTAAGTCTTCTCTTGTTAAGATAGATTCTAAGGGAAATATCACCGCGAAGAAGAAAGGAACATCAAAGATAACCGTAACTACCAAGGGTAAGAATGCCAAGGGCAAGAAAGTTCCCTACTCTATCACGGTTACAGTCGTATAATTCATAATACATGAAGGAGACGCTTCGGCAGTCTCCTTCTTTTTATGCGGGATTATATATTCATTTGACGGCCAACGTGAAATAGATTTCTTAGTTGACAGAATACTTAAAAAAGTATAGAATTATTTGTTGTAATTGTACAATGAAAAATTAATAAGGAGGTGCTCCTGTGCCCACAATAGCAATAATAATTCTTGTTGTTGCAATTGTTGCAGTGGTAGCGGCAGTCTTTATCACCAGGTCCGTAACCCTTGCCAATAAGGAAAAGGAAGACAGGACCAAGGTTGAGAGTGCAGAGCATAAGGCTCGTGAGATCATTGACGATGCATTGAAGACGGCTGAGACCAAGAAGCGTGAAGCGCTTTTAGAGGCAAAAGAGGAAGCTCTCAAGCATAAAAATGAATTCGAGAAGGAAACCAAGGAACGACGCAACGAGTTGCAGAAGTTCGAGAGACGTGTTCTCCAGAAGGAGGAGACAGTAGACAAGAAGCTCGAATCTATTGAGAAGCGTGAGGCATCATTTGCAGCAAGAGAAGAGGAGATCAAGAAGCAGAAAGCAGAGATATCCGAATTACATCAGCAGAGAGTACAGGAACTTGAACGAATCTCAGGATTAACCTCCGAACAGGCAAAAGATTATCTTTTAAAAATTGTTGAAGAAGACATTAAGCATGATACAGCCAAGATGATAAAGGAGTACGATGCCCAGGCCAAGGATGAAGCATCCAAGAAGGCAAGGGATTACATCGTTACCGCTATCCAGAAATGTGCGGCTGATCATGTGGCTGAAACCACTATTTCCGTTGTACAGCTTCCCAATGATGAGATGAAGGGAAGGATCATCGGAAGGGAAGGACGTAACATAAGGACTCTTGAGACGATGACAGGTGTTGATCTTATTATAGATGATACACCGGAAGCCGTTATCTTATCAGGCTTTGACCCCATCCGCAGAGAGGTGGCCCGCATCGCATTAGAGAAGCTTATCGTTGACGGACGTATCCATCCCGCAAGGATCGAGGAGATGGTGGAAAAAGCCCAGAAAGAAGTAGAAGTAATGATGAGGGAGGAAGGAGAGGCTGCTACCATAGAGGTAGGAGTTCACGGTATCCATCCCGAACTTGTTAAACTTCTGGGTAAGATGAAGTTCAGATCCAGTTACGGACAGAACGCATTAAAGCATTCCATCGAGGTGGCGCATCTTTCGGGACTCTTGGCAGCTGAAGTGGGAATAGACGTCAGAACAGCCAAGCGCGCAGGTTTATTACATGATATTGGTAAGTCCTTAGACCACGAGATGGAAGGAACCCACATCCAGATAGGTGCTGATCTTTGCAGAAAGTACAAGGAATCACCTATAGTGATCAATGCGGTTGAATCACATCATGGGGATGTGGATCCGGAGACATTATGTGCCTGCATCGTACAGGCAGCCGATACCATATCGGCAGCACGTCCCGGTGCCAGAAGAGAGACGCTGGAGACTTATACCAACAGATTAAAACAATTAGAAGAGATAACCAATTCCTACAAGGGAGTTGACAAGTCATTTGCCATTCAGGCGGGTAGAGAGATTCGTGTTATGGTTGTTCCTGAGCAGGTCAGCGATGATGACATGGTTATTATGGCAAGGGATATATCTAAGCAGATTGAGGCTGAATTAGAGTATCCGGGCCAGATCAAAGTAAATGTGATCAGAGAATCTAGAGCAATCGAGTATGCTAAATAGATTTAATCCAATCGAAGACAGTCGAGTAGGGGAATTGTTCCCCTGCTCGATTTTTTCTTGCAATATACAGGTCCGCTGTATTATTATAAGGAGAAAGAATCAGGAGTAAAAGGGGAATAATATATGTCATTAGTATTATCCGAGAAAGCGAAAGCAGTAAAGCCCTCATCGACGTTGGCTATAACCGCTAAGGCCAAGGAACTTAAAGCAAATGGAGTAGATGCGGTGGGATTCGGAGCAGGAGAGCCGGATTATAACACCCCTGAGAATATCAATCAGGCGGCTATAGATGCCATTAATCAGGGATTCACCAAGTATACGCCCGCTTCGGGTACGGTTGAACTCCGTGAGGCAGTAAGCAGAAAGTTTAAGAGATTTAACAATCTTGATTACGGTCCTAACCAGATAGTGATAAGCAACGGCGGTAAGCATTCTCTGAAGAATATTTTTGATGCCATTATCAATCCCGGTGATGAAGTGATAATACCGGCGCCGTACTGGCTGTCTTATCCCGAGATAGTCAAGCTTTCGGGCGGTGTTCCCGTATTTGTATACACGGGTGCGGAGAATGATTACAAGATCAGCGGGGCAGATATTAGGAAGGCTGTTACGGATAAGACCAAAGCTGTTGTGCTGAACAGTCCCAATAACCCTACTGGAATGGTCTATCTCCGTGAGGAACTGGAGGATATAGCGGCTGCTGTTGTGGAGTGCGATATATACTGCGTGGCTGATGAGATGTATGAGCACCTTACATACGACGGAAGGGAGCATATCAGTATAGCTTCCCTGGGATCCGACATATATAAGCACACCATCACCTGCAGCGGGCTGTCAAAGGGATATGCCATGACGGGATGGAGAATAGGATATACGGGGTCTTCCGAGGAGATCGCCAAGCTTATGGGAAGCATTCAGAGTCATGCCACATCCAACCCCAATTCCATAGCCCAGAAGGCGGCTGTCGAGGCATTGAACGGTCCTCAGGAAGCCGTTATGAGGATGAAAGAGGCCTTTGAGAAGCGCCGTGATGCAATGTACGAAAAAGTTAGCGGCATGAAGTATGTTAAGCTTGTCAAGCCCGAGGGAGCATTTTACCTTTTTATCGATATGACGGAGGCACTTGAAAAAGAGTATAAAGGCGAGAAGATCGAGACCACCATTAAGATGGCGCAGATACTTCTTGATGATTATGCAGTGGCAGTAGTGCCCTGTGTGGATTTCGGTTATCCGAAGCATATCAGATTATCATACGCTATTTCCAGAGCCCAGATATACAAGGGGCTTGACAGGATAGAGGATTTTCTTAATTCATTAACCTAAGATAAGGATTCCGGAGGGAAGAGTATATGGCTAAGATAGGTTTTATCGGCATGGGTAATATGGGCTATGCCATGATGAAAGGACTTCTGAAGATACATGATAAGGATGATGTGGTCTTTACCGATATCAGTGAGTCCAGGAGGCAGCAGGTCGCTATAGAGACAGGGGTTAAGGCAGTGGAGTCCAACCCGGAATGTGTGAACAGTGTCAAATATGTGGTCCTGGCTGTTAAGCCTCAGTTCTATCCGGATGTTTTAAAGAGCATTCGTTATGTAGTTAAATCAGAGCACATCATCATTTCCATCGCTCCCGGGATTACCATTGCGGACCTGGAGAAAGAGCTGGGAGAGGATAAAAGGATCGTTCGTGCCATGCCGAATACACCGGCACTTTTAGGCTTTGGGATGACAGGGGTGGCATTTACGGCAGAGAAATTCTCTCTTGAGGAGAGGGAAGTGATAGATGACTTCTTCTCATCCTTCGGAAAGTACGAGAAGATTGATGAAAAATTGATGAGTGCCGTGGTCTGTGCCAGCGGAAGTTCACCTGCATATGTGTACATGTTTATAGAGGCTCTGGCAGACAGTGCCGTTAAATACGGAATGCCCAGGGATAAGGCTTACGCCTTTGTAGCCCAAGCTGTCAGGGGGTCTGCGGAGATGGTGCTGAAGACCGGAGCCCATCCTGCAAAGCTGAAAGACGATGTCTGCTCCCCGGGAGGTACTACGATAGCCGGCGTGGCAGCACTTGAAGAGTCCGGATTCCGCAACGCAATTATAAAAGCAACAGATGCATGCTATAAAAAAGCAGAACATATAGACTAACGGGTGTGACAGGGGGGTGTGACAGGGGGACGGTCCTTTTGTCACACAAAAAGAGTGTGACAAAAGGACCGTCCCCCTGTCACACCCAAAGCCCCGTCCCCCGGTCTCATACTCAGCTATTTTTTTTGCCTTCATATTGACATATTATGTAAATAATGATAATATATCCTTGTGCTAAATAATTCTGGCAGTTCTGCCGGTGATCCCATTTTTTTAATCTTAAAGCAGTGAAAGGAGTATTGTTATTTAATGGATCATAGTGATTTTAATGAAAAGATCAGAGCTCTTGTGGAGGAGAGCTTAGGTGAGGACGTCCGGGTTTTGGTCAGCAACGTGGAAAAGAATAACGGTCAGTTTAGGGATGCACTCACCATCACGGCAGGGGAGAACAGGATTTCTCCGACTATTTATCTGGATTGTTTCAGAAAACGGTTCGAAAATGGCACCGAAATATCTGATATTGCGCAGGAGATCATATCCGTATATGAAAACAGGGTTGTGAAGGATGACCTGGACATTTCCGAGTTCAGGGATTTTGAAAAGGCAAAGGAGCACATCATTTTTAAGATCATAAACCATGAAAAAAATGAGGAATTATTAAAGGATGTACCCCATCTTGATTATCTTGATCTGGCTATTGTTTTCTGCTACTTCTTTTCCGAAGGGGAACTGGAAAATGCGTCTATTCTGATCCGTAATGCACATATGGAAGCTTGGGGTACCGACACGGAAGCTCTTATGAAATTCGCAGAATACAACACAAACAGGCTCTTGGGGTGTACTGTTAACAATATATTAGATTACCTGAAGAAGATATACGACATGAATGATATTCTTCCGATGGATGCTGATGAGGAGAAGATCCCACTGTATGTATTGTCAAACAGGCCCGGATTATTCGGTGCCGGATGTATTCTATATAATGGCCTTCTAAAGGATCTGTCTGAAAAGATGGACAGTGATCTTTATGTCTTTCCCAGCAGTATCCACGAAGTTATAATCATGCCTTACGAAGGGACGGAGGAAGCAATGCATTTTCAATCCCTCGTAAAAGAAATAAACAGGACGGAATTATCTGTAGAGGATATTCTCTCTGACAGCGTCTATTACTATTCCCGTTCCAAGGACTGCCTGCAAAAAGTGTAAAAAAGGATTCCGTGGTCAAAGGAGACAGGGGGCTGCCCCCTGTTTTCCTGACCTCTTTTAACACTTTTGTAATAGAAAAGACATATTTGTGGACAAATTGGAAATGATATGTTAAAATAATGCAGTATGAGTTAAATGCACCCGTAGCTCAGGGGATAGAGCAGTGGTTTCCGGTACCACGTGCCGGGGGTTCGAATCCCTCCGGGTGTGTAATGTCATAAGGAGGGACCCGCGCGAAGCGTGGGAGGATCCCTTGTGACACGGCGACGTTCTCGCGAAGCGAGAATGTTGGGATATGTCCATAAGGAGGGACCCGCGCGAAGCGTGGGAGGATCCCTTATGACACGGCGACGTTTTCGCGAAGCGAAAATGTTGTATCTCTAACTGGAGGTAATAATGAATTTAAACATAAACGATCTTCAAGATCCTAAAAAACGAGGAAGATTCCTCAAAGATAATGTGGCTATAATCATAGCCGCCATTGCTATATTGGTCCTTGTCATAGTCCTGATCGCGGGAAGCTGCGGCAGCCCTACCCAGAGTAATCCCACTGCAGGAGATAATCTCAATTACGTGGTTCCCGGCCTGGAGGCCAAGGGCGGGACCAACGGAGACTACAAGGTTAATGCGGATGACCGGATCAACACGCTGGTTAGGAATTACTTCAATTACTTCTCATCAGGCGATGTGGGAGAGCTGGAGAAGATAGTGGCTCCTTTTGATGAGAATCAGAAGAAACTGGTCAAGTCACTGAGCGAGTATATAGAGGGCTACCAGAATATTGCTGTATACTTTAAGGACGGCCCGACCCAGAACTCTTATCTTGTGTCTGTATATCATGAGACCAAGTTCAAGGATATAGCTACGAGAGCGCCGGGGCTTACCACGTTTTATATCCATAATAATGACAGCGGAGAGCTTTATATCGATAACAGGCCTGAGACTTCACTGGATCCGGAGGTTATAGAGTACATCAATAATTTCAAGGCGGAAGAGGATGTCATAGAGCTGGCTAACAAGGTTAATTCCGGAAGTGCGGAAGCCTTTGACAAGGACAAGGCATTATATGACTTTGTAGTTAATACTTATCAGAAGATATACACCGATTATTACACGGCAGTAGCAGATGCATCTGCGGCCTCGGCGGCAGCATCATCAGCCTCAGCGTCTTCATCGGAGGGATCATCGGCAGCGTCATCATCGGCGGCAGCCCAGCCTTCATCACAGGCAGGCGGAACATATGCCGTGGGAACCACTCTTTACGCAAATGACGGTGCATTTGTAAGACCCGGACCCAAGGCGGAAGGAACGCCTCTGGGCAAGACCAAGGTAGGCAAGACCTATGTTGTTCTGGCAG
Organism: Lachnospiraceae bacterium; assembly: GCA_017550165.1. Lineage (GTDB taxonomy): Bacteria > Bacillota > Clostridia > Lachnospirales > Lachnospiraceae > SIG280. The sequence goes on along the minus strand of JAFZQH010000013.1, from coordinate 70,523 downwards.
ATGAAGGTGAGTGGGTTAAGGTACGTGCTGAGGATAAGACCGAAGGGTACGTGAAGAAAGAATTTTTACAGACAACCAAGCCGTAAAAAAGGAGCCTTTGGGCTCCTTTTTATCTTATCAGTTCTTTTGGTATCTGCTCGGGATCGAAGAAGACCTCCGAATGATTATTGTAGAGGAGTTTGTGCTTGATCAGTTTGCCTGACTCCCGGTCGTATGTATCCCGATAGACTCTGGAAACGCGATAGTACTTGTCCCCCTCCTTGGTGAAATGGTGATCCTCCTCAGAGAGCCCGTAGGAATACTTGAATTCCTTCCTGCTTCTTACCTCAGAATAAAGATTATCATCATCGCACCATACAAGAAGCTGCATATCCTGGGGAGTATCATTCCTGAACCTGTAATCGATATAATTGTAATTAACCGAAGTTCCGGTGCTTAAAGGAAGGCGTTCCCCCTCGTCGGGAGCAAGAGCGTCCGAGTGACGGTGAAACTCCGTAACGGTCAGTGGGCTTAAGAGCACCGCCCTGTTAATGGTGTTGGCCAGATTGCAAAGCCCGCCGCCCAAACCTGTGGTAAGCCTGCCGTTAATAAGGACTCTTCCTTCCCTGTAACCCCTTCTTACGGTGGTATCCCCGACTCTTATCCAAAAAGAAAAAGTCTCGCCCGGATGTATGATAAGTCCGTTGATGCTTCGGCATGCAAGGCGGATATTATGAGCCTTGTTGTGCTGGGTGACCGGATCGATCCCCTTGCCGCGTTTGATCAGGTGGGAACTGTGGGAGGAAATGAGACAGGGAAAGGGTTCCGTGTCCATATCCTTTGCCTGTTTCTCTCTCGAGATCAGATTCTTTATATGTCTGACCATGATGTTTTTCTTCTGTGAGATAACATAAAAAAACGGATTCATCTCGCAGAACAGGACTCTCTTACTCTTGTCAGCCATTACACTCTCCTTTATTGCCGAAGCATATCTGTTCCTGCCGGCTCCGCTGAGCCGAAAAACTACAAGAAGGCACCGCTCCGCAATTCTCTTAAAACCGGGCCATCGCAAGCCCGGCAGTTTAACATAATGAACAAGTATGGAGGGGACTCCGAACCTATTGGCCCCTACTATGTCGACAAACATCTGATCGCCGATGGAGATGGTCTCATCTTTACCGGTTCCCAGCAGCGAAACAGCTTTCTCATACCCTGACGGATCCGGCTTACCGGCGTCGAACACATAAGGAGAACCGACTTTTTCTGCAAAAGGCGAAACCCGGGACTCACTGTTATCGGACAGGAGCACGCATTTAAGGCCGCAGGTAGTGATCTCCCTGAAAAGAGAAATGATCTCCTCGGTGGCGTCGTCGCCGTGATGGACCAGGGTATTATCGATATCGAAAATGATACCTCTGATCCCCAGGGCATAAAGCCTCTTATAATCAATATGAAAAACGCTTTTTGCATAGGCGGAGGGAAAGTATCTCTCAAACATGGCCGTGGTCCTTAAAGATATCTGCAAACGTTGTTTACCTGCACTCCGAAATCGTCACCGAAGTCATTGTTAAAGAAGGCGCTGCCGATGGTAAAGGCCCAGGGGCCGGCTGCCTTGACCTCATCGAGACGTTCGTAGCTGTTGATACTTCCCGCTATACATACGGGAGCAGGCACTTCTGCCACCAGCCTTCTGATAAGCTCGCTGTAGTCTCCTGTGTATCTGTAGGCAAGAATATCAATCCCTGCCGCACCTTTTTTAATGTATTCCTTCGCTTCTGAGATCATTTCATCGATATCACCGTCAAGGACGGAAGGCCTCTCATGGACATGCCCCACGAAGGGCATATACCTGAGACTGTTCTTCTTGCAATAGTCATTAACGGAATCGAAGAAGAGCGTTCCCATCAGGATGTCAAATCCGCAGAGGACAGCCATCTCGGCCCCTTTCAGGCATTCTTCCTCGGTATAGGCGACCACTTCAAGGACGGCGGTCTTACCATGCTTTTTGATCTCGGCGCATAAAGCCTTCATCTCATCAAGGGGGAGACCCTCCTCTTTATAGCCCCAGTACTGTGCATCACAGTCTTTATACTTCGCAAAGACCTCCGGCGCATTGGGTACGGTCCTGTCATTGCAGGTAAGCATTACGATCAGGGCAGGTTTCTTCTCCTCCCGGATCCCGGTTTCACGATTCATACGTCTCTCCTTGGTTTTCTTGAAAATCCAGGTATAAAAATACAACAATACAGGTACGGCCAGGGTCAGTAGAAATGTTCCCTTGAGCAGCTGCGCCGAAATGGGATTGTCTAAAATGGCGAGAATAAGAGCCGCCACGTATAATCCCCCTAATAAAATAATGGCAATTATCGCGAATACTCGTTTCATTATGACCTTCCACAACAATATTTATACTTCTTTCCTGAACCACAGGGGCAGGGGTCGTTACGGCCCACCTTGTGTCCCTTAACGATGGTCCCGGACTTCTTCTGCTCCAGATATAATTCCTTACGCTTATCTTCGTCGAAGATATTCTCCCACTGGGGCAGGTTATATAACCAGTCGGCCTTGGCGCCTACCATATTCTTGTAGAGGCTCTCCTTATCGAACTTAAGGCTGACAACCGTATCTTCTTTCATAGTCTCAATGGGATTGGGCTTAACAAGGCTTTCGTTGATGCCGTCAAGGAATCCCACCATCTGAAGAAGCTCCATGTTGTATTTCTCAGCCAGCTCACTGACCTTACCCTTTACCTCTTTGTCAGGATCCTCAAGGAGCTGCTCATATATTGCTTTTTCTAACTCGAAATATTTATCCCACAGGGCATTCAACTCCTTAGGATCTGCCTCCTGGGAATAGGCCATATTTCTCCATTGCTCAAGTAATTCCATTTTAAAACCACCTTTTTTCTTAGTCTTACGGGAAAAAATATAACATATTTAAAAAAAATTTTCAACACTAAATATAGTGGTTTATATGCGCAAAAAACAACTTTTTATACAACTTATAGTGTCGGAACGGATTCGAAAACCCCGGGGATCCAGTAAATACGCGAATTTAGGGGTTGAAATCTGAAATCCAATGGTATATTATGTAGAAAAGTGGCACAAAGTGGTGCGAAAGGGAGGAAAGTGGTAAATTCTTATCCCCTTTGCACAAAACCCGGTATTTAGCGGATGTATGGGGGTTGTTCATATGTTTAAGGGTGAATACAGCCATACAATCGATGCAAAGGGACGTGTTATCGTTCCGGCGAAGTTCAGAGACAAATTAGGCGAAGGATCCGTTGTGACAAAAGGATTTGACGGCTGCTTATTTGTGTACCCGGAAGAAGAGTGGGAGAAGTTCGAAGCAAAACTCTCCGGGCTTCCGCTTAATAATGAGAACGTTCGTAAGGTTACCAGGTTTTTCTTTGCAAGTGCAGCGGACTGCGAGATAGACAAGCAGGGGAGGTTTTTGATCCCTACAGTCCTTCGGGAGTTCGGTGCGTTGGAAAAGGATGTTGTCATGGTGGGTGTCCTTAACAGGATAGAGATCTGGAGCAGGGATCGCTGGAATGACACCAACACCTATGAGGATATGGAAGATATCGCCGGACAGCTTGAAGAGCTGGGGCTGGTCTTATAGGGTGACAGCATGGATTTTAAGCATGTATCGGTATTGGCTGAGGAGACGTATTCGTCATTGAATGTCAAGCCCGACGGAATATATGTAGATGGAACTTTAGGCGGCGGCGGTCATGCGTACAGGGTGTGTCAGGCGCTCACCACAGGGAAGCTCATCGGAGTGGACCGGGATGAGGATGCTCTTAAAGCCGCAGGAGCGCACCTTTCGCAATTTGGGGATAAGGCTGTCTTGGTCCACGACAATTTCTGCAACATGGAACATTTTCTTAACAATATGGGGATAGGGTTAGTAAATGGAATCCTTTTGGATCTGGGAGTCTCTTCATATCAGATAGACGAACCGGGGAGAGGGTTCTCATATATGCAGGATGAGTCGCCACTGGATATGAGGATGGACAGAAGGCAGAGCTTGACCGCCGCCGGGATAGTTAACACCTACCCGGAGAGCGAACTTATACGGATATTCAAGGACTACGGCGAAGAACGATTTGCCCCGGGGATAGCCAAGAGGGTGGTTAGTGCCCGGGAGGACGGGGAGATCGCCACTGCAGGAGAGTTGAATGCTCTGGTGCGGGAGGCGATTCCCGCCAAGTACCTGAAGACTATAAAGGGACATCCCTCCAAGAGAGTCTTCCAGGCCCTCAGGATAGAGACAAACAGCGAACTCGAGGTCTTAAAGACCTCCATAGATACAATGATAGACCGTCTGGATGACGGAGGAAGGCTCTGCATAATCACCTTTCATTCACTGGAGGACAGGATAGTAAAGAGCCTGTTCAGGAAAAATGAGTCCCCATGCACATGCCCACCATCATTTCCGGTATGTGTATGCGGTAAGAAGTCAAAGGGCAGGGTTATCACAAAACGACCCATAATACCCACACAGACTGAGATAGAGAATAATTCGAGAAGTGCCAGCGCGAAGTTGAGGGTCTTCGAGAGGGCGCTTTAAGGGGTAACACCACGGGGAGAAAAGTTTCAATGGCAAGAGCAAGGCGTGCTGGGAAGAGACAACCGAATAGAAGCTTGGCTTACATAGACGGCAATACAGTAAGAGAACTTGAGCCCTACGAAATACCCAGACAGGTACAGCGTGAGAAGCGCAGGCAGGCGGAACGCGCCAATGCAGTCAAGAGAAACCGCCAGCGCCAGCTTGTGATAGATGCGGGCTACATGTTGTTTCTGACGGCGGCTGTTATAATAACCCTTCTGGTGTGCATGAACTTTCTTTATCTGAAGGCTCAGGTCCAGTCGGTTAACAGCAGGCTTACCAGCGCCAAGGAAGAGGTAATGGACCTTCGCGTGAAGAACGATGCGGCATACAACCGTATCCTTACCTCCATCGACCTGGAAGAGATAAGGCGTAAAGCCACAGAAGAACTGGGAATGGTCCCGGCGGGCAAAGAACAGATAGTCCGCTATGATTCCAACCAGGATGACTATATGATGGGTCACAGATCCGTCTCAAGATGAAATGGCTAAAGAGTTAAAAGAAACAATCGGCAGACTTACAGGGAAAATGAAGCGCAAGCTTACGGTATCATTTGTTCTGATCGTAGCGCTTCTTATAGGATTATTTGCAAGGATCATCTATATCAACCAGGTAGACGGGCTGAATTACTCCAAGAAGGTTCTTTCGCAGCAGAGCTACTCCGACACGGTACTGGCCTTCAAACGGGGGTCCATACTGGATACCAACGGTAACATCCTTGCCACCTGTGAAGAGAATTTCAATATAATCCTGGATTGTTACGTTTTAACACATAAAGATGAGAAGAATCTTGAAAATGTAATAAATGCCATAACAAGCTGCATCAGGGATGTGACAGCGGGAGACATCAGGAAGATGGTCTCCGACGATCCCAACCGGCGCTACGGAGTCCTTAAGAAGGACCTGCCCTACGATGACATCAAGGCGCTGCAGAAGATGCTGGATGAAGATACAAAGGGCGAGATAAGCGGAGTGTGGCTGGAGAAGGGATACAGGAGGGTTTACCCCAATAACAAACTGGCAAGTTCCCTGATAGGATTTACCGTAGGCGGTAATGTAGGAAACGGCGGACTTGAAGGCGAATACAATGATGTGCTTAACGGATCCGACGGCAGGATGTTCGGGTACCTGAACTCGGATAACGATTTCCAAAAGGACATAATCAATCCTGAAGACGGCAAAAGCATAGTAACTACAATAGATGTTAACATTCAACGGATAGTTGATAAAAAGATAGAAGAGTTCAATAATGAGCACGCCAATGTGGCAAGAGAAGGAGCCGGAAGCAAGAATACGGGAGTTATAGTGATGAACCCCAACAACGGCGAGATACTGGCCATGGCAGACTATCCGAATTTTGACCTGAATAAACCCAGAGACCTCACGGCATTTTTCACAGAGGAGCAGATAGCTGCCATGAGTGAAAAAGACCAGCTGGAGGAGCTCAATAAGATATGGAATAATTTCTGCATCACCCAGACCTTCGAGCCGGGATCCACCACCAAGGTGTTTACGGTGGCAGGGGGGCTTGAGACGGGAACACTTACCGGAGATGAAACCTTTGTATGTGACGGCGCCGAGACTATAGCAGGACAGGTTATCCACTGCGTTAACAGAGCGGGTCACGGGGTCGAGACGGTTGAGGATGCCATCTCGGATTCATGTAATGATGCATTGATGCAGATGGCGGCCAAGATAGGTTCGGAGAATTTCCTGAAATACCAGGATATATTCAATCTGGGACTGAGAACTACTATAGATCTCCCCGGAGAGGCGTCTACGGCAGGGCTTGTATTTAACAAGGACAACATGAAGCCCATTAACCTGGCCACATCTTCATTCGGACAGGGCTACAACGCCACCATGATACAGATTGCAAGCGCATATTGCTCAATTATAAACGGCGGTTATTATTACAGACCCCACTGCGTAAAAAGGATATTGAACGCCAAGGGCGAAACGGTCCAGACCATCGAACCGGTGGTAATGAAGCAGACCATTTCCGATATTACTCAGAAGAAGCTTATGCAGTACATGAAGACTACCGTGGAGACGGGAACCGCCAAACTGGCCCATGTAGAGGGTTATTCCATGGGAGGCAAGACGGGAACAGCGCAGAAGCTTCCCAGAGAGGCGAATACATATGTAGTATCCCTTGCGGCGTATGCACCGGCAGAGAATCCGGAAGTTTTCATTTACGTGGTCATTGATGAGCCCAATGATGAGAAGCAGGATCAGGCAAGGTTCGCATCGGAACTGGCCAAGTCCATATTAGAGGAAGCCTTCCCCTATATGAACATATATCCTGACCAGGATATGGAAAAGCCTCAGACCCAAAATTAGCTTACAAGATAAACTTTTCATAATACTCCTATGCTACAGCAGCTTGAAAACAATCTCCTTTGCAAACAAAACCTTTTAAGCTGCGCACGACCCCGTAAGACTCCACTTACGGGGTTTGTGTTATTTCGATATATGAGTTATGATAATATTATAAAAATGCTTTGAAATGGAAGTGGACGTGTAATATGCAGTTAAACATCATACTTGCGGTCTTTATATCATTTGCGGTATCGGCTGCCGTGGGACCATTTCTCATCCCGGCGCTGCGCAGGCTGAAGTTCGGACAGACGGAGAGGGAGGAACTGACTTCCCACCACAAGAAGGCAGGGACACCCACCATGGGCGGGATCATGATAATCTTAGGCATTCTTGTTGCTTCACTGGTGTTTGCAAGGTCTTACCCGGGGGTAGTGCCTGTTCTCATACTGACCCTGGGCTTCGGCATCATCGGCTTTATCGACGATTACCTTAAGGTAGTAAAAAAGAGCAAGGACGGGCTTATTGCCTGGCAGAAGCTAATACTTGAGTTTCTGGTCACCATCGGCTTTATACTATATACGGAAAGATTCCTTAACATGGATTTTTCCGACGCATATATCCCCTTTACCGGCGGTGCAATGATGCATTTTTCGGTGCTGACGGTACCATTTGTTATCGTGGCGGTGCTGGGGACCGTTAATGCGGTTAATTTTACGGACGGCCTGGACGGCCTGGCATCTTCGGTAACATTTGTGGTGGCGGCTTTCCTCACCTTTCTGTCTCTTATGGAGGGAGCAGGCATCGAACCGGTTACGGCAGCCGTATGCGGGGCTTTGATGGGATTTTTGCTTTTTAACGCCTATCCGGCCAAGGTTTTTATGGGCGATACGGGGTCTCTGGCTTTGGGAGGCTTCGTGGCGGCATCGGCATTTATGATGAGGATACCCTGGTTCATCCTCCTGTTCGGGTTGATCTATTTTGTGGAGATCTTATCCGTGATGATCCAGGTAACTTATTTTAAACTGACCCATGGGAAAAGGATATTCAAGATGTCTCCCATACATCATCATTTTGAACTGTGCGGATGGTCGGAGACAAAGATCGTGACGGTATTTACGGTGATCACGGTGTTGATGTGCCTTATCTCGTTAATTGCGTTCAAACCCGGATTTTAATAGTTACAAGACAGAGAACCGTCCCCTGTCTTGCGGAGGTTATATGAAGGATAAAAACTATCTCGTGTTCGGGGCGGGGATAAGCGGCATAGGATCTGTACAGCTGCTGTCCACCGTCACGGAGAACATTACGTTATATGATGGAAATAAGGAACTGGATAAAGAAGCACTTCGTGAAAAGGTAGGAGTGGATATCAAGTTCGATATCGTGACCGGAGTTCTCCCGGATGAAGTGGTCAAGGCTACGGATATCACAGTATTAAGCCCCGGGGTGCCCCCCTCCAATCCGGATGTGATGAGACTGAAAGCAGCCGGGGCCCGGGTATGGGGTGAGGTTGAACTTGCCTACCGTTTTAACAGGGGGAAGATCCTGGCCATTACCGGCACAAACGGCAAGACTACCACTACTTCGCTTGTAGGGGAGATATGCGCCCTCCATACAAAGGATACCTTTGTCACCGGGAATATCGGAGTGGCTTATACAACCTGTGCGCCCAAGACCACGGATAACTCCCTGACAGTGCTGGAGATCAGCAGCTTCCAGCTGGAGACGACCGTGGAATTTCATTCGCAGGTCAGTGCGATCCTCAACATCACCCCCGATCATCTGGACAGACACGGCACTTTCGAGAATTATGCTCAGGCGAAATACGATATAACCAAGAACCAGACGGAGGATGACACTATAGTATTAAACTACGATGACCCGCTTCTAAAGGGTTTCGGAGAGAGGAGCGATCTCAGGCCGAAGGTCATTTTCTTCAGCAGCAGCGAGATCCTTGATAAGGGGCTGTACCTTAAGGGAAAAGAGTTTTATTATAATGACGGAGCCCATGAGGTATTCCTTCTCCGCACGGATGAGATGAAGCTTTTGGGGCGGCACAATTACGAAAATGTAATGGCAGCTATAGGAATCTGTCTTGCCGCCGGTATCCCTCAGGAAACCATTATAAAAGGGGTTAAAGGATTCAATGCGGTTGAACACAGGATCGAGTTTGTTGTTGAGAAAAACGGCGTAAGATATTACAACGATTCCAAGGGGACCAACCCGGATGCGGCCATCAAGGCGGTTGAGGCCATGGAGCGTCCTACTATCCTTATCGGAGGCGGATATGACAAGAACTCCGACTATGAGGAATGGATAGGTTCCTTCGGAGATAAGGTAAAACTTCTGGTACTTATCGGACAGACCAGAGAGAAGATCCGTGATGCGGCAGAGAGGTGCGGTTTTACTCATACCGTGCTTTGTGATACATTTGAGGAAGCGGTCGAGACATGCATCAAGGCGGCGAAGCCCGGGGACGCAGTCCTTCTATCCCCCGCCTGTGCCAGCTGGGGCATGTTCAAAAATTACGAAGAGCGAGGACGCATTTTCAAGGAACTCGTCCGGAAATAAGTTAGCAAGACAGGGGACGGTTCTCTGTCTTGTTGGAGTGTATATGAGTAGGAAAGAGAAAAAGGAAAAAAAGAATTATTTTGATTATACTCTTCTTTTTCTGGTGCTGTTTATGATAGCATTCGGTCTTGTTATGCTCTATTCTACAAGTTACCATTATGCAGAGGCACATTTTCACGATGCCACCTTTTATCTGAGGAAGCAGGGGATAGCAACGGGTATAGGACTGGTGCTCATGTTCTTTACCACCATGGTTCCCTATAACTTCTGGAAGAAATTCGCCATTCCTGCCTATCTGCTGTCATGCGGCCTGTCCATAGCCGTTCTCATAGTCAGCGACAAGATCAACGGATCGGCCAGGTGGCTTAATATAGGCGGGCTTTCCTTTCAGCCGGCGGAGCTGGCCAAGATCGCCGTGATCCTCTTTATCGCCAGATACATATGCCAGGCGCCCAAATCCATGGGCAGGCTTAAAAATATGCTTAAGACGGTGGCGTGGCTGCTTCCCATCTCAGCCATAGTGGCACTCAGTAACTTAAGCTCAGCAATTATCATTTTCATGGTGGGAATGATCATAATATTTGTGGCAAGCCCGAAATATATACATTTTGCCGTGCCGGCGGTTCTGGCGGCCGGTGTGGGTGGCGCATTCATTATAGTGCAGGGGTACAGGATGGACCGTATCAAATACTGGCTTCACCCGGAGCTTCTGGAAGCAGGTAACCAGACCGTTCAGGGCCTGTATGCCATCGGAGCCGGAGGGTGGTTCGGCAAGGGACTGGGGGAGAGTATCCAGAAAATGGGCAGCCTGCCGGAAGCCCAGAATGACATGATCTTCTCCATAGTCTGTGAGGAACTGGGGGTTCTGGGAGCCCTGGGAGTTATCCTTATCTTCGGGCTCATGCTCTGGAGGTTCATGGTGATCGCCACCAATTCCAAGGATCTCTTCGGGTCCCTGCTGGTCGTGGGGATCATGGGACATATCGCCCTGCAGGTTATACTTAATATAGCCGTCGTGACCAACAGCATACCCAATACCGGAGTAACGCTGCCTTTCATAAGCTACGGCGGGACCGCCATATGCTTCCTGCTGGCGGAGATGGGACTGGCTTTGAGCGTATCAAGGGGCATCATCCTTGAGGAAGAGCAGGTGATGCAATGATAGAACGTGTCAATCCGGTGTATGAAAAAAAGAAAAAAAGAGGCCGGGCCTTAAGGATACTTGCTGTTGTCGGGACGATACTGGTAGTCCTTTCGGCTGTTTATATATTTGTATTTCATCTTAAAGAAGTAACCTATTCCGGCAATAAGCATTATTCGGAGCAGGAGCTGAATGAAATGTTCTTATCCGACGGAATGTCCGGCAATTCCCTGTTCGTTCTGGTCAAATATACCTTCTTCGTCCATCCCGGAGGAGGATATCTGGATCATATCAAGGTTTCAATGAAGAGTCCGTCCCACCTCCATATAGATGTCTATGAGAAGACCATAGTGGGGTGCGTGGAATACTCGGATATGTACATGTACTTCGACAGCGAGGGACTAGTGATCGACAGTTCGACGGAGAAATACAATGGGATCCCGCTGATCGCAGGGATATCCTTTGATCAGACGGTGGTGGGGGAGAAACTTCCCATAGAGGACAAGGGGATATTTGAACGTATCCTTAATCTATCCGGACTCCTTATGAAGTACGATCTGAAGCCGGATAAGGTTTATTTTGACGAGCTGGGCAAGGTCACGCTTCATTTTGAAGAAGTACGGGTGGAACTGGGCAAGGATGACAACCTTAAACTCAAGATAGCAGATCTGGCGGAAATGATACCTGCGCTTCGCGGCAAGGCGGGAGTGCTCCACATGGAGAACTACAATCCTGACAGCGATGGGGTGACCTTCACGGAAGACAAGGAGCCTGAGCCACCCAAACCGTCGGAGGAGCCGTCATCCTCCGGGGAACCGTCGTCCTCTGCAGAACCGCAATCATCATCAGTATCGCAGCAGAGCGCTCCTGCATCATCAGCGCCGCAGCCTTCAAGTACAGTGGCCACTCCATCCTCAAGCGTATAGATTTTTGTAGACATAATTATACTTATATGTTAATATACTAGTGTATACTGTAACTACGAGTTCAAAATAAGAACGACAGAAAACCCAGAGGAGTGGTGTTCCTCTGGGTTTTCATTTGGGCTGTTTTCCTACTTATCCCCATCCAACCACTTGCAGATATAGTGTGTAACTATACCTACCATGATGGGTATTATTACTGTAAATACGAATTCAATGATCATCACCCCCTTCCTGTGTCTGAATGGATGTGACAACATTGGGAGTATATCACAAAATTTTACATCAATCAATAAAAATGTAAATTATTTATAATTGTTACAATAATTAATCTGAGATGTAACATCTTCTTGACATTCTAAAAAAAATATTGATAAATCACATAAAAAAAAGTATTATATAGAATAGGTTGTTTTTGAGTATATAAAGGAGGAGACACCTTGGTAGAATTAAAGAATAATGAAGGAGAGAGCGGTGCCCGGATCATTGTCGTAGGTGTAGGCGGAGGCGGTAATAATGCTCTTAACAGGATGATCGATGAGAACATCGCCCAGGTGGAATTCATCGGGATCAACACTGACAGACAGGCACTTACCTTATGTAAAGCTCCCACCCTTCTTCAAATTGGGGAGAAGATCACAAAGGGTCTCGGAGCCGGCGCGGATCCCACAGTGGGAGAGCAGGCGGCTGCGGAGAACTATGAAGAGATACAGGAGGCCATCAGCGGGGCTGATATGGTCTTTGTAACCTGCGGAATGGGCGGCGGAACCGGTACGGGGGCAGCACCCATAGTAGCGCAGATAGCTAAGGATATGGGGGCTCTGACAGTTGGCGTGGTTACCAAGCCTTTCAGATTTGAAGCAAAGACCAGAGCAAAGAATGCCCTGGCAGGTATAGAGAAGCTCAGACAGAACGTGGATACGCTTATCGTTATCCCGAATGATAAGCTGCTTGACCTGGTAGATCGCAGAACTTCCATGCCTGACGCGCTTCGTAAGGCTGATGAAGTGCTTCAGCAGGCGGTACAGGGTATTACGGATCTTATAAATGTTCCTTCACTTATCAATCTTGACTTTGCAGATGTTAAGACCGTTATGAAGGATAAGGGAATTGCCCATATAGGTATCGGCGTGGGACACGGTGATGATAAAGCCATGGATGCAGTTAAGCAGGCAGTTGAGAGTCCCCTTCTCGAGACCAGCATCAACGGTGCGTCCAACGTTCTTATCAACATCTCCGGAGATGTTACCCTTATGGATGTCAATGAGGCGGCAGAGTACGTTCAGGGACTGGCTACCGATAACGCCAATATCATATTCGGTTCCATGTATGATGAGAATAAGACCGATGAGGTTACCATCACGGTTATCGCTACCGGCCTTGAGAATAATTCCTTCGCCGGTATGTCCATGATGGCATCCAAACTGAAATACGCCGGAGCTGATACGGTTGTTCCCAGACCGGCAGTTTCGCATGCGGCACCGGCTGCTAATCCTACGGTTGCACCTGCGCCTGCAGCAACACCGGCTGTTCCCGCAGGGACAGTTACACCGGCTGCGCCGGAAGAACCCGGAGTTAAGCCCATGACGGCACAGGATATCCTGGCAGGGCTTAAACGACCTGCACCGGAGCGCACGGTAGCACCCAAGGATATCAAGGTTCCCGATTTCCTTAAAAAATAAAAGAGATCATGGCCTGATATACAATATATTGAGGTTGAAAAATTTTAAGAAAATATATATTGTATTTTAATAATTAATACATTAGAATAATATAAGCGGGGTTTGTCCCGCTTATATCAGAGTAAAGAGAAAAAAGAGGACAGGATAAGGAGAGTATATTATCATGGCAAAGAAAGGCGTAGACGGCTTAGACAACAAGAAGAAGATCATAGGAATAGCTGCCCTGGCCGTTATCATCATAGTTGTTCTTATCATTATATTGATCCCTAAGAAGTCTGACCAGCAGAAGGCCAGCGAGTGGAATGAAGAGCATCTTTCAGAAGCTAACAAGGAGAACAAGTGGGATGATTATTCCTATGATGAAAAGGTCAAGTTTTACAAGGATAACTTCGGTATAGAGGTTCCCGAGAAGGCCCTTAACTTTGAAGAGATGCAAAAGAGCGTTAACAAGGATATATATGCATGGCTTTATGTTCCCGAGCTTGGCATCGACACACCGGTTGTACAGCATCCCAGTGATGACGAGTACTACCTGAACTACAACCTGGATGGGTCCAAGGGTTACCCGGGCGGTATCTATACAGAGCCCACCTATAACAAGAAGGATTTCTCAGACCAGAATACAGTTATATACGGGCATAACATGAAGAACGGTACGGGATTTGCACCCCTTCACAAGCTGGAAGACAAGGCTACATTTGACAGCTGCAAGTACATGTACGTATACACCAGGAATGATATCCTGGTATACAGGATATTCGCAGCCCGTGAGGTATTATCGCTCCACCTGCTGGATAACTTCAAATATGATGATACCACATGGCCGGAGTTCCTTCAGTCACTGCTGAGTGATGATGATGTAAGCGGTAACGGCAAGGATCAGCATCTTTCAAGCTATGATTTCACCAAGGATACCAAGGTCCTTACATTGTGTACCTGCTTGAAGAGCGGAGATGACAGATACAGATACGATGTATTCGGAGCACTTGTAAGATAATCGTGTATATACAGGAATAAGGAGATAAGGAGACAGGGGACGGTTAATTCTCTGTCTCTTTTCTATATGAAACCAATGAATATATCAGAAAGCAAACTATGGATCTCGGATATTGATGAGGTAACAGACGCACTCCCCGCTCTTTCGGAGCTTTCAGGCAAGGGAGTTATGATCACCGGCTGTGGCGGGCTTATTTGCTCGGCCGTAGTCGATGTTCTCATCAGATGGAATGAGACTCATGATGAAAAGATAAAGATATATGCAGCCGGCAGGAACCGTGAGAAGGTGATGAAGAGATTTGAACCCTTTACCGGGAGAGGCTGGTTCGAATATGTTCAATATGATGCGACGTCAGAGGATAATAAATTACCGGATTACTGCGACTACATTATCCACGGCGCCGGTAATGCATCCCCGAATAATATAGTCAAAGAGCCGGTGGAGACCATGCTGGGCAATATTACCGGGATGAAAAGCCTTCTGGAATATGCAAGAGCCGGTAAGGCCGGACGGATCCTTTTGATATCCAGTTCAGAGGTATATGGAAAGAAGGAAAGTGACAGGCCTAATAAAGTGGATGAGTACGGCTCCATAGATATCCTGGATCCCAGAAGTTCTTATTCCGTTGGAAAATGCGCCGCTGAGACCCTGTGTGTATCATACGGGGATGAGTATGGGGTGGATTCGGTGATAATACGTCCCGGGCACATATACGGACCTACTGCATCGGAGACGGATAACAGAGTATCTTCCGCCTGGGCTTACGCAGTATCACGGGGTGAGGACATCGTGATGAAGAGCGACGGATCCCAGATAAGAAGTTATTGCTACTGCCTTGATTGTGCTTCGGCTATCCTTACGGTATTATTAAAGGGAGAGAAGAGTCAGGCATACAACATTTCCAACCCGGAGTCAGTGATAAGCATAAAGGAGATGGCAGAACTTCTTGCAGAATCCGCCGGAGTCAGCCTTAAGATGGAACTGCCTACAGATGCGGAGAAGAAGGGCTTTAATCCCATGAAGAATTCATCCCTGGATGCGACGGAGCTGGAGAGTCTGGGTTGGAAAGGACAGTTTGACGCCGGGAGAGGCTTTGCCCACACAGTGGAGATCATAAAGGAGATCAAGGGAAAGGAAAATCATTATGGCTAATATAGGTTTGATCATAGCCGGAGGTTCCGGCGCGAGAATGCAGCAGGATATCCCCAAGCAGTTTCTTACCGTAAATGAGAGACCGGTTATAGTATATACCCTGGAGGCTTTTGAAAAGCATCCGGAGATAGATGCGATAGCGGTTGTATGTATAGAAGGCTGGGAACAGGTACTGCGTGCATATGCAGCCCAGTTTAATATAACTAAGTTGAAATATGTGGTTCCGGGTGGCAAGAACGGCCAGGACTCCATCCGTAACGGAGTGATGGAACTGGAGAAACATTATGATAAGGAAGACTTCGTCCTGATCCATGATGCGATCCGTCCCATGGTAAGTGCTGAGATCATATCGGATAACATCAGGGTGGCGAGGGAGTTCGGTAACGCCATAACAGTGATCCCATGTGCCGAGGCTATGCTTACTACACAGGATGGTTCCGTATCGTCAGAGACCTATCCCAGGGATAATCTAAAAAGAACCCAGACGCCACAGGCATTTCATATAGGAGACATATGCGACCTTCACAGGCGGGCCCTGGAAGCGGGGATCACCAACTCCGTAGCCTCATGTACCTTAATGATAGAGATGGGACAGAAGGTGTATTTCTCAGCAGGGTCAGAGAAGAATATCAAGCTGACCACGGTAGAGGATATAGATATATTTAAGGCGCTTTTAATGGCAAAACGCTCAGATTGGCTGAAAGGTTGAGATGATCAGACGGATCAGGGGAAGAGTCCCCTTCTTGCTGCTGCTGTATGTCAGTTGCGGAGTTGCGGTATTCGGAAAACAGGTTTTATATAAGATAAGAAAGATATCCATAGCACCCGGTTTTGTTATAACAGCCGCGGCGCTCTTTCTTTTGCTGTGCGTGGTCATAATGGGCGTCTGCTATCATGTCTCCCACAGGGAGAAGACAGAGGACTTTATGGAGCAGTGTCTCAGATCATTTGTGGCGGTAATCCCCGCAGTACTGTTCGGGATGGCCTATTGCAGGAAGTATGACACAACCATGAAGCGGTTTTTCCTGACAGGCGCCGTATTATTCACCATAGCTTTCATAGCCTGTGTCTGGTTTCTTTCCGTAAGCCGCCAAGAGAAGGAGGCATTGGCGGAAAAGGTCAGGGTAAGTCATCCGAGGCTGGGCTTCCTATTCGGAAGAGAGTTTCATGTAAAGGCCGGAATAGCAGCGATCCTGTTGATCTCAGTATTCTTTCTTGCTTCAGACAACGGGATAGGGGGTGAGACCCACCTGCCTCATATTTATCTCAATTTCCCGGAGGGAAACGGCAATTCCCTGAACAAGGAAGAGGGATATGTGGAGAACGTCAACATAAGTGTTATAGAGGGAGAGGAGAGAACAACCCTGATCGGAAAGGCTAAGATCAGGGGGAACTCGACAGCCAAATTAGCCAAGAAACCATACAAGATCAAGTTAAATAAAAAGAATGATCTTCTGGGGCTTGGCAAGGCAAAAGACTGGTGCCTTATAGCCAACCAGATGGATCCAACTATGATCCGCAATGAGCTGGCACTGTATTTGGCAAGAAGTATAGGCCTTGAATACACTCCTGATTCTGCTTATGTTGAACTTACGGTTGATGGAATATACAGAGGACTCTACCTGCTTACAGAGCAGGTTGAAGTGGATCCGGAGAGGATTGATATCGATGTATCCTCCGGCTTTTTTGTTGAGAGTATTCAAAGTACGTTAGAAGACGATGCGTATTATTTTAAAACCCGGAAGAATGGTTGGAGGTTTATGCTTTGTGAGCCTGAGGATCCGGGTGATCATGAGGCTGATGTAATAAGGAGCGTAATGGATTCGGTGGAGGAAGCCATTCTCTCAGGGGATTATAAAAAGGTTCAGAAAATAGTAGATGTTGATTCAATAGTGAATTATTATATAGTTCAGGAAATGCTTAAGAACGTTGATGCAGGCAGAGGGTATTTCTATTATTCAGAGGGAAAACTTCACGGAGGACCGGTGTGGGATTTTGATCTGTCAGCCGGCAACCCTGATCCTGACAATAAAGCATATAATAAGTATAGAGACGAATCGGGTAGTACTTCACATGGTATATACGGGACGACAAACCCAATCTTTGCTGCACTTCTTAATTACCCTGAGTTTAAGGCTGAAGTAGCTGAAAGATTTAAGGAGCTCCAGAATATTATTACATCCCTGTATGATAAAGACGGATATATTGACCGACAGACAGACAGGCTGGATATAGCAGTGAATAAGAACTTCAACGAAACAGACTGGAATATTTCTGAAAAGTACTCCAGACTTCATGTTACTCCGGCAAAGACTTATACGGATAATGTTGAATATTTAAAGGCCTGGTTGAAGGAGAGAAACGAGTGGCTCTGTTCCTATTGGGGGATAGCGTAGAGGATATTTGACTATCAAATTGCTATACATTATACTGTTTTAAGCGTGGTGTCTATCATTACTGGTTTGAAGAAAGATAATTGATTGAGAAATATGAAAAACGATAATAGTATCAAGGAAAACTCCATAGATATAGTGCTTCCCTGGGTGGATCCATCCGATGAAAAATGGCGAGAATCCAGGAAAAAATATGCATCAGAACAGATGGATACTTCTGATAACAGAGATATGCGATTCAGGGACTGGGATAATCTACAGTATCTCTTCAGAGGGATCCAGAAGTATGCGCCATGGGTAAGGAAGGTGCATTTTGTAACCTGTGGTCATTTGCCGGGATGGCTGAATACAGAATGCGAAAAACTTCATATAGTCAGACATGAGGATTATATCCCCAAGGAGTTTCTTCCGACATTCAGCTCACACACGATAGAACTAAACATGCATCGTATCGAAGGACTGAGTGATCACTTCATCTATTTTAATGATGATATATTTATAATAGATGAACTGAAAGAAGAAGATTTTTTTCATAACGGGCTTCCGTGCGATTGTCTGGCAAGCAGCCCTATAATACCCAGGCAGAATTCCTATTTTCCGATACTGTTCAATGCAGTATTAAGGATCAATAATCATTTTGATAAAAAAAAGCTTGTAAAAAAGAGACCCGGGCTCTGGTTTAACAAAGCATATAAGTTTAAGTTCATGTTTCGCTCTTTTATGTTTATTACATGGGATTCACATATAGGATTTGTGAATCATCATCTTGCTGTACCTTATAATAAGTCAACACTGGAGACTGTGTGGAAGAAGGAAAAACAGATCTTGACTGAAACATGTTCTCGCAAGTTCCGGGATGACAGAGATGTTAATCAGTTATTCTTCAGATACTGGCAGCTGGCTTCAGGTAATTTCTATCCCCACAGGTTTCTCGGGAAACTGATCACAAACAATAGAAATGTTAATGAAGCGGTTGCTTATATAAGAAAACGTAAGGGCAAGCTTGTATGCTTCAATGATAATAATGAAGAATGTGATTTTGAGCATTATAAGGCAAAGATTAATAAAGCATTAAATGATATATTGCCGGAAAAGTGTGATTTTGAGAAATGAAGATAAGCATTATTACATTTCATGACGTGAAAAACTTCGGAGCAACCCTTCAATGCTGTGCAATGTCTAAGCATTTGGATAAGTATGGGGCTGACGTTGAAGTAATAGATTATCAGCCGAAATACTTAAAACAAAGAAAGAGTATTTTTAAGGAGATTGAAACCGGCAAAGGGATAAGAAAAACCCTTGGCTGCATTAAGCATAATATTAAACTCTTAACTTATTATGGCAGACTGAAAAGAAAAGAAAAAAGATATGATGAGTTTATTCATGATAATCTGAGACTCACACACAGATACGAGAGTGTTTCACAGCTTTATGATGATCCTCCGTGGGCAGATTTGTACATTTGCGGCAGTGATCAGATATGGAATCCTGTTCTCACGGGCGGAAAACCGGATAAAGCCTATTTTCTGGGTTTTGTTGAGGGAATAAAAGTATCCTATGGCGTGAGCCTTGGAGAGGTCGATATTACAGAGTATGTTGATGTTTTTCGTGATATGACCAATGATTTTAAGGCATTATCAGTTAGGGAGAAGACATCGGCAGAAGAACTTGCAGATGCGTTGGGAAAAAATGTCGAAGTAGTATTGGATTGTACACTGCTTCTTGAAGAGAATGATTATTCACCCATGGAAAGCCGGGAATGCAAGATAGATGAACCGTATCTATTGCTGTATAATATCCAGCATTCCCTCATAACAATAGATATTGCCAAAAGAGAAGCAGAAAGAAGGAATCTGATCATTGTTGATATTTCTCCGAAGCCTTTTAAGAAGGTGGATGGAGCCAGGCACCTTCTTGATATCGGACCGGGGGAATTCCTAAGCTTATTTAAAGGAGCATCCTTCGTGGTAACAAATTCATTTCACGGATGTACATTCTCTATAATATATAAGAAGCAGTTTATAGCAGTACCCCATACAGTTCGTTACACTCGAATGGTAGATCTGATGGAGTCCCTGGGTCTTAAAGATAGGATCGCATATGATAATGATCATGAGATATGCGGTGAAATAGTATTTGATGAAGTATATGAGTTATTGGGTGATATGAGAAATCGTAGTTACAGGTATATTGACAGTGCTATTGCGTATTAGGAGACGTATCTAAATGGCAGAAAAAAACTGGAACAGATCATATAATGAAGAGGACAATACAACTCTCAGGAATCTCCAGCTGGTAGAATTGGAGAATCTTCGTATCTTTTCAGAAATATGCGATAAGTACGGTTTGAGATATTATATGGTGGGTGGGACCATGCTGGGTGCCATCCGTCACAAGGGCTTCATTCCATGGGACGATGATGCTGACGTGGGAATGCCCCGGCCTGATTATGAGAAGTTTATTCGTATAGTAAGGGAGGAGCTTCCCGAAGGGTATAGTTTCTTAAATTATAAGATTGATAAGGATTATAAGAGATATTTCTCCCGGATAGTCAATGACAATGTAACTGTTACCAATGCATCCAACACCAGGACCATAGATGAGAAGGCCTGGGTCGATATATTCCCCTTTGACGGCATGCCGGATGGCAGGATAAGGCAGAAGATTCATTTCTGGCATATGACCTTCATAAGGTTCTTCTACCATGCTTCCTGCTTTGAAGAATTGGTGAATTTAAACCGGCCGGGAAGGGCGTGGTATCTTAAAGCAGCTATAAAGTTTATCCAGATGACCCATATCGGAAGCCATATGAATACCAGGAAACTTATGAGACGGATGGAGAAGGGGCTCCGCAAGTACCCTTATGACAAGTCCGATTATATGGTAAGCTTCTTCGGCTCATATATGGAAAAGGAGATTGTGGATAAACAACTTCTGGGGAAGGGCCGGAAGTATCACTTTGAGACCCTGGAACTGAACGGTCCTGAAAAATATGATGAATTCCTGACCCATTTCTACGGTGACTATATGAGGCCGCCTGAAGATGCAGACAAGGATAAGCATAATATAAAAGAAATATCTTACGGACAGACAGGGGAAGCACAGGTTAAGCAGATCGTACAGAGAATGCAAAAGATCCTATTCGGTATCCTCTGTGATATAGATGACTATTGTAAGGAGAATGATATCCGATATTTCCTGTCGGGAGGTACATGCCTGGGAGCAGTGAGACATCAGGGATTTATCCCGTGGGACGAGGATATTGATATCATGATGCCCAGACCGGACTTTGACCGGTTTATGAAAGGATTTGCTGAGAAGTTCCGGTCGAGATACGGTGCGGGATGGCTTAAGGGTAATGAAGAATGGGTCATCCAATACGGAAGGATATGGGATCTGACAACGAAGATCAGCCATAAGTACCTTGATTTTGGTGATATGGGTGTGTTTGTTGACATTTTTCCCATCGATGGCCTGCCGGATAGGAGATGGCAGCAAAAGATAGTTTACAATAAGCTTAAGGTCTTAAAGGTATTGCGTTATGCGGCTGTCATGAAAGAACCGACCGGTATAAAAAAGGTTATCCATGTGCTATGTAAACCTTTGGGAGGACACAGGCTTGCCCTTGCCATGGAGGATCAGGTAAGAAGATACCCCTTTGATTCATCCCGATATGTTGCTGTCAGTATGGCTTTCCACTATGGGGAAAAGGAAACGATCCGGCGGGAAAACATGGCGGGAGCTGTATATCTTCCCTTTAACGGCCGCATGTTGCCGGTTCCCAGAGGATACAAGAAGTATCTGACCAATCTGTATGGTAACTATATGGAGATACCCAAGGATGCTGAGAAGAACGGGTATTCGCATCTGGACCACTGGGAAGTTGATTTTCGCGAAGGAGAATTGACAGGAGGATCTTGCAATGAATGATACAGTTGAAAAGATGCAAAAGGTCATCTTTAAGATGATGTGTGATATTGATGACTATTGCAAGGAAAACAACATACGTTACTGTCTTTCAGGAGGAACATGCCTTGGTGCAGTGAGACATCAGGGCTTTATTCCGTGGGACGATGATGGAGATCTTATGATGCCTCGCCCGGATTATGAGAGGTTTATGAAAGGATTTGGAAAAAAATATGCCTCAAAATATGGTGTTGGCTCGCTAAATACAGATAAAAACTGGGCAATGCCTTACGGACGGGTATGGGACCTGTCTACGAAGGTTCATTACAAGTTTCTAGACGTTCGCGGAATGGGAGTATTTCTGGACATATTCCCAATCGACGGGATGCCTGATAAGAAATGGAGACAAAAAATCGTAATCAAGAAGATCAAGTTTTTCAAGATTCTATCAATTGCGGCCATAAGAGTCAGGTTTAAAGAAGAAGAAAAATACAGGACACTCAAAAGGCTTCTGTATCCTATATGTAAGCTGATAGGGGGGCACAGATTTGCCCGGTTAATGGAGCGGCAGGCTATAAGGTATCCTTTCGATTCGTCAAAATATGTAGCTGTGAGTATGGTATGTCATTACGGAGAAAGAGAGATCATCCGGCGTAAATACATGGAAAAAACCGTGGATCTTCCTTTTAACGGTAGAATGTTCCCGGTTCCCATAGGTTATAAGAAATACCTTTCAAATCTCTACGGGGACTATATGCAGATTCCCAAGGATGTTGCAGAACAGGGGTATACACATCTTACCAGATGGAAAATAGAGTTTAATGACGAAGAAGAGCAACAGGAGTAAATAGAGATTATAATGCCGGAGATATCAATAATAATGCCTGTATACAATTCGGGGGAATATCTCTCCGAAACCATTGATTCGGTATTGCAGCAATCCTTCTCAGACTTTGAACTGATCATAGTAAATGACGGATCAACCGATAACTCTGCAGTGATACTGAATGGGTATGCCGAAAAAGATGACAGGATAAGAATAATAGATCAGGGTAATGCAGGACCGTCACATGCAAGGAATATCGGGATAGAAGCATCACAGGGAAAGATGATATTCTTTATGGATTCAGATGATGTTATTGACCGTAACATGCTTAAGGAATGCATGGAAAATGCTCAGGGATTTGATATGGTCATCTGTGGGGTTGTCAAGCATTACATTGGTTCAGATAAAGCTGACAGGCATTTTTGTATTCCTGAACAAGAGATAGTGACCCGTGACGGATTAACGGAATACTTAAAGCACATTATAAAGAATAATGATCGTGGTGCGTTCTTCAATTTTATCTGGAATAAGATTTTTTCGGCAGATGTGATCAAGAATAATAATATCCGATTTGACGAGTCCATCAGTCTGGGAGAGGATTTTATTTTTATTTCCGACTTCCTGAAGCTTTCATATAAGATAAAGGTTGTAGACGGATCATATTATCAGTACAACGTTCGCGGGCGGTCTTCGTTAGTAGGCAGATTTGTTACAAATGAGCTGGACAGGAGAAAAAGGATATATTCCTCCATGAAAAGCTTATACGAGCATTATTCCATTTATGAGGAGTGTCAGGATGCCTTGGAGTTTAATGAAGGGAGTTATTCATGGTTAGTTGTTCGTAAGATCAATTATCCGACCTGTAAGCTTAACAGACGGGAAAAGATTCAGTATATTGACGGATTCTTAAAAGACATCAGAAAAGACTATATGCTTAAATACTTGTCAACCAAAAAGGGGTCTAAAAGTATGATGAAAAGAGCATTGATCAGGATGCAGAATCCGACATTACTGTTTTTCTTTATCAGCAGTTTTGGTCGAAAGGATTGAATAAAAGGCGGTGAACCGGTTGAAAATAGGAATACTGACGTTTCATAAGTCTGTTAATTACGGCTCTGTTATGCAGGCTTGGGCATTGCAAGAGTTGATCAGATCCTTCGGACATAGCGTGGAGATCATTGATTATGAGCCGGCATCATACAAGCTTGCATATGGCATATACCTTCCCGGTAACAGTTTAAAGAATATCAAAAAAAACATATCACGAATTCCTATTGCAGGTTATAAAAAGAGCCAGGCAAAGTTTTTTAAAGACTTCCGTGACAGACAACTGAATCTGAGCAAAGAGGAGTATGGGATCTTTTCCGGTCCGAAGGAGTTAGAAGGCAGATATGATCTGATAATATGCGGTAGTGATCAAATTTGGAATGTTCATGCAAAGGACAGTGATGACTTCTTTTTTTTGCCGGATGTTAACATAAGAAAGATCGCATACGCCATAAGCATCAATAATACGGATTTTACTGAGGAACGATGTGACGAAAGGATGAAGAAAGCCATACGTGATTTTGAATTTCTTTCGTTTCGTGAAGAAGCAGGCGCGGAAAGGGTTAGAGACTTTATAGGCAGAGACAGGGAGGTATATACTGTTTTGGATCCTACACTTCTTCATGATAAGACAGATTATGATAAGATAACCGGTTCGAGAATAATTAAGGGCGACTATGTTTTTTTATATAAGGTGTGGAACGGTAAGGACAGTTATAAAATGGCCCAAACACTTGGAGAGAGATTGGGTCTTCCGGTATACACCTTATTACTTGTGAATGATGCTCGTGCACTGTGCAGAATAGAAAAGCAGGGGGTAAAGGTGCTCCGCAAGGAGACACGCCCCGAAGACTATCTCAGCCTGATAAAAAATGCATCTTATGTAATGACGGATTCGTTTCACGGAACAGCTTTTTCCATTATATTTGAGAGACCCTTTATATGTGTCAGGGAAAAAAGAAATAACGGAAAAGAAAAGAATGATGAGAGGATTATCGGCTTACTTAAAACCTTGGGTTTGGAGAACAGATATGTAGCACTCTCTGCTATGGGAGAGTTTGACAGTAATGCTGTTATTGACTACGAGATCATAACGTCAAGGCGCAGGAGTGTGGCGAGAGATTGTGCTGAAATGCTGAAGAATGCTATTGAAACCGGAATGTAAACGAGGTAGTAACTGATGCCAGAGTTATTGGAGATAAAGTGTAAGAAGCAAACAAGAGTAGTACTGTTTTTGGTGATACTGTTTGTTATGGAGAGACCCAGATTTATTACATATATTACATCGGGGACACAATGGCGTACGGTTTTTTTTGTTATGGAGATATTAGTATATGTTTATATTCTGTTGGTGTGGATTAATAATCGCAGGGTTTCCGGAATCTTTATAATGGCGTTGCTGCTATATGGAACAATTATTATATCTACGCTGTATAACGGCGGTAGCGTTGGGACTGCCATTCAGAACCATATAGGATATATTTTTATGGTTATGCTTATCGATAATGAAATCGATGATATAGATTCCCTGTGGCAGGCATGTATTCTGTATTTGATGCTTATGACGATCATTGACAGCGTGGTTGCTGTATCATTTCCCGGTGGGTTATATCCCAATAATTTTACTTATAATGGCCAACAATACAGTAATCAAAGGACATTGTTTTTTTCCGCGCAGAATGGATTTGGGATATATCTGATATATTTTTTGTTTTTTAAAGGGGAGTACGACCTGCGAAAGCGTTCAAGGGTCGGACTTACATTTTATATATTGTTTATTGTCGGATTTGTTATCATGGCAGTGAATCTGCGGTCCTTAACAACGATGGTCGGATCACTTGCCATGTTCATAATTATCGTGCTGTCAGAAGTGATCAATAAAATGCAACCAAGATTGTTCAGTATTTATTCATTTATGGGAATAGTTTTGGTGATGTTTATTTCGTTTGTTGTGTTAAGTATTATAGGTAATCTGTCAGGGCTGTTTATCACTGATGTCTTGGGAGGATCGTTAACATTTAGCGGAAGGAAGATCATATGGGAGCATGCCATAGATAAGATTGCCCTCAGACCAATCCTAGGATATGGTTATATGTCCACCACAGGTGTCAGGAATCTGCTTGAATTAAGCAGCGCACCACATGCTCATGATTATTTCCTCCAACTTGGACTCATTGGCGGATGCCTTGCAATAGTTTTATATCTTATAACTCTTGTAAAGGTGGCTGATTCCATTAAGAAGAAACAGTATGACTATACGGAAATAGTTATTACTGCATTTATGTTTGCATTTTTGATCCTGTCAGTATTCGAGTACTCGACCAGTAAGCTGTATTGGGCGGTATTCGCTTATGCATTTTACCGGGGGAAAAAACAGGCAACCGTGAAAGAAAAACCTTCAATGACCAATGAACTCTTAGGATGGAGCTTTATAATCTAGGTGTTTATGGAAATAATGATGTCTATGCTTGAGGATACATTTTAAATGAAGATAGAGCGAAGCAAAAATGCATCTCGAAATATAATCTTTGGAACGCTGCTAAAGTGCTACGAGATACTTGTTCCGTTTATCATGCGCTCTGTTATGGTGCATGAACTTGGAGTGAAGTACTTGGGACTTAACAGTCTGTTCACGTCTATCCTTCAAGTGCTTAATCTTGCAGAACTGGGTGTGGGAAGTGCAATGGTCTTTTCGATGTATAAGCCTATTGCCGAAGATGATACTGAAAAGATATGTGCATATATGCATATGTACAAGATTTATTACCGCGTTATCGGAGCGGTCATAATGCTGATAGGATTGGTGATCACACCTTTTGTCCCCAGGCTGATCAAGGGAACGGTTCCTGCTGAATTGAACGTATACATTCTATATCTGTTGAACCTTTTTGCAACGGTTTTGACCTATTGGCTTTTTTCCTATAGGAACAGTATTCTGTCTGCTCACCAGAGAAGAGATGTGATAAGCAAGGTCAAGATAGTTACGGATACTATAAAGTATTTGGTACAGCTTTTGATACTTGTGGTATTTCATAATTACTATTTATATGTTATTGCAATACTGTTCACACAGGCAGTAAACAATATTGCTTCTGCCGTTATTTCAAAGAAAATGTATCCCGAATATGATCCCAAGGGCAGCCTATCGGAGGAAGAGAGGAAGGCTGTCAATCAACGTATACGTGATTTGTTTACGTCAAAACTGGGCGGGACCATTGTGGGGTCTGCAGATACTATCGTAATATCTGCCTTCCTGGGACTTGAGATGCTGGCTATGTATCAGAATTATTATCACATAATGAACTCTGTCCTGGGATTTCTGACCATTATCCATAGCTCTATAGTTGCGGGAGTAGGCAACAGTATGCTGGTTAAGAGCCTTGAGAAGAACAGAAAAGAGTTTCACACATTTACATTTCTGATAGCATGGGTTTCCACGGTATGTGTAAGCTGTTTTCTTGTTCTATATCAGCCCTTTATGCGCAAATGGATGGGGAAAGATATGCTGCTTGATAACAACATGGTGCTGCTGTTCTGTATTTATTTTTGGGTATATGAGATCGTAAAAATGATCAGCGTATACAAAGATGCCGGAGGAATCTGGCATGAGGACAGATTCAGGCCATTGATCTCGGGAACGGTCAATCTTTGTCTTAATCTGATAATGGTGCAGTTTATCGGGATATACGGCATTGTGTTGTCAACTATAATCAGTGTCTGCTTTATAAGCATTCCCTGGATCATAAACAATGTTCATAAGTTAATCTTTAAAGAGAGTACTAAGGGATATTGGATCGAGATCATCAAATATACGATCAGTATATTCGCCACAGGACTTGTATGCCAGGGCTTGTCAATGCTGGTTCCCGGGCATGGAGTTGGGATAATAATCATAAAGGGAATGATCGCGGTGGTGGTTTCGAATATTGCTTTTCTGTTATTGTACAGGAATAGCCCGTATTATGATGATTCGAAGACTCTGTTATATAAGATGCTTAAACATGGAAAGAATAAAACGGATAAAAGGTGACCTCATATTATGAGCAGATATGTATGTGATGAAAACATGTGCACCGGATGTATGGCCTGTAAGGACATATGCAGTCAGGGAGCTATAGCCGTTATAGACTCTGTAAAGCATTATAATGCTGTAATTGACGAGAATAAATGCATAGAATGCGGAAAATGCGGTAAAGTATGCCAGAATGCCTCCGAGCCTGTGGTGTCAAAACCTGTTATATGGCATCAGGGCTGGTCGAAAAATCAGGATACTCACGAATCGTCCACTTCCGGTGGGCTTGCGGCTGAAATCGAGAAGGAATTCATAAGAAATGGCGGGGCAGTATGCAGTTGTACATTTGAAGATGGCCGGTTCAAGTTCAGGGTTGTGCGGTCAGTTGAAGAAGTCGGTATTTTCAGAGGATCAAAATATGTAAAAAGTAATCCGACGGGAGTATACAGAGAGATCAAGACCCTGCTTGAAAGAGGAGAGAAGGTCTTATTTTTGGGATTGCCTTGTCAGGTTGCCGCTGTAAAAAAGTACTGCGATGCTCCCAATCTTTACGCAGTTGATATTATTTGTCATGGAACGCCGTCGCCTTCAGTTCTTGAACACTTTCTGCACTCTTCCGGAATAGATATTAACGACGTTAGTACTATTTCTTTTAGAGTAAAAGACTATTCGCGGATTTCTGATAATGCCATCAGGTTTGCCGTTCCCGGGATAAGGGATTATTATTCGTATTGCTTTGGCAAAGCATTGGATTATACAGAGAATTGTTATATATGCAGATATGCACGCCTTGAAAGAGTGTCCGACCTGACTCTGGGAGATGCATGGGGAAGCGAGTTGCCTGTTGAGGTAAGAAAAAAAGGTGTTTCCGTTGCTTTGTGTCAGACTCCCAAGGGGGAGAAACTCCTTAATAATGAAAACCTCGAATTAATGCCTATTGACCTGGAAAAGGTGCTCAAGGCAAATCCACAGCTCAGCCATCCCTCCAAGAAGCCTGAGAATTGGAACAGTATCATGAATGACATTAGTAATGGGATAAAGTTAAAAAAAATAATCCGAAAGAATTATCCCAAATTGTATTATAAGAACATCTTAAAGACCATTCTTAACAAGGTTGGATTATATCCAAGAAAAAAGACAAGGATGAATCCGATTTTTCTTACGATAGAGAAGGAACGGATTTGAGTTATTGCTTTTGCAATGATAATCATTTATTATAAACGGCGGAGAATAATAGAGAAGAATAATGCCCGTGGGAAAGATAGATGGAGGACAATTATAATGAAAAGAAAGACCATAACACTTTCAGCGATCATATATACGATGCTAAGGCGGTGGGTGATCATGCTGGTCACTTTCGCTGTAGTATTTGGTGTGGGTATGGGACTGACAATTATTAAGGATAAAGAAAAACAGAAAGAAAATGCAGCTGCGGCTGCCAAGGCAAAGCTGGCGGCTGAAGCAAACAAGGGATTACAGGAGAAGAATATGGAGGATGTCTTGGCATATGAAAAATATATCAAGAATTCCGCCTATATGAATCTGGATCCGACAAATTGTCATATGCACTACATTTATTACACGATCAACTGGAAAGAACAGGGATTGGATTCAAAGGAATATGAGAACAAGAATGTGAAATTGTATCAGTATATGTCAGTATATTATCCTTCAGATGGATTTACGGAAGAAATCCTTTCCTACAAGCCTGAATATGAGGACAAGGCACTATATGAGGTTGTGGGTTTGGGAAGGTCCGGTAATACATATATATTTACCATACTATATACGGATGATTATTATGTTAAGGACCTTTGCAATGTAATAGATACGTCTCTAAAGGAGAAATCACCGGAATGGTATTCCCTTGCAGGAGAGTTTGAATTTAGCCGTGGTCCCGAAACAGATAAGACAGTTGATGGCATCACAAATGGGTATAAGAAGATCCAGGATTCTAAGCTTTCTGCTCTGGCAACGGCCCAGGCTACGGTAACAAATGTCGCTACTACAACTACAACTGTGACCAAAGATGGAACGATGGTTGAGAAGATACTTGCAGTATTTGCTATTGCATTTGTATGTGCTGTTATAGTCGGTTTTATCGTGGCTATGTTCAGAAGACGCTTTGACACGGCAACTGATGTATACGATCTGACCGGAGATGGAGTTCTATGTGTTGTTAAAAATGATAAAGAGCGTGGGCTTGATAAGATGTTTTATAAAAAAGATGACAGATATCAAAATCCGGGAACTTATTTATCAATCTTAGATAAAAGCTTGTCGGATTCATCTGTTAATAATGTGTATCTCTATAATTGTTCAGGGGCGGATCTGGCTTCTATAGGCAATAGAATCTCGGAGCAGATGGAGAATATCAATGTTAATTATGTTCCGGAAGAAGACAAGGAGTTTTATCTGAATGCAAAAGAGAATGATGCAGTGATCATCCTTATAAAGTCAGGTGTTACAGAGAAAAGAACCTATATGAGAATGATAGATCACCTGAAAACACTGGGGATAAGGTTCCGGGGTGTGATTTTTGCAGTGTGATAAAGGGGAGTAGTCTGAATAATGTTTCTCGAGAAAGCGCTTTCGCCTGAAAGCAAAAAGCGATCATACTATACTGTTTTATGATTATCATTTGATTACGATAAAGAGGTTCAGGTTTTGTATAAACGAAGTAATACCGGCTGGCTTAAGCATATAGATTTCATATTGCTGGATGCTGTCTCTCTGCAGATAGCATTTGTTCTTGCGTACCTTATCAGAAATGGTATGGTGCTTCCCTATGGGAAGTCAAGCTACAGGACATTGGCTATTACTCTCGTGGTTGTGGATTTTCTCATCGCCGCCATCTTCAATACAATGCATAATGTACTAAAACGCAGGGTATATTATGAGTTCATCCAGACGGTGAAACAGGTAGTGATTGTTTTTGCCGTTACGGTTCTTTATATGTTTTCTCTCCAGATCGGTGATGTATACAGCCGTATCATCATGTTCCTGATCCCGGCACTTCATTTTATCATAGGCTTTTCCACCCGTCTTATGTGGAAGAAGGTTGTGAAGAAGAAGGCTGTGAATAAGCTTAAAGCTACCGTGATCCTGGTGGCCGATGAGGGACGTGTGCCGGAGATCCTTTCCCGTGTAAAACCCACAGATGATATCAGATATACAGGCATAGTGCTCAGTAACCGTAATGGTACGGGAGAGGAACTGGAGGGTCTCCCCATTGTGTCTGACCTTGACGGTGCCGCAGACTATATATGCCGTGAATGGGTGGATGAGGTCTTTATATATCCGGATGAAGCCATGGACGTTGATGATTTTATCGATCAGTGTCGGCAGATGTCAGTGCCGGTGCATATCAGGCTGACGTATTCAGGCATCGCAGGCAAGAGCTTTATAGAGAAGGTGGGGGGCTACAATGTCATAACCACCGCATCAAATTATGCAAGCCCCTTGCAGCTGGCCCTCAAGAGGATATTTGATATAGTTGGAGGCCTTGTGGGCAGCATTATTGCCATATTTGTCATACTTGCCTTTGCGCCGAGGATTAAGCATGAAAGTCCGGGCCCCATCCTTTTTAAACAGACCCGGATCGGTCGTAACGGTCAAAAGTTCAAGTGCTATAAGATAAGGTCCATGCATGTGGATGCGGAAGCGCGCAAAGAGGAATATCTGGCGCAAAACCGTAATGCTGACGGCATGATGTTTAAGCTGGACTGGGATCCCAGGATCATAGGCAATAAGATCGTTGACGGAAAATACATAACCGGCCTTGGTGAGAAGATGCGGGCCGGCAGCTGGGATGAGTGGCCCCAGTTCTTCAATGTGCTTATGGGACAGATGAGTCTTGTGGGAACCAGGCCTCCTACAGTAGATGAGTGGGAGCGGTACAAGTACCATCATCGGGCACGCCTTGCCTTCAAGCCCGGTATCACCGGCCTCTGGCAGGTGTCCGGAAGAAGTAAGATAACCGACTTCGAGGAAGTGGTGAAGCTGGATACGGAGTATATCAATAATTGGGGAATCTCACTTGATATGAAGATCCTTATCAAGACCATCAAGGTGGTAATGAAAAAAGACGGAGCTATGTAACCGTATAGGAGAGTAAAAATAATGGATAATGAAAACAAAGAGATGGCAGAGAATACTGAAATGAGTATTAACGAAGGCACGGGAAAGAAGAATGGCTTCTTTAAAAGGATGTCTCTTCCCAAGAAGATCATCTTCATTATAGTAGTTATTCTTTTGATAGCGGCCCTTGCCCTGGGGATTACCTTTCTTGTTATACAGAATATGGGCAGGGCAGCCCTGAAGGAATCAGCCAAGGCCTATTCCTCCGATGAATCCTATAAGACGGTGGAATACAACGGGAAGACATATACATATAACGAGAATCTGATCAATATCCTGGCAATGGGAATAGATAATAAGCATACTATTTCCTATATAAGAGAGCATGTCAATGATGAAAAAAGACAGTTACGCTGGAATGGAGGACAGGCGGATGCCCTCTTCCTGATCACCATAGATCCGGACAATAAAAAAATAAGTGTTATGCCTATCAACAGACTGGCCATGACAAATATCCAGTTCTATGACCCGGCAGAGGAAGCCTACTTTACGGATGAAGGACAGATATGTACCCAGCACGGATACAGTACAGGGCTGGAGGATGGGTGTGAACTCCAGGTAAAGGCCACTTCTGAAATGCTCAATTATCTGCCCATTAACGGTTATGTTTCAATCAATCTTCCTGCAATATCGGAACTAAACCATGTAGTAGGCGGAGTGGAAGTGGAAGTACTTGAAGATATCCCGCCTAAAGCTCACAAAAATTACGATTATGGAATCGGTGATTCACTTACCGGGGTGGTGGGGCAGAAGATCACCTTAAATGATAATCAGGCCTACGCATATATCCGCTACCGTGAGATGACAAACGTTAATTCCAATGAGAATAGGGTAAAACGACAGAAGCAGTACATCAAAGCCCTGGTTAAGAAGGTCAAGGAAATGACAAAGAAGGACATCTTCTTTCCTAAAAAAATGATGGATGCCCTGTCTGACTATATGATAACCGATATCGACTCCACTGAGCTTTTGTATTTGGGCACCACCATTATCGGATATGATATCGATATGGATAATACTGAGGGACTCCCGGGGGAGAAGATCGAGGCAAGCAAGTACACCAACGGTGATGTTACACTGGGCTTCAGGATTGACCGGACAAGGCTTCAGGAACTCTTGATCAAGAAGTATTATAAGGAAAAAAGTTAAATCTTAAGTTTCTTATAAGATATTTTTGAAAAAAATTAAAAAAAAATTAAAAAAAGTATTGACAAAGCTTGTAAAGAGTTCTACGCTATACATGTAGTGTTGTGGTAACACGATACAGCCACACTAATTTATTATTTTAGGGAGGATATAAGACATGAAGAAAAGAATTTTAGCAATAGCTACAGCTGCAGTTCTTGCACTTGGATGCTTCGCAACAGCTTCAGCAGAGGTTGGATCTCCTGATTCATACAAGAACGCTGCTGAGAAGAAGGCTGCAAAGTTAATGGACAAAGGTTTAGACTCTGACATCTTCACAGTTGCAGGAATCAGAGTAAAGGATTATCAGGGCGCAACAGATGATTGGGAAGTTAAGTCTTTCGCAGCTATCTGGAACGATGATGAGGATCAGGTATTCTATGCACTTGCACACCTTTGCGCTCAGTATCCCAAGGATAAGGTTATCAGAGTATTCGATCTCGTAGCAGACGATGCTGATAAGGATTCACCTATTGAAGTTACTATCGCAGACGTTGACATCAAAGAGACAAAGAACTATGCACTTCGTCACATGAGCAAGAAGACCGGTGAGTGGGATTCTACATCCGCTAAGGTTACTTCTAAGAAGGCTGGTCTCTTAAAGGCTGAAGTAACAGCTGCTTCACCCTACGCTCTCGTAGAGACAAAGTCAGCTTCTACAACCAGCACAGCAGCAACATCTAAGACAGCTGCAACAGCTGCAACAGGAAAGACCGCTGCTAAGACAGGTGAGGTTTAAGATTAAGTTAACCTGAGTTAAGTTTTAAATCATAAAAATCATTTTATATGCATATAAGTGTGGCTAATGTCCCGGGCTCTTGCCCGGGACATTTTTAAACACACGGCCTTAAGAAAATCTTAAAAAATTTTTAAAAAAACTGTTGACAAATATATATGGTTAGATTATCATACGATTGTAGTGTTGTGGTAACACGATACGGCCACACAATTTTATTATTTATGGAGGATATTAAGAAATGAAGAAAAGAATTTTAGCAATAGCTACAGCTGCAGTTCTTGCACTTGGATGCTTCGCAACAGCTTCAGCAGAGGTTGGATCTCCTGATTCATACAAGAACGCTGCTGAGAAGAAGGCTGCAAAGTTAATGGATAAGGGATTAGACTCTGACATCTTCACAGTTGCAGGAATCAGAGTAAAGGATTACCAGGGTGCAACAGATGATTGGGAAGTTAAGTCTTTCGCAGCAATCTGGAACGATGATGAGGATCAGGTATTCTACGCACTTGCACACCTTTGCGCTCAGTATCCCAAGGATAAGATCATCAGAGTATTCGATCTCGTAGCAGATGATGCTGACAAGGATGATCCTGTAGAGGTTACTATTGCAGACGTTGACATCAAAGAGACAAAGAACTATGCACTTCGTCACATGAGCAAGAAGACCGGTGAGTGGGATTCTACATCCGCTACAGTTACTTCTAAGAAGGCTGGTCTCTTAAAGGCTAAGGTTACAGCTGCTTCACCCTACGCTCTCGTAGAGACAAAGACAGCTTCTACAACTGCTGCAACAGCTGCAACAGGCAAGACCGCTGCAACAGCTGCAACAGGCAAGACCGCTGCTAAGACAGGTGAGGTTTAAGATTTAGTTAATCTGAATTACGCATTATAATTTAAATTCAATTTATATGCATATAAGTGTGGCTAATGTCCCGGGCTTTTGCCCGGGACATTTTTTGTTCAAAATTAGTTCAAAAGTCATGTATTAGAGTTGAAAAACAGTGGGTTTTGGTGTAAAATTGTTTATACATTTATGAAGTGCATGGTGATGTAGTACTATGACTTATAGCAAGGAGGAGTGTATTATATGCATGGAAAGAGAAAGATAGGTAAGGCGTTTTTTACTGTATTGCTTTCAACCCTGTTGGCATTTTCTATGTTTGCAGGGCAGGTATTTGCCAAAGAGGGGTATTTTTATAATCAGCTGAATGATAAGGAAAAATCATATTTCAAACAGTTGGATGCTGATAGTGCTTTAAAGAAAGGAACGTCATCTTCAACTGAAACCAGCGGATCAAACGCAATTTCAGCTAAAAGCTTCTCAACCGGGGTTATGAATGCTTTCTTTTTAGATAATGTAGATTTGTTCTGGTTGAGCGAGGAATCAGGGTTTACATACTATGGTGATCCCGGGACAAAGTTTATAGTAAACTGGAAGAAATATGTTGATTGGCAAACCGGAAGCCGAAAGTCAAAACTCAGCGCTGACATTAATGAGGTTAATGCAGCTGTTGATGCTTTAGCAGATGGAGCCAAGAAAAAAAGCGCAACTGATCTTAAGGAACAGCTCCTTTATGTACATGATCAGCTGGTTGCAACCAACGTATATAATTCTGCGGCAGCAGAAAAATTATCAAAAGACCCGTCTTATCCAAAGACTGTGACAGCTATTCCCTGGACACCGCTTAGCGCATTGCTCTCAGGTGAGAGCCCGGTATGTGAGGGTTACTCGAGAGCATTCAAGATGGTATGTGATAAGCTTGGCATAGAATGTATAATTGTAGGGGGAACTGCATATCATCCGGATGGAACCCCGGAAGGCCATATGTGGAACTATGTCAAACTGGATGGAGCCTGGTATGCTGTTGACGTTACATGGGATGACCCCGTGGTAAAGGGAAGCAGTAAGGTGGTTTCAGGCAAAGAGCGTACAGACTACTTCCTTGTAGGAAGCACTACCAAGATAGATGGAAAGAACTTCAGTGTTTCTCATGTTGCAGACGACTATGCCGGAATAGCCGGAAGTACACTCAAGTACCCGACATTGGCAACAACGGCATATAAGGGTGGGGATACACCCACACCTACTCCTACTCCCACTAAGCCCACGAAGATCAAGACGTTAAAGATCAGTGGTGCAAAGAGCATTGCTAAGGACACTTCCATTACCC
Organism: Lachnospiraceae bacterium; assembly: GCA_017550165.1. Classification (GTDB taxonomy): domain Bacteria; phylum Bacillota; class Clostridia; order Lachnospirales; family Lachnospiraceae; genus SIG280. Next base: position 34,723 of record JAFZQH010000013.1, on the reverse strand, counting down.
TTACACCAAAGATCACTCCTTCCAATGCAACTAATAAGCAACTTACCTGGAAGGTTACCAGCAAGAATGCTTATTTTAAGGAGTCCAACTTAAAGACTCTTACCAAGTATGAAGGTAATCCTACCTTGGTGTGCAACGGTACAGGCGATGTTAAGATCCAGGTAAAGGCCACGGACGGAAGCAATAAGAGCGCCAATATCACTATAAAGGGGCCCAAGTCTCCTACGGGCATTACCGTAAAAGCAAAACCCACTAACGTTAAGAAGCTTAACGAGCCCATCGAACTTTCAGCTAAGGTTAAGCCTGAGAAAACGGCAGTGTATGACACCATTGAGTGGAAGATCACCAGCAAGAATGCCTACTTCTCTGAGACTGACAGTGATACCCTGATAGCAAATGACTTGTGCCATGTATATTGCTATAAAGGTGGCAAGATCACTATCAAGGCCAATGTAAAGGTAGGAACCAAGACTGTTAAGAGCGTTACCCTTAAGCTTAAGGGACTTGATAATCCCAAGGCTGTTAAGTTAAATACTTCCAAGGTCAAGGTTACGGGTACAGATGGTAAGAAAAAGAAGTTTAATGCTACAAAGCTAAACGTAGGGGATACCTTTAAGCTGTCTGCATCTGTTACTCCGAATAACGCATATGATAAAACGATCAAGTGGAAATCAAGTGATGAAACCAAAGCGACAGTTGACGAGAACGGAAATGTTACCTGCGTCAGCGCCGGAAAGGTTAAGATCACGGCATATTCGGGAGTAAAAGCAAGTGTAAAGAAGTTTGTGGCTTTGACAATAAAGTAAAAGTCAATAAATGAATGTAATCTGAGGCAGGGGATTGTCAGCAATTCTCTGCCTCATTTTTTTATTATAAACAATTCATTTTTTGTATGCTTGATATTTTAGCCCAAGATTGTTACAATACTATAGCGTGATTCATTTAAAGGAGGATTATTCATATGAGGGCTTTTAAAGGAAAGATCCTTATGTCTATATTGTTGGTAATGATCGTTATGGGCTTGTCCATGCCACAGGCTGTCTTCGCCTCGGATGCTACCGGGTCATCAGTTGTTGCAGGCTCTTCCGTAAGTGAAGCAGAAGGAGAGGAAGAGGGAGATGAAGAAGGCGACCTTGAGATAGAAGGTGATGAGAACGGAGACTTCGAGATAGACTGGGGAGACGGTTTAGAATTCATAGAGGATGATTATGAGTTATACTCAGTAAGGCTTGAACCAATCCCTAAGGCAGAATATGGGGCCGGAGAAGAAGAGAGCAGCAGCGCTGCCGGTGCAGGAACTAACACTGCAAACACCAACACCGGAGGCGGCGGAGGCGCCAATGCCACCACGATAGTGGTGATAGTGGTTATAGTGGTTGTTGTGGTAGGAGCCATTGTTGTAGGCATTGTCTTTACCAAAAAGAAAAAAGATGAGATAGAAAAATCTTAAAAAAGTATATCAATTTATCAAATTATCTGATATAATAAAAAAAGGTTTTGACCTTTGAAACGAAATAAGATCACTCAGGGAGGAATATTAATGAAAAAGAGTAATTTAGGAAAGAAGCTGCTTGCTGTTGTTACGGCTGCAGTTATGATGGTCGGATGTGTGGCCACTGTTTCAGCCTATACACCCACCTCGGCAGATACTAAAGCTTTGGATATTAAGGGCATTATCGTATCAGCAGTTAATGAGGACGATGATGTTAAGAAGGCTCAGCTTACCATGACAGCGGATTTGGCTGACAAGTTGGGTACATTTTATGCTATGTATCCCAGTGCGGCTACAAAGTACATCTTCGGACTTAAAGGTTCCGTTGATTCAGATGACGGAACATCCATTAGGGTGGCTTGCTTTATGTCCAGTAAAAAGGTGGCAGCATTCCAGTGGAACTCAGATGATAAGGTATGGGATAAGCTTTCTGTAAGCAAGTCTACGGATTTCTTAAGATTCAAAGTAAAGAGCCGTAACCCCATTATCATCACGGATAATAATCCCAGTAAGAAGAAAATAAGCAAGCTTACTCTTTCTGCCAAGAAACTTGAACTTGAGCCCGGTGAAAAGGTTCAGCTTTCTATCACGCAGCTTACACCCAGTTCATACTCCACATTTAAGAGGGAATGGGAATCCAGTAACAAGGGTGTAGCCAGTGTATCAAAGACCGGGCTTGTTACTGCCAAGAAAAAGGGTACCGCTTCAATATCACTGACAATAGCAGGCAAGAAGGTAACCTGTTCTGTAAAGGTATTAAAGAAGGTAACCGATATTGATATTTCCGGCAATGTAACGGAAGTATCTGCCGGAAAAACTGCAACACTTCGCGCTTCTATAGTTCCATCCAATGCGACCAACAAGGGAATTAAGTGGGAAATCACCAACAAGAGAGGCAAGAAGATTGCATCGTTGACTAATAAGACCGATAAGAAGTGCAAGCTTAAAATTAAAAAAACTGCTGAATCCGGAGATGTGATAAATGTTCGTGTTACATCAAAAGGTGACAGCAAGATTAAGAAGACCATGACTATAAAGGTTGTTTAGGCATCATACTGATAGCGTTAGGAGACAGAGGGCTGTTTAGTTTTCTGTCTCCTTTTTTTCCATTTTTTTAAAAAAGTGTTTACATTTTTTTACCATAATTGATATAATGAAGGTGTATTGTAAACAATGACACGGGTGATATGACTATATCAGATGTGTTAATAAGGGGAGGAATAATAATGAAGAATCCGGGAAAGAAGTTACTGGCTGTTATTACAGCGGCTGTGATGACAGTGGGATGCGTTCAGACTGCTTTTGCAGCCTATACCATGACGGCGGCAGATACCGCTGCATTTAATATCTCCAAGGCTAAGATCTCGGCGACTACTTACTATGACAAGAAAGAAGAAGAGAAGATCGCCTCCACAAATGTGGGAGTGGCAATGGATCCTGCCAAGAACGTGGCTATGGTAGCCCATTTTCATGCCCAGAATCCCAAACGTCAACTCTTTATGGTATTCGGACTGAAAGGCAGCGTAGTGGACGATGAAGAAGGAACCACCATTAAGGTTGTAGATGACCGCATAACAAAAGATATGAAATTCAAGGTTTCCCAGTTTAATAAGAAGACCGGTGAATGGAAAGAAGGCGATACTGTAGCCAGGTCTGATGGTAAACTGTCATTTAAGACTAAAAGCAATAACGCAGTTGCCATTTCAATACCAGATCCTGTATATAATGAGAAACCCAAATTCGTAAAGATAACCAATAAGCCCGCAGGTGTTCTTGAGCCGGGAGATACTCAGCAGCTTGGAGTATCATATTCAGCCAGCACCACATTGGATGTATCATGGTCCAGCAGTAACAAGAAGGTTGCTACTGTAGGAAAGAAGACAGGGCTTGTTAAGGCCAAGAAGCCGGGTACAACCACCATCTCAGTTAAGGTAGGTAAGAAGACCGTAAAGTGCACTATTAAGGTTAAGAAGGTATTGGTTGACAGTATCACCATTAACAGCAGTGTAGCGGCTAATGAGTCCGGCATATACGAACTTCCCGTAGACGGATGGACTACATTGACGGCATCCGTACTTCCTGCAAGCGCAGCCAACAAGGACGTTAAGTGGGAGATCACCAACAAGACAGGTAAGAAGATCGCCACTTTAAAGAACAAGACAGGCAAGAAGTGTATTCTTGATGTTAAGGATATAGGCCCCCAGCTTGGTGACCTGATAACAGTTAAGGCTACTGCAAAGGACGGCAGCAAGAAGAAAGCAACCATAACCTTCAGGATCCGCCATAACTAAGTCATATGACTAAGTACAAAGCCCCGTGAGAGATCACGGGGTTTAATTTTCGTGTCTACTTTTCTTGACTGCTACAATTTATTTAACACATCTGCGATAATCTATTGCAAAAGTGGCAAATAAGTCCCAAATTACATTGCAAAAGTGGCAAATAACTCTGAAATCTTATTGCAAAAGTGGCAGAATCGATGTAGGATAAGTTTATAAAGTACTGATTCTTCGATATATTCTCAAGGAGGTACATGACACTTGCTGAACAGATCAATCGAAAAAGAAATTACACAATGGATCAAAAAGGGGAAGACCGCCCTCCTGATCAGCGGAGCCAGACAGGTTGGTAAAACATTCATAATCAGAAAATGCCTTTCTGATTGTCGTGTTGATCATATTGAACTAAATCTTTTAGAAAACCCGGATTATACGAAAGCATTCTCTGTTTCCAACAACATTGATGAATTAAAGATGAATGTTTCATTAGTCTCTGGCATATCACCTACTGAGAATAAGACCATTATATTTATCGATGAAATACAGGAGTATCCGGATATTATCACTAAGATCAAGTTTTGGGTCGATGACGGGAGATATCGTTTTATTATGAGCGGATCACTATTAGGGATTGAACTGAAAGATATAAGGTCTGCACCCGTCGGATATATGGATGAATTGCAAATGTATCCCTTGGATTTTGTTGAATTTTTATTTGCTTGCGGAGTTGAAGCAGACATTGTTTCATATATGCAGGTTCATTTTAAATCCAGGGAAGCTCTATCCGAGGTCGTTCATGATAAGATGATGGATTATTTCCGAAGATATCTTGTGGTTGGTGGTATGCCACAGGTTGTCAATTCTTATGTCGAGAACGGTGATATGAATGAAGTATCGCGTATCCAGAAGAATATAATAACCCAGTATAAGCGAGACTTTACCAAATATGAAAAGGAAGAAAAGAAACTATATCTTAAAAAAATATATGATCTTATCCCTACAGAGCTTTTAAAACAAAACAAGCGTTTTAATTACGCTGATATAAAGAAAGGGCTCAAATTTGAGCGTTCAGAGGATAGTTTTCTTTGGCTTATCAAAGCAGGGGTAGCGCTGCCTTGCTATAATTCCTCTGAGCCACGTCTTTCTTTAAAACAAAATGAAAAAAGCAACCTTTTTAAAATGTATCTGTCTGATGTTGGACTCCTTACAGGCGTCTATGGTAACAGTACAAAGTTTGCTGTCCTTAATGGGGATGAAAGTGTCAATTATGGCGGAATATATGAAAACTATGTAGCAATGGAACTATATAAAAACGGATTTGACCTATTCTATTACAAAAGCAGAAAACTTGGTGAGCTGGACTTTATAATAGAACACCTGAACAGGGTCCTGCCCATCGAAGTTAAAAGCGGTAAAGACTATTATATTCATTCTGCCATAAATAATGTCCTTAATATCAAGGATTTTGGCATTAAGGATGCCTTCATTTTTACAAACTATAACATATCAACTGATAAAGATCGTACATACTATCCTATCTATATGTGTACATTCTTAAAGGATGATACTGTTCTTCCGATACTGGACCCCAAGATATAAAATAGCATTGTAAACTTACCGATTTATTTGTTTTATTCGCATAAGTATGATATAATTACTTAAATTGCGTGGCAATTTGGAGTAGAAAAGGGAGGCGTAATTGATGGTACCTAATATAACTATCACCATAGGGAGGAATTTCGGAAGCAAGGGACGGGAGATCGGCGAGAAGCTGGCCAAGGAACTGGGCTTTCGTTTTTATGATAAGAACCTGATACTGATGGCGGCACAGGAAAGCGGCATGAGTGTTGAATGGTTTGATAATGCGGATGAGAAGCTGATCAACCGCTTTCTGGACCCATACGCTCTGACAGACTCCATATTCGGAGACACCAACGACCGGGTCTTTATCGCTCAGCGGGACGTGATCCGGAGGGTATCAACGAACGAGAACTGTGTGATAGTCGGCCGTATGGCAGACTATGTGCTTAAGGATAACCCTAACTGCATCAGGGTATTTATATATGCCCCTTTAGAGGTCAGGGTCAACACCATCAGATACAAATACAACCTCACCGTGGCCCAGGCCAAGAAACTGATCAAGCATATGGACAAAATAAGGAAGAGCCATTATCACTATTTCAGTGACTTCAAGTGGGACAGCAAGGACACAAAGGACATCATGATCGACTCAAATCTTCTGGGGGTGGACGGAACCGTAGCACTCCTTAAAAAGCTTGTAGAGTTGCGGATCAAAGAGATAAAGAGCTGAGTTCAGCGCGTGAAAAAAAGAGAAGCGGATAATAAGGATAAAACGATCGGAAAACAAAAAAAGGAAAGCGATGAATGGCAATATTTATCTCATAGGCTATATGGGTACCGGGAAAAGCACGGTGGGCAGTGTGCTGGCAAAGAAGCTCAGCGGGCAAAAGAGTGAGACAGAATATGTTGATATGGATACCGAGATAGAGAAAGAGCAGGACAAGGCTATATCGGAAATCTTCGCAGAACAGGGAGAAGAAGCCTTTCGGGACATGGAGACGGACCTCTTAAGACGCCTGTCCCAAAGAAAAGGAGTAGTGGTATCCTGTGGAGGTGGCGCGCCCCTTCGTGACGAGAATGCCGGGCTGATGAAAAACAGCGGCATCGTGATCTGGCTTGACGCTAAGCCCGAAACCATCTACGCCAGATTACAGGGCGACACAACCCGCCCCCTCCTGAAAAACAACCACACCCTTACCCACATCACCGAAATGATGACCGCCCGGCAGCCAAGCTATGAGCGGGCAGCTACGCATCATATATACGTGGATGATAGAAATGTGGAAGAACTCGTGACAACTATTCTTAACATCATATAGAAAACAGTGAATGAAAAAATATATTCAAAGCAATGCCTTTGTAAGCGTCGTTTCGTTAAACATTTTTTACAAACTACGTCACTAGAACAGGAGGATAATAATGGCAGGAGGAAACATAATACTCATAGTAGATGATGCGGAGGTGACCCGCGAGACCCTTGCGGAACTGTTCGGCGACGAATTCATCATCCTCCAGGCCGAGAACGGCGTCCAGGCAATGAAGATCCTTCGCGGGCACAGACGCAACCTTGCAGCCGTATTCTTAGACCTGGTCATGCCAAAAATGAACGGCTATGAGGTCCTTTCAGAGATGAAGAACCAGAACCTCCTCTTCGAGATCCCCGTCATAATAGTAACCGGAATGGCAGATCCTTCAGAGAAAGACTCCCTTATAAGAAAGGGAGCCTCCGACGTGCTCTTTAAGCCCATAAATCCCAAGATGGTCATGGACAGCTTAAATAAGGTCATGGAGGCCAAGAACTATAGAAAGAAACTGGAGAGCAGCGTCAAAGTATCGGCGGAAGTTCCCAAGGCCGTAAAATACGAGAATATCATGGATGCGGTAATGTCCATAATGAAGCATCCCAACATGGAAAAGCCCGCCCATATGCTAAGGGTCAGCGAATACAGCCGCCTTATCCTCAAAGAGTACGCCAAGCTGGATAAGAAAGCCAGACTGAATCAGGATAAGATAAATAATATGTCGGAAGCCGCCCTCCTTCACGACGTGGGCAAGCTGGTCATTTCCACCAAGATCCTGAATAAGAAAGGGGCCATGACGGAGGAAGAGATGGCCGTCATGAAGACCCACTGTATCCAGGGATGTAACATCATAAGTATATTCAGTCAGTCGGATAAGAATGAGTTCATAAAGTATACCTACAATATATGCCGTTTCCATCATGAGCATTGGGACGGGACCGGCTACCCCTCAGGCGTTAAGGAAGACGCTATCCCCGTGTGCGCCCAGGCAGTAGCCCTCACAACGGAGCTGGATTTCTATACAGCCGGAGGAACGGACTTTTCCGACCGCAACGTAGAGGCAGTATATGTAAGCAAGGGAACCAAGTACTCCGAGAAGATGATCAAGGCGCTGGAGAACACCCTTGAAGAGATAAAGAATACGGCTAAGAAGATCAATGCCATGGAGGATATGGACGCCTACAACGAGGTAACCAGGCGGCTTATTGATACATTCGAGATCAAGGAATACGCCAATACCGACAATGTGGCAGAGAACTATAATTCCATGATGGCCCTTCTGGATGCCACCGTATTCGAACTGGACACCATCACCGGCAAATTCCGCCGGATATACACCACATTTTCGGATTTTACCGCCGTGCCCATGAGCGGCGAATTTGGCGTGGATTTCATTGACCTGATCCAGATGGATATCAAGGAAGAATTCAGGGACGAGGTCCTTTCCTATCTGTTCAGGGCGATATCGGGTAATATCAAGGTTTCAGTGGTGCCTGTAAGCGTCACATGCCAGATATATAATAATTTTCACGGCGGCTACCAGTGGTACCGGATCTCCACCGTCAACATGAGCTGGAATCCCAAGACCAATAACAAGACCCTGCTGGTCATCAAGAATGTTGACCGGGAGATCTACGTCCAGAGCGAGATCAACAGGATAAGCACCAAGGCCAAGCGGATAGCTCGTGATGTGATCAAGTATAAAGACGAAAATGAGGCCCTTAAGGCTACAGCCCAATACGACAGATTGACGGGGCTTTTTAACAGGTCTGCGGCAGCATTTGAGATAGAGGAAAGGATCATTGAATATCCCGACAGCCTCCATGGTCTCATGCTCATTAATATCGATTATTTCAAATCCATAAATGACAAGTATGGCCACCGTCAGGGAGACAAGGCCTTAAAGGAGATCGGAGAGATAATCCAGAAGCAGTTTCGAAACTGTGATGTGGTGGGGCGTATGGGTGCCGACGAGTATGTGGCGTTCATGGTGGATATACCGGATATGGATGTACTTACCATCAAGGCCGATAACATCATTTCCACCATCAATAAGCTGAAGACGGAATCAGGCGTATATTCGGAGATCACCGTCAGCATCGGTATCGCCTATTATTCAAAGGACGGAAAGACCTGCGAGGAACTGTTCCAGAAGGCGGATGCGGCCCTCTTTGAGGCAAAGAAGAACGGCAAGGGCAGATATCAGGTATTTGATGAACATACGCATATTATAAAGAGGCTGAGCGAAGTGCGCAAAAGGATCAAAAGGGGCAGAAGCAACCAGAACTTCATTTCCGCCCTTTATGAGACCAGATTCGCCGAAGACATATCTATTGTGGGCATATCTGAGATGATCGACCGGATAGGCCGGGAATATAAGCTCAACGATATCTATATAGTTGATTATGATTCTACGGACATCGTCTTCAGATGGTCGGCAGGCTCGGAGATAGATAAGAATTCCATAACCACTGAACCCCTGCGGGACTTCATCGATATAGTCCGGATGCAGTGCGAGAATATCGAGTGGGTGTGTGAGGATGTTAACCAGCTAAAGGGAGATGCCAAGAAGATCCTGGCGGACAGCTATGTGGGTTCCTTTGTGTGCGAGCCCATATTAAAGAACAATCAGTCTGAGGGTATGGTAATGTTCATCAAGGAAAATGAAGCTACATCCTGGAGTGAGGACATGATCGAGGCCTTCAGGGTGGCCGGGAAGTTGGTAAGGGACCACCTTCTCCGTATCAAGGCAGAAAAAGACAACAGTTTCCTGAAAAATATAACAGGTATCCTGGTGGCAAATCCGGGAAAAGATGTTCATATAATTGATGAGACCTACAGGCTGCTTACCAAGCCCGACAGTGGAGAAGGACCTGCCTGGGGCGGTAAATGCTACAAAGATCTTTACGATAGGGATAAGCCCTGCAAAGACTGCCTGGTTAAGCACATTACCAAGGAGAACGAAAGGATTGAGGACGCCAAACGGTCCGCAACCATGGTGAAGATCACCAAGTTCAGAAGGGTATATGTTATCATCGACAAAGAATAGCTATGTCTCGTCGCAAAACTCCTTCTTCTCATACCACATTATAACAACCCAGATCCCTATAAATACCAGACTTAAGATGGCCCCCACCGTGATGTATTTATTCTTGTAGGTGAGGGTCACTTCATGTTCCCCTTTCTCCAGCGGGATGCTGATAAAGGCATCATCGTAGGGCTTGTATTCCGTTGGAACGCCGTCGACCTCCACTTCCCAGTTCTGATCGTAAGCTACGGACAGGAAAAGCTCTTTATTACCGTCGGCAGTGACGGTCCCGGAGATATAGCCGTCTTTTATCTCATTAATGATCAGGGGATCGCGCTGGAGCTCCGAATACATCTCCCCGAAGGCATCCTCGTTAAAAATGACCACCGTGGTCTTCAGGGTATAGCTAACGTCATCAGTGCTGATGGTGATCACATCACCGGAGCTGTGATGGCCCAGATCCATGATATAGTTGTCCGAATATCCCGAGAATGTGAGACGGTCATCCCGGTATTTGGAGGATACGTTAATGTTGGATATCCCGGAGTTGGCCACATATGCGTAGTACCGCCCGGTCTGGGGCGCTTCGATAACCGTATTGCCTGAGGAGCTTACGCAGTCGACTCTTGAGAAGATCTCGCTTTCGGCCCCGAGATCATATGCAAGGGCGTTCTGCCTGGAGAAGACATCCCCGCTGATGTTGCGGGTAGCTGACCGCTGAACTATGGCCCTGGGAGTCTGCTCCGTGCTGCCATCCCAGGCGGGAGCCATAAATCCCAAAGGCAGGCAGTAGTAGTATCTGTACAGATACAGATTATCGTATCTCATCTGGAGGGCGTAGAGACTGTCCTCTTTACGATCCACCGTATCCATGATGTATTTCACGGAAAGCAGGGAGGAGGTAAGGGGAGTGGCGCCCTCGTAGCTGTGGTATACCTTAGTGCACCGCATACCGTAACGCTCATAGAATTTCTTGGTCAGTCCGTTGGAGACGGAAGAGAAAAATGAGGCAGAATGGTAGTCGGAGAGGAGGGAATCGTTCTGGGTCTCGCGGTGTGTCTTCTCTATACGGTAGAAAGACTTATCCCTGGACTCCGCAAAATTACTGAGTATCCGGTATCTCTCCATCTCATTTACATAATTGCTCCTGGATACCGTAGACACTCCGGTCATCATCATATTGGTGGTCAGCTCGGCGATGGCCAGCAAAAGAGAGATCCAGTAAAACCATGAAAAAGACAGGACCCCTGTTCCTTTCACGAGGCAAAGCAGTCCGAAAAAGACTATGATAAATCCCAGACTGCAGGTGAAACTCCATATGGAGAAAGCATCATCATTTACGGTAAACCAGGCAAGGACCACCGTGGCCAGGCCCAGTCCGCCGGATATGAGCACCCAGAGCCACTTGGTCTCACGGACATGAAGATAGGCCTCGTATCCCATGGTAAGGATCAGGAAAATATATATAAATGACTGTCTGGCCGGAAGGGAATTGGGGTAATTCATCCCGTGCCAGATAAAGTTCGGGATATTAAAGCAGAAGCTGAACATGAAAATGCCCAGAAGGATAGCCTTGGGAATACGCTCCAGCAGTGAGATCCTGCCTGTAAAGAGGTAAAGGAAGACCAGAAAGAGCAGGGCGACACCGCAGTAGATATTGGGCCAATGGTCCAGACCGATCTCCACCTGAACATTCATCAGTGACCTGGCATAACAGGTAAAAACATTGTAATACTGCTGTAGGACGGTGGGAAGCTGACCTCCTGCAAATTCCGAATACATCATGCTGTTATATTCAGGCAGGAGCATGATGGAAGCTATTCCGCCTCCGGCTATGGAGCCTCCGACAAACCTAAGCAGAGCCCGCAGCCGCCCCTTGGCGGATATGAGGAGCACCAGAAAATACATGACCAGTGATATGCATATCATGATGGAAAGATAATAATTGGTATAAATGCAAAGCCCCAGCATAATGACATACAAGGTCATCCTGCCCTTGTATACCAGCCGTTCCAGTCCCAGGATAAGGACGGGAAGAAGGATAAGGCAGTCAAGCCACATAACATTCCAGTTGTACGCCGCGAAAAATGCAGACATGGAATAGCCCAGAGAGAAGAGTACGGTGGCTCTGGTATCGGAATTGAATTTCTGCTTCAGATAATATGAAAATGTCAGACCGGCAAAGCCCGTCTTCAGGATAATGATATAAGTGATGAACTCAATGAGGAAGCTGTTATCAACGATAAGAGACAGCCAGTTGGTGGGTGTGGCGAGATAATATACGAAAAAGGAAAAGAAATTATTGCCTATACCGATATACCATGAATATAAAAATGACCCACCTTCCTGGATTATGGACTTAAAAAGCCTTAAAAAAGGGAAATACTGATGGTAAAGGTCGCATTGCAAAAAAGCCTCATCACCGAAAGGAAAGATCCCTCTTGCGGCATAAATTCCCAGCATGATAATGATGGGAATTAAGAAGCTTGCAAGATATATATTAAATTGACGCTGGTCCTTCTCATAGGAATCTAAGATCTCATTATCCATGGTTAGGCAAGGCCTGTCTGTTCTTTAAGATTATCAATACATACATTGAGCCATGATACGTAATAGTCTTCACGCATAATGGCCCCCAGGAGGACGGAATAGTCGCCGTACTCCCTGGTCCCGAAGGGGGGTACCACGCCTTTGTAGGCTTCCATGGTGGCTTTCAGTGTATTGCACCGCTCGGTATGCATCCGCCGCTGGCTGTGGAGGAGCTTTAAGTAATCCTCCGGAGAGATGAAGTCCGTAAAATAAGAGCGGAGGCGGAAGAGGTCCTTTGGGGTGACCCCGATGGGCTCGTCCTTCTTCATCCACTTGACGAACTCCTCGTGGCCTGAAGGGGTGATGGAATAAAGCTTCTTCTCCATCTTCTCTCCCTGAAGGATGACCTTGTATTCCACAAAGCCTTCATCCGTGAGGCGCTTCAGTTCCGGATATACCTGAGAGTGCTTGGCGTACCAGAAGTTGGCCATAACCCGGCTCTCAAACTCTTTAACTATATCATAACCTGTGATCGGCCCGCGGTCGATCAGCCCAAGCAGAGCATACTTAAGTGTCCTCACAATTGTTCCCTCCATAGTCCACGTTACAGGCGTCGAAGCGTGTTATGTAACATTTTACACAATTATACCGGGATGGTCAAGGTGAATTAAGCACTAATAACATAAGGAAATTTCGGCATATTCTACGCGTTGTGCAACCTATATAATTATTGACATGTTTTTAGTCGCATGTTATATTTTTTTTATAATGTTTCACAACGGAAAGGAGAAAAAACATGGCAAAATTTATTACCGCACAGGAGGCTGCTAAGCTCATTCCCGATGGGGCTACATGTGCTGTTGCAGGTATGGGTCTTACAGGATGGCCGGAGGAGATCGGATGCGCGATCAGAGATAGCTTCAAAGAGACAGGACATCCCTGTAACCTTAACATGAAGCAGGGTTGTGCAATGGGCGACTGGAAGACAAGAGGAATCACGGTTCTCGGAGAAGCAGGAGAAGGTCTTGTTACCAAGTGGTCTGCAGCTCATATCGGATCTGCATTCGCGCTTAACGACCTGGTTCGTGCCAACAAGATCCAGTGTCACTGTCTCCCCCAGGGTGTTATCGTTAACCTTTGGAGAGAGATCGCAGCACATCGTCCCGGACTTATAACGAAGATAGGTCTCGGAACATTCGTTGACCCCCGTGTTAACGGAGGTAAGATGAATGATTGTACAACTGATGAACTTGTAGAAGTTATCAACTTCCAGGGCGAGGAGTATCTCTTCTATAAGTCATTCAAGCTCGATGTTGCTCTTCTTCGCGGAACTATCGCAGATGAGAACGGTAATATCACATACACCAATGACGGTGCCATCATCGAAGGTCTCTCAGTTGCAGAGGCAGCTAAGAATTCAGGCGGTATCGTTATTGTTCAGGTTCAGTACAAGGCTAAGAAGGGAACACTTCATCCCAAGGAAGTTAAGATCCCCGGAGCTCTTGTTGACTACGTAGTAGTCGCTACATATCCCGAAGCTTGCTGGCAGACAGAGGGTACATATTATAATCCTTCATTTGCCGGTAACATCAAATGTCCTACGGATTCTATTCCCGTACTTCCCTTATCAGATCGTAAAGTTATCTGCCGTCGTGCAGCTATGGAGCTTAAGAAGGGCGCTATCATCAATCTCGGTGTTGGTATCCCGGCAGACGTTGCATCTATCGTTGCAGAGGCAGGATATACAGACGATGTCATGATGACAGCCGAGATCGGTAACTTCGGTGGAGTTCCCGCAGCACTTCCCAACTTCGGATCTTCATATAATCCGGAAGCTACCATCGAGCATAATGCCATGTTTGACTTCTATGACGGTGGCGGAGTTGACGTTGCAGTCCTCGGATTCGGTGAAAGCGATCAGTACGGTAACGTTAATGCATCCAAGTTCGGACCGAGACTCGCAGGCCCCGGCGGATTCATCAATATCAGCCAGACAGCTAAGAAGGTTGTATTCGCAGCTAATTTCTGCGTTAAGGCTAAACAGCATATCGAGAACGGTAAGCTTGTCATCGATGAGGATCTTTCAAACGGCAAGAAGAAATGGCTCAAGGACGTTGACCAGATCACTTTCTCAGGAAAGTATGCTGCCGAGAATAACATGGAGATCATCTATATCACCGAGAGATGCGTATTCAGGCTTATCGACGGAAAGATGACCATCGTTGAGGTGGCTCCGGGAATCGACGTTCAGAAGGACGTTATCGACCTTATGGAGTACAAGCCCGAGATAGCTAAGGATTGCAAGTCCATGCCGCCCGAGATCTTCGAAGAAGAGTGGAACGGACTTGATAAGGTATTTCAGTAATTAAGTAATTGAAAGAAAGCGATAATAATGCGTTGGACTTTTAATAAGCTTCTTGAACGTCGGGTGTCACTGACACCCGACAAGGAAGCCATAGTGTACAACGACAAGGGCTATTCCTGGAGGGATATTGATCGTCTCACGGACCATGCTTCTGCGTATTTTATAGACAGGGGCGTGAAAAAGGGTTGTAACGTGGGGCTCTGGGCGGCGAACTCCATCGAATGGGTAGTGGCATTTGCAGGCCTTGCCCGTATCGGAGCCATCCCGGTGCTTATCAATACCCACTACACGGTCAATGAGCTCAGACGTACGGTTGAGTACGCAGATATAGGACTTCTGTGTTACTCCTCTGCCAAAGGAGAGGACCCTCCTGCATGCGGGGCAGACCTTTTAGACATTTCAGCGGGATTTTTGGAAGTGATAAATGATCATAAACCCGGTCCCGAACTGACGCGGATGAAGGCGGACGTGGAGCCGGATGACACCTTTGCCATCCTGTTCACATCAGGTACTACTTCATTTGCAAAGGGTGTTATGCTTAGTCATAACGGAATGCTCAAGGTGGCGGAGGATGCCTCCAAGATAATGCATTGGGGTGAGAGTGATACCAATTGTATGTCGCTGCCCTTGTTCCATTGTTTCGGATTATCCACCGGGCTTTTATCGGCCATAGCCTGCGGCAGCAGGATGATAATCTGCGGGGGCACCAGGAGCCAGCAGATCCTGGATACCATCTTAAAATATGGCTGTACTATCCTTAATGGTGTTCCCACCATGTTTTATGCGCTGGCCCGTAACCTGCAGGCGAATCCGGTAAAGGTGCACACCTTAAAGAGCGGGTTTATTGCAGGAGCTGCCATATCCTATGAGGATTACAAGGCGCTGTGCGAAGCCATCGGCATGGATAAACTCCAGATGTCTTACGGGCAGACGGAGAGTTCACCGAGTATAACATTTTCGGATTATGACGATGATCCTGAGCTTAAGGCTAAGTCCGTGGGCAAAGCCATTCCCGATATCGAACTTGCCATTTTCGATATCCATACAGGGGAGATGCTTCCCACCGGACAGACGGGAGAGATCCGTATCCGTGGATATAACGTGATGCAGGGCTATTACAAAATGCCTGAAGAGACAGCGAAGACCATAGACACAGAAGGGTGGCTCCATACAGGAGATCTGGGATCGCTGGATGATGAGGGCAATGTATATTTCCAGGGACGGATCAAGGAACTCATCATCAGGGGCGGAGAGAATATCTCTCCCAGAGAGATCGAGAACCTTATCAGAGAGTACCCGGGAGTCTCACAGGTCAAGGTCATCGGTGTGCCTGCCCCCATTGTTCAGGAGAAGGTGGTGGCCTGTATCATACCCCAGCCGGGCAAGACTGTAGACACGGAGGGGTTAGACGTATTCCTGCGTCATAACCTGGCAAAGTTTAAGATCCCGGAGGAGTATCTGTATCTGAAAGATTTTCCGCTTAACGCCAGTGGTAAGATCGCCATTAAAGAACTGGTGGAAATGGTGGAAGAGAATGACAGGTAATCTGTAATCTATTCTCAAGGAGATTGAGATTAATAAACAAAAATGACAGGAGGAAATAGGATGTTTTTCGAGAAAAAACATGAATTGATCAGACAGTTAGCAAGAAAATTTGCTGAAACAGAATTGACTAGTGACATCTTGGATGAGGTTGAAGCCACAGGCGAATTCCCCAAGGAGATCCTTAACAAGATGGCAGCCGCAGGATTCTTCGGGATCAAGATCCCCCAGGAACTCGGCGGATCAGGAGCAGATCATCGTTCCTATGTACTGGTTATGGAAGAGATCGCAAGAGTCAGCGGCGTTGCAAGCGTATACGTTTCATCACCCAACTCCCTCGGTGGCGGCCCCCTTCTTTTATCAGGAACGGATGAGCAGCTCGACAAATACTTAAAGCCGGTTATCTCCGGTGAGAAGTTTATGGCATTTGCTCTTACAGAGCCCGGCGCAGGTTCAGATGCCGGCGGAATGCAGACCATTGCAGAAGATAAGGGCAAATACTGGTTGTTAAACGGAAGAAAATGCTTCATTACGGGTGCTCCCCTGGCTGACTTTGCGGTTATCTACGCTAAGACAGACCTTACCAAGGGAACAAAGGGTATCTCAGCATTTATCGTTGATATGAAGTCCAAAGGCGTATCCTGCGGTAAGCCGGAGAACAAGATGGGTATCATCGGATGTGCTACATCTGATATCATCCTTGAAGATGTTAAGGTTCCCAAGGAGAACTTACTTGGTGAGCTCAACAAGGGATTTATCAACGCCATGAAGACCCTGGATGTAGGACGTCTCGGTGTTGCTTCCCAGTCCATCGGTGTTGCTCAGGGTTGTCTTGACGAGGCAGTCAAGTTTGCTAAGGAAAGAAAGCAGTTCGGAAGACCTATCGCTAAATTCCAGGCTATCAGCTTTATGCTGGCTGACATGGCTACCAAGCTTGAAGCAGCTAAGCAGCTTGTATACAAGGCAGCATGGCTTATGGATACTAAGCAGAACGCTTCCATGGCTTCCTCAATGGCTAAGTATTATGCTGCTGAGGTTTGTAACGAGATCGCTGCTAAGGCAGTCCAGA
Source organism: Lachnospiraceae bacterium (assembly GCA_017550165.1). GTDB lineage: Bacteria > Bacillota > Clostridia > Lachnospirales > Lachnospiraceae > SIG280. Next base: position 17,537 of record JAFZQH010000013.1, on the reverse strand, counting down.
TCCATGGTGGTTACGGATTCGTAAAGGAATACAAGGTAGAGAGAATGTACAGAGACTGCCGTGTATTCACCATTTACGAAGGAACATCCCAGGTACAGCAGATGGTTATCTCAGGACATTTGCTTAAGTAATGGAAGAAAGGAGACTATCATAGATGAGAATAGCAGTATGTGTAAAACAGGTACCTGACACAAATGAAGTTAGAATAGACCCTGTTAAAGGAACATTGATAAGAGAAGGCGTGCCAAGCATTTTAAATCCCGATGATGCCAATGCTTTAGAGGCAGCCCTGCAGTTAAAAGACAAAGACAAGAAGACAGAAGTTATCGTTATCACAATGGGACCCCCGCAGGCAGAGGATATGTTAAGAGAGTGCCTTGCCATGGGTGCAGATGAGGCTTATCTGCTTTCTGACCGTGCTTTCGGCGGCGCTGATACATGCGCTACATCCACAACAATCGCTGCCGGCATCAAGAAGCTTGGCAAGATCGATCTGGTACTTGCAGGCCGTCAGGCTATCGATGGTGATACAGCGCAGGTTGGACCCCAGGTTGCTTTCAGACTTGGACTTCCCGTTGTAACATACGTTGAAGACATTAAGATCAAAGACAAAGGCAAGAAGGCAGAAGTTAAGAGAATGCTCGAGGATGGATACGAAGTGATCGAGATCCAGCTTCCCTGCCTCCTTACAGCAGTTAAGGAACTTAACGAGCCCAGATACATGACTATTGCCGGCATTATGAATGCATACAAGAAAGATATCACAGTATGGGATCATAAGGCTGTTAAGCTCGATCCGGCTGATTGCGGGCTGAATGCTTCACCCACACAGGTATTCCGTTCATTTACCCCGCCTCCAAAGGGCAAGGGAGAGATGCTTTCCGGAACAGCTCAGAAGATGGCAGCTACGTTGGTTGACAGATTAAAAGAGAAGCACGCAATTTAGAAAGGAGAGAGAGCAGAACATGGCAGTTAGAGTTATAAAAGAAAAATGTAAAGGCTGTAGCAAATGTAAGAAAGTTTGCCCCTTTGAAGCCGTAACAATCGAGAAAAAACTTGCGATCATCGACGAAAGCAAATGTACAGGCTGCGGACAGTGCGTAGAGTCCTGTAAGTTCGGTGCCATCGAGCAGGATAAGGACGAGACCAAGGTTGACTTAAGCGCATACAAGGGCGTTTGGGTATTTGCTGAGCAGCGTAAGGGCAAGATCACTCCCGTTGTATTTGAACTTCTGGGAGAGGGACGTAAGTTGGCTGATGATATCGGAACAGAGCTTTGTGCTATCCTCCTTGGAGACAAGGTTGAGAAGCTTACAAAAGACCTTATCGCATACGGTGCTGACAAGGTTTATCTGGCAGAAGATCCTGAGCTTAAGGATTACAGAACTGATGCTTATGCAAAGGTTATCAATGATGCTATCGAGAAATATAAACCGGAGATCGTTCTCTATGGTGCTACACATATCGGCCGTGACCTGGCTCCCTGCCTTGCAGTTAAGGCTCAGACAGGTCTGACAGCTGACTGTACAAAACTTGAGATAGATCCCGAGGATAAGAAGATCAAGCAGACACGTCCCGCATTCGGCGGTAACCTTATGGCTACCATCGTTTGCCCCAAGACAAGACCTCAGATGTCCACAGTTCGTCCCGGCGTTATGCAGAAAGCTGCTCCGGATAAGAAGAAGAAGGGCAAAGTTATCAACCTGAAGGTTAAGTTCGGCAAGAACGATATCAGGACCAAGGTTCTTAAGATCGTTAAGACAGCAGGAGACCAGGTATCCCTTACAGATGCAAAGGTTATCGTTGCAGGTGGTATGGGAGTAGGTGGTCCGGAAGGATTTGAACTTCTCCAGAAGCTGGCTGACAAGTTCCCGGGCGGTGTTGTTGCAGCATCAAGAGCAGCAGTTGATTCAGGCTGGATCGATCATTCCCGTCAGGTAGGCCAGACCGGAACCACCGTTAAGCCTAATATTTACTTCGCATGCGGTATCTCCGGAGCTATCCAGCACGTAGCCGGAATGCAGACCTCGGATATCATCATTGCTATCAACAAGAACGAGACAGCACCCATATTCGAAGTAGCTGATTACGGTATCGTGGGCGACCTCTTCAAGGTAATCCCCGAGATCATCGCAGCACTTCCGTAAGACTTTTCATAAGGAGGCAGGCAACTGCCTCCTCATTTTTTTTGTGGAATTGCTTGACAGAATAGTGTATAATAAGATGATTGATTATGTGCAGATGAAGGGGGTACGAGGATGCCGGTTTTCACTAAGAAGAATCTGTATTATGAGCCTGAAGAGGGTTCTAAATTAATAGATGAATATCTGGAGAAGCGTGGGGAGGATGAATTCTGTTCATTGTCGCTTATTGATTTTGATGATTTCAAGCAGATCAATATTTCCTACGGATACCAGATGGGAGATCAGGTTCTTGACAGATTCCTGATGGCCCTTGTGCAGATATCCTCCAAAGACGATATCCTCATTCGCTTCGGCAGCGACGAATTCATCCTGTTCATGGTCAACACCTCTGTTAAAGATACCAACACCCGTCTTAATACCCTTTATTCCAAACTGGATGAACTGTCAGTGGATCTGAACGTTGAGGTATCATGCAGCATCGGTGTTGTAGGAACTGATTGTGCAGGTTCTTACGCTGATCTTTATCGCAATGCGGACAGAACATTGCAGAATATCAAGAAATACGGCAAGAATAATACGGCATGGTACGTGGAATTCTCGGATGACCTCACGGACATCCTGAATGAGGCGGAAGCCGATGCCTCATCCGATCCTGCCGCCAGAAAAGAGAGCACCACCATAGACGGCAGGGATATCCTCTCCTATGCATTTGAGATATTTGACCGCTATGATGATATAGAGGACAACCTGAACAAGCTTATAGCAAAGATAGGAAAAAGGTATAACCTGGACGATATCAAGCTTGTATTCGTAAATGAAGAATCCCAGACTACATCTGTTGACGCGGCCTGGTTTCGGACTCCGGAGCTTGCGGCAAAGAATCAGAAGATTGAATACATCTCGAGCGAAGAGGACTTCGGAGAGTTTATCCTTTGTTTTAACGAGGAAGGTATATTTACCGATAAGGATATAAGTATTCCCGAGACCAGGGATTACAATCAGATGATCTTTACGGATTATTATCTGAAACATTTTCTTGTCAGGGGAATATTTGAGAACGGCATTTATAAAGGCGCCATCTGTTATGAATCCGATGATCCGGATTATGAATTCACTGACGAGATAATATCTGATCTGAAGGCGCTTTCCAAGATCATCTCCATGAATATGCTGAAGATCAAGTCGGATTATGCCAATTCGGCCAAGATCAATTTCCTCTCGAAAATGTCCCACGATATCAGGACACCCATGAATGCCATCATAGGAATGACCAATATCGCAATGAACGTTGTGGACGATAAGGAGAAGGTACTTGACTGTCTAAAGAAGATCGATTCATCGTCGAAGTATCTGCTTTCCCTTATAAATGATATCCTGGACGTATCCAAGATACAGAACGGAAAGATCACCATTAAGGAAGAACCCATGAACCTCCTCGAACTTGTAAATGAGGTGGTCAGACTGAATAAGACTCAGGCAGAGGATGAAAAGATCAATTTCACTACGGATATTGTCCTCAAAAATGAGATGATCATGGGAGATCCCACTAAGATCAGGCAGGTTCTCATGAATCTGTTAAGCAATGCCATTAAGTTCACTCCCGAGGGTGGAGAGGTCAAGCTTATCGTTAAGCAGACCCTGCAGGAAGAGGACATGATCCGGGTATATTTTGCCGTCAAGGATACGGGTATCGGTATCAAATCTTCCAATCTGGTGAAGATATTCAATGCCTTTGAACAGGCAGATTCCGCCATAAGCAATAAATACGGCGGTTCCGGGCTGGGACTTTCCATAAGCAGCCATTTGGTCAGGAGCATGAACGGTATCTTAAAGGTTGAATCCGAGGAGGGCAAAGGATCCACATTTTACTTTGATGTTCCTTTCTCCATTAAGATGCTGGTCGATCCTACACAGGAACTTGAGACTATGGAGACGACCGTGAGCGAGAACTATGATTTCACGGGGAAACGTGTCCTTCTTGTAGAGGATAATGAGCTTAATGCCGAGATAGCAAGGACATTGCTGGAAGACGTGGGATTCGAGGTGGAAGAGGCGGAAAACGGCAAGAAGGCAGTTTTAAAATACGCTTCAATGCCGCCCTACTACTATGATATTATCCTGATGGATATCCGTATGCCGGTAATGAACGGATTGGAGGCTACCAACTTCATCCGTGCCATGGGTAAGGAGGATTCCTCTACGGTGCCCATCTATGCCATGACGGCCAACGCATTTGACGATGATATGGAGAGATCGCTGCAGACAGGTATGAACGGTCATCTCTCCAAGCCCATAGATATAAACAAGTTGTATCATACCTTAAAGAGACAATTATTCCCGGATGAGTGAAAGCGATGAAGAGAAGAGGATTCTTTGACTTAAAGTTCATAGTGATAGCCCTGACGGTTTTTGCCCTTAGCTTTACATGCTATACAAGATATACGGCGGCAGAACCTTCAAGCTCCTCCAAGTCGGCCGAGCAGCGCAAGAAAGAGGCTGAAGAATCCAAGGCTGCTGAAGAGAAGAGAAAGAAGGAGATGGAGGAGGAAAAGGCCCGGACCGAGAGAGAAAAGCAGGAGACCGAGCAACAGAAAAAAGAGACGGAAGCATACCTTTCAGAGGTTAATAAAAGGGCCATCGATCTTAATACGGAGGCTGCCTCAGCACAGCAAAAGTATGAAGATAAACGTCAGGAGGTTTCCGATACCGCCCAAGAGCTTAAATCCGCAGAGGAGCAGGTCAAGCTCCAGTATGAGAACATGAAGAAGCGGTTCAAGTTCATCTACGAGAAGGGAACCACCGGGTATATCGAGGTCATCCTCGAATCCAGAAGCATCTCCGAGATGATCAACAGGACCCAGTATGTATCCAAAGTTCTTGAATCAGACAAGGCTCTTTTGGAGGCATTTAAAGGGAAGGTTCTTGAGATCAACGGGCTTAAACAGAAATTAGAGCAGGACGAGTCAGATCTTAAGGTCTTAAGCGCCGATGCCAATAATAAGCTGGCCCAGGCAAGGAACAGCATTGAAGAAGCAAAACAGACAATACGGGAACAGGATGCCACCATCCGTGACCAGGAAGAATCTATCCGGGACAAGGAGGATGAGATAGCCGTTTCAGCTGCAAGGATCAAAGCCCTGGAGAAAGAGATCCTTATCGCAGATAAAGAGATAGGTACCACCGGTGGTACCAAGGGTGAACAGACCACCGAGCAGAAGGTGACCAAGACAGACAGTGTAAGTGTCGGAGCCAGTGACCGCGATATGATCGCTGCCATGATATGGTGCGAGGTCGGGGCAGAAGGAATGGAAGAAAAGAAGGGCGTTGCCAGCGTTATCGTTAACAGGCTTAAGAGTACAAGGTATCCTAATACCGTTCAGGCAGTGCTTTTCCAGAATATGCAGTTTGCTCCTACCTGGGAGATGACATCTGACGGTACTACCTCCAAATTTATGCTGGCTCTGGCCAATGGAGCTCCCTCGGCCTGCTATTCCGCAGCTGACTGGGCACTTGCCGGTAACTCGAATGTGGGTGATGCCATAGGCTTTAAGCTTGCAAGCACAGGTATAGAGGGTATTGTGATCGGAAAAGTAGTATTTTTTAACGCATAAAAGAAAGCATAGAGTATTCAGGAGGAGAGAGTAATGGAAGAGAAGACAGTCAGCCAAAAGCTGATACTGGGAGTACAGCACGTACTGGCAATGTTCGGTGCTACTGTGCTGGTTCCCGCACTGACAGGGCTTAATACCAGTATTACACTTTTTTGTGCGGGATTAGGTACTTTGGTTTTTCACTTTATAACGAAAAAGAAGGTACCTGTTTTTTTGGGATCCAGCTTCGCCTTTATGGGAGGGATCATCTCAGTGCTGGGAGGCAGCAAGATGGGAGATCCGGGTTTTCTGGAGAAGTTGTCTGCCCTTAAAGGAGCATTGATCGTTGCGGGTCTTATATATGTCCTGTTTGCCCTGCTTATCAAGCTGGTGGGATATGACAAGATCAACAGACTGCTGCCGCCTATCGTTACGGGCCCCATCATCATAGTGATCGGCCTTCGCTTAAGCGGTTCGGCAATAAGCAATGCATTATACTGGAACGGAGAGTTCTCGCTTATGGCATGTTTGGTAACGCTGCTGGTTGTGGCGACTGCCATCATCGTTTCGGTATATACCAAGGGCATTGTCAATCTTATGCCTATATTGTTTGCGATAATAGTGGGATTCTTCATTTGCATACCCATGGGATTCTGTGATTTTACCAATGTGGCAAATGCTCACTTCTTCTCATTTATGGATGCGGATGTTCTGGCGCAGCTTACATGTCTTCCCACATTCAAGGCAGATGCCATACTTGCGGTTGCCCCCATCGCATTCGTTACTTTGATAGAACATGTGGGTGACATAACCACCAACAGTGCGGTATGCGGTCAGAATTTCATGGTTGATCCCGGTATTCACAGGACTATCGCAGGAGACGGTATCGCTACAGCTCTTGCAGGACTTCTGGGCGGACCGGCCAATACCACTTACGGTGAGAACACAGGTGTCCTGGCAGTTACCAAGAACTACGATCCCTCGGTTATAAGGATCGCTGCGGTCATTGCCATCATCATGGGCATCTTCGGTAAGATAGGAGGATTTATATCCTGCATCCCCGGACCTGTTACAGGAGGCATAAGTATCATACTCTACGGTATGATCTCCGCAGTGGGTGTAAGGATCCTCATTAACTCACGACTGAATTTCGGAAACAGCAGGAACCTTATGATAGCAGCCCTGATATTTGTTGTAGGTATAGGTTGCGATTCCATTCCCGTTACAGAGACTGTTACCATTTCAGGTCTGGCTCTGGCAGCAGTTATCGGAATGCTTTTGGCACTTATACTGCCGGTCGGGGATGATGATGTTCTGTCCGGTGAGAAGTAATTAAAAAGGATTGATTCTATGGTCAAGTCAAAGAGAGGAAGTCTGTATATAATCTCACTCTTGTCTGCAGCAGAGGTTATTATTGCATACTCGGTGCTGGGTAATATCAGTATCGGTGATGCAGTGGTGACCTTTGCCATAGTGCCTGTCCTTGCAGCGGCCATGCTTCTCGGACCGGGAGGCGGCGCATTTCTGGGATTGGTATATGGCTTGTCAGGCATGTGGAAGGCATGCTCCTTCTACTGCGAAGGTGTTGAGAAACTCTTCTCGCCCATAGACAGCGGCAATGCCGTATACAGCGTTATCCTGGCCATAGGGACCAGAGTCCTCTTCGGACTTGTAGCGGGCATCATTTTCCGGTTGACCGAAAAACGCATCAAAGAGAAAAATTACAGGATCAGCGTATCCGCTTCCATCTCTATGCTGGTATATACATCCGTATTCTACGGTTTGAGGCTGGCCTTATTCGGTGACAATATCCTTTATTCGGAGGATGTTCTTGTCACCCTGCTTGATTTTGCCATCAATCTCACTGTTGCCGTGGTCGTCCTGGTACTTTTAAGGACCTGGATGGATTCCGAGCACATGCAGTCTCTTTTTGAGACCATGGATCAGAACAACGCCTTAGATCTTCTCAATAAAAAATTGAAGTTCTATGTGACGGCTATCATTTCCGTTATAGTTGTTGTTGCCTGCGGTCTTATTTCCTGGGAATTCTTCAATAAGACAAATGCATATTTCGATCATTCCACAAGGCGGTTCACGTTTTATATAATGACCACTGCCCAGTTTTATATTGCCATTCTAATGGCTGTGTTTATCCTTGCCGTTGCCGTAAGATACTATGCTTTCTTTACCCTGTCGGAGTCAGAACGGACCATGAGCATGATCAACATGATCCCGGGAGGCGTATGCATCTTAGAAGCAGATGGGACGGACTTAAGCATCGTCTTTATCAGTGACGGCATCAAGGACCTGCTGGGCGTCAAGCGTGAGACCAACCTGGCTTTGGGAAGCAATGATCCTTTCGATTACTGCCATCCTGAAGACGTGGAGACCATAAAGGAACAACTTGCCGTATTTGATCCGAAAAAGAATGATTTTGAAGTAAGCTTCCGTATCAGCAACCGTGTCAAAGGATTTATCTGGGTTACATTCAGGGCTTATATGGGCCAGCGGATCGGCAACAAGCTGCGTTTCTACGGGGTTATCCTGGACAGCGATAATCAGATCCGAAGAAAGACCGAGCTGGAACAGCGCTATCTTGAGGGACAGCTTTCCAATGAGGTGGTTGCTATCGATGCCGTTATGTCCTTCAGGATCAACCTGTCCAAGAACACCTGCGATCTTGATATCTGCAATCTGGATGAGGATGTGCCCTGGACAGAAGATATCGATACGGTTGACATGCTATTTAAACGTGCTTCCGAGCGTAATACCGGTATGGATTCCATGCTGGGGTACAAGAAGCTGTTTGACCGGAAAAAGATGATGGAGGAATTCGGTGTAGGAAAGTCTTCATTCAAATATGAGCATAATTTCCTGGTGACGGATACCAGCGTAAGATGGGTTGAATCCAGAGCATCTCTCTACATCAACCCGGACAATAATGATATTGAAGGCTACTTAAGCATAAGGGATATAGACGATCAGAAGAATACCAAGATCATCAACGAACGTATCCTGGCCGGTGTATTTGAATATGTGGAACTGATCAATATCGAGGATGACTCGGTAAAGATCTTTATGACCAAGTATCCCGAGCGATTCGGTACCAATATGGAAGGTCTCACATATACGAGGATACTGGAGCACCACATGTACAAGGTGGTAAGCAATGTGGATGTGGATGAGATCAGGCGCAGGCTCTCCCTTGCTACAATTACAAGGGAGTTGGAGAGGAAGAGCATTTACACCTGTGCATTTACCATTACGGATAAGGGGATCGACAGTCGTAAGATGTTCCAGTTCCAGTATCTGGACAGGTTCCATAAAAGGATCATCTTCACCCAGTCTGATATTACCGATGTTTATACGGAAGGCAAATACAAGGATGATATCCTGAAGGATGCAGTTAAAGAGACTGAGATGGTAAGGGCGGAGCATGCTGATTTTGTTTCCAGGGTCAGCCGCGATATCAGGACGCCTCTTAATGATATCCTGGGCTTGTCCCATATCGCCATGCAGGATGATAATATCGAGCGTGTAAGAGAGTACCTGGGCAAGATCAATATGCTGGGTGAGGTTCTCCGAAGCATAGCCGATGATATAGCCGAGACTGACAAAGGCGATAACAAGAGAATGTACTCCGAACTTCATTTCGGACCCTGCTCACTGTCTTCGTGCCTGGCGGGTGTTATCGTTATGTTCAATCCCCAGATGGAGGAGAAGAACCAGCTCTTTATCTATAATCCGGGATCATTTATGGATATCCCTCTTTCCATGGATAAGAGCAAGGTAAGACAGGTTCTCGGTATCCTCATGTCCAATGCCATCAAGTTCACTCCCAATGACGGCAAGATCTGGATGACTATAGAGCAGAAGGTCAACAAGGAACATGATAATGCCATATTTACACGCTTTATGATCAAGGATAACGGTGTGGGCATGACCGATGAATTCCTGACCCGGGCCTTTGAGCCCTTTGCCGTGGAAAGCTCCGGCGGAGCGGGTATAGGTCTGTCGGTAGCCAAAAGGCTGGTGGACACCATGGAAGGTAAGATATACCTCCACAGCCAGAAAAATGTGGGAACGGAAGCGGTAGTTGAGCTGGAATTCAAGGAGGCTCATTATGAACCCCTTGCAGAGGACGAATCCGATGCATCTTTCGATCTTACGGGAAGGAAGATTCTTCTGGTGGAGGATAATATCATTAATTCCGAGATGGCGGTCATTCTTCTGGAGCAGGCCGGATTGATGGTGGATGTGGCAGAGAACGGACTCCGGGCAGTGGAGCGTTTCCTGGATATGCCCTCCAGGCCCAGATATGATGCCATCCTTATGGATATCCAGATGCCTGTTATGGACGGTATCAAGGCTACGCAGTCCATACGTGCTTTGGGTGCGGATTATACAGACAGGGTGCCCATCATTGCCATGACCGCCAATGCATTCTCAGCTGATATCGATGAGGCCATGGAGGCCGGCATGAACGCATATATCACCAAGCCCATTAATCCCAAGGAACTCTTTAAACTGCTGGATGAGCATATTAAAAAGTCCGGGATAGTGGTGGAAGACTGAATGAAGGGAAGTTGTTGATTTGAATATAAATGAGGCCCTGGAGTACATCCACGGCATTAAATGGCAGTCTCAAAAACCCGGACTTTCCAGGACGGAAGAGCTTATGGGGCTTATGGGACATCCGGAAGGGGACTGCAGATACATTCATATAGCAGGTACTAACGGAAAAGGTTCTACAGCGGCAATGCTTGCCGCTGTTTTGACGGCGGCCGGTTACAAGACCGGGCTTTTTACGTCTCCCCACATATACCGCTTCAATGAAAGGATGCAGGTTTCGGGAGAGATGATCAGCGATGAGGACATCTGCAGCCTGGTGGAATACATAAAGCCCTTTGTTGCAAAGATGAAGGAGCCTCCTACGGAGTTTGAACTCATTTCCGCCATAGGATTTGAATATTTTAAAAGGCAAAAATGCGATATAGTGGTCCTGGAGGTAGGCCTGGGAGGCCGGATGGATTCCACCAATGTGATCCCTGCTCCGGAGGTGGCAGTACTGGCTGCCATCGGTCTTGATCATACGGGGATCTTAGGGAATACCCTGACTGAGATTGCCGCTGAGAAGGCCGGTATCATCAAACCGGGCTGCCATGCGGTGATCTACCGGCAGGATCGGTCAGTCGAGAAGGTTTTTACCGACAAGTGCAAAGAGGTGGGAGCGGTGCCCCATCTGTGCGAGCCGGAGAAAGTAATCCCCCTTTCCCTGGACTGGGATGTCCAGGTGGTGGATTACAAGGAGTATAAGGCTATGTCCATACCCCTTACGGGTTCATACCAGATCAAAAACCTTTCCATGGTTTTTAAAACGATTGAAATCTTAAATGAGAAAGGTTACAATATACTAAGTGAGGCTGTAAGGACGGGGCTGGCTGCGGTAAAATGGCCCTGCCGGTTTGAAGTCCTTATGAAAGAGCCGGTGTTTATCGTGGACGGGGCTCACAATCCCCAGGGGATCGAGGCCACCGCCGAGAGCCTGTCTGCTCATTGCAAAGGCAGGAAGGTTACCTTTATCATAGGTGTTATGGCTGACAAGGATCTGGACACCATGATCCCCCATATTGCGGGTTTGGCCCGGGAATTCATAGCGGTTACCCCTGATTATCCCGGAAGAGCCATGGAAGCCACCCTTCTTAAGGGTCATTTGGAGAAATACGGTTTACCGGTTATGGCGGCATCTTCCATCAAGGAGGGTGTAAGAACGGCTTTGGATCATGCCGGGACCGACGGTATTATATGTGCCCTTGGCTCGCTTTATATGCCTGTTGACATAAAAAAGAGTATTGAGGATTTATAAAAGTGGTATTTTCGAGTTTATTATTCGTTTATCTTTTCCTGCCCTGCTGTCTGTTCTTTTATTTTCTCAGCAGGAGCATCAGGGCAAGGAATGTTATATTATTGGTCTTTTCGCTTGTTTTCTATGCATGGACCAACCCAAAGTATATACTGTTGCTTGTAGCCATGGTATTTATCAACTGGGTGTGTGCCATCGGTATAGATTCCAACGGGCGTAAAAGAGTGCGCAAGCGCTGGCTGGTGATAGACCTTATAGGCTGTCTTACCATCCTGGGCATCTTTAAGTATCTCGGTTTTGCATCATCCATACTCAGGAGTTTTACGGGATTTCCAAAGGAGATCATTGATATTGCGCTGCCTATAGGTATCTCTTTCTATACCTTCCAGCTCATATCATACACCATAGATGTGTATCGTGATGAGATCCCGGCAGAGCGCAATTTCTTTATCGTGCTTCTTTATGCGGGACTCTTCCATCAGTGTATCGCAGGACCCATCGTCCGTTATCAGGATGTGGCAGATGAGATCGAATACAGGACCATCGATTCTGATGAACTGGCAAGAGGTGTTACCAGATTTGCCGTAGGACTGGCCAAGAAGACATTACTTGCCAATACCTGTGCCAAGGTGTTTGATCAGTTGGTTCCGCTGGACTCGGTTTCCCAGTGTTCGGCCTTGGCTCTGTGGCTGGGTATGCTTTTCTTCATGTTCCAGATTTATCTGGATTTTTCCGCGTATTCCGATATGGCCATAGGTATGGGGCTTATGACAGGATTTCATTTCAGGGAGAACTTCAATTATCCCTATACAGGCAACAGTGTAACGGATTTTTGGAGAAGATGGCACATTTCCCTGAGCACCTTCTTCAGGGACTATGTATATATTCCCCTGGGAGGCAACAGGTGCTCTAAAGGAAGGCAGATATTTAACCTCTTCATCGTATGGTTCCTTACGGGTATGTGGCACGGAGCCAGCACCAATTACATTATGTGGGGACTGTTCTTCTTCGTGTTCCTGGTGTTGGAGAAGCTCTTCCTTCTTGATGTCTTATCCGGCCTGCCCAAGCTTTTCGGACATATTTACATGCTCATAGTGGTATTCTTCGGATGGATCATCTTCAAATTCGAGGATATCGGGCTTATGGGTACCGTGTTTAAGGGAATGTTCTGTGCTAACGGCAATTCCTTTACCAGTTATGAGACCGGCACCATATTTATGAATTATATTTTCTTTATCGTTTTGTGTATCGTGGCGGTTACTCCTTTTATCAAGGAACTGGGGAGACTGCTTAATAAGATTGGCAGCAAATATAAGGGAATGTTGATCTTTAAATCAGCTATAGACGTTGTTGCGCCGGTAGTACTGCTGATCCTGTCCACCATGGCGCTGGCAGGCAACAGTTATAACCCGTTTTTGTATTTCCAGTTTTAGGGAGCTAGTTTATGAAAAAACGTGAAAGACGACGGATAATTGAACGTGCGGAGATCATAAGAAGCGCAGTGTTCTTCTTTGTACTGGCATTAGGCGCGGTAATCGCGCTTATTATCCCTCTGCACCCTACCACATCCGAGATAGAGAAGAGAGACCTGGCGAAGTTTCCCTCATTTTCTCTTACATCTTTTCTTGACGGGACATATTTCAAAGATATTGATACCTGGTATTCCGATACCTTCCCCTTCAGGGAGAGCCTTATCAGTGCCAATTCTGCTCTGCAGAGCTTTAACGGTATAGGCTCTGTCCAGATCCACGGTACGGTGAAGAAGGGTGACGAGATCCCCACCGACAACGAGGGCAAGATCGCTACATTGCAGGAACTCCCTTCTGTTGAAGAGTCTTCTTCGGCGGAGGCGACTACTACCACCCCTTCCTCATCGGAAGAAGAGAATGTTAACCTTCCCACCCAGAAACTTGGCCCTGTCTTCGTGGCAGGTAATGCGGGATACGAGCTTTACTCTTTCGGAAAAGAGATGTCGGAGCAGTATGCGGCTGTTATCAATTATGCGGCTGACGAACTGGACGGTATCGCTGATGTATATGACATCATCATTCCCAACAGCACCGGTGTTGTGCTGCCGGAGAACATCCGCAAGGATATAGGTACCAGCGACCAGAAGGAGGCCATGAGCTACATTTTCTCCGTAATGAGCAGCAAGGTCAAGAAGGTCAACATTTATGATGTCTTAAAAGAGCATAAGAATGAATATATTTATTTCAGGACCGATCACCACTGGACCCAGCTGGGTGCTTACTACGCATATACCGAGTACTGCAAGGCCAGGGGATTGACTGCTAAGCCCATTGATTTCTACGAGAAGCAGGAATACCCGGGATTCCTGGGGTCTTTCTATGCTGACTCCGGCAAGGCTCCCGAACTGGCAGCCACCCCGGATACGGTGGAGGCATATTGCCCCAAGGCTACCAATGACATGGTCTATGTGGACAAGAACGGTAATGAGGTTAAGTGGAATATCGTAAGCGACGTCTCCGGATGGGGAACCTCCACCAAATACAGCGCTTTCATCGGCGGGGATAATCCTCTGGTCAAGATAAAGAATCCGGAGCTTTCCGACGGATCTGCCTGCGTGGTTATCAAGGAGTCTTACGGTAATGCCTTCGTACCCTTCCTGGTAGACCATTATGAAAATGTGTATGTTTTGGACTACAGGTATTATAAGGGTAAGCTGAAGGACTTCGTGACCGAGAACAAGGTGAAGGATGTTATCTATATCAATAATATCATGGCGACGGGAACGAGTTTGAGGATAAATGATCTGATTAGGATAACCAAATAATAGGAACAGGAAACTTTTAGGTAGGATAAGAGAGGATGAGTTTTATGAAAAGGGGAAAAACTATCGGTCAATTAAAAAAAGGCATGGCGTTATGCTTGGGGATGACCCTGGTATTAAGTGTTTTGGGCTTTGCCGGCTTCAATGTAAAAAGAGTCAATGCCCAAGGCGAACTGTCAGTAACCGACGCATTCTGTAACCAGTGGGCAAGATCCGATCTTCGTGCATGGATGAACGGACTTACCAAAGAAAATGGTAATATGCCCATTGACGGATCAAATGGAACAAAGAACGCATCGAATTTTCTGAATAGTTTTACGGATGCCGAGCTTAGTCTTTTCCAGCCGAAAACCGTTATCACAAATGTATTTAACGACAGTAAAGTATTGGATTCGTCCAATGATGACAAGGCGCTTACAAGAACAACCAGCATTGTTCAGACAAAGGACAGATTCTGGGCTGCAAGCGGACTTCTTATGCACCGGCATGTAAATACATATGAGGGTCAACTTGTGAGTGCAGACCCCGGTTATGACCTGAGCAACTATTATACATACAAACAAAAAGTAAAAAACGGTAAAGATAATAAATGGAAAAATATTGTACCTATAGCGTTTTGGGGCGGGAATCCGGGAATTTATGATAGTATTTCTTTGCGTTCTCCATCGTTTGAAGAGACGACTGAAGTTATATGCAGCGACAGTGGTTATAATATTGAAGGTCATGATGTTGATGATAGCTGGATCTATGCCGGAGCCTGCGGATGTATAGCTTTGCCTTCAAGAGTTTTTGCGGCCATGGCCCTTTCGAGTGAATCGGGTGATGGAAAACTAATAAAGAAAGAGATAGCCCAATATGATAAATTGGGCAGGAGGAATAATTCCGGTAAAGTGCCTGATTGGGGGATGCACCTTAAGAGTATTTCCCTTGACAGCATAAGAGGAAAGATAACTTATGATAGTACCAATGAAAAATTAGCCTTTTCAACCGACGATGGGCTTGTGTTGCCGCAAGGCAAGTATCTTATGGTACAGGCTTATAAAAACTGGGATTACAGCAAAACTGATGATGACGGAACAGATCCCGAAACCTTAAATGCAAAATCAGGTGATACGGTTTATGTTGCCGGAAAGATTTTAGGCGACAGCGATACATCAGCAGAATTTACTGATGCACCTGATCTGAAAGGGTATACCGTAAAAGTCTGGGTCGAAGATGAACCAACAAATGAGCAGTTGGCCCAGGCTTCTGCACCACTGGCATTTTCAATCGATGCAACCGGAAAAACAGCATCGATAAATGAAGCAAAAAGCATGAATCCCCGCGTTTTTGCATATAAATCAGACCTATCCTGTTCCTGGGGTATATATAACACGGAAGACGAATGTACATTTATAAGTCACGGTGAAGCACGTTTTAATGAAAATAGACCCTATGAAGGCAAAGGTGCTACGTACCAGAAACTGTATATAGGTACCGATAGCAGCGGTAAACCTATCGAGTGGTGGATAGCCGGGCGTGACGTTGATGAATTGACACTGTACCAGTACAGTGGCCTGGAATATAAAGAATTTAACGATAGTATGGAGGAATACAAAGGAAGAGTTAAAAATCCTTCCCTTTATCTTTTCGGTGACTTTACGAATAATGATATAGATAATTTCATTTCCAAGGTAAAGCTTTCAAAAGAGGCGATCGAAAAGAATGATCCCAGTGATTGCGATGGTGAGAATGAATTTTCGGCTTACGAAGGCGTTTATGATGAAAGTAATATACTCGATGTCTCTGCGGAAAAACTCTCACTGCAGTTCTGTAAAACAAACGGATCTGAGTGGACTAATGCTGCAAGTGGAGTGGGAGACTACTATGTAAGAGTGGCATTTGCAGGTGAAGAGATAGACGGTGTAGAATATGCACCATGTTATTCAAACGTCAGAAAGATTAACATACCACCTGTATATGTTACAGGTATAAATACCTCTTTCTCGGACAAAACGGTCACTTGCGGGGAGATATTCTCGTTTAGCGGCAGTGTCAGCCCTGATAATGCGTACGACAAAAAACTAAAGTGGAGCGTATCTTCGGGTTCTGACAGGATTACGCTTTATCAGGATAAAGACTGCAAAACCGCCTTAACTTCCACAACCGAGATAGACAGCGGAACGACTGTTTATGCAAAAGCTTCGGACAATACCGGACAAGCTACCATTACAGCGACTACGGTTGGATTGGATTCCAATGGTCTGGCAAAGACAAAGAGTTGTACTGTAACAGTCAGCAGATCTAATAATCCGGACAAACCAGATAATCCGGATAAACCTGAAAACCCGGACAAACCTATAAACCCGGATAAACCTGAAAACACGGATGATGATCCGGTACCGGTCACGGTTGCTGATGCGACTGTCACGGGAATCGTCAATTGGACATACACGGGCTCTGCATTAACACAGAACCCGAAAGTCACAGTAGATGGAACTGTTCTCTCAGAAGGCGTGGATTATACCCTGTCGTATGCAAATAACGTAAATGTGGGAACGGCCACCATGACCATAACCGGCATAGGTGACTACACGGGCACAAAGGATGTTCCCTTTAAGATCCTGAAAGCTTCTCAGGCAAAGGATATGAAGAATGCTACGGTAGAAGGTGTCATTGATAAGACTTATACCGGGAAAGCCATCACCCAGAATATCACGGTAAACCTGGGTGGCAAGAACCTGAAGAAGAAAACTGATTACACTGTATCATACAAGAATAACAAGAAGGCCGGAACGGCCACCATAACAATTACCGGCAAGGGCGAGATCAAAGGGAAAAAGACCGTAACCTTTAAGATAAATAAGGCGGAAAACTCCCTGAAGATCAAAGGAAAGACAGCCTCTGTTAAGGAGAAAGACCTTAAAAAGAAGTCAAAGACCCTGGCCGTAAAAAAGGTGATAAAGGTATCCAAAAAAGGGCAGGGTAAGCTAAAATATGTAAAGGAGAGCGGAGACTCTCGTATTAAGATCAATAAAAACAGCGGAATAGTCACAGTCAAGAAAGGAACCCCGGCGGGAACCTACCCCATCACCGCCAAAGTGACAGCAGCCGGGGACGCTAATCATGATAAGACCACCAAAGAAGTGACGTTTACCGTTAGAATTACC